>NZ_JMTB01000117.1 GCF_000734965.1 Trabulsiella guamensis ATCC 49490
CTCGCGCTCTCCCAGCAAGACCAGAGGCGCTGACGCTCAAGGTCGTCGGCGGCTATGCGAGAGGGTTCCTGCGGGAGGGTGATTAAACCAGATGACGTTTCAACCAGACCGCGTGATGCCAGCAGTTCGGCGCGGACTTCGTGAGACAAAGAGGAAATGTGATATTCAAGAGCACCGCGATTATTACGTGCCCGGCATAACCAGTTATTAGAACTGGCCATTTTTCTGATACCACGTTCTGTCGTTGGCAAGCCAGCAACTCCAATCAGATCTCTAGAGGTAAACCAAACATCACTGTTAGTTTTCATCATGATTAACCCCAGAGTCATGAAGGATGCGCTTCTTCAACTCAATGCCTTTTGGGCCAGCCCATGTTCCAAGCAAAGACTGCCTAGCGTTTGGATATAAAACTTCATTAACAACACACCATTCATGCAGAGTAATTCCTTGCGAAACAAACCCAGCACGAACGCGACGCAATAACATCTGTCCGGAAGAGATATTTTTATCCATTTTGAATATACTCATGTTCGTTTCATTTAAACGTTATGATTAAACATATGCCAACAAATGTTGGCTGTCAACAGGTGAATGCATGGATATGATCAGAATTGATATTGCGCTTAGGCTTGTTGAAGAAAGAACACGCCTTGGTTATTCACAAGCAAATTTTGCAAAACAGTTGAACGTATCTAGAGAGGGGTTACGGCTGTATGAGACCGGTCAAAGAGGCATTAGTGCTGAGTTTCTTGCTGGCGCCGCTGCTCTTGGAATTGATGTCCAGTACGTACTTACAGGTATTGAATCTGAAAATAGGAAAACCGTTACAGCAGCACTTCAACCTAGCGTAAATGTGTCTTCCCAGGGGACGGCAAACGTCGTACAGTTTGCCCAACTTGGCTCAACAATCAACATGGTCTCAACTCAAAAGCACGTTACAAACACGAAAGCTGAGGTAAAAGCTGGAACAGAACACATATCAGAATCACAAGCGGCAAAATTAACCAAACTTGTTAAATATATTGTTGAGCTTGAATCAAGGGTGAAAAAGAAGCCAAGCAGCTTTAGGGGGGTTTGGGCTTCTCTGAATGAATACTGTGGCGTTACCAGGTATCGACTGATCCCATTTACATCATATGAAAAAGCCGAAACATTCCTGAATAGATGGATTGGACGCCTGAACGCCCAGCCTATGGCCGCCATATCGGATAATATCGAATGGAGAAAACGTCGATATGCATATATCAAAATCAATACTAAAGATGATGAAAAGTGGTTAGAAAGCTATCTACGGAAAAATTTTCAAGTTACATCACTAACAGATCTAAGCGATGATGAGCTTACGAAAGTATACCGTGCTGTCACTGGAAAAAAACGACGAGTTAAAAGGAACTAAATTTTAAATTCATGTTCCACATAAAAAATAATAAACTGTGTAAAATCAAAATGTTGTTACTGGAACCTCATTCTGGTAACAACACGCATTAAAGGAACTAAATATTGATGGCGGTGTTTTTTTTTGAATCCGCTAACCATAGCAATTTCAAAGCGTTAAAAGAGGGTTTAAACGCTTTGAAATTTCCTGCCTTCCGGTATAAGTCTATATGACAGTAAATGGTTTTAGCGGCGGTTGATCTAAATTTGTTCTGGAAGTGATTTTTTTCGAGTGGTGCAGTACCCCCTGCAGTGTGAAGCCTTGTGATGCCTGTACTTCCTCCCGTTAATTCCCTTCAATTCCCGGTTATTCCCGCATTCCTCGTTTGATCTACACATCAGTGTCAAGAGTCACTGGTGTTGGCTAATAAGCTGGGATCATTGATGAACAGGAAATGGAGTCACTGGAGTCTGGCCTGCTGCTGATGCTTTATGAATATCTATTTATTGAGGGCCAGCCGCCTGAGGCGCTGGCTTTTGAGCACATCAGCACATCAGCACATCAGCACATCAGCACATGGCATCGGCAGTGGCTGGGAAACGTGTACGACTGGGCTGGGAGCCTACGTAATGTCAACCTGATAGGCGTTTTTTTCATCGATGTTTTGTTCCATTGATTTATTCTGGAAATTCTAGAGGGTAACGAGAGTGCTTGCAAGGCACAGACTGAATTCTGTTTTAAGGTATATAAATCAACGTATAAAGTACGTTCAGTAAAAACAGAGTGAACCTTCAGTGCAGAAGAACAGGCAACTCAGGCGGCATTGGAACACAACAGGGAGAGAGAAAAGCGTTACAGAATAGACCACCAGGTCACATCTTCGCGATAGGGCTTGAACGCCTCCCGTCAGTAAGTCGCTATGTTCATCTATTCTGGTCTGGCGAGACTCATAAAATAAAGTCTTTATAACGCTCTCAGACTTTGAGGAGACAAAAAGAGGACACTAAGTATTGATATAAAAAAACCACCTTGTGGAATGGTGGTTTAACTTGATGTTTTTAAAGCCAAAATTTGGTGGCCCCTGCTGGACTTGAACCAGCGACCAAGCGATTATGAGTTATGATGCAACTTCTTACCTAAAAATACTTATCTATATTTTTCAGTTAGTTAATTAGTATCAAAATACTGTATAAATAACCAGAAATACTTTAAAATACTCCTTTGCGGTATCCTATAGGTATCCTGGAGTGAAACAAGCGATTTGCAGGATACCCTAATCGCTTGGTATGGGGTGTTTGTGGAAACTTTCAAATTTACGAAAGCTAAGCTCGAAAGCCTGCCATCAGCCGAACGTGGTCAGATTGAGTATGGCGATACAGTTGTTAACGGCTTGCGTCTTCGAGTGGGAATTAGTGGCGTTAAGAGTTTCTGCATCTCCAGAAAACGTAATGGCAAATTCATCCGTGCCACGTTGGGGCGCTTCCCGGATCTTACAATCGATAATGCCAGGGCAAAGGCTCTCGAGCTTCTGGGAGACGTAGCCACCACAGGCAGAAACCCAAATGTGGAAAAGCGCATAAACGAAAAGGCATCCGTTACCCTTGCTGATGCACTGGATACCTATATCGAGAGTCGTGACTCTCGATTGAGTGCGAATACCGCAAAGCAATATCGTTCGATCCTGAAAAACTTCTCTGGCGATTGGTTGAAAAAACCTATTGCCTCGATCAGTCGGGAAAGGGTGGAATCCAGACATAAGGCCGTTACTGATGGCACTGCATGGTTTGGTACTGACAAGTCAACATTACGCGCTGGGGTAGGAACCGGCAGTAAAGCGCAAGCCGACCTATGGGCGCGCGTTCTGCGGGCAATATACCGTTTCGCTCACGACCATTATCGTGATGATGAAGGTAAAACCCTTCTTCCAGATCCTCCCACAATGGTTCTGAGTACTAAGCGCAAATGGCACGGAACCGTCAGGAAAACTGAGCGTATTCGTACTAACGAGCTTGGTCGGTGGTTTAGAGCGTTGTCCTCTGTGCGTGATATTGCTGAACAGGGGCGCGATGATATAGCTGCGGCAGTTTGCGATGCTGTGGAAATGGCTATTTTTACTGGGCTGCGTAAATCAGAGATTTTAGAACTCAGTTGGGATCGGGTTAATCTAGGTGGCCGTTATTTCTGGATTGATACCACTAAGAACGGTGATCCTCTTGAATTGCCAGTAACTGAAACTCTACTTAAATTATTCCGTCGCCGCGCGAAGATGAAATCTGGTAATGAATTATTGGTATTCCCTGGTGATAAGGGCGTAATTAAGGAATACAGGCACATTATCGATCGTATAAGTGCTGCTACTGTGCCAGACCCAAACCCAGACTTGTTCCAGCCTATCCCTTTTAAATGGCATGACGGCCGTCGCACGTTCGGCACTATTGCTGAGCTGGTGGGCGTTGGGAACTACATTCTAAAACGGCTGCTGAATCACCGAACAATGAGAAGCGCTGATGTTACTCAGGGCTATCTACATTTCAGCGCTGATGAACTAATGGAACCTGCTTCTCGTATTGAGCACGCAATCTTGGAACATGCTGGTCTCATTGAGAGTAAAAAAGGGTTAGATGCTCAACTGATATCAGCTCTGGGTAGTCTCAGTGATGAAGAAAAACGACGTTTATTATTTGGCATAATGAATGAAAAAGAGGTTGATAATGAAGGGTGATGAAGCTGCATTTCAGGTGCTTAATGAAATTGACGATTTTATTGCCGATTATGCTAATAGCCGGACGCGAAGTAATTTGCATGAGCTTTTATCTTGTTGGGATGGAATGACCTTAGATGATAGAATTTCAATGGCACTCAGAATTGATGCAAAAGACATGGCTAAAAACCTTGACTCACAGAAAGGAACTGTTGGGGGAACTATGATTACCACTGTCCTTTTAATGCGTCTGCTTGGGCTTCATAATACCGCCTCACGTTTAGAATATCTTACTCACTCAGCAATCATGCACGCACATTTAAGAGACGATATTGAAACTATAAAAGTTAAAGGTGCTATATCAAAAAGAAATCAAAGTAATGCCTCAGGTGTGAAAAAGAATGAATATGATCAAGTGATGGCAATAATGAAAGCCACTTGGGGAAAATATCCAAATACAACAAAGAATGCCATGCTTAAAAAAATTTATACGCATTTCAATGGTGCAGTGAGCGAGCAATCACTTACCCGGTGGATGAAATCTGAAGGGCTCGGACCTAAAGAAAAAGTACGCCCATGCCCACCTTTTAAGCTCATCATCCCCTCATAACGCGCTTTGATCATATTAAAGCGCGTAGTGATGTGATCATTACGCGCTTCGAATCTACCGCCGCAATACCTATAGATAGATATTCCTCACCATTGTTAACCAAAAATACATGGTGATAAATATGCATTTAGTGACCCCATCTCAAATCCTTGAACGCCTTACTCGCGCTGAGGCTGCAGCTTACCTTGGCGTGAATTCCCAAACATTGGCTAATTGGGCCTGCACGGGAAAGGTTGAAATTCCTCATCATAAAGTCAGGCGCAAGGTCATCTATATGAAGTCGGATCTTGACAGTTATTTGGCATCAACTCGTCGCACGCAGACAGCGTAAGAGGGGCGGTATGGCACATAAAACAAAGGCGGCCATGCCAGGCCGCCAGTGGAATCACTCAAAACAGAATCAGCTTACCAGGGTTAACGCTGGTGGTCAAAAAGGGGGTATCGCCGTTTGTGGATATACCCCAAATGATAGATACGCTAATGGCGTTCTGCTCAACCGGCGCAAAATTGCGCCCGTTGATTTGCCTCAGCTTTCCGGAACAGATATGAGCAGATTCGCGCGCATCTCTGGTCAGCCTTTTGGCTCGATGCCCTGTCGGCGCAGATCTGCGCGCGCAAGCTCCTTTATCCAGTTGCCTAGACTCATTCCTTCACGCTCTGCGGCTGCCTCAAGCTGTTCCTTAAATTCTGGAATTAGCCTGACATTGAACAGGGGAGATTTTCCCGCACCCTTTGGGCTTTTATCTCTCTTGATTGTTGACATGTATAGACCCGTTGAAATAGTATCAAGTGCATTAGGTCTATACACTAACATGTGCAAACCTAAAAAAACAACGCCCCGGGCTGTTAGAGCAGCACCGAGGCGTCTGACCAAACCGTTAAGTGAGGTAACAGTTATGGCTGACAATCAGTCTACTCAAACTCGCCCTGAATTTACATGGCTATTCCTGGCGACACCGAAACACCATCCTGAATGTTCCCCGGTTGTGCTGCGTATAGATGCACATAGTGAAGAAACCGCCCGTGCAGCTTTTCCCGGCTGGGCTTTAGCTTTTGCTGCAAAAATCAGGACCGAAAGCCCTTATATGTTCACCTGGACTGACGTAAACCGGGCGACCCTTTGGTCGGTTGTGGGGGGTGAGATTAAGAGCCCGGTGGGGGTGCACAATGCTTAAAGAGATCAATCTGGATGCCTACTACGAAGATCAGCAGCGCGTTAATGCTCTGATTGGTTCCAGTTGTGCGCCTGTACCCGCCACGCCTGAAAACATCTCGCGCAATCGTCTGTTACGCGTTCAGTCCGGATTGCGGCATTTACTGACCGAGGTCATACCCCGAATCACCGACGAGCAACAACGTCACGAAGTTTATTTATGGGTCGATGGGATTTACTCAATTACGCGCTTTGAGGAAGTAGACACGAAGGGGAGGTCGCTATGATCCGGAGAATTGAAGACCTCGACTTTGAAGATGAATTTCGCCGTATAAATTCCCTGCTTTCTGCAAGCGCAGAATTGCATGGGAGTGATCAGGCAGAAAACGATCTCTCTTTTGAACTTCTCGATAAGGTCCTGTACCGGGTTCGTGAAATTAACCAGGCCTTTGAAAAGAACGGAGGGCGGAAAAATGTCTGACATGTACAACCTTCAGAGCCTGATAGATGTCCATTACAACTGTACTCCCGATGTGGCGAAGGATGTATACACAGCAGCTGATGAGGCCGGATCAACAATCTCGTTTGGGATTGCCTCAATTGGGAACCTCATGTATTTCGCATCCGAAAATAAAGAGTACGGTGAAGATTCCATGCGTTCTGACATGTTGAACATTGGATTGTTAATGCGCTGTCTGGGTAACTTCCAGCTAGCAATCGGAACGGCTGAGTCCAACGCAGAGCTTTCTCTTCGTCAGAGCAGAGAGGGGAAATCCAGATGATCAGCAACGTCAAATTTAACGAGCTGGAAAAGCGTGTGGATCTGCTGGTGGAAAAGGTAGTGAGCCTCGAGCTGCAGGTCAAATCACTTACAGACAGCCAGGGGGGAGAAATTCCCCCGGGTATGAGTCCGATCACTACGCTGGCGGCAGAGTTTGGTATTTCCACCAAGAAGGCCGAAGAACTGGCGAAGAATTCAGGTGTGATGTTACTCAGGTTGAAGTCAGGCGCTTATGTCGTGCCTGACGAGAAATTCAGGGAAGCGGCGCGGCTGGTACTGCGTGGCGCAAAACGTAAGTATGGATCGGCGTACTGGTATCACCCGCTGATTGGCAAATTCCAGATGAGCGGAGGGATCCCACGATGACAGATGCAGTCATGTCAGTAGAAACGGTATCTGACGCCCTGTTCACCTGCGTTTATCGCTGGGCACACGGTAAGCCGATGAAAGCCAGTGAGGTTACAGAGGCAATCCACCAGCATAGGGAACCGACAACCCGCTACGGCGCACTGGCCTCCCGGTTAGGTCAGCTGCAGGCGATGACCTATGAAGCATTGTGTGAAGCCGGCTTTCTCGATACCGATCACGACCGCGAGATTATGGCGCGCCGGCTGGTGGTGTCAGAGTTAATCGGAGAGGCAGAGCTTAACGACTGGCTACGGGATATTGAGAGAGTCCGGCGCCTGTTTTCAGATGAGCAAAAAACAGAGAGGAAAACCCGCCTCCCGCTTTCGTGGGGCTCTCATGGTTACGATGTGCAGCAGGATTTCATCATTAAGCATTTCCTGCCGTCTAAATCGTTGTGCGCAATCTACGGCCCCAGTGGTTCCTACAAGAGTTTTCTGGCCATATCCTGGGCCTGTCATATCGCAGCCGGGAAAACGTGGAGTGGTAACGCGGTGGCGCGTGGCTCTGTGCTGTATGTCGTCGGCGAGGGTGGTGTGGGTGTGCCGCGGCGAGTTAAGGCATGGGAGACCGTCAACGGTGCGCTGCCAAAAAGCATATGTCTCGTTAATCGTCCTGTGTTTCCTGTCCGTCAGTCAGAGGTTCAGGAAGTGCTGAGCGCGGCGAAACAGGTTGAACGTGAGACGGGTATGCCTGTCCGGCTGGTGGTGATCGACACGCTGGCCAGATGCTTTGGTGGCAATGATGAAAACGATGCCCGGGATATGGGCGCGTTTATTGAGGGCTGTGACACCATCAAACAGAAAACTGGCGCCACAGTGCTGGTGGTCCATCACTCTGGCAAGGACGAGGCAAAAGGGGCACGCGGTTCCAGTTCGTTCCGTGCGGCACTCGATGCTGAGTTTCACGTTAAGCGTGAGGGAGAAGCGAGGGCCCTGATTTTGTCCTGTACCAAGATGAAAGATGCAGAAGAACCAGAGCGTCATGCTTATGACCTGAGGCAAGTGGATCTGTACACGGACGAAGATGGAGATAATGTCGCCTCGCTGGTGGTTCATGACACTCCACGTGAAGCAAAAGATATCTATCCGGAGCTGGTGGGCGCACCAAAGTTAAGCGATAACCACATGGCGGTATGGCAGGCTATACGCAGCAGAACGTCTAAAGATGAGGCATGTACCCGGGCGGTTATTCGTGATGATCTGAAAGCGGCAGGCATGGATACCAGCAAACATTTCTCCCGCTGGCTTAATAAATTAATCGAGCTCAGCATGGTCATTCAGGATGGCGAAAAACTGTCAATCCGGTCATTACGGGAAGTGGGGGAATAAGTGGGGAGTAGGTGGGGAGTGTGGGGGAATCAGACCTAACTCCCCACTCCCCACTGTGTATATGGGGCCAAAGTGGGGGATTTGGCTGAAACCCTCGTCATTACTGGCCTGAGAGGGTATTTTAAAAAATGCTGGTGGGAAGCAAGTGGGGAGTGGACGATGTGGGGAGTTAGTGGGGGAATACTACCTCCTCGTTTAAAATCAAAACAAGGAGGTACTTTTAATAATTTATTGAATCTTCTTAACAGAAATACCCGAATTAGGGCCAGGTGGCAAACCAAGAACACTATCCACGCCTGGGTTATCTCTCAGGTCTTTCAGGACATCAGCAGCTAAAAATTTTTTGCCGATAATTGCTTCCGATTCTGCCCTTGGGTGTTCTGAATATCTTGCTCGATATGCTTCTACTTCTCTGCCACCCTCCGCTATTACACGTGCACATAACCCCCGCACAAAAAGTCGGTTAAATTCTCCTTCTGCTAATGTTTGAGCTGCTGTCACCGGGACACGAGCTTGCATTAACTCTTGGCTCTTAGGTCTTCTCCTTGTATAGAATTGTGCCAAAAGACCTCGTCGTTGAATTTCGTTTTCAAGCCAGTCATCATTATGAGCAATTGATTCTTCGAGTAATGTTGGCCAGATTTCCTTACCTTGATCAGTTAAAAAAGCACTTCGATAAAACGTATCATTTTCCTTGTCGAGCTGAATTTCTTGGGTCATAAATCGCCGAGTTTCGTCATTTAAATCCTGAAAATTCAATGCCATTTTAAAACTCCATTTCAAGAAAATTATCCAAGCAGCTAGCAATAATTATCACTTTCTTAAATTTGAGAGTTTGGGTTAAGTCAAAGTTATATCTGTTTTTTTGAAATCTGATTTTCTGATAAAAAACATTTTACTTACCACTTTTAGTGATCAATGATTGTACGTATACCATCAATCACGATAAGGGTAAGAAGATGTCAGATAAGAGCAAATCGGCGCAGGATAAGGGCGGTACAGTCCATATCGACGCTGAAACAATGAAAAAAATCGAAGAGTACCAGGCGTTCATCAGAAAGAATCACCCTGAAATGCCTGTACCGACGAAAGGGCAGATTGTACGTAGCAGCGTGAATTACTGGCATCACCAGACACTGGGGGCGTGGGTATGAAAGGCTGGTACACAATCAAGGCGGCCAGCGATGGCGCCAGCGCAACTATCCAGATTTATGAAGAGATTGGTGGCTGGGGTATCACTGCACAGCAATTTGCAGACGACCTGAATGCCCT
The DNA here is from genome assembly GCF_000734965.1 of Trabulsiella guamensis ATCC 49490. Lineage (GTDB taxonomy): Bacteria > Pseudomonadota > Gammaproteobacteria > Enterobacterales > Enterobacteriaceae > Trabulsiella > Trabulsiella guamensis. The sequence continues at coordinate 9,629 of NZ_JMTB01000117.1, forward strand.
GGACAATGTATCGCACATTAACCTGAACATTCATTCCCCGGGCGGTGACGTATTCGACGGCATCGCTATCTATAACCTCCTGAATAAACACCCGGCAAAAATCACTGTGCATATCGATGGTCTGGCCGCGTCTATGGCGTCATTTATTGCAATGGCCGGTGACCGCATCGTTATGCCGGAGAACGCACTCATGATGATCCACAAGCCGTGGGGCATTTCCGGGGGTAACGCCAATGACATGCGCGACTATGCCGAGTTGCTGGACAAAGTAGAGCACGTCCTCATCCCGGCCTACGCCCGCAAAACTGGCAAATCTGCCGAAGTGCTGGCAGCGATGCTGGAGGACGAGACCTGGATGAATGGTACCGAATGTGTGGCTCAGGGATTTGCCGATGAGTTATTACCCGCGGTCAGCGCTATGGCCCGTATTGAATCGAAACGTATTGAGGATTTTGAACATATGCCAACTGAATTAAAGGGGATGATCACCAGTCCTAAAGGTTCCACCAGCGCCACCACGCCGGAACATACCCGTATCAACGGGATCAAAGACCTGTTCGCCATGTTTGGTGGTAAACATGATTCACTCAAAATGCAGTGTCTGGAGGATGCCGACTGTACACCCGAGAAAGCAAAAGACCTGCTGCTTGCTGAAATGGGTCGTGTGGCCACGCCATCCAGTAAAACCAGCCCGGCGCATATTTACGCCGGGAACGGGAATATCACCGGGGACGGTATCCGACAGGGGTTATATGCCCGTCTGGGGCATGAGCGTGCGGAACGTGGCAACCCTTATGTGATGATGAGCCTGTTCGAAATGGCTCAGGCTTCGCTGGTGGACCGCGGTATCAGTGTCAGCGGTTTTGGTAACCGCTCGCAGATTGTGAATCTGGCTTTCACTCACACCAGCAGCGACTTTGCTCATATCCTTGCTAGTGGGGCCGAAAAGTCGGTACTGACGGGCTGGCAGAACAGCGGGGAAACATTCCAGCAGTGGACAAAGACCGGTTCATTGTCCAATTTCCATGAAGCCAAACGCGTCGGGCTGAATGGCTTCTCAGAGCTGGATAAAGTTCCGGAAGGCGCGGAATACAAATATGTCACCACCAGTGACAACGGTGTTCCGATCGCGCTGGCAACCTACGGCAATATCTTCTCAGTCACCCGCCAGGCCATCATCAACGATGATCTGGGCCAGCTCACGACAATCCCACAGGCAATGGGGCGCGCTGCCGCGAGAACGGTCGGGAACCTGGTTTATCTGCACCTTACAGCCAATGCCAGCTTCACTGATGATAAAGCGCTGTTCCACGCAGACCATAAGAACCTCATTGCAAAAGGCATGGATACTGATGGCCTGAATGAAGCGCGTAAGGCCATGCGTCTGCAGGAAGATGCCAATGGTGATCCTATCAATGTCATTCCTGCTTTTATCCTCGTACCGGCTGCGCTGGAAGGCGCTGCGAACCGTGCGGTGCTTTCCTCGTCCTCACTATTCCCGGTGGATCAGGACGGCACGCTGAACCAGAACCCGGGCATTATTAACGTGGTCAAGGATATGGCTCAGGTCATCGTTGAACCGCGCCTGGACAAGGCCAACAACAAACAGTGGTATGTGTCAGCAGCCAAAGGCACAGACACCATTGAGGTGGCCTATCTCGATGGCATGGACGTGCCATATCTGGAACAGCAGGAAGGCTTTACCGTTGATGGCATTGCCTGGAAGGTGCGCATCGATGCAGGCGTGGCCGCACTGGACTATCGCGGTCTGGTCAAATCGAATGGAGTCTGACGGGCTGAGGGTGGCTTCGGCCGCCCGGTCTGCATGGGTCCTCCTGGCGGGGTCACCTGCCACGGGGCGGCGCACGCGCGGAAAACGACTAGTTTTTGGGTTTTATAGCCATCATCATCATGTGGATAATTTATTGATTTTTATGTTTTTTTATTTCGTAAGTGAGCAAAGGATGATGAATTGTGTGTTTTTTGTTCATCATCTTTAGCCCTTTTCAGGAGCTGCGCGCAAAGAAATACTTCTATATTTTTTCGAAGTGTCACCCACTAGCGACAATGCGAAAGAAATGTGTCACCCACCGGAGAACAAGACCATGCCTACAGGAAACCGTAACGGGAAGTCAGTTAAGTTATGGGCGCGTGTCCCTCTCGATCTGGCAAACGACATTAACGAACTGAAGGAGGACGGGGAGAGCGTGACGGCGTTTCTTATCCAGGCATTACGGGCAGAGGCAGAACACCGGAAGGAGGGTAAAAAGCGCTCTGGTGTAAGTGGATGGGCCTGATGTGACTGAATCCTCAAGCATTGAGACTGCAATCAACGTGCTGGCGAAGACTCGACTAAAAACTGTAGAGTAGGTAAGAACAATCTTTTTTACCTGAATAGGATTGAAAAAATGGAAGATTTAAGACAAAAAATGCTTTGCATAGCGGAGCGACTTAATCAGGCATTGTCGCTAAAAAGTAAACGAGAAATCTCTAAGATTGTAGAAGGTTTACACGTTGAAATGGCCCCTGTTTATATGTTTATTACTCCTGAGAATGGTTTTGGAAAGGAATTGTGCGATATTTCTATGGAGTTGATGATAGATATTCGATGGGGGCGTCAAACTTCTGTTGATAAAAAATTGAGCAACTTGTGTAATTAAAATTCAATATTATTTATGAGTCATGAGAACATGGCTCTTACTATAAATGTAAGAGCCGAACATTTAAAAAACAGTCTTTGTAATCTTTTCAACGCCAACTATTAATTCTTGAACATCATCTTTTGTTGGTTCCCTTTCCTTGCTGTGATCACAAAGGTTTCGTAAATCTGTAAGATGTTGAATAAATCGCCAAGACGGAGTGTCTATAATATCACTATCTTTAAGGAGTTGATTGTATTCAGCAATTGAAGGATGAGTCTTTCGGCTTTTTAATGAATGTAAAGAGCAGACGTGTGCTAAATGTTTTTCCAATATTACACCAGCAACAGCACCGCCAGCCCTAATAAAACCTTTTTTATTTAACTCCTTGGATGTGTCTAATTCGGAGTCGAATATATCTGCTTGTAGAATATCCTTTATATCAAAAAGGACGCTTTTGAAACGCTCTTTTGCTGAGGAAACTATTTTATATTGTGTTTCCATTTTAGGTATGGCATCAGAACGACTTCTTTTTATTTCACCGTATCCATTTTTAAGTTGTAAACCAAGAATGTAATCGTATATAGAATAGTTAACATAGGTAATCTCCTTCCTTTTAGGGTCGCCCTTGTATAGATTCTCAAATTCAGATAGACGTTCTGGAATTATTTGTGAAATTACTCTATATGCCTTGGTGTACCACTTTTGATATTCTTCAGCAACGCTAATGAATTCCCATCCAGCTTTTTCGATGCCATTTATCGTTTTTTCATCGAGTGCACCACATTCTTTACACATAGAATAATAAAGCTGATGACCCATTTTATCTAGCTGGGTCAATTCTGTTTTGAGTTTTTCAAACTGAGTAGCCATATCGATCCTTAGCGAGGAAACGTGATTAAGACACCAAAGTAAGGTAGGTGGCCTAACTTTCGTTAGGCCGGGCTTGTTACGCCATCACTTACGCAGCATGAAAACCAGAGCGATGCTTATAGGAATAACAAGATAGGCGTGAAGCCCGACACTTGCCAGAGCCAAGATAAGACCACTCATAGCGCAGATACGTTTTGACAGCAGGTCTGAGCCCTTTTCGACAGTATCCATAAAAATACTCCTGAAGGTTGCCTATGAGGGGGCACTCAAACCCGTAGCACTTTCTTAAATTGCAGTTGAACGGCTGCTACGACCCAACTGTAGAACTCTGAGGAATACTCGGTTTTACCTTGCTGTGGTATCCTATGGGTATCCTAGAAAAGCAAGAGGACTGAAATACATATCTAAGTCCTTGAAAAATGGTGGCCCCTGCTGGACTTGAACCAGCGACCAAGCGATTATGAGTCGCCTGCTCTAACCACTGAGCTAAGGGGCCGTGGCGGTGGATTATAAAGTAACTCCCGCAGGCGATCCAGCGTAAAACTTTTGCATGGTGCTTTTATAAACAACGCCTTTTCAATCCTTTATACTGAGATCTCGTTCTGTCGGTTTGGGGTAAGTATGATTCACGACATTCTGGCGCCAGGATTGCGGGTGGTATTCTGCGGTATCAACCCCGGCAAGTCGTCGGCGCACAAAGGGTTTCATTTTGCGCATCCGGGTAATCGCTTCTGGAAAGTGATCCACCAGGCCGGGTTTACGGACCGGTTGCTGACGCCGGAAGAGGAGCATCACTTGCTGGATACGCGCTGCGGGATCACCATGCTGGTGGAGCGCCCGACGGTACAGGCGAGCGAAGTCGGGCTGCATGAGTTGCGCAGCGGTGGTCGTGAACTGGTGAAGAAGATAGAAGACTATCAGCCCGCGGCGCTGGCGATACTCGGCAAGCAGGCGTACGAGAAGACCTTCAGTGTGCGCGGTGTGCAGTGGGGAAAGCAACAAAACTCCATCGGCGCGACGCAGATATGGGTGCTGCCAAATCCGAGCGGCCTGAACCGGGCGACACTGGATAAGCTGGTTGAGGCCTATCGCGAGCTGGACGAGGCGCTGGCGTTGCGCGGGCTCTGAATTCAGCGCAAAAAAAAGCTCCCGGGTGGGAGCTTTTTGTTTTTTCGGAACCGATTAATCGTCCAGGAAGCTACGCAGTACTTCAGAACGGCTCGGGTGACGCAGTTTACGCAGCGCCTTCGCTTCGATCTGACGGATACGTTCGCGGGTAACGTCGAACTGTTTACCCACTTCTTCCAGCGTGTGGTCGGTGTTCATATCGATACCGAAACGCATACGCAGGACTTTCGCTTCACGGGCGGTGAGGCCCGCCAGCACGTCGTGGGTGGCGGCACGCAGGCTCTCGGTGGTCGCAGAATCCAGCGGCAGCTCGAGGGTGGTATCCTCGATGAAATCACCCAGATGCGAATCTTCATCGTCGCCAATCGGCGTTTCCATGGAGATAGGCTCTTTGGCGATCTTCAGCACTTTGCGGATTTTGTCTTCCGGCATCAGCATACGTTCGGCCAGCTCTTCCGGCGTCGGCTCGCGACCCATTTCCTGCAGCATCTGGCGAGAGATACGGTTGAGTTTGTTAATAGTCTCAATCATATGCACCGGAATACGGATGGTGCGCGCCTGATCGGCGATGGAACGGGTGATCGCCTGACGGATCCACCAGGTAGCATAGGTGGAGAACTTGTAACCACGACGGTATTCGAACTTATCCACCGCTTTCATCAGGCCGATGTTGCCTTCCTGAATCAGGTCGAGGAATTGCAGACCACGGTTGGTGTATTTCTTGGCGATAGAAATAACCAGACGCAGGTTCGCTTCCACCATCTCTTTCTTCGCACGGCGGGCTTTCGCTTCACCGATGGACATACGACGGTTGATGTCTTTTACCTGCTCGATGGTCAGGCCGGTCTCTTCTTCAATCTGCTGCAGCTTCTGCAAACCGCGCTGAACATCTTCCGCGACGTCGTGCAGTTTTTCAGACCACGGCTTGTTCATCGCAATGGCGGCGTTGAACCAGGTTTCACTGGTTTCGTTGCCAGTGAACAGAGTGATGAAGTTTTTCTTCGGCATTTTGCACTGTTCAACGCACAGCTTCATGATGATACGTTCCTGAGTACGAACGCGGTCCATCATGACGCGCATGCTGTTGACCAGATAGTCAAACTGCTTCGGTACCAGGCGGAACTGTTTGAACACTTCTGACAGCTTCAGGATCTCTTCCTGAGCGGCAGCATGGCTGCGGCCTTTGGCTTTGATGGTGTCGCGTGTCACTTCGTACTGCGTGCGCAGTTCGGCGAATTTCTCACGCGCCAGTTCCGGATCGATGCTGTTGTCGTCATCACTGGAATCGCTGTCGTCGTCTTCCTCTTCTTCGTCGTCATCGTCGTCCATCTCTTCCTGAGAGAGTTCGGAGCCGACGTGCGTCGCGGTAGGCGCCATGTCTTCTTCGGCGTTCGGATCGACGAAACCGGTGATCAGATCAGACAGACGAGCTTCAGCAGCTTCAACGCGATCGTACTGCTCAAGCAGATAGGTGATCGCTTCCGGGTATTCTGCAACGGAGCACTGAACCTGGTTAATCCCGTCTTCGATGCGTTTCGCGATGTCGATTTCGCCTTCGCGGGTCAGCAGTTCAACGGTACCCATTTCACGCATGTACATGCGCACCGGATCGGTCGTCCGGCCAATTTCAGATTCTACGCTGGAAAGCACCTGCGCGGCGGCTTCGGCTGCATCTTCGTCCGCGGTGTTTTCAGCCAGCATCAGATCATCGGCGTCCGGTGCTTCTTCCATCACCTGGATGCCCATGTCGTTGATCATTTGGATGATGTCTTCGATCTGATCGGAGTCGACGATATCTTCCGGCAGATGGTCATTGACCTCAGCATAGGTCAGATAGCCTTGCTCCTTACCACGGGTGACAAGCAGCTTCAGCTGTGACTGCGGGTTTTGCTCCATAAGACGGTATCCACACTTATTTCATTGGGTTGGTGTCGGTCGGCGAAAATCAAAAACCGCCAACTTTTAAAGCGAGGGCCACTTATATTATTGCCGCTGCGCCTCAGCGCGGCTGTCGGGGTCAACCCGATCGATAATCGGCACTTAAGCCGTGCAATTCATTTTTTCGCCAGTTCCTGGCTTATCGTCCAGAGTTCCCGGCGTTCTTCGCTGCTTAAACCGTGCGTGCGATCGCGAGCTATCAACTCTTCCTGTCGCAGCTCAAGCAACGAATCCAGCATGTGGTTGAGCGAGTCGGTGAACGTTTTTTCTGCAATGTCCTTATCAGCTATATCGTCCCACATCGACAATTTTTCAAGGGTAGCGGCCTCTTTTGTGCCGCGATACTGCTCCAGCAGTTGCCCGGTGGTCAGGCCAGGCTGCGACAGACAAGTGTTGACCAGTTCTGCAAATAAGCCAAGTCCGGGCAGTTTTTCCTGATTCAATCCCTCCAGCGGGGGAACCTGTGGCGCCAGATCCGGATTTTGCACCAGCAACCCTATCAGTATACGCATGGTCGTGCGTTTTAGCTGCGGCGCAGGGCGGGCGGTGCTATTTTCAGCCTGTTTCGGCATTAAACGCTCAAGCTGAGCGTCATCAAGTATGCCCAGCTTGTTACCCAACTCCTGACGCAAATAGATGCGCAGCGTTTCACCTGGCACCTGGCTGATTAACGGCAGCGCCAGTGTACTCAGCTGAGCGCGCCCGTCCGGCGTGCTTAAATCGACCTGCGGCAGCAGACTGTTAAACAAAAACGTGGAGAGCGGTTGAGCCTGCTCCATCCGCGCTTCGAACGCCGCTTTACCCTCTTTACGCACCAGCGTGTCCGGGTCTTCACCGTCAGGCAGAAACATAAAACGTAACTGACGACCGTCTGACATATATGGCAGCGCGGTTTCCAGTGCACGCCAGGCGGCATCGCGGCCTGCGCGGTCGCCGTCATAACAGCAGATGACGTTGTTGGTCACCCGGAACAGCAACTGAATGTGGTCGGCGGTGGTCGAGGTGCCCAGCGACGCGACGGCATAGTTAATGCCATATTGCGCCAGCGCGACCACGTCCATATACCCTTCGACGACCAGAAGACGCTGAGGTTCCGCTTCTGTCTGCTGCGCTTCATAAAGGCCGTACAACTGGCGGCCCTTATGGAAAATATCGGTTTCCGGTGAGTTCAGGTATTTGGGTGTATCGTTGCCGAGCACGCGCCCGCCAAAGCCAATTACCCGCCCACGCTTATCGCGGATCGGGAACATCACCCGGTCGCGGAAACGGTCGTAACTGCGCCCCTGATCGTTAGTGACTAACATGCCCGCATCAATCAACGATTGACGGTTTTCGCCATGCGCACCGAAACGTTTTAAGACGTTATCCCAGCCGGGCGGCGCGTAACCGATAGCAAAGCGGTTAATCACGTCGCTGCTCAGACCGCGCTTTTCCAGATACTGGCGCGCCGTGACTGCGGCAGGGTTTGTCAGGGACTGTTGGTAAAACGTATTCAGGCCGTCCATCAGTTGATAGAGATTTTGCCGTTGATGGCGCTCTATCTGGCTTGGCCCGTTTCCCGCTTCATAAGGCACTTCGAGGTTGTGCATGGCCGCCAGTTCTTCGACGGTTTCCACGAACTCGAGCTTGTCGTAGTTCATCAGAAAATCGATAGCGTTGCCGTGCGCACCACAGCCAAAGCAGTGGTAAAACTGTTTCTCACCGTTAACGGTGAATGAGGGGGTTTTTTCGTTATGGAACGGGCAACACGCGTGAAAATTTTTGCCCTGCTTTTTTAGCTTTACCCGCGCGTCGATGAGATCGACGATGTCGGTTCGTGCCAGCAGGTCATTGATAAAAACACGTGGGATGCGTCCGGCCATATGCCCCTTCAATTAATACCATTCAGGATCCGCGACAGGCGCGAATTATAAAGGGTATAAACGAAAATAAGCCGCGCTTTCCTTCCGGAAGCACGGCCTTGCAACTACAACTCGTTCTGAATTGAGAGCGTTTGCCCTCTACAGATTAGTACAGACGAGTACGGCGTGCGTTTTCGCGAGCCAGTTTCTTCGCGTGACGTTTCACAGCAGAAGCTTTAGCGCGTTTGCGTTCTGTAGTCGGTTTTTCATAGAACTCACGACGACGGACTTCCGCCAGAACACCTGCTTTCTCGCAGGAACGCTTGAAGCGACGCAGTGCTACGTCGAACGGCTCGTTTTCACGTACTTTAATTACCGGCATGTAACTCTCACCTTTAATAAATTCGGTTTGCCGCTGGCATCAACGCCAGCTTATTTCAAAATGGTGCGGAATTTTACTGCAACTGCCGCTGCTTTGTAAAGCACCAATGCCGTTTTTGAACGGGACCTTTGTAAGGGGGGAGAGTATACACGAACTCACGCCCCAGGGTATACATCGACCCGCATTCGCCCTACACTGCGCGGTACAGAAATGAGGTAAAAACAAGTCATGCGTGTACTGGGAATTGAAACATCCTGCGATGAAACTGGCATCGCTATTTACGACGATGTTAACGGGCTGTTAGCCAACCAATTGTATAGTCAGGTGAAATTGCATGCCGATTACGGCGGTGTGGTGCCTGAGCTGGCCTCGCGCGATCACGTGCGGAAAACCGTGCCGCTGATTCAGGCCGCGCTGAAAGAAGCGAATCTGACGGCAAAAGATATCGATGCGGTTGCGTATACCGCCGGCCCGGGGCTGGTCGGCGCATTGCTGGTCGGTGCGACCGTCGGGCGTTCGCTGGCGTTTGCCTGGAACGTACCGGCAATTCCGGTACACCATATGGAAGGGCACCTGCTGGCGCCGATGCTGGAAGAAAATCCGCCGGAATACCCATTTGTCGCACTGCTGGTGTCCGGCGGCCATACGCAGCTGATTAGCGTCACCGGGATTGGCGAGTACACGCTGCTCGGCGAGTCCATTGACGATGCGGCTGGTGAAGCGTTTGATAAAACCGCCAAGCTGCTGGGGCTTGATTACCCTGGCGGCCCGATGCTGTCGAAACTGGCATCGCAGGGTACGGAAGGGCGTTTTGTCTTCCCGCGTCCGATGACTGACCGCCCGGGGCTGGATTTCAGCTTCTCCGGCCTCAAGACCTTCGCCGCAAATACCATTCGTGATAACGATAATGACGATCAAACGCGTGCGGATATCGCCCGTGCCTTTGAGGACGCGGTTGTCGATACGCTGATGATCAAGTGCCGCCGTGCGCTGGATCAAACCGGCTTCAAACGGCTGGTGATGGCAGGTGGCGTCAGTGCCAACCGCACGCTGCGGGCGAAACTGGCGGAGATGATGCAAAAACGTCACGGCGAGGTGTTTTACGCGCGCCCGGAATTTTGCACTGATAACGGCGCGATGATCGCTTACGCGGGGATGGTGCGTCTGAAAGCCGGTACGCGGGCTGATCTCGGTGTTACCGTGCGTCCGCGCTGGCCGCTGGCGGAGCTGCCTGCCGCGTAATGTGTTGCCGGGGGCGTTATACGCTTTCCCGGCCTACTGTTCTTTGTCTTCTTCTTGCGCTTTCTTTCGTTTCAGTTTTGACCAGATTTTGGTTTCCTGACGTCGCCACAAACGCTGAATGTTGTCGTGGTGACGCAGCAAAATCAGGCAGGAGAGCATCGAAACGGGAAAGGTAAACTGCGGTTTAAACCACCAGACGTAAAATGGCGCAATTAACGCGCTGACGATGGCGCCGAGCGACGAATAGCCGCTGAGCAACACGGTGAGCAGCCAGGTGCCCGCCATCACGCCGGTGAGATCCCAGCCGATAGGCGCAATGGCACCGAAGGCGGTAGCAACACCTTTTCCGCCGCGAAAACCGAAGAACACCGGCCAGATATGGCCAAGGCAGGCGGCGATGGCAATCATGCCGAGCCAGAATGGCGTGACGCCTAACATATAAGCGCCCCAGACCGGCAACATCCCTTTCAGGACGTCGAAAATCAGAACTGCTACGGCTGCTCCCTTGCCGCCCATACGTAAAACGTTGGTTGCTCCGGGATTTCCCGACCCGCTCGTGCGGGGATCCGGTAATCCAGCGATACGGCAAACCAGGATGGCGCTGGAGACTGAGCCGCAAAGGTAGGCGAGGATAACCATTCCAGGCGCGATTGCACTCATAACGCTGTTCCGTATTGAAAGTATCGTTTTAATCTCTGCATCTGTGGATAATACGCATAATTCGCCGGAAGTGGTATCCGGTTTGGGCAAAAAGCAGGCGGGTCGTGATGGATATTGTATTTATAGAGCAACTTTCGGTAATCACCACCATTGGCGTTTACGACTGGGAACAGACCATCGAACAGCAACTGGTGTTCGATATCGAAATGGCGTGGGATAACCGCAAAGCCGCCGCGAGCGATGATGTTCAGGACTGCCTGAGCTACGCGGATGTCAGCGACGCGGTGGTCAGTCATGTGGAAGGCAACCGGTTTGCGCTGGTGGAACGCGTGGCGGAAGAAGTGGCGTCGCTGCTGCTGAGCCGTTTTAACTCGCCGTGGGTGCGCATCAAAGTCAGCAAACCTGGCGCGGTGGCCCGGGCGAAGAATGTCGGCGTGGTCATCGAGCGTAGCCAAAATCTGAAAGAAAACATATAAATTCAATATTGCTAAACCATAATCAATTTTGCCGGTCTTAAGACTGGGAATTTTTTGGCGGCTGCGGGAGTCATGCGCCGTTTTTTTATGTCTTTTAAAAGGGTTTATTGAATGAGCGATATGCACTCGCTGCTGGTGGCGGCAATACTGGGTGTGGTCGAAGGATTGACAGAATTTTTGCCTGTTTCCAGTACCGGCCATATGATCATTGTGGGCCATCTGCTGGGGTTTGAGGGTGATACGGCAAAAACGTTTGAGGTGGTGATCCAGTTAGGTTCTATCCTTGCCGTGGTGGTGATGTTCTGGCGTCGTCTGTTTGGTCTTATCGGCATTCACTTCGGTCAACGCCCGCATGAAGGCTTTGGGAAAGGGCGTTTGTCGCTGATTCATATCCTTCTCGGGATGATCCCGGCAGTGGTGCTCGGTCTGGTATTTCACGACACCATCAAATCATTATTCAACCCGGTTAACGTGATGTACGCGCTGGTGGTGGGGGGCTTATTGCTGATTGCTGCGGAGTGCCTGAAGCCAAAGGAGCCGCGTGCGCAGGGGCTGGATGACATGACCTATCGCCAGGCGTTTATGATTGGCTGCTTCCAGTGCCTGGCGCTGTGGCCGGGTTTCTCCCGCTCTGGCGCGACCATCTCCGGCGGTATGCTGATGGGCGTCAGCCGTTACGCCGCATCTGAATTCTCTTTCCTGCTGGCAGTACCGATGATGATGGGCGCCACCGCGCTCGACCTTTACAAGAGCATTGGTTTTCTGACGACTGGCGATATCCCGATGTTTGCGGTGGGCTTCGTGACGGCGTTCATTGTGGCGCTGATCGCGATTAAAACTTTCCTGCAGTTGATCAAGCGGATCTCGTTTATCCCGTTCGCCATCTACCGTTTCATTGTGGCGGCAGCGGTGTACGCGGTCTTCATGTAAATCACGCTTTAGGTTGCGGACAACGCGCCTCTTTCCATAACGCGACGGCCTGAATGCGTCGTCGCGTTAACTCTTCCCGAATCTCCGGTCCTTTGAATCCCGCGTCAATCACCGCTTTGTTGGCGACGCTTTTCGCCACTTCCCAGGCTTCGCGTAACAACCGCCCCTGTGGGTAATCGCAGGCTTCAAACCCGGTACGCCCGCGCACATCCGCTTCGCTGGTCAGGGCGAGCTGCGCCACGCGCTGAGGTCTACGCCAGGCGTCGAGGGAATCGAACAGCTTTACGATGGTCGCCGGTTTCAGAATCGGAAAGGTATGGATAAGATCATGAAATTCAGCGACCACTTTTGCCAGATCGCGCATCTCATTCGGCACGCGCAGCCGGGCGCAAAGCTGTTCGACCAGTTTAACGCCTGCCGGACCATGTCCGTGATGGCGTGGCCACAACGCTTTCGGTGTGAGCCCTTTGCCGAGATCGTGGCACAGCGTGGCAAAACGAATATCAATCTCAGGAGAAAGCATCGCGGCCATGGTGAGCGTCATCATGGTGTGGATGCCGGTGTCGATTTCCGGGTGCCATTTCGCCGGTGCCGGTACGCCGTACAGCGCATCCAGTTCCGGGAACAGCACTTTTAATGCGCCGCAGTCGCGCAGCGTCTGGAAAAAGACCTGCGGGTTACGCGTACCGAGCGCGCCTTCGGTTTCCTTCCAGACGCGTTCCGGCGTCAGGTGCGCCAGTTCGCCGGCCTTGGTCATATCGCGCATCAGCGTCATGGTCTCGTCGGCGATACGGAAACTGAGATGGGCGTAACGGGCAGCAAAACGCGCCACGCGCAACACGCGCAGCGGATCTTCACTGAAAGCGGGGGAGACGTGACGCAAGAGACGCTGGCGTAAATCCGCCTGACCATGGTAAGGATCAACGATATTGCCATCGGCGTCCTGGGCCAGCGCGTTGACGGTCAAATCACGGCGCAGCAGATCCTGCTCAAGCGTGACGTCGGGCGCGGCATAGCAGGTAAAGCCGGTATAACCGGAACCGGACTTACGCTCAGTACGCGCCAGCGCGTACTCTTCATGCGTTTCAGGGTGCAGGAATACCGGAAAATCGCGGCCAACCTGTTGATAACCCGCGTCCAGCATTTGCTGCGGTGTCGCGCCGACAACAACCCAATCTTTGTCTTTGACCGGTAGTCCTAATAACGCATCACGAACCGCACCACCGACCAGATAACTCTTCACCCGTACTTCTCCCCAACGCTGCCCGCAAGATAACGATAATACGTAAGTGTAGGGGAGAAGACCAATCGGGCTTAGTTCATCCAGCGATCTTTTCGTCTGCGGCTGGGGATCAGGTGCGGCAGAATCAAGCCCAACAGCAGACCCACGCCCAGCACGCCGCCACCATACATGAACCATTGCATGATGATGGTGCGCTGCTTGTCATCCAGTTGCAGATTGGCGGCATTCACTTTCTTCTGCGCGACAATCAGTTGGTTTTTCAGCGTCTGGTTTTCCTGTTGCAGGCCGTTGATCACGCTGTCGCTCTGGGAGACTTTTTTCTGCATTTCAGCGGTGCGCTGATTCCAGGTCGCGTCGATGTTGTTCAGCTTGTCGGTCAGGGTTTTGACCTGGTTTTCGAGATCCGGCACGCGGGTGCGCAGGCTGGGGTCGTTGCTGAGCTCTTTCAGCGGGATCCACGCAGTACGGCCGCTGTTGTCGCGGATCTGCCCATAACTGGTGTCGCTATTGGTCTGCAGCAAAGCCACTTCTTCGCCGGCATTAATGGTACCGACGAGGCGATAATTATCACCCGGGCCGCTGCGTACCCAGGTGTTCAGTTCATCAGAAACGTAACGTTTTTCCTCGGCATGAGCCATCACAGAAACGTTAAGCGCGAGTAAAGTTAATCCAATCAGGCGTAATTTTCGCATCAGGTCATCGTTTTTGTCATAAAAGTGGAACGATAGTAGTGGCAACAGTCTGACGACGCAAAGCATTCTGCATCAATCGGAATCATCCAGGTCGCCCCAGCCGCATCGCCAAACTTTTATCCCGGTCAAACTGCGCGTTGCATGGCAATTTGACGCAAAATACTATCTACTGACAAAAAAGAACGCGGGAAGTTCGCCGCAGTGGCACTTCGGGCAACGTAACCATAAGAAGTTTAGTCATGGCTCAAGAAATCGAATTAAAGTTTATTGTCTGTGGCGAGGGCGTAGAGACGCTACGCCAGCACCTTAGCACGCTGACCACAGAGCATCACCCTGCCGGGGAACTGCTTAATATCTACTACGAAACCGCTGATAACTGGTTGCGCAGCCATGACATGGGCCTGCGTATTCGTGGCGTTCAGGGGCGTTATGAAATGACCATGAAGATCGCCGGGCGTGTGGTGGGCGGCCTGCATCAGCGCCCGGAATACAACATTGAACTCGACAAGCCCGAACTGGCGCTCGAACGCTTTCCGGCGGAAGTCTGGCCGGACGGCGAACTGCCCGCCGATCTGGCGAGCCGCGTCCAGCCGCTGTTCAGCACCAATTTCGAACGCGAAAAATGGCTGGTTAACGAAGGCGACAGCCGTATTGAAATTGCGCTCGATCGCGGTGAAGTGAAAGCGGGTGAGCATCACGAACCGATTTGCGAGCTGGAGCTGGAGTTGCTTTCCGGGCGGACGGAAGATGTCCTGAAGCTGTCGCATCAACTGGTAGGGCTGGCGGTGCTCCGTCAGGGAAGCCTGAGCAAAGCGGCGCGCGGTTATCATCTGGCGCAGGGCAACGCGGAACGTGAAATCAAATCGCTGAGCGTACTGCCGCTGGTCGCCAAAGCGAGCGTTGAGCAGGGAATGACCGCGGCGCTGGAGAATGCGCTGGCACACTGGCAGTATCACGAAGAATTGTGGATCCGCGGTAACGACAACGCGCGCCCGGAAATCATGAACGCCATTGCCCGCATTCGTCACGCGCTGATGCTGTTTGGCGGCCTGGTGCCACGCAAAGCCAGCGCGCGCCTGCGTGATCAGCTCACGCTGGCGGAAGCGACGCTGACTTCTGCGGTGTCGGCGCAGACGGCGGCCTATGACGTACAAACCGCCCAGGCGAAGCTGACACTCACCGAATGGCTGGTGATGCGCGGCTGGCAGCCTTTTATCGACGAAAAAACGCAGCCAAAACTGGCGGACTCCTTCAAACGTTTTGCCGATGTACAGCTTTCGCGCGTGGCGGCAGAGCTCAAAAAAGCCTTCGCCCATCCACTGGGTGATCGTTATGCCGATCAACTGCCGCGCCTCGCCCGGGATCTCGACAGCGTGATGCTGCTGGCAGGCTATTACCCTGAAACCGCCGTACAGGCGTGGCTGGAGTCCTGGCAAGGACTGAGCCAGTCGATTGCGCATCGTCAGCGCAACGACATAGAACTCTTTCGCAATGAAGCGCTAAACGCAGAGCCATTCTGGCTGCACAGCGGAAAACGATAACCAGGCAGGATACCTTTTATGATGCCGCTCTCTTCGCCGTTACAGCAACACTGGCTGACCGTTGTGGACAGGTTGCCAGAGGATTTCCCCGTCGCCACGCTCAGCCTGCAGGCGCAGGCCGTGCTGGTATTCAGTGATTTTGTGCAGGACAGTCTGGCGGCGCATCCCGACTGGCTGATGAGCCTGGAAAGCACACCGCCGCAGGCGGGCGAAGAGGCGCATTACGCCACCTGGATGCACGAGGCGCTGGCTGCCGTTCAGGATGAAACCGCACTGATGCGCGAACTGCGGTTGTTTCGCCGTCGCATGATGGTGCGCATCGCCTGGATGCAGACCCTGTCGCTGGTGAGCGAAGAAGAGACGTTACAACAGCTGAGCACACTTGCCGAAACGCTGATCGTCGCCTCGCGTGACTGGCTGTATGAGGCCTGTTGTCGCGAATGGGGAACACCCTGCAATGCTGATGGCGTGCCGCAGCCGCTGCTGATCCTCGGCATGGGTAAACTCGGGGGCGGTGAGCTGAATTTTTCCTCGGATATCGACCTGATTTTTGCCTGGCCTGAGCATGGCTCAACCCGCGGCGGGCGGCGTGAACTGGACAACGCGCAGTTTTTCACCCGTCTCGGACAACGGCTAATCAAAGTACTCGACCAGCCAACGCAGGACGGATTCGTGTACCGTGTTGATATGCGGTTGCGTCCGTTCGGCGACAGCGGCCCGCTGGTGCTGAGTTTTGCCGCGTTTGAAGATTATTATCAGGAGCAGGGGCGCGACTGGGAGCGTTATGCGATGGTCAAAGCGCGTCCGATGGGTGATGCCGATGATGTGAATGCCAGCGAGTTACGGGCGATGCTACGACCATTTGTCTTCCGCCGCTACATCGATTTCAGCGTGATCCAGTCACTGCGCAACATGAAAGGAATGATTGCCCGTGAGGTGCGCCGTCGCGGTCTGAAAGACAACATCAAGCTGGGCGCGGGCGGGATCCGCGAAATCGAGTTCGTTGTGCAGGTATTCCAGTTGATCCGCGGTGGCCGCGAGCCATCGTTACAGTCGCGTTCGTTGTTGGTGACGCTGGAGGCGATTGATGCGCTGCATTTGCTGCCGGAGGGTGATGCGGACCAGTTGCGTGTGGCTTATCTGTTCCTGCGTCGCCTGGAAAACTTGCTGCAAAGCATCAATGACGAACAAACCCAGACATTACCGGCCGATGAACTGAACCGCGCACGACTGGCGTGGGGCATGCATTTCCCGGACTGGGCCGCGCTCGAAGCACAACTTACCGCCCATATGACCGCCGTTCGCCGTATCTTTAACGAGTTGATAGGTGATGACGAAACGCCGTCGCAGGAAGAGACAATCTCGGAACTGTGGCGCGAATTGTGGCAGGACGCGTTGCAGGAAGAGGACACCACGCCCGTGCTGGCGCATCTGTCTGACAGTGATCGCCATCAGGTGGTGGCATTGATCGCCGATTTCCGTAAAGAGCTTGACCGGCGATCTATTGGCCCGCGCGGACGGCAGGTGCTGGATCAACTGATGCCGCATCTGCTGAGTGAAATTTGCAGCCGTGACGATGCGCCGGTGCCGCTGGCGCGCATTACGCCGCTGCTGACCGGCATTGTTACTCGAACCACATATCTTGAGCTACTGAGTGAGTTCCCCGGCGCGCTCAAACATCTGATTTCGCTCTGTGCCTCCTCACCGATGGTCGCCAGCCAGCTTGCGCGTTATCCGCTGCTGCTGGACGAACTGCTCGACCCCGGCACGCTGTATCAGCCGACCGCGACTGACGCCTATCGCGATGACCTGCGCCAGTATCTGCTGCGGGTACCTGAAGAAGATGAAGAACAACAGCTGGAGGCGTTGCGTCAGTTCAAACAGGCGCAGTTGCTGCGTGTGGCGGCGGCCGACATCGCCGGGACGCTGCCGGTAATGAAAGTGAGTGATCACTTAACCTGGCTGGCGGAGGCAATGATTGACGCCGTTGTGCATCAGGCCTGGGTACAAATGGTGGCGCGTTACGGGCAACCGACGCATCTGCATGAGCGCGAAGGCCGCGGTTTTGCTGTGGTGGGTTACGGTAAGCTCGGCGGCTGGGAGCTGGGCTACAGCTCCGATCTTGACCTGGTGTTCCTGCATGATTGCCCGGCGGACGTAATGACCGATGGCGAGCGGGAAATAGATGGTCGTCAGTTCTATCTGCGACTGGCGCAACGCATCATGCATCTTTTCAGCACCCGCACGTCGTCAGGCATTTTGTACGAAGTGGACGCTCGCTTACGTCCGTCCGGCGAGGCAGGCATGCTGGTGACGACCACCGACGCCTTTGCCGATTATCAGAAAAACGAAGCCTGGAGCTGGGAACATCAGGCGCTGGTTCGCGCCCGCGTCGTGTATGGCGATCCAGGGTTACACGCACAGTTCGATGCGATTCGTAAAGAAGTGCTCACTACTGAGCGTGATGGCGAAAAGCTGCAAACAGATGTTCGCGAGATGCGCGAGAAAATGCGTGCTCACCTGGGTAACAAGCACCGCGATCGCTTTGATATTAAAGCTGATGCCGGGGGCATTACCGACATTGAGTTTATCACCCAGTACCTGGTACTGCGCTATGCTCATCTGAAGCCGAAACTGACGCGCTGGTCCGATAACGTCCGCATCCTTGAGCTACTGGCGCAGAACGACATTATGGATGAAGAAGAAGCGATGGCGCTCACCCAGGCATACACCACGCTGCGTGATGAACTGCATCATCTGGCGCTGCAGGAGTCCGCAGGCCATGTGGCGCAGGATGCCTTTAGCATGGAGCGCGCACGCGTCAGCGCCAGCTGGCAGAAGTGGCTGGTGGAGTCGTGCGGTTCAAAGTAAGTGGTGGTATCATCGCGCGCAAATTGTGAATCTTTCAGGAGTCAGGAATGAAAGTAACGCTGCCAGAGTTCGAACGTGCAGGCGTCATGGTCGTCGGGGATGTGATGCTGGATCGTTACTGGTATGGGCCGACCAGCCGTATTTCGCCGGAAGCGCCGGTCCCGGTCGTGAAAGTCGACACTATCGAAGAACGCCCGGGTGGTGCTGCGAACGTGGCCATGAACATCGCCTCGCTCGGCGCTGGCGCGCGTCTGGTCGGGCTGACCGGGATTGACGATGCGGCACGCGCCCTCAGTAAAGCGCTGGCGGACGTCAACGTGAAATGCGATTTCGTTACTGTTCCGACGCATCCTACTATCACTAAACTGCGCGTGCTGTCGCGCAACCAGCAACTGATCCGTCTCGATTTCGAAGAAGGGTTTGCGGATGTTGATCCGCAACCGATGCACGAGCGTATTCAGCAGGCGCTGGGTAACATTGGCGCTCTGGTGCTTTCCGACTACGCCAAAGGGGCATTGAGCAGTGTTCAGTCGATGATCCAACTGGCGCGTAAAGCGGGTGTTCCGGTATTGATCGATCCGAAAGGTACTGATTTTGACCGTTACCGCGGCGCGACGTTGCTGACGCCTAACCTGTCCGAGTTTGAAGCCGTGGTCGGTAAGTGCAAAGACGAAGCGCAAATTGTTGAGCGCGGTATGAAGCTGATTGCCGATTTTGAGTTGGCAGCACTGCTGGTGACTCGCTCTGAGCAGGGCATGACGCTGCTGCAGCCGGGTAAAGAGGCGTTGCATATGCCGACGCAGGCACAGGAAGTGTATGACGTTACCGGTGCAGGCGACACGGTGATTGGCGTGCTGGCGGCAACGCTGGCGGCAGGAAAAACGCTTGAAGAAGCGTGCTACTTTGCCAACGCGGCAGCGGGCGTCGTGGTAGGTAAACTCGGTACCTCGACTGTTTCGCCGATCGAACTGGAAAACGCGGTGCGGGGTCGCGCCGATACAGGTTTTGGCGTGATGACCGAAGACGAACTGAAGCAGGCGGTTATCGCGGCGCGTAAACGTGGCGAGAAAGTGGTGATGACCAACGGCGTATTCGACATTCTGCATGCCGGTCACGTCTCCTATCTGGCGAATGCCCGGAAGCTTGGCGATCGCCTGATTGTGGCAGTGAACAGCGATGCATCCACCAAACGCCTGAAAGGCGAAAGCCGCCCGGTTAACCCGCTGGAACAGCGGATGATTGTGCTGGGCGCGCTGGAGTCGGTCGACTGGGTGGTCTCTTTCGAAGAAGATACGCCGCAGCGCTTGATTGCAGGGATCCTGCCGGATCTGCTGGTAAAAGGCGGCGACTACAAGCCGGAACAGATCGCCGGTAGCGAAGAAGTCTGGGCCAATGGCGGTGAAGTGATGGTGCTGAACTTCGAAGACGGTTGTTCCACCACCAATATCATCAAGAAAATTCAGAAAGACAGCGGTAAATAACGCCGCTGGCAAGGCGGTAAATCGCTAAACACAAGCGCTGGTCATCAACAAACCGTGGTGAATGTGTGGGTTTATGACACAGCGCATAAATTAGCGAATGAATGAGCACGTTTTGCGTACATTTAGCCTAAAGTAAAGATAAATACTGGAAGCAGGAAAAAGCATATAGCCGACTCAGAAACGCATTGACTGAAGGAGTATGCCGATGAACCAAAACGAACTCTACATTTTGAACAATTTCGATTTTATCGCACGTAGCTT
The DNA here is from genome assembly GCF_000734965.1 of Trabulsiella guamensis ATCC 49490. Classification (GTDB taxonomy): domain Bacteria; phylum Pseudomonadota; class Gammaproteobacteria; order Enterobacterales; family Enterobacteriaceae; genus Trabulsiella; species Trabulsiella guamensis. The sequence continues at coordinate 29,827 of NZ_JMTB01000117.1, forward strand.
TGCCAGAATGCACTCGCTTGGCCAATCGGTTGATCTCGAGGCAGTCACCGGGAATATGGATGAAGCACAGCGAGAGTGGTTTTACATTCGCTACGAATTTTACTGTCAGCAGGCGATGAGAGTGAGATCGCCAGAGGTTGAACACTAAAATAACAACGGGCCGAAAGGCCCGTTATTGTTTTTAGTCCTGTTGTTCCACCGGCGGCGTGACGGCGACTGGCATGCTGGTGCGACTTTCCAGCTCGCTGAGGCGTTGCTCCAGCAGCGCCAGTTTTTCACGCGTGCGCAGCAGCACCTGCGTTTGCACATCAAATTCTTCGCGACTCACCAAATCCAGCCGGGTCAGCTGCGACTGCAGCACCTGACGGATTTTTTTCTCCACATCGTCACCAAAATCACGCAGACCTTTCGGCATCGATTCGTGTACCTGGCGGGCGATTTGCTCAATTTTCTTCGGGTCAATCATCATAGTTTCCCTGATCGTCTCTGTTCTGATGTTCATTGTAGTGCCTGAACGGAAGTCGATAAACCAGAAATACAAATGTTTGAACTCAATGCATTGCCGAGGATAGTCAATCGCGTTATAGTTATCTCGCTTATTCTCAGGGCGGGGCGAAATTCCCCACCGGCGGTAAATCAGCGTACGCTGAAAGCCCGCGAGCGCTCCTGAACGTTCAGGAGGTCAGCAGATCCGGTGTAATTCCGGGGCCGACGGTTAAAGTCCGGATGGGAGAGAGTAACGATCCAGTCGGGTTTGCGCCCGCTCACGTTATTTTTTTTGCCGCTTGTACGGTACTCCTAAGACTGCCCTGATTCTGGTAACCATAAATTTAATGAGGTTTTTATTACCATGAATCAGACGCTACTTTCCTCTTTTGGCACGCCATTCGAACGTGTGGAAAACGCACTGGCCGCACTGCGTGAAGGCCGCGGTGTAATGGTGCTGGATGATGAAGATCGTGAAAACGAAGGTGACATGATTTTCGCCGCTGAAACTATGACCGTTGAACAAATGGCGCTGACCATTCGTCACGGCAGCGGCATCGTTTGTCTGTGCCTGACCGAAGATCGCCGCAAACAGCTCGATCTGCCGATGATGGTTGAGAACAACACCAGTGCTTACGGTACCGGTTTTACTGTTACTATTGAAGCTGCTAAAGGCGTTACCACAGGGGTTTCTGCCGCGGATCGCGTGACTACCGTGCGCGCGGCAATTGCGGATGACGCTAAGCCGTCCGATCTGAACCGTCCTGGCCACGTGTTCCCGCTGCGTGCGCAGCCAGGTGGCGTGCTGACCCGTGGCGGTCACACTGAAGCGACTATCGATCTGGTCACGCTGGCGGGCTTCAAGCCAGCAGGCGTACTGTGTGAACTGACCAATGATGACGGCTCAATGGCGCGCGCGCCGGAGTGCATCAAGTTTGCTGGTGAGCACAATATGGCCGTCGTGACTATCGAAGATCTGGTGGCTTACCGCCAAAAGCACGAACGTAAAGCCAGCTGAAATTAACGCTGCTGCGAAGATGATAAGCCGGGAGATGTCCCGGCTTCTTTGTTTCTAGTGATAGTTGATCTTGATGGTGACCGTTTTACTGAATGGCCCGACGGCAATGTCCTGTGACGGGTTTTTCGTCAGCTCGGCGGTATAGTCATGGGTAAAACGCTCTTCCATCCCTGCAATGAAGGTTTCAAATGGCTGGTACTCATTAAAACGGGTATCAGTGTGCGTGGTATCATCCGCGATGCGCAGCAGAAGACCATTTCCCATATTCAAATGCGTGGCGTCATACAGTGCACCGTCGTTGTCGTAAAAGCTGGTTTCGACGTCAAAGGACTGCGTACAACCTGCGGCCAGATCTTTGGTGGCGGACAGGTGAAATGGCTGCGTTGCTGGCGTGGTTTGTAGTCCACTTCGCGAAAGAATACCGAAATCAACAACCTGATTCTGTGGCTCAAGACTGATATCCACGCTGCAATCGAGAAAAGTGATGTTGTCGAGGCCATCAATGTTAAAACGCAGGTTTTTTGCATCAGGCATCAGGTTCGCCCCACCTTCACCATCAAACTGCACAATATTTATTTTCCCGAAATCAAATTGTTGATCCTGATCCGCAGGCACGGCTTTAAGCTGAATGAAAAGACGAAAGCGCGCGTTGAAGGTAACCTCTTTCTGTGGCGTCACACCGTTACAAGCTGAGTCATAGATGCCATCGTGTCGCTTGTCCAGGCAGGCTCCAGTCGGGATGCCAATATCGGAACCCGTGTAATCCACGCCATTGTAGGTGACGCCAAAGGTAAAGTAAGGGTTATCAAGGATATCGGCATTATTCGTCGCACTCAGCATGAGCCAGGCAAAGAGTGACTCAGAGGGATTTGTGGAAGACCAACTCTGGGCGTTATCGCAATACACCGTGATGTTGATATCCCGGCTTTCCCAAATCTTACTTCCCGGCGGGGCATCCACCGGCACCATGAAGGGCGGTAACGTGACAGTATAATCAGTAGGGCCGCCGAGTACGCGTTGATAACAGTCAACGGCCCAGCCAGGGGCAGAAAACAGGGCGACCAGCAGCGTAAACAGTAGAGCAAGCGTACGCATGATTATTCCTTTTGTGCAGGCTGGCTGTCGCATTCGCGCTGAACGGCGTTGCAACTGATTTTGTAGAGATTCAGTCCGCCGAAATCCCCGATGTAGCCTACCTGAAACTGCGATGGCAGGTTTTTCACCGACAGCGTTTGCTCGCTGAAGGGAACAAGCATCAGGCTGGAGGTGCCTTTCAGCAGTGTTTTTCCGTCAATGCCGACGTACCCGATGGTCATGTGGTAGGGCGTGCTGTTCATGAAGTGCAACCCGTTTTCGGTTCGTGAGAGTTTGATGGATTTCCAGGGCAGCGACTGTCCGGTATTGAGGCGGATAGCTTTTGGCCGCCAGAACAGTTTCAGACGACTTTGCATCGCAATTTGCACGACATTCTGCCCTTCGCTGCGCGGGGGGATCTCTCTGACGTTGTAATAAAACAGTGATTCCCGATCAGACGGCAGCCGGGCAAGCGCAGACAGTCCCATCAGCCTGACTTGCGTCTGCTCGCCCGGCTCAAGCCGAACCAGCGGCGGAACGGTGGAGATATAATCGCGATCTTTCACCCCGGTCTGGTCTTCAATCCAGGATTGCGCGAGATAGGGTAGTGTCGGGCTTTTATTGATCAGACGCAGGGAGAGGCTTTTATCACCCTGGTTGAGGATTAGCCGGGTGCGATCAGGCAAAATGGCCGCGTACGTCAGGCTGGTGGCTGACAAAAAAAGGATCATTCCTTTCGCGATATCAGTCGCTTTCATGGTTTTCTCTGGCCTGGTGAGTGTATCGACACGGCAGGATGAGCGCGCTGTCGAGATTGCTGTGGTTGGGGGGATTCATTTCACAGGTATGTTCGCCCCAGCTTACACTGAGCACACTGTTGTCCTGGATTCCACTCAGGTACACAAAACCGTCGTCCGCAATCAGGCCGATGTCTTTGTGGGTTTTGCTGTCAACGACGGAAACGCCAAGTGGCGGAAACGTGCCATTCTCCAGCCTGACGACGCCCATAATCTGATACCCCTGGCTGGCGTTAAGCGCTTTGTAGCCAATCGCGCCTTCCGTCAGCGTGGTGCGGAACACCGGGCTACTGATATCCACGCCGTCCGGCAGTGTGTTGTTGTTTACCTGTACGGTTGTGGTCTGGTAATTACTGAGCGAGGGGATCACCGCAATGCCAAAAGCATTGGTGACGCTTCGTCCGCGGTTCAGCGCAATACCAGAAACGCCATTGGCGTCGACCATCATGCGGGCGTTATTCCCGTTAGGGCGATCGTGCATTGCCACACCATAACGGGTGGCGGTGATCGCACTGTTCCAGCCCAGATTCATTGAGGAATAGTGATTCGGTTGCACACTGGCGGCGAGGCTCAAACGTCCGGGTGCCGCGTAATGCTGATAGCTTCCTCGTAATGCCGGTTCGCCATCACTGATTTCATCGCTGTCAGCAGAAACGGAGAGGTTCCATGTGTTGTCGCGATCAGAGGAGTCAAAATACGACAGCGACTGCGTGGTGTTATCACCGTAACGCTGCTGGTTGTAGGCCAGGTTTCGACCCGCACTCAACGGCACGGAGAGCGAGAAGTAGTACTGGTTTTCGTCGGTATCATTCCAGCGGGTGCGAGTGACAGCCAGTGAGGCGGAAAGTCCTTTCAGCTCGCCAATGGAAAAGCTGTGGTTGAGGGAAAGTGAGTAGCTGGTATTACTTTCGGCATTCCAGTAGGTATCACGACTGATGTTCAGCCAGGCGCTCATGTCCCAGGGGGCAATGGTCTGACTGAACGACAGCACGTAGCTCTCTTTTTCGTTATCGCTGCCGTTATCGCCTTCGCGGTAGTCGAGGTATTCATTCATCGACACATAGTTTTTGTCAGAGAAACGGTATCCGGCGAATGTTATCTGGCTGTCGGTGGAGTCAAAACGGCGGGCGTAGTTCATACGGTAGCTGTAACCATGCTGGCTGTTATTGCCTGTTTCCTGCGTCAGATTTGCCTGTGACCGCGTGACATCAAAAGAGACCGCACCCAGCATATTAAGGTTAAAACCAATACCGGAGGTGAACGCCTGATAGTCGTCGGCGGTCAGAATGGCGCCGCCGTAGAGCGAAGTGGTGCTCAGCCAACCCCAGGAAAATTCTCCGGTCCAGAACAGCGGGTTATGAACGTCGTTATGGCTGTTTGAGGTGGGTTTCCCGGCGGAGGTTTTGTACCGCAACTGACCCTGGCGGGTCAGAAATGGTACGGATGCCGAACCAACCTGAAAAGTATTGGTTCGGCCATCTTCTTCTTCAATGGTGACATCCATTTGCCCTTGTAGCGTATCGACCATATCAGAAATGGTAAACGGCCCTGGCGTGACGGTGGTCTGGTACAGCACGCGGCCATTCTGCGAAACGGTGACTTTGGCGTTGGTCTGGGCGATGCCCGTGATTTGCGGCGCATAGCCCTGTAAATCCGGCGGCAACATGCTCTCATCGCTTTCGAGTGTCGTTCCGGTGAAATGAAAGGTATCGAAAATATCGGAACTGAGATCGTACTGTCCAAGGGTGAATTTTGATGCCAGCGACGGTAACGGGCGAAAGAGGTAAGTGCGCGCCAGACGACTGTCGGTGTCAGTGCTGTTTCCGCTGACAAAATTCTGGCTGTACTGATAGTCCGAGCGCAAGCGCCATGCGCCCAGATTGACACCCGCTGTACCGTACGCGCTGAAGCTTTGCGTACTGTCGCCGTCATGGGGAGAGTACTGGCTGGCATAAACGTTGTAATCGAGAAGCGCACCGTTAACCCCCTCATCCCAGTATTCCGGCGGAGTCCAGTTTTTCGCGTGGTATTTCATCCATGATTGCGGGGTGGTCAGTGTCAGGCGCATGGTGGATTTATCAAGCTTTGCACTGAACTCCGGTTTATCAATGAGATTAAGACAGGAGGTTTTGCTGTTGAGCTCACGGACAAAGGCGTCATCAAAACCCCACTGCAACAGCAGATCTCGGGTGAGGCAAAGCTGTGTACCGTTTTCCGCTGTTGTTGTCTGCCATTCGACGTTCCATTCGCCGGGTAAGGGATTTTTATTGAGTGTGATCTGAACCAGATAGCGTCCGGGAGAGATGTAGTCTTTCTTTTCAAACTGGCTGAGATCGACATTCTGGCGATCACCGACATCAAGAGCGTCAGTATTAAACTCCACGGCGAGGGACACGGCGGGCATACCCGAGAAAATAAACAGGATAAATACACTGTTTTTGGCAAATGTCGCTAATCTGATGATCAGCGAAAAAAGGGATCTGCGCATGAGTCCATTCTTTTTAAAAGGTATTCTGAAAGCCGGCAAACGGGTCGCCGGCCATTCCAGATACGTAAAAAAGATTATTCGTAATTAAGAATATAATTAGCGATGGCATTAACGTTTCCCGGTGTTGCATCCCCGGTGGCGTCCGGCGTTTTTTCCATACGGGCTTTAAAATTTAATTCCTGGTAGGAATTCAGATTGGGGAAATTAATCGCAACGGCTTCGCCAAGCGTGATCTTTTCATTACCGTCATCAAGAATACGAACGCCAACGTTGGTTGCGCCGCCTTCGTTATCTTCCGCGCTGTTTTTCATCAGGCTGGAGTCGGTGGCGTTGACATTGGCGGAGGAAAACGTGACGTCAACTTTGTTGGTCGTAACGGTTTGCCCGTCGACCTCTTTTGACAGGATGCAGTCCTGAAGATGAATGGTGAAGTCGGTGGCTAATGACATTTTTTCGCTGTTGAGCACGCTGGTGGCGACTTCGCCGAGATCCACTTGCAGATCTTCATCACCTGGTTGAATGGAACATGGGGATTCGATAACCCATCCAGAAAACGTCACCTGACCTGAACCTTGCTCCGGAGCGTCAGGTGCAGCGAAAGCTGTACCCGAAAGGAGTACCGATGTTAATGCTATGACTAATATTTTCCTGCACATTTTGCGTAATCCTTTATAGCTTAAATAAGAAAAACAGTAATAGCGGAATCGTAAAGATTGATACGATAACGTTATTCCGGCGAAGAATAGCACCGTTGAGGAAGTTGTCTTTTTAGCTTTTCTAAGCAAAGGTTGTAGCAAGATTAATATTATATTGGATATGAATGCTTAGGACTGGCATCACAATGATAAAATGCGGGTGAGTTATTATTTACTTCTTCTTTCTGGAGCGTCAAATAAAAATGTCAGAAGATGTATATGGCAGTATATCGTTTAGATAATAGATCGAAAATATTTATAACTTTAATATTCCGGTCTTGCTTTGCTCTCATTATGATAAATAAAGGGCTGCGGTGAAATTAAATTAAACACTTTAATATCAAATGACATGCAAAAGGCGCTGCGGGGAGGTTCGCAGCGCCATGAGATTTAGCCAATGCCCATCGCCTGGAGTGCCACGAGGCTCATGCCCATCACTGACATGCCGCATAACACGCCGTAGCTCGGATTGTTGTGGGGATCGATCTCTTTCGCCAGCGGCATCAGTTCATCAACCGAAAGCGCCACCATAATGCCTGCCACTGCGGCCATGATGGCGGCCATCACTACCGGTGAAACCAGACTTCCGAGGATAAGCCACGCCAGTACGCCGCCGAGAATCTCAGCCATTCCGGAAACACCTGCCCAGAGTATGGCTTTACGTCGGGAGCCGGTCGCGGCATACACTGGCCCGGCGACGGCGAGACCTTCAGGAATATTGTGCAAGGCCACAGCAAAGGCGATGCCAATACCCAGCTCGAGGTTATTGCTGGCGGTAACAAAAGTGGCAATTCCTTCCGGGAAATTGTGCAGACTGATACCCAGAGTCAGCAACACAGCGGTACGGCGCAGATTACGTGGCATCACTGCTTTATCGCCATGCATGAGATCCTGCGGATGCGCGTGCGGCAGAATGCGATCAAGCCCGAAGTAACCAAGCAAGCCGATGATAAACATGCTGTAACCCAGCATTGGCGACATGTTTTCCGTCGCCAGCGCTGCCGGAAGCATCTCCATCAGCGAGATAAGCAGCATGATCCCTGCGGCAAAACCCAGGGAAAATGCCAGCAGGCGATTGGACGGCTTCTGGCCAAGTACACCCAGCAGGGCGCCAATAAAGGTAGCGGCACCAGCTAAAAGGGTCAGGATGAGAGGTACTGACATTTCATTCTCCTGCGACAATATCCGTTCATTCAAACTATTTGATGAAGATCATCACGCTTATCTGAGTTTATCCTTTCCCGAAAAAGGGTAATGTGAAGTTATTACATTGAACTCCCTGCAAAGGATAACACCATGTCTCGTACCCGAATGCCAGCGCTGTTTCTTGGTCACGGCAGCCCGATGAACGTGCTGGAAGATAACCGCTATACCCGCGCCTGGCAACGTCTGGGGGTGGAATTGCCGCGCCCGAAAGCGATCATCGTGGTCTCTGCGCACTGGTTCACGCGTGGTACTGGTGTCACGGCGATGGAAACCCCGAAAACGATCCACGATTTCGGTGGCTTCCCTCAGGCGTTGTACGACACGCATTATCCGGCACCAGGGTCGCCTGAACTGGCTGAGCGTCTGGTGTCGTTGCTGGCGCCAGTCCCCGTCGTGCTGGATAAAGAAGCCTGGGGTTTCGACCACGGCTCCTGGGGCGTGCTGATCAAGATGTACCCGAACGCCGACATTCCGATGGTGCAGCTCAGTATCGACAGCACGAAACCCGCAGCCTGGCATATGGAGATGGGGCGTAAGCTGGCGATGCTGCGTGATGAGGGTATCATGCTGGTAGCGAGCGGCAACGTGGTGCATAACCTGCGTACGGCACGCTGGCATGGCGACAGCTCGCCGTATCCGTGGGCCACGTCGTTTAACGACTACGTGAAAGCCAACCTCGACTGGAAAGGGCCGGTGGAACAGCATCCATTGGTCAATTACATGGCGCATGAAGGCGGTTCTCTTTCTAACCCGACGCCGGATCACTTCCTGCCGCTGCTGTATGTGCTGGGCGCGTGGGATGGTGAAGAACCCATCACGATCCCGGTGGACGGTCTCGAGATGGGCTCATTAAGCATGTTGTCTGTGCAAATTGGCTGATGGTTATTCGACAAAAATGTGGGGATAGAAGCGTGACAGATCCTGGGTGATCAGCGCTCTGTCCTCACGAATGCCGATCCCGGCTGGCTGGTCATTGATAAGCCAGCTGCCAATCAGCGTATAGCTGTCGCCAAATTTCGGTAACTGCCAGAACTGCTGGACGATCATCCCCTCTTCACCGTACGGGCCTTCTACCGCTTCAAGCACACTACCGTTTTCGACGATCGAGACGTTAGCCCCTTCACGCGAGAAGATGGGCTTCACGACGTATTTGTCCATAGGTGGATGATCGTCTTCGGCGAAATAGGCGGGCAGCAGGTTCGGGTGATCGGGGAACATGTCCCACAACAGCGGCAGCAGCGCCTTATTAGAGATGATGCTTTTCCACGCGGGTTCCAGCCAGCGTACGCCAGCGTCTTCCAGCTTGGTGGAAAACATCTCGCGCAGCATAAACTCCCACGGGTAGAGCTTAAACAGGTTGCCAATCACCTGATCCTGAAGATCGGTAAACTGGCCCTTTTCGCCAAGCCCAATGTCGTCAATATAGAGGAATTCTGTCGCGACGCCCGCTTCGTCGGCGCAATCCTGCAGATATTGCACGGTACCACGATCTTCCACCGTATCGCGGCAGCAGGTCATGTGCAGCAACTGGAAACCAAACTGTTCACGCAGTTCGGCAAAACGTTCGATGAGCTTTTCCTGCAGGCTGTTGAACTGATCGCTCCCGGCAGGCAGGTTGCCGGCATTGATTTGATCTTCCAGCCAGATCCACTGGAAAAATGCCGCTTCATACAGTGAGGTGGGGGTGTCGGCGTTGTTCTCTAAAAGCTTTGGTTCGCCCACGCCATCCCACGCCAGGTCCAGACGCGAATAGAGCGAGGGTTGATGGGTTTGCCATGACTGACGAACAAACCCCCAGGTATGTTTGGGAATGCGGAACTTCGCCATCAGCGCGTCGCTGGCAATCACTTTATCAACCACCTGCAAACACATCTGATGCAGCTCGGCAGTCACATCTTCAAGCTTTTCTACCTGTGCCAGAGTGAGTTTGTAGTAAGCCTCTTCACACCAGTACGGTTCGCCGTACATGGTGTGAAAATTGAAACCGAACTCAGTGGCTTTCTCACGCCAGTTCGGGCGCTCGATGATACTGACTCTTTCCATGTCGTTTAGCCGCCCATTGAACGTGAGGACGTGCCGGACGCGCTGCGCTGCATCGTCGCCTGCTTCGCGACGGATTCACCAAAGCCGCCACGGGTGACCGTGGAGGTGGTGGCCGGTTTCGGCGCCATCGCCGTTTTAGGAACAGTCATTGTACGGCCCGGTTGTGCGGCACCATAGTTTTTGCCACTGGCATCGGTGTATTTACCATATGCCGGGCTGGCCGGGTTTCTTGAGCTGAACAGCGGTTGCTGCTGGAAACCTGCGCCGCCGCTCATCAGGCGCCCCATCATATAACCGGCCATCAGCGGCATCCAGAAACTTCCGCTGCTTTGCGCCTGCGCCTGGTTTTCTGGCGCCATGCCTGCCTGTGCCGGTGTTTGCTGGCACTGGCCTTCGCCGAATTCAGCGACACAGTCTTCGCGAGTGGCATATTTGGGCGCCGTGCGTTCCGCTTCTTTCAGGGCGTTAGTGTACGCCGTGGTACATTCCGCGCTCTTGCCCGGGTTTGCCGCCGAGCAATCGTCCGCGTTTTGATACAGCGAAACTGTCTCGTCAGCTTTTTCGCAGCCTGCCAGCATAAAAACAGCCGTAACAGCCAGCGCGACGGGAGTCAGATGGCGTGCACTCCAGCTTTTGCGGAATGACGCATGATTGATTGTTTTTGTCCGTTTCATTTTAGTCTTCCAGGACCCAGTGGTAGTGGTCAAGGATAGAGGATGAGTGGTTGAAATTGAAGCGACAGGTATGGCAGAGAGAGGATCTTTACGTTGCCTTACATATACCCGGCGCACAAGCGGCGCCGGGTACAGGCAAGCTTAATTGCGGAACGGGTTTGCCGTCTTGCTGCCGGACGTCGTACGCGTCGCGGCAGGTTGTACCGCTGGCGCTGCGTTGTCGGCACTGTAGCCGTCAGCGCTAGCGTCCTGCTGCGGGTTTTCCGGTGCCACCGATTCCGGGGTGGTAGAGATTGGTTTACCTAGTGCATTGTTCAGCGCGACCAGATCCTGCTCATTCAGCGTACCGAGCGCGGATTTGATGTTCAGCTGGTTAATCAAATAGTTATAACGTGCGCTGGAGAGTTGCTGTTTCGCGTTATACAGCGTCGTAGTGGCATCCAGCACATCAACAATGGTACGAGTACCTACCGAGTAACCAGCTTCCATCGCATCTAACGAGCTTTGGGCAGACACGACGGCCTGTTTATAGGCGTTGATGCTGCTGATAGAAGCATTGATGTTATTAAAGGAAGAACGCACGGTCTGTACGACGCTGCGATGCGCGCTTTCCAGCTGTTCGCTGGCGCCGACGAAGTTGTACTGCGCCTGTTTCACCTGAGAGTTGACCATCCCGCCCTGGTAAAGCGGCAGAGAGAAGTTCAGGCCGATTTTGTTCTGACCGATGTTGCTGTCGTCATAACGGGAGGCGTTGGCGCCACCGGTGCTTGAACCGCTGTAGGAAGTGTCAGACACGGCGGTAGACGCGCTTAAACTCAGGGTTGGCAGATGGCCGTCCTGAGCGAGGCGAATTTGCTCACGCGCCAGATCCTGGCTTAAACGTGCCTGCAGCAGCGACAGGTTGCGATTTTCCGCTTCCTTCAGCAGCGCGTTGACTGCGTTTGGCTTGTCGGTTTTGAAGCTGTCAACGTTCAGGGAAGCCAGTTCCGGGTAGTAATTACCGGTTACCTGACGCAGCTGTTCAACAGCGTTGTCGAGGTTGTTACGGGCAGTGACTTCGTTGGCCAGTACGTTGTCGTACTGCGAACGGGCGTTCTGCACGTCAGTGATAGCGACCAGGCCCACGTTAAAGCGCTGAGTGGTTTGATCCAACTGGCGGTAAATCGCCTGTTTCTGCGCTTCAGTGTAGGAGAGTGAATCAATGGCGCTCAGGACGTTGAAGTAAGCCGTCGCGGTATTCAGGATCAGCGTTTGCTGGTCAGTCTGATAGGTGACATCCTGAATGCCGGCTGATTTTTCCTGCAGTGAGAGCTGACGCCATTTCGACATGTCAAACAGCGTCTGGGTCAGTGACAAAGACGCACTGGTGGCGTTAGAGTTAACGCCGTTTTGATCACGGTAACCGTTGCTGTACTCATAGTCCGCACCAAGACCCAGTTGAGGAAGCAGTGGGCTGCGCGCTTCGTTAATCTTCTCGAATGCAGCATCGCGATCGGCTGCTGATTTACGCAGGTCAGGGTTGCTGACACGAGCCTGCTGATACACTTGAAGCAGGTTTTCCGCCTGGCTCATTGCGCTGAAACCAGACAGGCTCAGGCCGATAAGGATAGGGAGCAATTTCTTCATTTGCATTCCTTGTTGTGAAGCATTTAGCGCTGATCTAATTCAAAAAAAATGTTCGCCGATTGTACCAGAGTCTGCCATTCGAAAAAGTTGGCGTAATGTGCCATCTGGCGTTAATTTGCACCAATCTATCATATGGTCAGTAAAACAGTAGCCAAACTGACTTTAAATCCATAATTTCGCCACAATCACTGACAGGACCGAATAATGACTCAGCCTCATGAACAGGCCGTTACTTTCTCCAAAAAAGATGTAGAAATTATTGCACGTGAATCGCTTTACCGCGGTTTTTTTTCGCTTGATCTTTATCGTTTTCGCCACCGTTTGTTCAATGGCGAAATGAGCGGTGAAGTGACGCGAGAAATTTTTGAGCGCGGCCATGCGGCAGTCTTGCTACCCTTTGACCCAGTACGTGATGAAGTCGTGCTCGTTGAGCAAATCCGTATTGCGGCCTATGACACCAGCGAGACCCCATGGTTGCTCGAGATGGTTGCCGGTATGATAGAAGAGGGCGAAACGGTGGAAGATGTCGCCCGCCGCGAAGCGGTCGAAGAGGCCGGACTGATTGTGGGTCGCACCCGCCCGGTGTTGAGCTATCTGGCAAGTCCGGGGGGGACCAGCGAGCGCCTGTCGATTTTAGTGGGCGAAGTGGACGCCTCAACCGCGAGTGGCATTCACGGTCTGGCTGATGAAAACGAAGACATTCGGGTTCATGTGGTAAGTCGGGAACAGGCTTACCAGTGGGTAGAAGAGGGGAAAATCGACAACGCAGCGTCTGTCATCGCTCTGCAATGGCTGCAACTGCATTATCAGGCTTTACGAAACGAGTGGAAATAATGAAGCGTTATACACCTGACTTTCCAGAAATGATGCGCCTGTGCGAGACTAATTTTGCACATTTGCGCCGCCTGCTGCCTCGTACAGACGCACCCGGCGAAACGGTGAGCTATCAGGTGGCGAATGCGCAATATCGGTTAACGATAACCGAGACCACCCGCTACACTACACTGGTGGAAATTGAACAGACGGCACCCGCGATAAGCTACTGGAGCCTGCCGTCAATGACCGTGCGGCTTTATCATGATGCGATGGTGGCTGAAGTGTGTTCAAGCCAGCAGATCTTTCGCTTCAAAGCACGGTATGATTACCCGAATAAGAAGTTGCATCAACGCGACGAAAAGCATCAAATCAATCAGTTTCTCGCTGATTGGCTGCGATATTGTTTAGCACATGGAGCGATGGCGATTCCGGTTTACTAAGCGTCGTGAAACCTAAGGACACCATTTGGAAAGCCTGTTAAACCTTCCTCTGGCTGGTGGGGCCAGGGTCAGGATATTACAAATTACAGATACTCACCTGTTTGCTGAGAAACATGAAACGCTGTTGGGAGTGAATACCTGGGAAAGTTACCAGGCGGTACTGGAGGCTATCTGTGCCTCACAGCGTGAATGTGATCTGATTGTAGCAACAGGGGATTTGGCGCAGGATCACTCTTCCGCGGCCTACCAGCATTTCGCTGAAGGCATCGCGGGCTTTGCCGCACCTTGTGTCTGGTTGCCGGGAAATCATGATTTCCAGCCAGCGATGTACAGCACCTTACAGGATGCCGGCATCTCTCCCGCAAAGCGTGTACTGGTGGGCGACCACTGGCAGATCCTCATGCTCGACAGCCAGGTATTTGGCGTCCCGCATGGCGAACTGAGCGACTTCCAGCTTGAATGGCTGGAGCAGAAGCTCGCGGACTCTGCCGAACGCTACACGTTGCTGCTGTTGCATCATCATCCTCTGCCGTCGGGTTGTAGCTGGCTTGATCAACATAGCCTGCGTAATGCCGGGGCGCTGGATCAGGTGCTGAGTGCGTATCCGCGGGTCAAAAATCTGCTCTGCGGGCATATTCATCAGGAAATGGACGTTGACTGGAACGGGCGGCGGATGATGGCAACGCCATCCACCTGCGTGCAGTTTAAACCGCACTGCGCTAATTTTACGCTCGACACTATCGCGCCGGGCTGGCGCTGGATCGAGTTGTGTCCTGACGGCTCGCTGACCACGGAAGTTTGTCGACTCGAAGCGGCGCAGTTCCGTCCCGATACCGCGTCGGAAGGGTATTAAGGTTTCGCATGTCTACGCTTCTTTACTTGCACGGTTTCAACAGTTCGCCTCGCTCAGAGAAAGCGACGGCCATGAAAGACTGGCTGGCACAGGCGCATCCTGAAATAAATATGGTTATCCCACAGTTACCTGCGTTTCCGGCGGAAGCAGCCGAACTGCTGGAAGGGTTAGTGCTGGAACTCGGCGGCGAGCCGCTGGGTGTGGTCGGCTCGTCTCTCGGCGGCTATTATGCCACCTGGTTGTCGCAATGCTTTATGCTGCCCGCCGTGGTGGTTAATCCGGCGATTAAACCCTTTGAACTCTTGCTAAACTATCTCGGTCAGAATGAGAATCCCTACACCGGGGAACAATATGTGCTAGAGTCACGCCATATTTACGATCTCAAAGTGATGCAGATCGACCCGCTGGAGGCGCCGGATCTTATCTGGCTACTGCAACAGACGGGTGACGAAGTGCTTGATTACCGCCAGGCCGTTGAGTATTACGCCTCCTGCCGTCAGACGCTGGAGGAGGGCGGTAACCACGCATTTATTGGCTTCGAAGATCATTTCACACAGATTATCGATTTCCTGGGTTTGCATTAAGCAAACTGAACTATCTACGAACAGATCATGACGCAATCTTCATATAACGCTGATGCCATTGAGGTACTCACCGGGCTAGAGCCGGTCCGCCGCCGCCCGGGGATGTATACCGACACCACTCGTCCTAACCATTTAGGGCAGGAAGTCATTGATAACAGCGTCGACGAAGCGCTGGCGGGCCACGCAAAACGCGTGGAAGTTATTCTGCATGCCGATCAGTCGCTGGAAGTCATCGACGACGGTCGCGGCATGCCAGTGGATATCCACCCGGAAGAAGGTGTTCCTGCGGTGGAGTTGATCCTCTGCCGGCTGCATGCAGGCGGTAAGTTCTCCAACAAAAACTACCAGTTCTCCGGCGGCCTTCACGGCGTGGGGATCTCCGTGGTAAATGCCCTGTCAAAACGCGTTGAAGTGAATGTGCGCCGCGACGCGCAGGTTTACAGCATCGCCTTTGAAAACGGCGAAAAAGTTGAAGATTTGCACGTTACCGGCACCTGCGGCAAACGCAACACCGGGACCAGCGTACATTTCTGGCCGGACGAAAGTTTCTTCGACAGCCCGCGCTTTTCCGTTTCCCGCCTCACGCACCTGCTGAAAGCCAAAGCCGTGCTGTGCCCGGGTGTCGAAATCGTTTTCAAAGATAACGTCAATAACACCGAGCAAACCTGGCGCTACGAAGACGGTCTGACCGACTATCTTAGTGAAGCGGTTAATGGTCTGCCGCTGTTGCCTGAAAAGCCGTTCGTCGGTAATTTTGAAGGCGACACCGAAGCGGTGGACTGGGCGCTGCTGTGGTTACCGGAGGGCGGCGAACTGCTGACCGAAAGCTACGTCAACCTGATCCCCACCATGCAGGGCGGTACCCACGTCAACGGTCTGCGTCAGGGGCTGCTTGATGCGATGCGCGAGTTCTGCGAATACCGCAACATTCTGCCGCGCGGTGTGAAACTATCGGCAGAAGATATCTGGGATCGCTGCGCTTACGTGCTGTCAGTGAAAATGCAGGATCCGCAGTTCGCCGGGCAGACGAAAGAGCGTCTCTCTTCGCGTCAGTGTGCGGCCTTTGTGTCAGGGGTGGTGAAAGATGCCTTCAGCCTGTGGCTGAACCAGAACGTCCAGGCCGCAGAGCTGCTGGCCGAAATGGCGATTTCCAGCGCCCAGCGTCGTCTGCGTGCGGCGAAGAAAGTGGTACGTAAAAAACTGACCAGCGGCCCGGCGCTGCCAGGCAAACTGGCGGATTGCACCGCGCAGGATCTCAACCGCACTGAACTCTTCCTGGTGGAAGGTGACTCGGCAGGCGGTTCCGCCAAGCAGGCGCGCGATCGTGAATATCAGGCGATCATGCCGCTCAAAGGTAAGATCCTCAATACATGGGAAGTCTCTTCCGACGAAGTGCTGGCCTCGCAGGAGGTGCATGACATCTCTGTGGCAATCGGCATCGATCCTGACAGCGATGATCTCAGCCAGCTGCGCTACGGTAAAATTTGTATCCTCGCGGATGCGGACTCCGATGGTTTGCATATCGCCACGCTGCTGTGCGCGCTGTTTGTGCGCCACTTCCGCACACTGGTGAAAGAGGGTCACGTTTACGTCGCACTGCCGCCGCTTTACCGTATTGATCTCGGCAAAGAGGTTTATTACGCGCTGACGGAAGAAGAGAAAGCGGGCGTGCTCGAACAGCTCAAACGCAAAAAGGGCAAACCGAACGTGCAGCGCTTTAAAGGGCTGGGCGAGATGAACCCAATGCAGTTGCGTGAAACCACGCTTGATCCGAACACCCGTCGGCTGGTGCAGTTGATCATCACCGACGAAGATGAACAACAGACCACCGCCATGATGGATATGCTGCTGGCTAAAAAACGGTCGGAAGATCGCCGTAACTGGCTGCAGGAAAAAGGCGATATGGCGGATATCGAAGCGTAACAAAAGGCCCGGTAGCGTTTACGCGTACCGGGCCAGCAAAGTCACAGGGATTAAACCCCGTTTTCGAGAATACGGATATGGCTTTCGAGCACGTCCGCTTTAACCGCTTCACTCCACGCTTTCATGTGCGGAGTCTGCAGATGCGCTTCAAGATGCGCCACCGTCTCCCACAGTTCCACCATCACGATAGAATCCGGGGCTGTCGCCTGAAAGCTGACGCCGGCAGCATGATCGACCATCGGCGCATAGCCGTGACAGCCTTCTTCTTTTAGCACGGTCGGAATAATTTTCGCGAACTCATCCAGCACTGCCTGACGATGGTGTTGCCCTGGACGGGTGCGGATTTCTGCAATCACTGTCAACATGGTTAACTCAACTCCTTTGTTTTACCTGCGTCTAGTTAACCAAAAATCTCCGTCAGATGCTTGCGATATTCTGCGATATACGTGGGGACGTCAGGCATTTTAATCACGTCGTGAACGATAAACGTCGGCAATGCTTCCATTCCGAGGAATTGATTAGCTTTATGGAACGGCAGGTAAACACCGTCAACGCCAACACCGTGGAAGAACTGCGCTTCGTCAGAAAACGCTTCAGCAGGTGCGTTCCAGGTGAGCGACAGCATGTATTTTTTGCCCTGAATCAGACCGCCGGAACCGTATTTTTTGCTGGCGTCAGAACGGGTACGGCCATCACTGGCATACAGGGAACCATGACCTTCGGTGAAGACATCATCGATGTACTTTTTGACTGTCCATGGCGCGCCCATCCACCATCCCGGCATCTGCCAGATAATGACGTCAGCCCAGAGGAATTTTTGTACCTCTTCTTTGATGTCATAGTCGCTGTCAGCACGAACGACTTTAACATCATGCCCGGCGTCGCGCAGAACGCCGTCCGCGACCTCGGTCAGGGTGTCATTTAACTGGCCGTTGGAATGGGCGAATTTTTTCGCACCGTTAATAATCAAAATGTTGCTCATGTTTGGTCCCCAATATAACGAGTTTGGCAGTGATAATACGCGAACTAACGAAAGGGGAAAATGAGCAAAATGTGCAAAGTCTTTTGCGCTGAGTGCAATAATTAGCCGTTTACCACGACACGCACGCGATAAATCCCCCTTCCGGCGCATTGTCAAAGGTAACCGACATCTGGTGCAGTGCGGCAATGCGACGAACAATAGACAACCCGAGTCCGCTACCGGTTTGATCTTGTCCCGGCGGGCGATAGAAACGCTCGCCAATGCGCGCCAGCGCCTCTTCACTCACGCCAGGGCCGTTATCGCGAACGGTAAACTGGCAGGCGCTGAGGGTAACATCGACATGGCTACCGCGGGGGCTGTAGCGAATGGCGTTATCAAGCAGGTTCCGCACCAGCAGGCTGAGCAGCAGAGGCTGTCCGGGATGCACCACGCCCTGCGCTTCAGTGTGCAGACGCACGTCGATGCCGGCAGTCTGCGCGCAAGCGTAAATATCAATCACCGCCGATTGCAGCAGATCTTCCATCGGGACTGGCGTGATGTCATCGGGCTGCGATAGCGAATCAAGGCGCGACAGCGTCAGTAACTGTTCGACCAGTCTTGATGCGCGATCGATGCCGGTGTGCAACTGGGCGAGCGCCTTTTCCCGGGCGTCAGGATCGTCCACCGAGAGTTGCGCCACTTCGGTCTGGACTTTCAGCGCCGTCAGTGGGCTGCGCAGTTCGTGTGCGGCGTCAGAGGTGAAGCGGCGTTCGCGCACTACCATATTATGCGTCCGCTGAAATAACTGATTCAGCGCATCCACCAGTGGACGCACTTCGCTGGGAACCCCTTCTGTGCCGATGGGCTCAGCCGATTCCGGCGAGCGCAATTGCAGCGAACGGGTGATCCTTTTCAGCGGCGACAGTTCACGGCTCAGCAGCACGAACAGCAGAATGAGCATCAGTGGCAGCGCAATCAACCAGGGTGTCAGCTGCGAGGTGATGATATCCAGCGCCATCTCCTGGCGGTAATCCCACTCCTGACCGACGGCGATGCGATGTTGCCCGTCGCGCGTCGTCAGCCAGAGAAAACGCCATGCGTCGTCATCGTCCTTCAGTTGACCATCGTTGAAGCCATCGCGACGATAGTCATAAAGAATGTCGCGCCCGTTTTCGCCGTCGTCGAGCAGACGTTTGCCGTCGGCGGTGAAAATGGCAAAAGCCAGCGCGTCATCATCCAGATGACCGTGCTTGATTTTTTTACGCTCCGCCACTGTCGGGGTAAGTGAATGCACACTTGCAAAATCCATCGCGCTGAGGCGTTTGGCGAACAGCATTTGCTGGGTGTCGAACAGCTTGTCGAGTTTTTCTGAGGTTTGTTGCCAGGCGAAAAAGCTGGCACAGCCCCAGGCAATGAGCGTCAGTAGTAAAAACAGCAGGGTCAGCCGCAGACGGAGGCTGAGCTGGCGAATCAGAATCATACATCACCTAAGGTGTAACCGATGCCGTGCACCGTGCGAATAAAATCAGTACCGAGCTTGCGGCGAAGATGGTGAACATGGACTTCTACGGCGTTGCTCGACACGTCGTCATCCCAGTTATACAGCTTCTCTTCAATGAGCTTACGCGGAAGCACGCGACCGGCGTTGCGTAGCAGCAACTCCAGCAGGGCAAACTCTTTTGGTTTGAGCGCCAGCGGCTCACCGGATAACGTCGCTGTCCGTTTTCCCGGATCGAGCGTGACCGCGCCGTGACGAAGTTCATTGCTCGACTGACCATGCGAACGACGAATCAGCGCTTCGAGGCGAGCCGCCACTTCAATCAGCGCAAAAGGTTTGCACAGGTAGTCATCGGCGCCGAGACGTAACCCTTCCACGCGCTGCGACAGCGCATCGCGGGCGGTGAGGATCAGCACTGGTTCACTGTGGCCCTTATCGCGCCATTCGCGCAGGATATCCAGCCCGTCAATACCAGGCAGGGAGAGATCGAGGATCACCGCATCGTACGGCGCGACGTACAACGCGGCTTTGCCTTCGTCGCCGCGGGTGAACCAGTCGAGGCTGAAGCCCATTTTGCTCAGACCCGCTTTAAGTCCATCGCCAATAAGTTTGTCGTCTTCTACCAGTAAAATGCGCATAAGATCGTCCTTGTACAGCGTTTATGCTCTCAGTAAACCCGGCAGAACAGACGCTGTACAGCAAAAAAAATTCTTTTTTTGCCTTAAGAAGTTGTTAAGTTTTACCCTGTGTAATGGACGTCACAGAGAAGAGAAAGGAGAGTAAAAAATGAAAAAATTAGCGGCTATGACAGCCATTCTGGCTCTGATGTCTGCTCCGGTGTTTGCGGCGAATCAGGGAGGCTTTACTGGTCCTGGCGCGAGCACCACGCAAACGCAGGGCGGCGGATTCCAGGGGCCAGACGGCTCCGTCACCACCGTTGAAAACGCCAAATCCCTGCGCGATGATACCTGGGTGACGCTGCGCGGCAACATTGTTGAGCGTATTTCTGACGATCTGTATGTCTTTAAAGACGCCAGTGGGACGATCAATGTCGATATCGATCACAAGCGCTGGAACGGCGTCACCGTCACCCCGCAGGACAAGGTTGAGATCCGCGGTGAAGTCGATAAAGACTGGAACTCGGTGGAAATCGACGTCAAACAGATCAGCAAAACGAACTAAGTTATTTCGTTAACGCAGCACCCTTTTCCATCCGGACGAGAGATCGCCCGGATGTCTGTTATTTTCACGCCAGACGCCCCTGTGACTCGGCGCGCCAGATAGGGTATTATCGCGGGTAGTTTTGCCGCCTGCACCAGACCGGCGCATATATTAAGGAATCACAGTTAATGAGCGATATGGCAGAGCGCCTTGCGCTGCATGAATTTACGGAAAACGCCTATCTCAATTACTCCATGTACGTCATCATGGATCGCGCGTTGCCGTTCATTGGTGATGGCCTGAAGCCGGTTCAACGTCGCATCGTGTATGCGATGTCTGAGCTGGGTTTGAACGCCAGCGCCAAGTTTAAAAAATCCGCCCGTACCGTCGGTGACGTACTCGGTAAATATCATCCGCATGGCGACAGCGCCTGTTATGAAGCGATGGTGCTGATGGCGCAGCCGTTCTCCTACCGCTACCCGCTGGTTGACGGGCAGGGGAACTGGGGGGCGCCGGATGATCCGAAGTCCTTCGCCGCCATGCGTTATACCGAATCCCGCCTGTCGAAATACGCTGAAGTGCTGCTGGGTGAACTGGGGCAGGGTACCGTTGACTGGGTGCCGAACTTTGACGGCACGCTGCAGGAGCCGAAAATGCTGCCTGCGCGTCTGCCCAACATCCTGCTGAACGGCACCACCGGCATCGCCGTCGGGATGGCGACGGACATACCGCCGCACAACCTGCGCGAAGTTGCCAGCGCGGCGATTGCTCTTATCGAAAAACCGAAAACCTCGCTGGATGAACTGCTGGATATCGTGCACGGGCCGGACTTCCCGACGGAAGCGGAAATCATTACCCCGCGTGCCGAAATCCGCAAAATCTACCAGAACGGTCGTGGCTCCGTACGCATGCGCGCGGTGTGGAAAAAAGAGGACGGCGCCGTGGTGATTACCGCGCTGCCGCACCAGGTTTCCGGTGCCCGCGTGCTGGAGCAAATCGCCAGCCAGATGCGTAATAAAAAGCTGCCGATGGTTGACGATCTGCGCGACGAGTCCGATCACGAAAATCCGACGCGTCTGGTGATTGTGCCGCGTTCCAACCGTGTCGACATGGAGCAGGTGATGAACCACCTGTTTGCCACGACGGATCTGGAAAAAAGCTACCGCATCAACCTTAACATGATCGGTCTGGATGGTCGCCCGGCGGTGAAAAACCTGCTGGAGATCCTGACAGAGTGGCTGGCGTTCCGTCGCGATACCGTGACCCGCCGTCTTAACTATCGTCTGGAGCGTGTGCTGCGCCGCCTGCATATCCTTGAAGGTTTGCTGATTGCGTTCCTCAACATTGACGAAGTGATCCACATTATTCGCAGCGAAGACGAGCCGAAGCCGGTGCTGATGTCGCGGTTCGGCATCAGCGAAACGCAGGCCGAAGCCATCCTCGAACTGAAACTGCGCCATCTCGCCAAACTGGAAGAGATGAAAATTCGCGGCGAACAGAGCGATCTGGAAAAAGAACGCGATCAGATCCAGGCGATCCTCGCCTCTGAACGTAAAATGAATACCCTGCTGAAAAAAGAGTTGCAGGCGGATGCCGAAGCTTATGGTGACGACCGCCGTTCTCCGCTGTACGAGCGCGAAGAAGCGAAGGCAATGAATGAGCACGACATGTTGCCGTCAGAACCGGTGACCATCGTGCTGTCGCAGATGGGTTGGGTCCGCAGCGCGAAAGGCCACGACATCGATGCCCAGGGGCTCAGCTATAAATCCGGCGACAGCTGGAAAGCCTCGGCGAAAGGCAAGAGCAACCAGCCAGTGGTGTTTATCGATACCACCGGCCGCAGTTACGCGCTCGACCCGATCACGCTGCCATCGGCGCGTGGCCAGGGCGAACCACTGACCGGCAAGCTGACCCTGCCGCCGGGTGCGACGGTTGAACATATGTTGATGGAAGGGGACGACCAAAAACTGTTGATGGCGTCTGACGCCGGTTACGGTTTTGTCTGCACCTTTAACGATCTGGTGGCGCGTAACCGTGCTGGTAAAGCGGTGATTTCTCTGCCAGAAAACGCGCAGGTGATGCCGCCGGTGGTCATTGAAAATGATGCCGACATGCTGCTGGCGATCACCACCGCCGGTCGTATGCTCATGTTCCCGGTGAGCGATTTGCCGGAGCTGTCGAAAGGTAAGGGCAATAAAATCATCAACATCTCTTCGGCAGATGCCGCCAAAGGTCTCGATGGCCTGGCGCACCTCTATTTACTGCCGCCGCAAAGCACGCTGACCATCCACGTTGGTAAGCGTAAGATTAAGCTGCGTCCGGAAGAGTTGCAGAAAGTCACTGGTGAACGTGGACGCCGCGGTACGCTGATGCGTGGCCTGCAAAAAATCGATCGCATTGACATCGACTCACCGAAGCGCCCTGACGCTGGCGATAGCGAAGAGTAAAAACAAACGCCCCGACTTTTGAGGGGCGTGTTAGAATTTGCGGTAAGACCCAAGGGCCTGGGTTTCAGAGGATGTTATGTTATTAATTTTTCGATTAATCATCGTCGTGATCTACTGCATTCTGGTATGCATTTTTGGCTGCATTTACTGTCTGTTCAGTCCACGCAATCCCAAACATGTTGCGACGTTTGGTCATATGTTTGGCCGGCTTGCGCCGCTTTTTGGTTTGAAGGTGGAACTGCGTAAACCCGCTGATGCGGAAAGTTACGGTAATGCCATTTACATTGCTAACCACCAGAACAACTACGATATGGTGACGGCATCAAGCATTGTTCAGCCGCCAACGGTCACCGTCGGGAAAAAAAGCCTGTTGTGGATCCCGTTTTTTGGTCAGTTGTACTGGCTGACGGGCAACTTGCTGATTGACCGCAACAACCGTGCGAAAGCGCATGGCACCATTGCGGAAGTGGTCAAAAACTTCAAAAAACGCAAGATTTCATTCTGGATGTTCCCGGAAGGAACGCGCAGCCGTGGTCGTGGTTTGCTGCCGTTTAAAACGGGCGCCTTTCACGCTGCACTGGCTGCAGGGGTGCCAATTATTCCTGTGTGCGTTTCCAATACTTCTAATAAAATTAACCTCAACCGCCTGAATAACGGTCTGGTGATTGTGGAGATGCTCCCGCCCATCGATACCAGCAAATGGGGCAAAGATCAGGTTCGTGCTCTGGCCACCCATTGCCGCGAGGTCATGGCTGCGAAGATTGCAGAGCTTGATCAGGAAGTTGCGCTGCGGGAAGCGAGCGAAAAACGCTAATCGGCGGGAAACGAATTCCCTCCTTCTGTTTTGTCAGTATTTCATGGAGTCTCTATGTCACTCAGTCGGCGTCAGTTCATTCAGGCCTCGGGGCTGGCACTGTGTGCCGGAGCCGTGCCGCTGAGGGCAAACGCCGCGGGACAGCAGCAGGCATTGCCGATCCCGCCGTTAGTTGAGTCCCGCCATGGTCAGCCGATCTTCTTAACCCTGCAACGCGCGCACTGGTCGTTTACCCAGGGCACGCGTGCGCCGGTATGGGGCATCAATGGCCGTTATCTCGGGCCGACGATTCGCGTCTGGAATGGTGATGACGCCAAGCTGATTTACAGCAACCGCCTGTCGGAGAACGTGGCAATGACCATCAGCGGGTTACAGGTGCCCGGGCCGCTCATTGGCGGGGCGGCGCGCATGATGTCACCCAACGCTGACTGGGCACCGGTACTGCCGATTCGACAGAATGCGGCGACGCTGTGGTATCACGCCAACACACCGAACCATATGGCGCAGCAGGTCTACAACGGTCTTGCGGGCATGTGGCTGGTTGAAGACGAAGTGAGTAAGTCCTTACCCATTCCGAACCACTACGGCGTTGATGACTTCCCGGTGATTATTCAGGACAAGCGCCTTGATAACTTCGGCACGCCGGAATACAGCGAGCCGGGCAACGGCGGTTTTGTTGGTGATACGCTGCTGGTAAATGGTGTGCAAAGCCCGTATGTCGAGGTGTCCCGTGGCTGGGTGCGTTTGCGTTTGCTGAATGCGTCGAACGCGCGCCGCTATCAGTTGCAAATGAGTGACGGACGTCCGCTGCATGTCATTTCCGGCGATCAGGGCTTTTTACCAGCACCGGTGTCAGTGAAACAATTGTCGCTGGCGCCAGGCGAGCGTCGTGAAGTGCTGGTGGATATGACCAACGGCGATGAAGTGTCGATTACTTGCGGTGAAGCCGCCAGTATTGTCGATCGTATTCGCGGCTTCTTTGAGCCGTCGAGTATTCTGATTTCTACCTTAGTGCTGACCTTGCGCCCAACCGGGCTGCTGCCGCTGGTCACTGACAGCCTGCCGATGCGACTGCTGCCATCGGAAATCATGTCCGGCACGCCGATTCGCAGTCGCGATATTACACTTGGCGAAGATCCGGGCATTAACGGTCAGTTGTGGGATCCGAAGCGCATTGATATTACCGCGCAGCAGGGAACCTGGGAGCGCTGGACGGTACGCGCCGACCTGCCGCAGTCATTCCATATTGAAGGCGTGATGTTCCAGATCCGCAACGTTAACGGCGCGATGCCATTCCCGGAAGATCGCGGCTGGAAGGATACGGTGTGGATAGACGGTCAGGTGGAGTTGCTGGTGTATTATGGTCAGCCGTCATGGCCGCATTTCCCGTTCCAGTTCGTGAGCCAGACGCTGGAAATGGCCGATCGCGGTTCGATTGGGCAAATGTTGGTGAACCCGGCGCCGTAAATCGCCCGCCAGTCACGCAGGCCCGGTAAGCGCAGCGCCACCGGGCATTACCCTGCCCGACATAATACCCCTTCATTTCCCACAATGATCCAGCGTATAATCGCCGCCCTTTTGTTTGTTTTTTCTTCGGAAGCATTATGAGCGCAATTTCCCTGATCCAGCCGGATCGCGATCTCTTTTCCTGGCCCCAGTACTGGGCGGCCTGTTTTGGCCCTGCGCCATTTATGCCGATGTCACGGGAGGAGATGGATCTGCTTGGCTGGGACAGTTGCGACATCATTCTGGTGACCGGCGACGCCTACGTTGACCATCCGAGCTTCGGCATGGCGATCTGTGGCCGTATGCTGGAAGCACAGGGTTTTCGCGTTGGCATCATTGCGCAACCGGACTGGAACAGCAAAGAAGACTTCATGCGTCTCGGCAAACCGAACCTGTTTTTCGGCGTGACGGCAGGCAACATGGATTCGATGATCAACCGCTACACTGCCGATCGCAAATTGCGCCATGACGACGCCTACACCCCGGATAACGTGGCCGGCAAACGCCCTGACCGCGCAACACTGGT
Organism: Trabulsiella guamensis ATCC 49490; assembly: GCF_000734965.1. Taxonomy (GTDB): domain Bacteria; phylum Pseudomonadota; class Gammaproteobacteria; order Enterobacterales; family Enterobacteriaceae; genus Trabulsiella; species Trabulsiella guamensis. Next base: position 55,463 of record NZ_JMTB01000117.1, read on the forward strand.
CTATACCCAGCGCTGTAAAGAGGCGTGGAAAGATGTGCCAGTGATTCTTGGCGGCATCGAAGCCAGCCTGCGCCGTACTGCGCATTATGATTACTGGTCTGATACTGTGCGCCGTTCCGTGCTGGTGGATTCCAAAGCCGACATGCTGATTTTCGGCAACGGCGAACGTCCGCTGGTGGAAGTGGCGCACCGTCTGGCGCAGGGGGAACCGGTCGCTGAGATCCGCGACGTACGCAACACCGCGATTATGGTGAAAGAGGCGCTGCCGGGCTGGAGCGGCGTGGATTCCCGTATTATTGATATGCCGGGCAAAATCGACCCGATCCCGCATCCGTATGGGGAGGATCTGCCGTGTGCGGATAACAAACCGGTCGAACCGAAGAAAACTGAAGCAAAAGCCATTGTTGTTCAGCCACCGCGCCCGAAGCCGTGGGAGAAAACCTACGTGCTGCTGCCGTCGTTTGAAAAAGTTAAAAGCGACAAAGTGCTGTATGCTCACGCCTCCCGAATTCTGCACCATGAAACTAACCCGGGATGCGCCCGTGCGCTGATGCAAAAACACGGCGATCGCTATATCTGGATCAACCCGCCCGCTATTCCGCTGTCGACCGAAGAAATGGACAGCGTGTTTGCCCTGCCGTACAAACGTGTACCGCATCCGGCGTACGGCAACAGCCGTATTCCGGCGTACGAGATGATCCGTTTCTCGATCAACATCATGCGTGGCTGCTTTGGCGGTTGCTCGTTCTGTTCGATCACCGAGCACGAAGGGCGCATCATCCAGAGCCGCTCTGAAGATTCGATCATCAATGAGATCGAAGCCATTCGCGACACTGTGCCGGGTTTTACCGGTGTTATCTCTGATCTTGGCGGCCCGACTGCGAACATGTATATGTTGCGCTGTAAGTCGCCGCGTGCCGAGCAGACCTGTCGTCGCCTGTCGTGTGTATACCCGGACATCTGTCAGCATATGGACACCAACCACGAACCGACGATCAATCTTTATCGCCGCGCCCGTGACCTGAAAGGCATCAAAAAAATCCTTATCGCCTCTGGCGTGCGCTATGACATCGCTGTGGAAGACCCGCGCTATATCAAAGAGCTGGCGACCCATCACGTGGGCGGCTATCTGAAGATTGCCCCGGAGCACACCGAAGAAGGGCCGCTGTCGAAGATGATGAAGCCGGGAATGGGCAGCTACGATCGCTTTAAAGAACTGTTCGACACTTACTCGAAGCAGGCAGGCAAAGAGCAGTATCTGATCCCGTACTTTATTTCGGCGCACCCTGGCACACGTGATGAAGACATGGTGAACCTGGCGTTGTGGCTGAAGAAGCACCGCTTCCGCCTCGATCAGGTGCAGAACTTCTATCCGTCGCCGCTGGCGAACTCAACCACCATGTATCACACCGGCAAAAACCCGCTGGCGAAGGTGGGTTACAAGAGTGAAGAGGTGGTAGTGCCGAAGGGCGATAAGCAGCGTCGTCTGCATAAAGCGCTGCTGCGCTATCATGATCCAGCCAACTGGCCGCTGATCCGTCAGGCGCTGGAAGCGATGGGCAAAAAACACCTGATTGGCGGTCGCCGTGATTGCCTGGTGCCGGCACCGACGATTGAAGAGATGCGCGAGGCGCGTCGTCAGAATCGCAACACGCGCCCGGCGCTGACCAAACACACGCCGATGAAGCATCAGCGACGCTAACGCTGTTTTAGCGCGTGGCCTTCGCGCTGTAATTTACTGGCACCCAGCGATAACCCCGGTTTTCGGCTTTTTTGATATGGCCGATGCCCGGGAAGGCAATATGCGCTGCCGCCACCCAGTCACCCGATTTAGCCGCATCCTCAAGTACTTTTTCACGAGTGGCGATGGCTTTCTTCTGATCGACATCGAAATGGATAGCCACTGTCGGCTCCGGCATTTGTACGGCTTTTGCATGAATAATATCGCCCCAGAAAATCATGTTTTCGCCGTTATTACTGACGCGATAAATCACGCTTCCCGGCGTATGTCCGGCGGCGGGCAACGCCGTGATCCCGGGGACAATTTCTGTGGGGGCATGGAATGTTTTTAACTTACCAGCAGCAATAACCGGGCGCATCGACAGTTCCGATTCAGCAAACGTATGCCGCTGGCTTTCCTCTACCTTGCTGCTGTTCGCCGGATTCAACCACCAGTCGACATCGTTCTGGTCGACATACACGGTGGCATTGGGGAAGGCAGGCAGCCCTTTCGATTGCACACCACCGGAATGATCGCCGTGGATGTGTGTCAACAGAACCATATCAATGCTTTCCGGCGGAAAACCAGCTTCGCGCAGATTCGTGACTAAATGACCACCCGCATCGCCCATCAATGCACCGGCACCGGTATCAACCAGGATGATCTGCTGACCGGTATTAATGATGAAGGTGTTGATAGAGGTTTCTGCCAGCGGCGTCATCACCTCTTTTGCCATCTGTGTTATCAATTTTTCCGTAGAGATATTCGTCAGCAACTTGTCTAAATGTATTTTAACGGTTCCGTCAGACACGGCCGTGATTTGCCAGTCTCCCAGCATCATTCGGTAATAGCCGGGGGCCTGCTGCTGGCTGATGGGTAAAGGTTTAGCCATCGCCATATTTGCCATAAGCAGTGTCGCAAAAAAGAATATTGCAGTTTTCATTTTCAATTCCTGTATCAGGTTTGACAGAGCCTCAGTGTCATGAAAATATGAATATCAATCAAATTGATTGTATTAATTATGAATATTAATGAAAATGATTTTAGAGGTGTCGACCTCAATCTGCTAATCACCTTTATGGTGTTGTTTCGGGAACAACATGTTTCAGCTGCGGCCAGCAAACTGCATCTGGGGCAGCCTGCCGTCAGCGCCTCACTGGCGCGCCTGCGCAACCTGTTTAATGACCCGCTATTTATTCGTAGCGGCCAGCGCATGCAGCCTACATTTCGTGCCGTGGAACTTCATCAGTCATTATTACCATTACTCTCACAATTGCAGTCGTCCATTTTCGCCCCACCGAAATTTGACCCTGCCACTGTACAGGCAACGCTGACGCTGGGCATGACTGACTGGGTTGAGATGCTATTAATGCCGCGACTGTTGCCCGTGCTGGCGCGTAAGGCGCCGGGGCTGCGAGTGAATACGGTGATCAGCGATCCTTTTACCGACACGCAGCGGCTGGAAAAAGGGGAACTGGATATGGCGGTTTCGGTTGCCACACCTTCCATGCAACATATTCGCCGTGTTGTTGTTGCTCCGATGAATTTTTTGGTCTTGTGGGAACCCGCACAACTGGCATTAGAAACACCGGTATCAGCGGAGCAATACGCTGCGTTACGGCACGTGATGGTGAGTTATAAGTCCGCAAACCGCAGTCAAATTGATACGTTGCTCGAAGCCAAAGGGCTGTCGCGTGATGTGACGTATTCTACGCCCTATTTTTCCGGCATTCCCGGGCTGCTGAAAAATATGCCGGTTATCGCCACGGTGCCCTATGGATTGGGGGAGTTGTGGCGGGATCAGTATGGCTTTACCAGCAGTGTATTAGATCTCGACATACCGTCCTTCGAAGTGGCACTGCTATGGCATGAACGCCATGACAGCCATGCGGCATTGATGTGGTTAAAAGAAATTATTACTGAATTATTTGCCTGAGGTTTTTGAAACCCTCCCCGGTGGGAGAGGGTTGAGGTGAAGGGAATAATATTATCCGCCAAACTGGTCCGGATCCGGCCCCAACCGTTTCCCTTGATCCAGCTTCGCAATTTCGCCGAGTTCGTCTTTATCGAGACGGAAATCCCAGACATCAAAGTTTTCCGCAATGCGCGATGGCGTGACCGATTTCGGGATCACCACCAGACCGCTGTCGAGATGCCAGCGAATGACGATCTGCGCCGGGGTTTTACCGTATTTATCGGCCAGGTCGCGAATGATTTTCTGATCAAACACGCCTTTCCCCCCCTGCGCCAGCGGACTCCAGGATTCGGTCTGGATCTTGTGTGTGGCGTTCCATGAATGCAACTGACGTTGCTGCAACAGTGGATGCAGTTCAATCTGGTTGATCACCGGCGTGACGCCCGTTTCGTCGATCAGCCGTTGCAGATGGTTGATCTGGAAATTGCAGACACCAATGCTTTTCGCCAGCCCTGATTTTTGTAGCTCAATCATGCCTTCCCAGGCCTCAACGTAATGGTCGATAGCCGGCACAGGCCAGTGCATCAGGTATAAGTCGACATGTTCAAGTTGCAGTTTTTTCAGACTCTCCTGCAACGCTTCGCGGGGGCGTTTCTGATCATCATTCCACAGTTTAGTCGTGATGAATAACTCGTCGCGCGGCACGCTCGCGGTCTTTAACGCTTTGCCTACGCCATCCTCGTTTTGATATGCCGCAGCGGTATCAATAGAACGATAGCCCACTTCCAGCGCTTTATGAATGGCGCTGACGACCTCCTCATTGCCTGCTTTCCACACGCCGAGACCCAGTTGCGGCATAACATTGCCGTCCTGTAGTTTGATTACGGTTGGATGTGTCATGCATTCCTCCTTTCATGTGTCTCTCCGGGACTATGCCCCGGAGAGGTGTAGGATTAAGTCTGGACGAAATATGCAAAAACGAAAGGAAAAGCGGTAAACCTTAGCGCGCGGCCTCGTAAATACGGCGGCTGACGTCGAGGGTAATATCTTGTTTTTCGCCTAGTCTGGTCATGTGGTGCGCTTCCAGTTTAGCCAGCAGCGCCGGAATAGAGCTGCCGTCCAGACCATAGTCTGACAGATGCGTTGGTACGCCGAGCTGCTCGAAGAAATTACGCGTCGCGGCGATAGCGGCGTCGATGCGTTCTTCTTCAGAACCTTCGGTGATATTCCATACGCGCTCGCCGTACTGCAGCAGTTTGGCGCGTTTGGCGTCACGTTTTTCATTCCACAGCGCAGGCAGAACAATCGCCAGCGTCTGAGCGTGATCCAGTCCATGCATCGCGGTTAGCTCGTGACCGAGCATATGCGTCGCCCAGTCCTGCGGTACGCCAGCACCGATTAACCCGTTCAGCGCCTGAGTCGCCGCCCACATTACGTTAGCACGTACATCGTAGTTTTCCGGTTCTGCCAGCGCTTTCGGGCCTTCTTCAACCAGTGTCTGCAGAATACCTTCAGCGAAGCGATCCTGAATTTTGGCGTTCACCGGATATGTTACATACTGCTCAACGGTATGAACGAAGGCATCAACCACGCCGTTGGCCACCTGGCGCGGCGGCAGGGTATAGGTGTAAACCGGGTCGAGGATCGCAAATACCGGCTGTACGTGCGGGTTTTTAAAGGCCTGCTTATCGCCAGTGGTTTTGCGCGAGATCACCGCGCCATTGTTTGATTCTGAGCCGGTGGCGGGCAGCGTCAGTACTGATCCCATCGGAATCGCACTCTGGATCTCGCTACCACGAGTTTCGAGGATTTGCCACGGATCAACGCCGTCAGCGTAATGCGCTGCCGCCGCGATAAATTTGGTACCATCAAGCACGGAACCGCCACCGACAGCAAGCAGGAAAGTCACTTTCTCATCGCGGGCGATTTTCACCGCTTTCATCAGCGTTTCGTAAGACGGGTTAGGTTCGATGCCGCCAAACTCCAGCACATCCAGGCCTTTCAGCGCGCTCAGCACCTGATCCAGCACACCGGTTTTTTTCACGCTACCGCCGCCATAGGTGATCAGCACGCGAGCGTCAGCCGGGATTTGAGCGCGAAGATCGGTTATCACGCCTTTACCAAACAGAATACGGGTGGGGGTATGAAGGTTAAAATTATTCATTGCTCGTTCCCATAACAAAGAGTGAAAAATGGCAGCGCAGGATCTCTGCCTGATGGGGATCATTGTGGTCTTGTCCCCCTGGACCCTCAATGCACATTTCTGCCGATGTCTTGCCCATTTCTCCAGAGCGCTGGAGAAACCGCACAAGAGTGCGCACAATGTAACGGTCGATAAAACTGCCCGGAGTGACCTGCAATGAATCGTGACGCCATTTGTCTGCAACTGACGGAACAGATTAAACGACTGATATCTCATCAGGAAAAGCTAAACGACCTGCTGCCTGACGTTCGCCTGTTGTACGGTACGCAGCCCGGAACGCGCACGCCAGTGATGTATCAGCCCGGCATCGTATTTCTCTTTTCCGGTCATAAGATTGGCTATATCAATGAACGAACTTTCCGCTATGACACCAATGAATATCTGCTACTGACCGTTCCGCTGCCTTTTGAATGTGAAACCTTCGCGACGCCTGATGTACCGCTGGCAGGTATTCGCCTCAACGTCGATATTTTGCAACTCCAGGAACTGCTGATGGATATCGGTGAAGACGATCTTTTCCGCCCGGCAATGGCCGCCAGCGGGATCAATTCCGCTACGCTCTCAGACGATATTCTCTGCGCGGCTGAACGGCTACTGGATGTGATGGAAAGACCGCTTGACGCGCGCATTCTCGGTAAACAGATTATCCGCGAGATCCTTTACCATGTGTTGACAGGCCCTTGCGGCGGTGCGCTGCTGGCAGTGGTCAGCCGTCAGACGCATTTCAGCCTCATCAGCCGGGTGCTGAAGCGCATTGAAAGCCAGTACACTGAGAACTTAAGCGTCGATCAACTGGCGGCGGAAGCCAACATGAGCGTTTCGGCGTTTCACCATAATTTCAAATCGGTCACCAGCACGTCCCCCTTGCAGTACCTGAAAACCTATCGTCTGCACCGGGCGCGAATGTTGATCATCCACGATGGCATGAAGGCCAGCGCGGCGGCGATGCGTGTGGGTTATGAAAGTGCTTCGCAGTTCAGTCGGGAATTTAAGCGCTACTTTGGCATGACGCCTGGCGAGGATGCTGCGCGGATTCGCCGGGCATAAGGCATTGCCCGGCATTAACAGCGATCAGGCGCTGTAGTACTTTTTCTTGATCACCACAATCAGTGTACCGAGTAGCCCGGCCACTAACAGGAAAATGGGCAGTATCATCAGGAACGTCATCACCTGATCTTCATGGCGCTTCACAAACGGGATCATGCTGAGGGCGTAGCCCAGACTGGTTACCACGCCCACCCACAACAGGGCGCTCAGCCAGTTGAAGAACTGGAATCGGCGGTTCGACAACCCGGAAATCCCGGCCATGGTTGGCAACAGTGTGCGCACAAACGCCAGAAAACGCCCGGCAAGTAACGCCAGCAGGCCATGACGATCAAACATACAGGTTGCGCGCTGGTGGTATTTCGCCGGAAGTTGTGCCAGCCAGCCCTTCACAATTTGCGTGTTGCTGAGCCAGCGTCCCTGAAAATAGCTCAGCCAGCAGCCCAGACTTGCCGCGGTGGTCAGAATAACGAGGGTAGGTACAAAGTCCATGACGCCTTTTGCGACGAGCGCCCCGGCCAGTAACAACAAACTGTCGCCCGGTAAGAAAGAGGCAGGAAGCAAACCGTTTTCCAGAAACAACGTCGCAAACATAACCAGATAAACAACACCCACAACGTGAGGATTCGCCAGTGCAGCAAAGTCGTGCTGCCAGAGAGCGGCGACTATATCTTGAATGACTACCATGAACTTTCCTAAGAACCGCGCTTATTTTGCTATTGTACTCCTGATGCTCCCTAAACACCTTGATCGCGGGCGCAACAAATACAGATAATTCTGAAGAAATCATCTGTAAATCTGTTCATTCAGGTGCACAGCCTGCGCGCCACTTTACACGATGCGGCTGAACCCCGCCGCTAAATCCGCGATAAGATCGTCAACATTCTCTAAACCAATATGCACTCGTACCAGTGTACCGCTGAAATCGATCTCGCCGCCGGGGCGCATGTGTGCGATCTGTTCAGGCTGATTGGCGAGGATCAGTGACTCGTAACCGCCCCAGGAAAAGGCCATGCTGAATAGCTCGAACGGATCGAGATAGGTGGAAAGCTCGGCGTCGGTGAGGCGTTTTTTGAGAACGAATGAGAACAAACCGCTACTGCCTGTAAAATCCCGTTTCCAGTATTCGTGGCCTTTGCTGCCTGCAAGTGCAGGGTGGTTTACCCGTTCAACCTGCGGGTGTTTTGAGAGCCATTCGGCAATTTTAAGGCTGCTTTCATGATGCTGTCGCAAACGCAGACCCAGGGTACGTAACCCGCGGCTGGTCATGTAGGCGGTATCGGCATCCACCATCTGCCCCATCAGGTAGGCATTCTCCCGCAGACGATCCCAGCAACGGGCGTTAGCGACCGCAGTACCGATCATACCGTCGGAATGGCCGATCAGGTATTTGGTGGCGGCCTGGATAGAAATATCAATGTCGAATTCCAGCGCCTTAAAAAGAATGCCCGCAGCCCAGGTGTTATCGATCATAATGATCGCTTCAGGGGCTACGCGGCGGACGGCCTGTACGATCGCCGGAACATCGTGAACTTCCATAGTGATCGACCCCGGCGATTCCAGAAATACTACCTTAGTATTCGGCTTCACCAGTTGCGCGATGTCGGCGCCGATCAGCGGATCAAACCAGCAGGTGCTGACGCCCAGTCGGGCGAGCATTTTGGTACAGAAATCCTGGCTGGGTTCGTAGGCGGTGTTAGTCATCAGCACTTCATCACCCTGTTCGACAAACGCCAGAATGGCATTCGCGACTGCTGCCGCGCCGCAAGGGAAGAGGGCGCAACCGGCACCGCCTTCCAGTTCGCACATTGCTTCCTGTAAGGAGAAGTGGGTCAGTGTGCCGCGACGGCCATAAAACAGCTCGCCCTTTGCGCGGTTGCGTGTCGCCTGCTTTTTGGCGTCAACGGTGTCAAAAACCAGAGAAGAGGCGCGCTGAATGACGCTGTTAACCGCGCCCAGTGTGTATTTTTTGCTACGTCCTGCGGTAACCAGCGCGGTGTCGAGATGTTTGTCTGCCATGTTAATCTGCCTGTTTTTATACGTCTGGACGTCCAGACTACCATGACTGATAAAAGCTGCACTAGTGGTTAACGGATAAAGCAGAATATTTTTCATAGAGCAGAAATGCGCTTTTTTTACTGCGTCAGCGCAAGGAAAAGAAGTGTGATTTACGGCACTATGTAAATACTAATGAGAACGACTATCAATTCGGCGACGTTTTGATATGATTAGCTCAGTTTTTTGTGTCAGACATCCTGGAGATGCAGAGTGGGTAATAATTTGATGCAGGCGGATCTCTCCGTTTGGGGTATGTATCATCATGCCGACATCGTGGTTAAGGTCGTGATGATCGGCCTGGTGCTGGCGTCGGTCGTCACCTGGGCCATTTTCTTCAGTAAAAGTGCCGAGCTTCTGTCCCATAAGCGCCGCCTCAAGCGTGAACAAAAACAGTTGAGCGAAGCCCGTTCCCTTGATCAGGCCAGCGAAATCGCCACAGCTTTTCACAGCAAGAGCCTGAGTATGTTGCTGCTTAATGAAGCGCAAAACGAGCTTGAATTGTCCGCCGGTTCGGAAGATAACGAAGGCATCAAAGAGCGTACCGGGTTCCGCCTGGAGCGTCGTGTTGCCGCAGTGAGCCGCCATATGGGGCGCGGCAACGGCTATCTGGCGACCATCGGCGCTATTTCTCCGTTCGTCGGTTTGTTTGGTACCGTCTGGGGGATCATGAACAGCTTCATCGGTATCGCACAGACGCAGACGACAAACCTTGCGGTCGTCGCACCGGGTATTGCGGAAGCGCTACTGGCAACGGCGATTGGTCTGTTTGCAGCGATCCCGGCGGTGGTTATCTACAATATTTTTGCCCGTATGATTGGCAGTTACAAAGCGACCCTCGGTGACGTGGCGGCGCAGGTGCTGCTGTTGCAGAGCCGCGATTTAGATCTCAACGCCAGCGGCGTCGCACACCCGGTTCGTACGGCTCAGAAATTACGTGTAGGTTAACGCTTTATGGCAATGCGTCTTAACGAAAATCTGGACGATAACGGTGAAATGCATGAAATCAACGTAACGCCGTTTATCGACGTTATGCTGGTACTGCTGATCATCTTCATGGTGGCAGCACCGCTCGCCACCGTGGACGTTAAAGTCAATCTCCCGGCGTCCTCCAGCCAGCCGCAGCCGCGTCCGGAAAAACCGATCTACCTGTCGGTTAAAGCCGACAAGACGATGTTCCTCGGTAATGATCCAGTGACGGACGCGGATATGATCACCGCACTGAACGCGGCGACAGAAGGCAAGAAAGACACCACCATTTTCTTCCGCGCAGATAAAACTGTCGATTATGAAACGATGATGAAAGTGATGGATACGCTCCATCAGGCGGGTTATCTGAAGATTGGTCTGGTCGGGCAGGAAGTCACGCAAGCGAAGTAATCTTCGTGACGCATAAGGAGAAGGCTGGCTTGCCAGCCTTTTTTTATTTCTTCTTCGGCGTATCGTCCAGCGCCACCTTGTTGACATTCGCGGTACGCAACTTGCCTTCTGCCAGCTTGCGCGACAGGCGCAGCGTTGCCGCCTCACGCGCCAGAATATGCTGATAATTGGCTTCAATGCGCGCCAGCAGCTTCTCTTTCAGTTCCGGTTTGCGCGCAATGATCTCTTCAATGGCGGCACCATAAATCTCTTCTTTCACCTGCCAGGCGTAAATATCACGGCGGTTTTGCCACTTCATTTTGACCAGCGCGGCGGGAATGGACATCGCAGCCTGTGCCGTATGTTCAATGGCGGCATTCTTTTCGTTAATCAGCACCGTCAGGTTCTGATGGCGAATAATGTCATCGCTGTTTCTGTCGTCTAAAGTCAAATAGACGTTATTATCTTCAACATCTTTCATGTTGATGACTCATCGAGAAATTTATAAAAAACAGGTGAATCCGTCTCGCGGGTTATTAAATTAAGCCAAATTTCATTGCCAGAGTCATTAATAAATGTCGTTTTTTCACTAATAATTTGACTTAATTCCTGAGCGTCAATTTCACCTTCCGATTGTAAATCATTCAATGCTCGGGCAAATGCTTCAATTTTAATCACACGATACAAACGGTCTTTAATATGCCGGTCGCGCTCTTCCAGTAACATATTCCGCGACTGGCCGTTATGCGCGACTGTCGCCAAAATATCTTTCTCATGTTTTGCAAGCGTGCTTTTGCTTTGTGTTAGATTAGCATTTTTATCTGCTCCCCCGGTTTCCTTTTCCATTGCGGATAAGTGAAAACGAGCCGGGATAAGCGTCTCGGGTATCATCGATGATGTCCTTTTTATTCAACAGAATAGAGGGGATGCAGAATTGAGGTTCGTTGACAATATCATGGTGTAATTTTAAAATCAAAAAAAATGGAGCAAACCATGAACAGCATACTTTATTTCGTGATAGCACTGTTATTGCTCACAGCAGCAATTCTTTTCTTAATGCCCGGGAACAATAAAAAGCTGCGAGGCGAGGGGCACACCAGCCCGGAATCAGTGTATCCGATGAGCAAAGAAGAGGGTGAAGATCACTTTTCAGTGCTTATGAATGCTATCACGCCAGTGTGGTACTGGCGGGTTAATCATGAATATATTGATTTCCTGCACGCGACAATTAAAGGGATGAGCATGGCGGAAATAAATGCTGTGCCTGGTTTATTTGATGCCCAGCGGCGCTGTAGCGATCTCAATTCAGCTGTATATAAATATTACGATACGTTAAAAAAACGCTGCCTGAATGGCGAACAGGTTTCCCGTGCCGATCTCGACGTGCTGAATCTCCAGCAATGTTTTCGCGAATTCAGTCTTGATGCGTGGCCCGCGCTGGTGGCGCTGGTCTGGCCGGAATTTCAGCGTCCGTGGATCAGTCCTGAAGATATCTGAAATAACCCCTCTCAGGCGAGAGGGGCCGGAGGTTTACTTATCTGACGATGCCTGCCACAGGTTCAACTGCCCGTCTGCGACGTGTTTGTCGATCTGCGCCAGCTCCTCAGCGCTGAACGACAGGTTATTCAGCGCCTGAACGTTCTCTTCCAGTTGCTCCGGGCGGCTCGCGCCAATCAGCACCGAGGTCACGCGGTTATCTTTCAGCAGCCAGCTCAACGCCATTTGTGCCATCGACTGACCGCGCTGCTGCGCCATGTCGTGAAGCAGGCGCAGGCTCCTGAGGTTGCTTTCGCTCAGCATGTTCTCAGTCAGACCGCGCGCTCTTTTCCCTTCCACCTGCATACGTGAACCGTCCGGGATGCCATTGAGGTATTTCCCGGTCAGCAACCCCTGCGCCAGCGGCGTAAAGGCGATACAGCCTACGCCATTGTCCTGTAGCGTATCGAGCAGTCCGCTGCTGTCTACCCAACGGTTTAACAGGTTATAGGACGGCTGATGGATGAGCACCGGGATCTTCCATTCGCGCAACAGTTCCACCATTTTCTGCGTCCGCTCTGGCGAATAGGACGAGATGCCGACGTACAGCGCTTTACCGCTTTGCACCGCCTGCGCTAATGCGGAGGCGGTTTCCTCCATCGGCGTTTTTTCATCAACGCGATGCGAGTAAAAGATATCGACATACTCAAGTCCCATCCGTTTCAGACTCTGGTCGAGGCTCGCCAGCAGATATTTGCGCGAGCCGCCGGAACCGTACGGGCCAGGCCACATGTCATAGCCTGCTTTCGTGGAAATGATCAGTTCGTCGCGATAACCGGCAAAATCTTCGCGCAACAGGCGGCCAAAGTTTTCTTCGGCGCTACCTGGCGGCGGGCCATAGTTGTTTGCCAGATCAAAATGCGTTATCCCCAGATCGAAGGCTTTACGCAGCAGGGCACGCTGGGAGTCCAGCGTATTGATGTGGCCGAAACTATGCCACAGGCCGAGCGACAGGGCGGGTAACTGCAAGCCGCTGTTGCCACAGTAACGATACTGCATCTGCTCGTAGCGGGCAGGATTGGCTAACCAGGCCATGATGTCTCCTTCACTGATTGTTATTTTCGAAACGCTGTTTCTATCTTACTCCGTTTGCGACGGCGATCACGTTGCGCCGATCACAACCCGGTGTGACGTATGACGGGAAACTGGTTGGGGAGGGAATAACCGGGCGAGAGCCGCCCGGCTGAAATGTCGATTAAGCCTGACGCTTATCTTCCGTACGGGTGTCAAAATCGCTGGCGTCATGACGCTCATGCAATTGCTCATCCAGCGGACCATTGGTGCGGTTAACGATGCGTCCACGTTTCACGGCCGGACGATTACCGACATCGTTCGCCCAGCGCAGCACGTTTTTATAGCTCTGCGCATCAAGGAATTCCGCCGCATTGTAAACGGTGCCGAGCAACACATTGCCATACCATGGCCAGATGGCGATATCGGCGATGGTGTACTCTTCTCCCGCCACATAGCGCCCGCGCGCCAGCTGTTTATCCAGTACATCTAACTGACGCTTGGCTTCCATCGCAAAGCGATTGATCGCGTATTCGATTTTCACCGGCGCGTAGCTGTAGAAGTGGCCGAAGCCGCCGCCGAGGAAAGGGGCCGAGCCCTGCAGCCAGAACAGCCAGTTAAGTGTTTCGGTGCGGGCGGCTGGATCTTTCGGTAAGAAGTGGCCGAATTTTTCTGCCAGATAGAGCAGGATGTTGCCGGATTCAAACACCCGTGTCGGCGGGGTAGTGGAGTGGTCGCGCAGCGCCGGAATTTTCGAGTTCGGGTTGACTTCCACGAAGCCGCTGGAGAATTGATCGCCTTCGCCGATGCGAATCAGCCAGGCATCATATTCCGCGCCGGTGACGCCCAGCGCCAGTAACTCTTCCAGCATGATCGTCACTTTCTGCCCGTTCGGCGTACCGAGCGAATAGAGCTGAAGTGGGTGCTTACCTACAGGGAGTTCTTTTTCGTGTGTAGGGCCGGAGACCGGGCGGTTGATGTTCGCGAACGCGCCGCCGTTGTTCTGTTTCCATTCCCATACTTTTGGAGGTTGATACGTGTTGTCTGACATGTTGGCCTGCCTTTTTCCTGGGGTGTTGAGGCAGTGTAGCAGGAGTTGCGCGAAGGGTTTAACGAACTGAGGCGTTAATGCGCACGTGACGCAGCGGTGCTATTATAGCCTCACTTCTGACCGGTCATGCCTGTGCAGTGTTCACAGAAGGAATATGCTCAGGTGGTCTTTTCCTAAGGTTTACACATGAGTACAGGAACACAGAGTAGCGATGCCCCATTCGGAACGCTGTTGGGGTATGCGCCAGGCGGCGTAGCAATTTACTCTTCCAATTACAGCAGTTTAGACCCCGATTTTTCCCACGATGATCCAGCTTTTCGTAGCTATATCGGCAACGAATACATGGGCCACAAATGGCAGTGCGTTGAGTTTGCGCGCCGCTTTCTGTATCTGACCTACGGTTTCGTTTTCACCGACGTCGGCATGGCGTATGAGATCTTCTCATTGCGTTTTCTGCGCGAAGTAGTGAATGACAATCTCCTGCCGCTGAAGGCCTTTGCTAACGGATCCCGGCGCCCGCCGATGGCCGGCTCCTTACTTATCTGGCAAAAAGGCGGTGAGTTTCATCAGACCGGACATGTCGCAGTGGTGACGCAACTGGTGGGAAATAAAGTACGTATCGCCGAGCAGAACGTGGCGCATCATCCACTGCCGCCAGGGCAGCAATGGACGCGCGAGCTGACGCTTGAAGTGACAGACGGTCACTACACCATTCATGACACCTTCGACGACACCACCATTCTTGGCTGGATGATCCAGACCGACGATGCGCAGTACAGCCTGCCGCAACCGGCGAGCCCGGCCAAACTGATGGCGATCCACGGCGCGCGGCTGGAGAATCACGGTCAGTTTGACGGTAAATGGCTCAACGAACAGGACCCGCTCCAGCGTGCCTACGTGCGTGCCAACGGGCATGAGATCAACAAAGATCCGTACCAGTATTTCACCATCTCTGAGACGGGTGAGCAGGAGCTGATTAAAGCCACCAACGAACTGCATCTGATGTACCTTCACGCCACCGATAAAGTGCTGAAGGATGACAACCTGCTGGCGCTGTTCGACATTCCGAAAATCCTCTGGCCGCGACTGCGTCTCTCCTGGCAGCTCCGGCGCCATCATATGATCACCGGTCGTATGGATTTTTGCATGGATGAACGTGGGCTGAAGGTATATGAATACAATGCTGACTCCGCCTCCTGCCATACCGAGGGGGGCGTGATCCTCGAAGAGTGGGCGAAACTGGGCCTGTCAGGTAAAGGTTATAACCCGGCGGAAGATCTGCTTGATGAACTGACCGGCGCGTGGGGACACAGCCAGGCGCGTCCGTTCGTGCATATCATGCAGGACCAGGACCTTGAAGAAGATTACCACGCGCAGTTTATGCAGCGTGCGCTGACGAAAGCCGGCTTTGAAAGCAAAATTTTGCACGGGCTGGGTGAACTACGCTGGGACGACGCCGGGCAGCTTATTGATGGTGACGGGCGGCACGTGAACTGCGTCTGGAAAACCTGGGCGTGGGAAACGGCCCTTGAGCAGGTGCGGGAAGTCAGTGAAACGGAATACGCGGCGGTGCCAATTCGTACCGGTCATCCGCAAAATGAGGTGCGCTTAATCGACGTCCTGTTGCGCCCGGAAGTGCTGGTATTCGAACCGCTGTGGACGGTGATCCCCGGTAACAAAGCGATTCTGCCGGTGCTGTGGTCGCTGTTCCCCGGCCACCGCTATTTGCTGGATACCGATTTCACCGTCACGGAAGACCTGGCGAAAACAGGTTATGCCGTGAAGCCGATCTCTGGTCGCTGCGGCAGCAACATCGATCTGGTCAGCCACGATGATCAACTGCTCGATCAAAGCTCCGGTAAGTTTGCCGACCGCAAAAATATCTACCAGCAGCTGTGGTGTTTGCCGAAAGTAGAGGGGAAATACATTCAGGTGTGTACCTTCACCGTGGGCGGCAGCTATGGTGGCACCTGCCTGCGCGGCGATGAATCGCTGGTTATCAAAAAAGAGAGCGACATAGAACCGCTGATTGTGCTGAAGGATAAGGATTTTCTGTAAGAAGTGCCGCGCTTCACGCTCACACGCTGCCGTGAAGCGCAGCCAAAAAACGGCTCATTAATGCGGATAACGGCTCGTCCATCCACAAGGCGTACAGATCGGCTGGTATGCTCTCCGCCAGCGGCAGGAACACCACGCCAGGCCAGTGAATAAGCGCGCTGGTCTCCGGCAACAGCGATACCCCCATGCCTGCGCTCACCAGCGCCAGTGCCGTTTGTGGCTCATACACCTGGTGGGCGATCAACGGGTAAAATCCGGCTTCAACGCAACGGTCATAAAGCTGCTGTGCAAAATCGCTCTGGCTGAAAGAGAGGGAAATAAACGGGCGGGCAGCGAGCATCGCCAGAGTCACTCGCGCTTCGTCGCATAGCGGATCACCCTCTGACACGGCGACCAGCATTGATTCCCGGGAAATAAGCTGACAGCGAATGTTGGCTTCCGGCGAGGGGATCACGTTGCGGTTAATAGCCACATCAATGGTTCGAGTACGCAGCGCTTCAATCTGCTGGTGTTGAGACAGTTCCAGCAAGCTCCATTCCAGGCCGGGGATGGTTTCTCTGCAATCTTTCAACCGCGTCAACAGCGTACCCCACAGCGCGCTGCCAACAATACCGATAGTAATATGCTGATGTTCGCTGCGGCCAATCTGACGAACGTAGTTCAGTGACTGATCGGTAGCGCTGAGGATGCGATCCACTTCTGTTTTCAGCACCTTCCCGGCGCGGGTCAGCGCCACTTTGCGGCTGGTACGCTCAAACAGCGCCACCTCAAGGATCTCCTCCAGCTCTTTAATTTGCATACTGAGCGGCGGCTGGGAGATGTTCAGCCGTGCTGCTGCGCGGCCAAAATGTAGTTCATCGGCGAGGACCTGAAAATAGCGCAGCATGCGCATGCGAATACGGCTGTTAGCCTGATCTATCATGGTGTTGTGCTTCGACGGGAAGGGATAGCGCATCATGCCGTTCCCTTCCCGGGGCTGTCAAACCGTCGCCGGGGTTGGCTGGTGCAAACGTTCTGCCCGGCTGAAAAATACCGCGATGATCAGCGCACCCAACAGCACTGAGTAGGCAACGGTCGATGCATTCAGTGCACCATGCTGGCCGAAATGGCTGTTCACCATGGAGGAGACGCTGGCGAAGAGCAGCGTACCCACCGTTCCGCAGGTCAGCAGGGCGGAAATCAGGGTTGGCGAACTGCGGCTGACCTGCAGCGAACCGTAGCTCATCAGCCCTGAGAACATCCCTGAGTTAAAGAAGCCGAACACGGCGCAGGCAACCAGGATCAGTGTGGTGTTCGCACTGTTCGCAATAATTGCGATAGCTGCCAGCCCCGTCAGCGTACAGATGAGCAGGAAGGTGCGCAGTTTCATCCAGCGAACGGTGAACTGGTTGAGAAACAGACCAATCGCTTTTGCCACCCAGTAAACAGAGGTATAGAGCGCCGCCGCTTCTGGCGTCATTGCAAAGCGATACTGCAGATAACCCGGTGTCCACATTGTGAAAATCGGCTCAGCCAGCAGAAACGCAAACAACGCAAAACAGATGAGGTACACCGAACATCCCCAGGGTTCTACCGCCGCCAGAACATTCTGGCTGGCAGAGGCCGGGGATTCCGTTGACGGGAAGCGACAACGCAGAGTCATCGCCAGCATCAACGCACCGAGGGTGCCCATGATGCCGTACATTGCTATCCAGCTGGCGCCGAGCTTAAACAGCCAGGCCAGCAGCAAAGAGAGCGTGGCGCCCGCGAGACTAAAGAAAAAGTCGGTGAAGATAAGGCTGGCGGAACGGCGCTTCTCATCCGGATTAATGCGCACCACCAGATAGCTGCCGATGGCCATAAAGATCCCACCACAAGCGCCAATGCCCGCCACCGCCAGGCTGAACATGGTCAGTGTTGGAGTAAAAAACAGGAGAAGGCTGATCAGCACGATTAATGCGGCGGCGGCAACCAGTGGTTTCTGTAAACCCCATCTGCGCATCAGAATGCCGCCGAGCATGATAGGGATAAACATGCCGATATTCATCAGTGTGAAGACCTGGCCGATAAAGCTGGGATCTTTCTGAAAGGCAGCGCAGAGGGGACCAAGAACGATCCCAAGCGTTGAGACCAGCGCCCCAACGAAGTAATAACTCAGGTAAGAAATGGCATTGATATTGCCGCGAGAAAACGGTTGATCTGGCATGGCAGTGTCTCCTGGCGGAGTGTGATTCTCCACCTGTGGAACGATTTCAGGCATAATTTCAGGAATAGTTGTGGACGAACTGGTTAATCAGGCGCACAAAGTCGTCGGTGACCATTGCCGCACATTTCAAGGTTTGCTCGTGGGAGAGTTCAACGTCGCTCAGCCCTTCCGCCATATTGGTGATCGCGGAGACGGCCAGGACTTTCAGGCCACAGTGACGGGCGACGATAACTTCCGGCACCACTGACATCCCCACTACATCTCCGCCCATGTTTTGCATCATGCGGATTTCTGCTGCAGTCTCAAAGTTCGGACCCGGGTAGGAGACAAATATCCCTTCATGCAGAGTCAGGCTCAACTGGCTGGCGGCATCATGCAACTGGCCTCGCAGATCCTGATCGTAAGCATTGGCAAGGCTAAAAAAGCGCGGGCCGAAGCGGTCGTCATTCGGTCCGATCAGCGGTGTGGAGGGCATGGTGTTAATATGATCAGTGAGAGCCACCAGGCTGCCTGCCGGGATCGCCGGGTTCAGCGAACCCGCTGCGTTGGTGCAGAACAGGAACTCACAACCGAGCAGTTTCAGAGTACGTACCGCGTGGGTCATGATCCCCATACCGCAACCTTCGTAAAAATGCCCCCGACCTTTCATGCAGATCAAATCCACACCATGCAGGGTACCCATCACCACGTCACCAGCATGGCCGATCACTGTACTGACCGGGAATCCCGGCAACTGCTGGTAGGAGATCGTGGTTGTGTTGTCCATGCGGTCGGCCAGTACGCCGAGACCAGAACCGAGGATCAGGGCAATACGGGGCTGAAAACCGGGCCGGGCGGCACGCAGGATTTCTGCGGCTTCGTAAGGGGTATTGTTAAACACAGGTTGTGACATGAGAAACTCCAGAATGGGTTGTGATGGCCTCATTCTGGGTTTCCGGTGATTGCGATTCCAATACGATAATTGCGTCTATTGATACGAATTTACGAATCAATAAACGCAACATTTCATTGTAGGTACTAATTATCAATAGGTTAAAGTCACAGCCAGCCGGTAAGCGTTTCCCGACAGCAAATTTCCTGAAGGGAATTTGTGACAGGCTTCACTGTGACCGGACAGGTCAGAGCACAGGTTGCGCAACAGGCTGGCAACGCCACATTTTGTACAACGTGGCGCAGGCGGCGATCAGCGCCGGAACGCCAAGGAACATCAGGATACTGTCAGCCTGCCACTGCATCGACAGCAACTGAGCGCTCATCATCGTACCCGCAACGCCGCCAAAGCGGCCCACGCCCTGCATCCATGCAATGCCCGTTGCGCGACACTGCGTCGGATAGAAGGTTGCCGCCAGCGTCTGCATACCAGACTGCGCGCCGTTCATGGTGATCCCCATCAGGAAAATCAGCCCGCCGAACAGCCAGATATGGCTGTTTTCCTGCGCCATCAGGATGATGAATAACGTGGTAATAATGAACCCCACCGAGACCACTTTATGCGCTTCCCAACGGTCCATCAGCCAGCCGGCCAGCAGAATGCCCGCGGTGCCGCCAAAGGTGAACAGCGAGGTGAGCAGCGCGGACTGTTCCATCTCATAACCCATGCCCTGCATCAGGGTGGGCATCCAGCTCAGCAGGACGTAATAGATCACCAGCCCCATAAAGTAGCTCATCCACAACATCAGTGTGCCGGGCAGATACGCTGCGCTGAACAACTGCGCGACGCTGCCTTTCTTCTGCGTTGTTTGCTCTTCGTGGAGCGAAAATCGGCTAACTTGCTCAATGTCGCTATCAACAAAACGGCGCAGAATGCGTTTGATTTTCACCACGTTATCGCCGCGATTCACCAGATATTTTACCGATTCCGGCAGCAGCCAGATCAGCAACACCGTCAACACTAACGGCGCGGCGGCGCCAAGCAGCAAGACGCTGTGCCAGCCATGTGCCGGAATGAGCCAGGAAGAGATAGCGCCACCGCCTGCTGCACCAAGCGGAAAGCCACAGTACATGGTGTTGATGGTCAGGGAGCGGCAGCGCTGCGGCGCATACTCTGACATCAGCGTAATGGCATTCGGCATGGCGGCGCCGAGCCCAAGCCCGGTCAGGAATCGCCACAGCGTCAGGGTGTTGATTGACTGCGCATACGCTGTACCCAGGCTGGAGAGTCCGAAGAACAAACAGGAGAAAACCAGCACGCGTTTGCGGCCAATGCGATCAGATACCGGGCCCGCAATTAATGCGCCCAGCGACAGGCCGAGCAGGGCGGCGCTGAGCACCGGGCCGAGATCTTGTTTTTTGATCCCCCAGTCGCTGGAAAGCGCGGGCGCGATGTAACCCATCGCCGCGGTGTCGAAACCATCAATCGCCAGCACAAGAAAACCGAGAATAATGATCGTCCAGTGGAACCACGAAAAGCGGCTGTCGTCGATGGCTTGTTGAATGTTCATGTCGCCGGATACGGCCATACAGATCTCCCCTGCCCGAAGTGGATGCTAACAGAATGGTTGTTATGGTTGTATTGTATTTGCCTGTATATACAGCCGGGAAAGGGAGGTTTATGTCAAATTTTGTTTATTGAAATGTTAACTGTGTGTTGTTTTTGAGGGCGCCACATACCAGGTTGCTCTGCCCTCATAAGATTAGCAATCCAGTATCCGTCGTTTACTTTGAATGGCCTTGCAGATGGCATCTCCGACCTGCTGTGTTGAGGCCTGGCCTTTCATATCCGGCGTTTTGGGGCCACTGGCAATGGTCTGCTCAATGGCGTCTAAAATGCCATTGTGAGCCGCGTGGTAACGTTCGTTACCCTCTCCAAGGAAGTCGAGCATCATCGCACCGGCCCAGATAGTGGCGATAGGGTTGGCAATATTCTTGCCATAGATGTCCGGCGCGGAACCATGAACCGGTTCGAACAATGACGGAAAGGTGCGCTGTGGGTTGAGGTTGGCAGACGGCGCGATGCCAATCGTCCCCGTACAGGCCGGGCCGAGATCGGAAAGAATATCGCCAAACAGATTCGACGCGACAACCACGTCAAAACGTTCCGGCTGCAGGACAAAACGCGCGCATAACACATCGATATGCTGTTTATCCCAGCGAATGTCCGGGTAATGGTTTGCCATGGCTTCAACACGTTCATCCCAGTAAGGCATGCTGATTGCCAGTCCGTTAGATTTCGTGGCTGAAGTCAGTAACTTGCGAGGACGGCTCTGCGCCAGTTCAAAAGCGTAACGCAGGATACGATCCACGCCACGTCGGGTAAATACGGATTCCTGAATCACCACTTCATGCTCGGTACCCGGATTAACACGCCCGCCCAGCGAAGAATATTCCCCTTCAGTATTTTCGCGCACGACATAGAAATCAATATCACCCGCCTGCTTACCTGCCAGCGGGCAGGGCACGCCGGGAAACAGACGCACCGGACGGAGGTTGACGTACTGATCGAACTCGCGACGAAACTTCAACAGCGAACCCCACAGGGAAACATGATCGGGTACGGTGTCCGGCCAGCCGACGGCGCCAAAATAAATGGCATCAAAATCCTTAAGCTTCGCATGCCAGTCGTCAGGCATCATTTTGCCGTGTTGCAAATAATACTCACAGCTGGCCCATTCGATCTGTTCAAAACTGAGCGACAGATCCCAGTGTTCGGCGGCCGCCTGCAACACGCGAATGCCTTCTGGCAGGACTTCTTTACCAATACCATCCCCAGGAATAGCGGCAATACGATAGGTTTTCTTCATATCAGCTCTCACTTATCAGTGATGAAAATTGACTTCCTCTCTATCCTATAATTGACTGATTCATCATTAATCCTGCTAACTGGTGAAACATAAAACACAGATCATGAATAATCTCCCGCTGCTGAATGATTTACGCGTGTTTATGCTGGTGGCCCGCCGGGCAGGATTTGCCGCGGCGGCAGAAGAGTTAGGTGTTTCACCGGCCTTTGTCAGCAAGCGGGTTGCACTACTGGAACAGACGCTGAACGTGGTGCTACTGCACCGGACAACGCGTCGCGTCACGATCACCGAGGAGGGCGAGCGCATCTACGAATGGGCGCAGCGCATACTTCAGGATGTGGATCAGATGATGGATGAGCTGTCCGATGTGCGGCAAATCCCGCAGGGGACGCTGCGTATCATCAGCAGTTTCGGGTTTGGTCGCCGTGTGGTGGCTCCGGCATTATCGGCGCTGGCCAGACAGTACCCTCAACTGGAATTACGCTTTGATGTGGAAGACCGGCTGGTGGATCTGGTGAATGAAGGTGTGGATCTGGATATTCGCATTGGTGATGATATCGCGCCTAATCTCATTGCTCGCAAGCTGGCAAATAATCATCGTATTCTCTGCGCTTCACCGGATTTTGTTGCCCGTCATGGTATGCCAAAGCAACTGAGCGATCTCGCGGCGCTGCCCTGTCTGGTGATCAAAGAACGCGATCATCCGTTCGGCGTGTGGCAACTGCACAGTAAAGAGGGGGTACGCTCTATAAAGGTGACCGGCGCGCTGTCATCGAATCACGGTGAAATTGTGCATCAGTGGTGCCTGGACGGGCAGGGGATCGCGCTGCGTTCCTGGTGGGATGTGAGTGACAACATTGCCAGCGGCCATCTGGTGCATATCCTGCCGGACTGCTATCAACCCGCTAACATCTGGGCCGTGTATGTTTCCCGGCTGGCGACATCGGCAAAAATCCGTACCACCGTCGAGTTTCTTCGAAGTTACTTTCAGGCGCACTATCCGCAGCAGTGTGTGGTGGCGACATCGAATTTACTGCCTGTTGAAACTGATTTTTCGTCTTAAGGATAAGTAATGGCTGCGGGTAGGTAACCAACTGCTCTGCCCGTCCAGGTGGTGTGGCCAGTTTCCCTGCATTACATCTTCTGTACGGTTCAGACTATGCAGGGAATTATTGCCATCATTTTGACACGCTACCGCCCGCACCGTTATCCGCTTCACGGCTACTACATTTCATTTATTTAACAGAGGGTTAATCCGTACTATTTACTATGTGCCCTGACACTGGGTCACCATACAACTGCCTTAAAATTCTGTCATTACCGCTTCCGTTATAAACGCTGCATCATGAAGTTATCTTCAAAGGCGACTGGCTGACAGAAATGGGGATTTGAGACCGGGCGCGGTGTTGTAAGTATCCGGCATCCACCATCTCCCGATGTTTAAACGTTACTATCCGTTAGTTTGGTATTTGGTTCTCACCAAATATAAAAAACAGCATTCCACCCCAGGCAGAATGCTGCAGTTCTGTTTTATGCTTCCAGCGGCGCACGCCAGTCGTCGGCTCCTGATGTCCCTGCGGAAACGTGTTCCCACTCGATTTTACGGTAAGCCAGCGATACCTGAATCAGTTGCGTGAACTCGCGTTTCGTGTCGTCCTGACAGTGCGGCATATGGCAGTCGATATCCACAATGGTGGAGTCTGTCAGGCGAGTCGTGAAGAAGTGCTCCTGTTTGCCTTCAATAGACGTACGATACCAGTGCAGTTCTGTGGTCGGCAGCATTTCTCCGGACGCCAGTGCGTTGTACAGCAGCGGTACTGCTTTGTTCAGGGCGACGGTAAAAATAAATGGCTTATGGGCGCGTTGACCGCTAGGCTGCCCTGATTGTGGGTCGGTCGGCACGGTGACGTTATGCTTGAATTCCTGTACCAGCATTTCGTCTTCATGTCCTTGTACGTAGATATTGCCCACGGATTCTGCTGTAAATGCCCGATCAGTGATTAGCCCCTGAGTCTGTCCTTTGATCGATATATAACAGGGTGTTGGCATGATTAACTCCTTTTCTTAGTGTGTACGTATATATAGTTGTCTTCGTCAATTCCTGATGGTCAGGATATCTATATGTTCACACGAAATTTTTTTTAATCCATCGGTATGGATGTATGAAATCGGATGTGCTTTGGTTTTATTGAGTGTTTATTCTCTTGATGAATGAAAAACGTCATTTATTTGTGCTTTGCCTTTTTATTATTGTTGAAGTGGATATCTTGATGAAGAAGTATGTTTTTTTGAAATATTTAATTTTGATTGATAAGTAACAACCAGTTCTACTGGTTGTCCGGTTTTTATCTATATGCTTATCAAGTTTTTAAGGGCTCCTAAGCATATCGTGCTTGTTAAAAGTTCGGAAGCGGAATTTATAAAATTGTTTTTCTCTGCATATCATATGCATCAAAGATAACCCTGTATTTTTTTATTATCATTGAGGTGATATTCATTGCTTGTATGGTGAGAGGGGTTTCTTTAAATGGTCTGAATGGGATGCATTCACTTAACCCGATGGAATATATCAATGAGTACCAATAAACAAGGCAGTATCGCCCCGAAAGAACGAATTAATATCCGCTACGTCCCCAAAACGGATGGCCAGACAGCAGAAGTGGAATTACCACTTAATTTGCTGGTGACGGGAAATCTGAAAGGTAAAGCGGACGATACTCCACTGGATGAACGCCAGCCTGTTTCCATTAACAAAAACAATTTCGATGCTGTCATTGCCGAATCGGATATCCGCCGGGGTTTCACCACGCCGTCGGTGCTCAACGAAATCCCCGGTGCGCGGATGGATATCAATCTCAGGGTGAAATCCATGACCGATCTTTCGCCAGATAATATCGCCGCTCAGGTACCGGAGTTGAAAAAACTACTGGAGCTGCGTGAAGCGCTGGTCGCGCTGAAAGGGCCAATGGGCAATATTCCGTCTTTCCGCGCCCAACTTCAGGCGCTGCTGGATAACGAAGAAACCCGCGAGCAGCTGATTCAGGAGCTGGGTCTCGCCAGTCAGAAATAACTTTGTACAAGGATTTCAGTATGTCTCAACAGGAAGAACTTGCTCCGGTCAGCGCCACACCAGCGGCTACCTCATCCCTGCTGGATGAAATTATGTCGCAAACCCGGTTTCAACCCGATTCTGAAAGTTACGATATTGCGCGTCATGGCGTTACTGCCTTTATTTCAGCCCTGTTGCAAAGCGACAACGATGCTGAGCCGATCGATATTCTCGCTGTTAATACCATGATTGCAGACATCGACGAGCGCATGGGTCGGCAGATGGATCTCATCATCCACTCTCCGGAATTTCAGGAGCTGGAATCATTTTTGCGTTCGCTGAAACTACTGGTGGAACGAGCAGATACACGGGAAAACATCAAAATCTGTGTCGTGCATGCCACTCAAGAGGAACTGTTCGACGATTTCGAGTTTGCACCAGAAATTACCCAGTCCGGATTTTATAAACACGTCTACTCCAGCGGCTACGGTCAATTTGGCGGTGAACCTGTCGCAGCGATTATTGGAAACTATGCGTTTAAAAACACCGCAGCAGATATGAAACTGCTGAAATATATCAGCACCGTTAGCGCGATGGCTCACGCCCCCTTCCTCTCATCAGTCTCTGCTGAGTTTTTCGGTCTGGATACCTGGGCTGAATTGCCAGGGATAAAAGATCCTGGCGCTATTTTTGAAGGTCCGGCTTATAGCAAATGGCGCGCCCTTCGTGAATCCGAAGATTCCCGTTATCTCGGCCTTACCGCACCACGTTTCCTGCTGCGTCAGCCCTATGCCCCCGGGGAAAACCCGGTAAAAAGCTTTAACTATCGTGAAGATGTCAGTTGCAATCACGAAGATTATCTCTGGGGTAACACAGCATTTTTGTTGGCCTCAAATATGGCGGAGAGTTTTGCGAAATACCGCTGGTGTCCAAACATCGTTGGTCCGCAAAACGGCGGAGCGGTTAAGGACCTGCCGGTACATCTGTACGAAGCCATGGGGCAGTTGCAGGCGAAAATTCCAACAGAAGTGCTGATTACTGATCGCCGCGAGTTCGAACTGGCTGAAGAAGGTTTTATCACGCTTACCATGCGTAAGGGCAGTGATAACGCCGCCTTCTTTTCTGCTAACTCTGTACAAAAGCCCAAAGTATTTCCGAATACGCCAGAAGGAAAAGAAGCCGAAACCAACTACAAATTGGGGACGCAACTACCCTATCTCTTCATCATCAGCCGCCTGGCGCATTACATCAAAGTGTTGCAACGCGAGCAGATTGGCTCATGGAAAGAGCGTGGCGATCTCGAACGCGAGCTGAATACCTGGATCCGTCAATATGTTGCTGATCAGGAAAACCCACCGGCAGAAGTCCGCAGCCGTAAACCACTACGTCAGGCGAAGATCGAGGTGCTGGACGTTGAAGGTGAACCGGGGTGGTATCAGGTTGCACTCTCTGTTCGACCCCACTTCAAATATATGGGAGCCAGCTTCGACCTGTCTCTGGTTGGGCGTCTGGACAGGGAGTAACTATCGAGATGGAGCGGGGTATTGGGGGAAGCTTATTTGAACGTATCAGCGATGCGGCTACGTTGTCGCCTCGTCGGAAACCGAAAATGGTGTTACTGCGCTCCATCATGCAGAACCTGCAAAACATCCTCAATACCCGTTCTGGTAGTTGTTGCGGCTCCCCCGAGTTGGGGATTGCTGATTTAAATGATGAAGCTCTCGTTTCCCGCGATTTCCGTCATGAAATAGGGCGGAGGCTGCATGATTGCATCCTTCGGTATGAGCCCCGTATCGCGAATGCAGTTGTGACTGCAGCCATATTGGATGGCTACTGCTCACTGGAGTTACGTTTTCACATTTTGGCTCAGGTGGATTTTGAAGATGCAGTTGATGTCCTGGAGTTTGACATTCTGCTGGATAGCCATCAGCACTTTCAGGTGGAATAAACATCATGGCTTTTGAAGAACGTTACTATCGGGAAGAGTTGGATTATCTTCGTCAGTTGGGCAAGTTGCTGGCAGAAGAAAAGCCACATCTGGCCCGTTTTTTGTCTGAAAAGGCAGGGGACCCTGATGTAGAGCGTTTGATGGAGGCATTTGCCTTCCTTTCTGGTGGACTACGGCAAAAACTCGAAGATGAGTTTCCGGAGTTTACGCACGGTATTATCAGAATGCTTTGGCCTAATTATCTCCGTCCTGTTCCTGCCATGACAGTGATTGAATACCAACCCAAAAACCGACTCAATGCGCCTGTTCAGGTTTGCCGTAATGAATTGATCAGATCACGAACTGTACATGGTTCGCTATCGCCTGGAAAAGGGGCACTGGCTGAGAGCGAGGACACTTTGCCTCCCGTTTGCCATTTCACTCTGGCGCGAGATGTCTGGTTGCAGCCTGTGCAAATAAAGGATGTCTGTAATAGTAGCACCCTTAAAGAAGGCGTCATTGATGTCCATTTTGTCGCAGCAGCGGGTATTTCCCTTCGCGCTCTGGATCTCAATAAGCTTACTTTCTGGCTGGGAAATGAAGATGACTATACTCGCCATCAATTGTATTTGTGGTTCAGCGAACGACTGAGCGACGCCGAACTCATTGCTGGAGAATGTAAGATCCAGTTACCTGATTTATGGCTGGAGGCTGCAGGGTTTGAACGTGGCGATGCGTTGTTGCCGTGGCCGAAAAACGTCCACAATGGTTACCGGGTCCTCCAGGAATATTTTTGTTATCTTGAGAGTTTCTTTTTCTTTCATCTCCGGGATGTTCCTCCGTTGCCGGAGGATTTTCCGGCTAATACCTTCACGTTACGGCTGCGTTTTAACCAGCCTCTGCCAGTTGATATTAAGCTGCGTCGCAATTCATTGCGACTTTATTGTACGCCTGCCGTCAACCTGTTTGTCCATCACGCAGAACCCGTCAGACCCGATGGTAGCGCAACTCAGTATCCGCTACGTGCCAGCCATAAACAACCGGATGCTTACGATATTTTCCAGGTGGCATCGGTATCCAGCAGTCTTCAGGTTTCAGACCGGCCTTCAGAACGGGGTAATAAAACCCGGACCTGGCCAGAATTTGAAAGTTTCAATCATCAGATTGAATACAGCCGCCAGCGCGAGGTGGTGTACTGGCATCATCGGACAAAAACATCCCTGTTCCATCAAGGTCTTGATCACGCGATTGCTTTTGTCCATGCCGATGGCAGCGAACCGGGGATTTCCCGATTGAAAGGAGAAGTCGTCACTGCATCATTGGTCTGTACCAACCAGATGTTACCCGCAGAGCTGCATACCGGCGACATTTGCGTCGCTATTGGCAAAAATCCAGCCGTTGCTTCTTTTAGTAACGTCACTCGTCCAACACGACCATTGTACCCCGTCACGGACGGCGATATGCACTGGTCGCTTATTTCCAGCATGAACCTGAATTACCTCTCCCTGCTGGATCGGGACGTACTGGTACAAATTCTTCGCACCTTTGATCTCCCAGGTGTCCACCACCCACAGCAGGCCAGGCTTTCCCGACAAAAGCTTGATGCCATTGAGAAGATGGAAACCAGGCCAGTGGACAGATTGTTCAAGGGCGTTCCAGCCAGAGGGCTCGCCACGACACTATGGATTAACCCCGCGCCGTTTGTCTGCGAGGGTGAGGTGTACCTGCTGGGAGCGGTGTTGTCAGCATTTTTCTCTCTGTATGCCAGCATCAACTCGTTCCACTGTCTGAAAATTATCAACACGGAGAGTCAGGAGGAATGGGAATGGCAAAGCAGCGGCCAACACGCCTTGATGTAGCGCAGCAGGAAGCGCTACCGGCAGACGTGCGCAGTATGAATTTTTGCATGTTGCTGGAATCGTTGTATCGACGCCATGGTGATTCCGGACGTGAGCCATCACTGCGAACCGAGCCAGGAAAGGAAGTGGTGCTTTTCAAATCTGACGCCAGTCTCGCCTTCCCGGGTAGTGATTTAAGCACGCTCGAACGCAACGATACCGGGCAGTTTTCCCTGACCACAAAATTTCTTGGCTTATCTGGTAGCCAGTCGCCGTTACCGGGCTATTACCTGGATCGGATGGCGCTGGAGTCCGCCCAAAATGAAGAGGGATTAAAAGACTTCCTCGATCTATTTAGCCACCGTTGGACGCAGTTTGTGTATCACGCCTGGCGCAAGTATCGCTATTACATCTGTTTTCGCAACGGCGGCACAGATCATTTTTCGCAGCGTATGTATGCCCTTGTAGGGTTGGGGAGCCAGAGTATCCGCGACAGGCTTGCCATTAATCACAGCAAAATGCTGGCCTACGCTGGTGTGCTGGCAACGCCGGGGCGTGCGCCGGAGGTCATCTGCAACCTGGTCTCGCACTGTTTCGATCTCCCGGTGGTTGCTATCAAAAGCTGGCAATTGCGCTGGGTTGCCATTACGCCATTTGAGCAGAACCGGCTTGGTGAGCGCACACCAAAGAAGAAAACCGCAGGGCATATTCCAGGTAAGTCGGTGTTAGGTGTCAATTTTACGCTGGGCGCGCGGGTACCGGATCGTAGCGGCAAATTCCTGCTGCAGATTGGTGACCTGTCGATGATGCGTTATCTGTCATTTTTGCCGGATGGCGAAAATCATCAGGCGCTGAAAATGTTCATCGCTTTTTTATTGCGCGACCAATTTGCCTGGGACTTACAGCTGTGTCTGGCACCGGATCAGGCAAAAGGGATGCGGCTCGGGGAGAGATCCAGCACATGCCTGGGAAGAACCAGCTTCATTGGTCAGCCGAAGGTTCCACCTTCCGTCACCCTCCACATCAGGGAATAATTTAATGGAGCAGTCCGTGGTTGATGAAAAACAACAACATAATAATGTATCACTGACGTTACAGGTGATGAATGGCAACGAACTGGAAAGCGGTCGTGCCGCGAAATGCCTATTCTCTGCAGACGGCGGGGATATTGGTCATGCCGGCGAGTGCCACTGGCCGGTACAGGACCGGGCAGGTTCTATTGCTGGCCGTGCCTGCGAGATTGTCCAGCATGACGGTGCATTCTGTTTACGTAGCCTGATGCCGGGATTAATGATCAATCTGGCCCCCGTAACTACCGACGCCGGACTGGTGCGCCTGTGCCAGGGTGATGAAATCAGCCTTGGCGCGCTGGCGTTAAAAGTCTTTCTGCATGAAGGAAAACGCATCAGCTATGACGAGCAGATGGCGACCCCCGAGAGCATTGTTACACGTCGCGATAGTCTGGCTGAGGCACTGATATCTACGGACGGTCAACCCGAATATCCAGGTATGCAGCACCGTCATCAACTGACGCCTACCGTGGTCAATGGTTTCTCGGCTGACCCTCTTCAGGTACTTCAGACCGAGAGCCTGACACAGTTTTCTGCGGCCTCTCTACAACAGCGCACGGTGCCGTTGTCCGATCTAAAGGCGAACGGGGGAATCGACAACCCATTTATGGATCTGCCACCGGTGTACGCCGATCCGCAGGACGACGAGACCTCGCTGGCAGACATGGCGCATAAACACCTTGCTGTAACACCGTTGCTGCGTGGCTTAGGCAGTTCGCTCAGTGTACAAAATACTCAGGACGCAGATGCCTTTCTGGAGGAATCAGGACGCGCGCTTCAGGCCGCCATTCAAGGACTGCTCGATCTCCAGCTCAGCCAGAACAGCCTGTCAGATAAGCATCTGCGCCCGCTGGAAGATAACCCATTGCGCCTGAATCTTGATTACGCCACGGCGCTGGAAGTGATGTTTGCTGAGGGAAAGAGTCCGGTATATCTGGCGGCACCTGCGGCTATTCGCGAGAGCCTGCGCAATGTCCGCCATCATGAAGAAGCCAATCGCGCCGCCATTTCCGAAGCGTTGCGGGTGATGCTTGATGCCTTCTCGCCGCAGAACCTGAAGCGTCGGTTTGTACAGTATCGTCGTAGCCATGAGTTGCGACGCGAACTGGATGATGCAGGAGCCTGGCGGATGTACAGCCACTATTACGAAGAGCTGGCATCCGATCGTCAGCAGGGTTTCGCCATGCTGTTTAATGAAGTGTATGCCCAGGTGTATGACCGGGTATTGCGTGAGAAACAGCGGGAGCTGGAAGCATGACGCTGAAGATGTTTCTGGTCAGCATCCTGATGATGGCTATGTTAACTGGCTGCGAAACGGCGAAAAAAATTGGCCAGGTTATCAGCGATCCTGACGTTCAGGTGGGCTCCCTGGCAGAACAACCTTCGGAACTTACCGTCACCCTACTTACTGAGCAGGATAGTAATATCAATAGTGACGGAGAACCTGCTCCTGTTGATGTTCAACTGGTCTACCTGAGTGATGACTCAAAACTGCAATCTGCTGATTACGACCAGATAGCCACCACGCCATTGCCTGATGTTCTCGGAAAAAACTATATCGAACATCAGGACTTTACCCTTCTCCCGGACACCATCAAAACCCAACCACCAGTGAAGCTGGACGGAAAAACACAGTTTATCGGTGTCGTGGCTTATTTTTCTGACGACCAGACCAGTGAATGGAAACAAACAGCATCGGTAGAAGGAACCGGGCATCGTTACCGCCTGCTGGTTCATGTGCGGCAAAACAGCATTGAGATAAAAAAAGAGGACGACTGACCATGGCAGCAATGAAAAACAGAGTGATTTGGCAGGAAGGCCTGTTTGCTCTGCCACAGCATTTTCAACAACAGCAGCGCCATAGCGACTATATCCTGAGTGAGCGATTGGGGGCGCTGGAAAATTTTGCCTGGGGATTTACCGAACTGTCAATCAATGAAGAGCTGCTCGCACAGGGTAAAATCATGATTAACCGGGCATCGGGTTGCATGCCAGACGGGACCGTGTTCCGCATTCCTGATCAGGATTTGCTGCCAGCGCCTTTTCAGCCAGACGAGCTGGCAACGCCCGAAAGCCATGATATTTATCTCGCGTTACCGGTCATTAGCGACGTTATCAATGAAATTAAAGGATTACGTAGCGCAGGGCAAAGCTCCGAGCGCTACCAACTTACCCTGACTGACGTCCGTGATTTGCATACGGATGGCGGCGACGTACAACCGCTCTCGCTCGGCCAACTGGTACCGAAAATTGTCAGCGGTTCAGACGATCTCAGCGCGATGGCGGTATTACCGTTGTGCCGTATTCGCAGCCAGTTGTCCGGCGGCGCGCTGGCGCTGGACGAAAGTTTCATCCCAACTTGCCAGACTGTCCGCGTCAGCACGGCACTGGAGCGGTTTGTTGGAGAAGTGCAGGGGCTTATTGTCACCCGTGCCGCCGATCTGGCTAAACGTATAGGTTCTCCGGAGCAAAGTGGTATTGCAGATGTTGCAGAATTTATGATGTTACAGATGCTTAATCGATATCAGATGCACTTTTCGCATTTGGCCAGTCTGCGCATTCTGCACCCACAAGCGTTTTACCTCGATTTAATCCGTGTACTGGGTGAATTGATGACGTTTACAGAAACCAGTCGTCTTCCTTGTACCGTTGAGCCTTATGATCATCGTGATCTCACGCAGTCATTCAAAACGGTCATCCCTGAATTGCGACGAGCGTTAAATATCGTTCTGCGACCTCGCGCGCAAAACCTGCCGCTGATTTTCACCGAAGGTATTTACCTCGCGACGATCAACGAACCGGAACTCCTGCAATCCGGGGTGTTTGTACTGGCCGTTCGTGCGCGGATGCCGCATAACCAGCTAATCCTTCAATTTACCCAGCAGTCAAAGATCGCGGCGACCGACAAAATCCGCAATATGGTCAGCGTGCAGGTGCCGGGTATTCCGTTGCGACCGCTTCCTGCTGCCCCGCGCCAGTTGCCGTATCACGACGGCTATGTCTATTTCGAACTGGAAAAGGGGGCAGCGACATGGCAGGACGTTGTGAAGGCTGGGGCACTGGCGATGCATATTTCCGGCACCTTCCCGGATCTGGATATGCAACTGTGGGCGATCAGGGGTTAAGACCATGAGCGAGCAGTTTGCCTTTTCCCATGACAGCAGCCGCGTTCCGGTAACAGAAGACTCGCCAGAACGGTTTAGTGCCTTTTCTCCTGAACTGGCAGAGGAAGGCGTCCATCGCCAGTATCGACTGGTGCTTCGTGGCAATAGTCTGAATCCGATGATTGATGCCGCTACACCGCTGCTGGGTATGGTGATGCGACTGACCACTATGAATAGTCATGCTATGCCAGAACATCTTTTCGCGCAGGTTGTGACTGACGTGCAGGCGGTAGAACAGCTTCTTCAGGAGCAGGGGTATGAGCCCGGTGTCATCGTCTCGTTCCGCTACATCCTTTGTACGTTTATTGATGAGGCGGCATTGGGGAATGGCTGGTCGAACAAAAACGAATGGATAAAGCAGTCATTACTGGTGCATTTCCACAACGAGGCATGGGGAGGCGAAAAAGTTTTCATTCTGCTTGAACGTCTGATGCGCGAACCAAAACGTTATCAGGATTTGCTGGAATTCCTGTTCCTCTGCTTTTCCATCGGTTTTCGCGGTCGTTACAAAGTTGCGCAACATAGTCTGGATGAATTTGAACAGATTTACCGCCGTTTGCACCATGTTCTGTATCCGCTTCGCGGTGAGGCACCATTTCCGCTATTGCATCTGGACCAAAAAAGACAGGACGGTCGCTATCAACTCATAAAACGCCTGACGATTAAACATATTCTGTTGGGCGGGCTCACATTGCTGATGCTGATTTACTTCTTTTATCTGTTGCGCCTTGATGCTCAAACTCAGGACATTCTCCACCAGCTAAACCGGCTTCTCGCCAGGTAAGGATACCCCATGATTCAAATTGATTTGCCGATGCTGGTTAACCGCCTTAATACCTTCACGAAACAGGCACTGGAGATGGCGGCGGCTGAGTGCATGAGTCAACAGGCAAGCGAAATTACGGTGAGCCATGTATTACTGCAAATGCTTGCTATTCCGCGTAGCGATCTTCGTGTCATTGCTGAGCAGGCGGAAATCGCCACAGATATGCTGCGCCAGGCGCTGACAGTCGAAAACTATGCCACCACCCGGCAGGTAGACGCTTACCCGGCATTCTCCCCCATGTTGGTCGAGTGGCTAAAAGATGCGTGGTTGTTGGCTTCAGCGGAGATGCAAATGACGGATCTCCGTGGAGGCGTCCTGTTACTGGCGCTTCTGCACACTCCGCAGCGTTATGTGTCTTCGCAGGCAGCAAGACTTTTGACGGCTATTAACCGCGATCGTCTGCAGCAGGATTTTAACCAATGGACACAGACCTCGGCAGAATCTGTCGTACTGCATGAGGGAGAGCATCCGTCTGTGATGACCACGAATGGTGATGATAGCTTGCTTGCGCGTTATGCGAAAAACATGACTGCCGATGCCCGCCACGGCAGGCTTGATCCGGTTTTGTGCCGTGATAACGAAATCGATCTGATGATCGATATTCTCTGTCGCCGTCGCAAAAATAACCCTGTGGTGGTTGGTGAGGCCGGTGTAGGGAAAAGTGCGCTAATTGAAGGGCTTGCTTTGCGGATCATCGCGGGAAGGGTGCCGGATAAACTGCGTGACACTGACATTATGACCCTGGACTTAGGAGCATTACAGGCCGGCGCATCGGTGAAAGGCGAGTTCGAAAAACGCTTTAAGGGGCTGATGGCGGAGGTGATTCAGTCACCCAAACCCATCATTTTATTTATCGACGAGGCGCATACTCTGATTGGGGCGGGTAATCAGCAAGGCGGCCTGGATGTTTCGAATCTGCTGAAACCAGCGCTGGCTCGCGGTGAACTAAAAACCATTGCTGCCACGACATGGAGTGAATACAAAAAGTATTTCGAGAAAGATGCCGCTTTGTCACGCCGTTTCCAGCTTGTGAAGGTGAGTGAACCGAATGCCGCGGATGCAACTATCATTCTGCGCGGTCTTTCGGCCGTTTATGAACAATCCCATGGCGTGCTAATCGATGATGATGCCTTACAGGCTGCTGCAACGCTGAGTGAACGTTATCTTTCTGGTCGTCAGTTGCCGGATAAAGCGATTGATGTGCTGGATACGGCTTGCGCCCGTGTCGCAATTAACCTCTCTTCACCACCGAAGCAAATTTCGGCGCTGAGCACAGAGTGTCATCAATACGAAGCGGAAATTCGTCAGCTTGAACGAGAGATGCGCATCGGATTACGTACCGATGCATCACGCCTGGAAGCGCTTCACGAGCAGTATGAATCAACACAACTGGCGTTACAGACGCTGGAAGACGCCTGGCATCAGCAGCAATCGCTGGTGCAGGAAATCATTGCATTACGCAAGACGCTGTTGAGCGATACAGAAGGTGCATCAAACATCGCTACCTCCGAGCAGCTGGTGACACTGACCGCGCAACTTAATACGTTACATGATGAACAGTGTCTGGTCTCACCGCACGTTGATAAAAAGCAAATCGCTGCGGTGATCGCTGAATGGACAGGTGTGCCGCTCAATCGCCTGTCGCAAAATGAAATGTCGGTGATTACAGATTTGCCCCAATGGTTGGGCAAAGTGATCAAAGGCCAGACCCTGGCGATTAGCCACCTCCATAAACATCTTTTAACTGCCCGGGCTGATTTACGCCGGCCAGGACGCCCGCTCGGCGCATTCCTGTTAGTGGGGCCAAGCGGTGTGGGGAAAACTGAAACCGTACTGCAACTCGCGGATTTACTCTATGGAGGACGGCAGTACCTTACCACTATCAACATGTCGGAATTTCAGGAGAAACATACCGTCTCGAGATTAATCGGTTCTCCGCCAGGCTATGTCGGCTATGGCGAGGGGGGCGTGTTGACCGAGGCAATCCGGCAGAAACCGTATTCGGTGGTATTGCTCGATGAAGTTGAGAAAGCGCATCCGGATGTGCTCAATCTGTTTTATCAGGCATTCGACAAAGGCGAAATGGCAGATGGCGAAGGTCGTCTCATTGACTGCAAAAATATTCTTTTTTTCCTCACCTCTAATCTCGGATACCAGGTCATCGTTGAACGTGCTGAATCCCCGGAGACTATATATGAAGCACTGTATCCGGTTCTGGCTGACTTCTTTAAACCGGCACTACTGGCACGCATGGAGGTAATCCCCTGGCTGCCGCTATCGAAGGAGACCATCGCCACCATTATTGCGGCGAAGCTGGCTCGTCTGGACAGCGTATTGCGTTCTCGTTTTGGCTCCGAGGTTGAAATAACGCAGGCAGTAACAGATGAAATCATGCAGCGCGTAACACGTGGAGAGAATGGTGCCCGCATGCTGGAGTCGATCATCGACGGTGAAATGTTGCCGCCGCTGTCGCTTTTGCTATTGCAGAAAATGGCAGCTAATACGGCAATTGCCCGCATCCGGGTTTCTGCAAAAGACGGTACGTTTACCGCTGATATCGAAGATGCTGACATGCCAGAGCCGTTGAGCGAAGGTGCGTTATGAGTGATGCCATTCGATGGTTGCTTAGCATGGTGTTGATAACGACACCGGTATTCGCCGGGAATGTGCCACCCGTTGAACCAGACGGGCAGGCGACGTTACAAGCCATGAGTATCTGTCGGAAAGAGGCTGCTGCGCTGGAGCGTCTCGCTTGCTACGACCATGTTCTTACCCCTGAGCAAGAGAATGATTTTGGTGGCGCACTGATTAAAGCACGTTATTCAGGGGAGGCATGGCAACGGGCTGTCGAGCAGGAGAAGCAGCGAATCGGCGCCACCACCACGCTACTTGTCACGCAAACGGAAGGGGAGCGTCCTGTTGTGGTGATCACCACGCCAGCAATTGGCAACCTGCCACCGCGCCCTGTACTGATGTTCAGTTGCGTTGACAATATTACCCGTATGCAGGTGGCGCTGATGCAGGCGCGTAAAGAAAACGATATTCCCGTGGTACTGAATGTCGATGGACGTCAATTCCGCAGCCGCTGGTTTGTCCGGGAAAACGGCATGCTTCTGGAATCCAGTCGTGGGTTAGCGGGTATTGATGAGATCAAACAACTTTTCGGAGCAAAAGTATTCACCGTTGATCTGGGTACTGAAGGTGCTGCCGGTAAGCTCACTTTTACTGTCGACGGGCTGTCGCAGGCGATTGCACCGCTACGGAAAACCTGCCACTGGGCCGGGGAATAAGGAGCGCACTCTATGGATCTACACAACCCTGACATCTGGATTTCACACTTGCTTGAGGCGCTGCCGGAAGAGAAACAATCCTGCGCGCTGAGTGACGACAATCCTCACTGGGAATTTATTGAGAGTGAAATCGTTAAGCTGGGGGCACTCGCGCATAATCAGCTTGATTTACCTGAGCTTCAACGCCATGGACTCCAGCTTTTGGCTTCAGAAAGTAAGGATGTACGTCTTCTGGCACATCTGTTGCGCACCCTACAGCATACTGGCGACCATCTTCTGGCCGTACGGCTTCTGGCGTTGTATGTCGAGCATTTCTGGCTGACTGCCTGGCCACAGAATGCTACGCAGAAGAAGCGGTTTGCCGATCAGATACTGAAACGTTTTGAGAAGGGGATTGACGGGTTCACTACGGCTGCAAATGCAACACAGCGGGATGCATTACTGGGTGAGCTTGCCAGGCTGGCGCAACTCTGGCAAGCGCATGAAGCGTCAGCACTGGCGCAAGCAACTGATGAGCTGGCGATATTGTATCGACATGCTTTTCAGGATGCTGCACCGGCAACAGTAACAAGTCCAGCAGTTGCAACTCCTGTTGCAGCACAGCCTGGTGCTCCCATAGCACCCGCTCCGACTGTGAGTGTTAATAGCCACGATGATAAAGCCTGGCGCGAGACCTTGTTGAAGGTGGCAGAAATTCTTTGCGAACGTCACCCGGAGTCACCTCAGGGGTATCGCTTGCGCCGCCATGCGCTATGGCAATCCATTTCCAGCACACCGCAGTCTGAAGCTGATGGACGCACTCCGCTGGCAGCGGTTTCTGCAGACATGGTCGCAGACTACCAGAATCGATTGAATAATGCCGATATCACGCTCTGGCAGCAGGTGGAACAAAGCCTGTTGCGGGCACCATACTGGCTGGACGGTCACCATCTCTCTGCCCGTATCGCACAACAACTTGGACATACCGATATTGCAGACGCAATCCGTGATGAAGCGAGCCGCTTCCTGCAACGTCTGCCGGGTCTGTCAGCATTGAAATTCAGCGATCGCACTTTTTTTATTAACGATACCACCCGGCAGTGGCTGGAGAACATTCCTGTCGTAACACCGGCAACAGTCGAAATTTCAGCGAACGAAGATACCCGTCTGGTCTGGCAGTGTTTTGAAGAACAGGGGCTGGAAGCGGCCTTGCATTTGCTTGAACAGCAGCCCGAGGGCGAACTACGTACGCGGTTTTATCGTGAATGGCTTGGGGCTCAAATGCTTGAAGCCACCGGACTGAAACAACTGGCGCGCCAGCATTACGGCACATTGTATCAGTCAGCGTGCCATATTTCGCTGGCGGAGTGGGAACCTGCATTGCTGCAACATCTGGAAGAACAGATAAAAGAATAACAAGGAGCTTTTGTGTTCAGAATACCGACGCCCCGCATTTTTACCGGGCTGAAATCATTGTTCAGGCCAGCAATGCCCCGACTGACCGTGTCCGCAGGCTGGTTGCTGGCACTGGCATGGATTTTTCTACTGGTATGGATTTGGTGGAAGGGCCCAGCGTGGACGCTGTATGGCGAGTCATGGCTTAAACCGCTGACGAATCGCTGGCTGGCGACGGCGATATGGGGGCTGATAATGCTGGTGTGGCTCACGGTAAGAGTCATGAAGCGACTGCAACAGATAGAAAAGCAGCAGAAGGAACAACGTCAGGAGGCGCAGGATCCGCTGGTCCAGGAGATTAACTATCAACAACGTTATCTGGATCGCTGGCTGTTGCGTTTTCAACGTCATCTTGATAGCCGACATTATCTGTGGCAACGCCCATGGTACATGGTTATTGGGCCGCGCCAGAGTGGTAAAACCACACTAGTCAGGGAAGGATTCCCGTCCGATATTCTCTATACCCCGGAGAGTTCGCGTAGTGCAGAACAGCGAGTGGCTATTACGCCACATGTTGGCAAACAAGCTGTCATTTTTGACATTGACGGTGTGCTAATTGCGAGCGGAGATGATGACCTGTTACAACGTCGATTGCGGGAACACTGGCTGGGCTGGTTGTTGCAACAACGAGCGCGCCAGCCGCTCAACGGCATTATCCTGACGATCGATCTCACCGATTTGTTGACGGCCAATAAAGTCCGTCGGGAGCAGCTTTTACAGTTGCTCCGCAGTCGTTTCCAGGAGGTTCGCCAACAACTTCACTGTCGGTTGCCCGTCTACCTCGTGCTGACGAAACTGGATTTGTTGTCGGGGTTTTCTGCGCTATTTCAGGCAGTTGAAAAAAAAGATCGCGATACTGTTCTTGGCGTAACGTTTACCCGAAACGCCCATGAAAAAGATGCGTGGCGAACGGAACTGAATGATTTCTGGCAGGAGTGGGGGCAACAAATGAACCATGCTCTGGCGGATCGTATGCTTGCGCAAAGCAGTGCAACGCAGCGCAGTTCTCTGTTCAGTTTTTCACGCCAAATGCAGGGGGCAGGCACTCAGCTGACAACGCTCATTGACGGTTTACTCGATGGTGAAGGTAACGATGTCATGCTGCGTGGTGTTTATCTCACCTCTTCGGCACAGCGCGGTCAGGTGGATGATATTTTCACGCAGTCTGCTGCCCGGCAATATGGCCTTGGCAGCCGTTCTCTTACGGCCTGGCCGCTGGTGGAAAGCTCGCCTTATTTTACCCGTATGCTTTTCCCTCAGGTATTACTGGCAGAACCTAATCTTGCGGGTGAAAACAGCGTCTGGCTAGCAGAGTATCGCCGCCGTCTCTCCTGGTTCTCGGTAGCCGGTGGTGTGGTGATGCTGGCGCTGATTGGCGGCTGGCATCATTACTACAACAGTAACTATGACGCGGGTGTCACTGTGCTCAGACAGGCGAAATCCTTTATGGCGATCCCGCCTCCGCAGGGCGGGGACGACAATGGAAACCTGCAACTTCCACTGCTTAATCCGTTACGTGATGCGACGCTTGCTTATGGTGACTGGGGTGATCATAACCGGTTAGCGGATATGGGGCTGTATCAGGGAACGCGCATTGGTCCCTATGTCGAACAGACGTATTTGCAACTACTGGCGCAGCGTTATATGCCCGCAGTACTTAATGGTCTGGTGAATGATCTAAACAACGCCCCGCCTGAAAGTGAAGAGAAGCTCGCCGTATTACGTGTCATTCGTATGCTGGAAGATAAAAGCGGACGAAATAACGCGGTGGTGAAACAGTACATGGCGAAGCGCTGGAGCGAAAAATTTCATGGCCAGCGTGATGTTCAGGTGCAACTTATGTCGCATCTGGACTATGCGCTTAATCGTACGGACTGGCATACACAGCGACTGGCGGGGGATGGCGATGCTATCAGCCGCTGGGCGCCTTATGGGAAGCCGGTGGTTGCAGCACAGAAAGAGCTCAGCAAACTACCTGTATATCAGCGGGTTTATCAAAGTCTGAAAACCCGCGCTCAGGGTGTGTTACCCGCCGATCTTAACCTTCGGGATCAGACTGGCGCCGCGTTCGATCGGATTTTTATCGCCGGCGATGACGCAAAACTCATCATCCCGCAATTTCTTACCCGCTATGGTCTGCAAAATTACTTCGTGAAACAGCGGGATGAGCTTATTGAACTCACTGCAATGGATTCTTGGGTACTCAATCTGACACATAGTGTCAGTTACAGCGATGCAGACAGAGAGGAGATCCAACGACAGCTGACAGAACAATATCTGAGCGATTATATCGCCACCTGGCGAGCCGGTATGGATAACCTGAATGTTCTTGACTATGAATCTGTGCCAGAGATGACAGATGCGCTGGAGCAAATTATCAGTGGTGATCAGCCTTTCCAGCGGATACTGGTGACGCTTCGTGATAATACACAACCTACCCGGCTTTCTGAGAAACTCGATGAAAAAGCCAGAGACGCATTACAGGCAGAGCCGGACTACCGCCTGTTGACTCGCCTTGGGCAGGAGTTTTCGGCAGAAAACAGCACGCTGGCAGAACAGAAGGAAAAAGCCAGTACCTTACAGGCTGTCTATCAGCAACTGACAGAACTCCATCGCTATTTGCTGGCGATACAAAATGCACCGGTACCAGGTAAATCAGCATTAAAAGCCGTACAGTTGCGGTTGGACCAAAACAGCAGCGATCCGATTTTTGCAACCCGACAACTGGCTAAAAACCTGCCCGCACCGCTAAACCGGTGGGTGGGTAAACTGGCGGATCAGGCCTGGCACGTTGTCATGGTGGAAGCAGTTCATTATATGGAACTGGACTGGCGTGACAATGTCGTGGAAACCTTTAACACTCAGTTGGCTGATAAATACCCCTTTAATCCGCAGGCCAAAGAAGATGCCTCGCTTGATGCGTTTGAACGGTTCTTTAAGCCCGATGGTGTTCTGGATACGTTTTATCAGCAGAACCTGAAGCTGTTTATTGAAAACGATCTGAGCCGGGATGACGACGATAACGTGATTATTCGTGAAGATATCCTCAGCCAGCTAGATGCAGCGCAGAAAATTCGTGACATTTTCTTTAGTCGCCAGAATGGATTAGGCGCGCAATTTGCGGTGGAAACTGTGGCGTTGTCGGGTAACAAGCGGCGCAGCGTACTTAATCTTGATGGTCAACTGGTGGACTATTCGCAGGGGCGTAATTATACCGCACATCTGGTCTGGCCGAATAACATGCGTGAAGGAAACGAGAGCAAGTTGACGTTAATAAGTGCCAATGGCAGCGCACCGCGCAGTATAACTTATAGTGGCCCGTGGGCGCAGTTCAGACTACTTGGCGCTGGGCAGCTAACTGGCGTACAGGAAGGAACATTCACGGTTCGCTTCAATGTCGATGGTGGGTATATGATTTACCGTGTACATACAGACACAGAAGACAATCCCTTTACCGGAGGGTTGTTCAGCCATTTTCGCTTACCGGATACGTTGTACTAAACAAAACATCCGTCCCGGAAGAGTAATCCGGTGCGGTTTTTATATCTACCTTGAATATTTATGATCATAAGGGATTGTCATGGCGAATATTATTTATTTAACACTCAACGGGCAAATGCAAGGATTAATTTCAGCTGGGTGTTCCTCTCTGGATTCAATCGGCAATAAAGCACAACTGAGTCATCGCGATCAAATCATGGTTCTGGCACTCACTCACGGATTAACTCGCCAGCAGAATGTTAATCATCAGGCATTGAGACTGGTTAAACCGGTTGATAAGTCGTCGCCCCTGCTGGGAAAGGCCATAAATGAAAATGAAGCGTTAAGTTGTGATTTCAGTTTTTATCGCACCAATCGGACAGGCCTGAATGAATGTTATTATAGGCTTAAATTAACAAATGCCAGAATCTCCAGTATTCAACTACACAATCCTCATACTATCGATGACAGTGAGGGGCAACCGGAAGAGTCTATAGATCTTACATATGAATCCATTAGCTGGGAGCATTGTACTGCGGGTACAAGTGCTTACAGCCTGTGGAGTGAGCGTATATTCTAAACGCTGCATCCAAAAGAAATACTGAAATGAAACAATATTATGACTGATTCCATTTTGTAAAGACGTCAGTAATATGCAAACCATTTGGGTAGCACTTCAGAAAATAAACGCTTTCAATCCTTGAATAGTCTATTGAGTAAAGAAAAAATGAATATATCTGCCGATACTCAGACAATTACTACGGGTCGTGATCCTCGCGGTCTTGCGGAATTCAGTGCCATTCGTGAGGAGATCAACAAAGCCAGCCATCCTTCGCAGCCGGAAATGAACTGGAGACTGATTGAATCACTGGCACTGAGCATTTTCAAATCCAACGGTGTGGATTTGCATACTGCGGCCTGGTACACGCTGGCACGGACCCGTACACAAGGCCTGGCCGGGTTTTGTGAAGGTGCAGAATTGATGGCGGCGATGATAAGCCATGAATGGGAAACGTTCTGGCCACAAAGTGGGGTAGCCAGAACAGAAATGCTCGACTGGTTTAATACCCGTACCGGCAATATCTTGCGCCAGCAACTGTCTTTTTCTGACGCCGATCTTCCTTTGATGTATCGCGTGGAACGGGCACTGCAGGTGATTTGCGATAAGCTACAGCAAGTGGAACTCAAGCGCGTTCCGCGCGTGGAAAACCTGCTTTATTTTGTCCAGAACACACGAAAACGCTACGAGCCACAGCCGAAATCGACCGTGACAGATAAAACGGAAATGACGACCGTTCGCACGTTGATCTACCAGCCGGAAAGCATAGAAACTGATTCGATGATTTCTTTGCCAGAACTACCAGAAATGAAAGTTACTGTGCATCGTGGCGTGATGGAGGATTCAGCCTCTGAGGCAAGTCCTGTCGGCCTCCTGAAAGGTTTTTTTGCCGGTGTGATCTGTTCTGTGGCCGTCGCTACTGCTCTCTGGTGGTGGTGGGTTTATCCCATACAGCAACAGAACAATCGGGTGCGTGATGTCACATCGGGAATGTCAGCTATCTGGCTGGCGTCGCCGACGCTTACTGACTATGATGCGCAACTCAGGAAACTGCTCAGCGCTTCCCCTTTACAGCAACTGGAAGTTGGCGAACAAATGACACGCATCGCTGATGGTCACTGGCCGGAAAGTCTGCAGCAGCAACAAGCCACCCGAAAATGGAATGAGGCGCTGAAAACCCGGGCGGCAGGCAGTCCGTCGCTGCATGGCTGGCAGCAAACGCGGACTGATTTGCGGGCATTCGCCGAATTGTTGCTACAACGGGAGCAGAATAAAGAAGGTCTCACGCTCTCGCATATTAAAACCGTGATCTATCAGGCCGAGAGGATGCTGAATCAGGAGGTTCCACTGGAGTATTTGCTGACGCAATATGAAGAGTGCCGTGCTCATGGTGAAAATACCGATCTACTCAAAAAACAAATTAACGAACGGGTCGATGGTGTGATAAGCCGCTGGTGGCTACTCACAAACGAGCCAGCAGCGGCAGCAGAATAATTATTCGTAGCGGCTGACCAGATCCTTCACCGCCGCTGCATAGGTTTTTTGTTTTAACCTGGCGATTTGTTGTTCCTGCGTTTCTGACGTAGGTCCTGTTGGCGACAGTACACTATATTCATAATTGACGGGCGACCAGGTTGCCCATTCACCCGTTGCGACATCCACCAGCGCGAAGCGTACCAGATAGCGGAGCAGGGTAGCATCTGTGAGTTTTTCATTTTGGTAGCCTGACCATACTGTATTTTTGGTAACGGTATCGTATTTCCCGGTCTGTAATTCATCCCAGTAAACAATCACCGCTTTTTGTCGACCCTTTGCTGCAATATAACGTAAGGCCTGCATATAATTCATATTTTCACTTTCAGCTGTATCCGCGTTTTTATTACAGGAGAGCGATTTTTGTGGATCAGGGATCCCGGAGAAAGACGAAATTAAATAATATTTACTCATCTCCTGCTGCATCATCATTTCTGGCGCCCGACTGCCTGACTGAACCAGTATGACGGAAGCATTCAGCGGAACATTGAATTCTTCTCCTTCCAGAGCGTCCTGAATATCTTCTTCCGAAACGGCCAGTGTGGCTTCGCTTCCGAAGACATCTCTGTCTGTCAGTTGCACAGTGGCAGCTTTACTAATACGACTTTCCACACGAGGTGCTCCCGTTTTTTTGGCGTCGATGGGGGAATATGAGCAGCCTGTAAGAAATGTGACAGCGCATAAAAATAGCGTTAATCGCGAATGCATACTTTATGATCCTTCAACAGTATTCAATATTACGGTAAGTGTTTTTTGCGATTATATACTGCTGAACTTTTGCCGGGAATATAACTTTTATATTTATTGTGGTGATGTTTTTTAATTAAATATAAATGGAACAGATTTATTAAGTAATGATGCTGACCCAGGGAAGGTAATCTGAAATACAAAAAACAAAAACCCGCCAGAGGCGGGTTCTTTAAATAAGTG
Organism: Trabulsiella guamensis ATCC 49490; assembly: GCF_000734965.1. Taxonomy (GTDB): domain Bacteria; phylum Pseudomonadota; class Gammaproteobacteria; order Enterobacterales; family Enterobacteriaceae; genus Trabulsiella; species Trabulsiella guamensis. The sequence goes on from NZ_JMTB01000117.1 coordinate 100,440, forward strand.
GTGCCCGGACTCGGAATCGAACCAAGGACACGGGGATTTTCAATCCCTGTGACAAAATGTTAAATTCCATAGAAGAATGATCGGTATTTGTTGAATCGCATCCTGATTAATTTTCAGGTGCTAAAATGCATTTACAATCAATCGATTATCCAAAGTTGGGCGTTAAGCCTCGTATTATACCTGTTGTTTCCACTAAGGGCGGCGAGGGTAAGTCTACTCAGTCAGCTAATCTTGCAGGATTTCTGGCCGATGCAGGCATCAAAACACTTCTGATTGATGGCGATCATGCTCAGCCAACGGCCAGCAGTATATTCCCGCTTGAATACGAAGCCCCTGGTGGTTTGTACGAACTGTTGATGCAGACAGTTGATCTCTCCAATCCAGATAATCTGATCTCCCGTACGTCAATCAATAATCTGGACATTATCGTTTCCAACGATCCTCGTAATTTTCTCCCTACTGCAATGCTGAATGCGCCTGATGGACGAGTTCGTCTCCGAAATGCTCTTTCACATCCCCTTTTTAATTCATATGGCGTGATTATTGTCGATTCACAAGGCTCGCGGTCAGTGATGTCTGAGTTAATCATCCTTGCTTCCACCGGAACCATGGTGGGTATTGCCAAACCAATTCTTCCTGATGTCAGGGAGTTCATGCGCGGTACAGTCGCGCTGATGGAAGAATTGTTGCCTTATTGTGCGTTTGGCATTCAGCTTCCGGTCACAAAATTGCTCATCAACTGTATGGAATACGACAATCTGTCTGTTGAGACTCTCGCCGAAGTCAAAGCGGTCGTTGAAGATAAACGCTACAGCGCCCATGCAGACAAAATTCATATCGACTTGCTGGAGACATGTATCTATGACCTGACTGTCTATGTCCTTGGGCATGTTAAGGGCGTACCGGTACATCGTCTTGAAAAAAATACCCGGCGTAAAAGCGACTCAGCATTTACGTCAATGTATCAGTTGGCATGTGAACTTTTCCCTGAGTGGAAAGCGAATTTTGATGCGTTAGCTAATGCGGGGGGCGAGGAATGACCTCTAACAACCGCAGAAATGTATCAGGGCTGTTTTCTCAGGATGCTGAGCAGAGCGTCATTGGTGGCCTGATGCTTGATAACGACTGCTGGGATGAAGTGGCGCTCCGTCTCAATACCGATGATTTCTATTTCAAGGTTCATCAGGTCATCTTTCATGAAATGGCGCGCCTGGTTGCAGCAGGGCGTCCGATTGACCTGATCACACTTGCTGAGAGCATTGAAAGCCGCGGTAAGGATGCGCTTGAGCAACTTGGCGGATTCGCCTATCTGGCTGAACTTTCAAAAAATACTCCGAGTGCGGCCAATATCGTCGCTTACTGTGACATTGTTGCCAGGTACAGCCAGGGGCGACAGTTGGTCGCAATTGGTACTGAGATAACCGAAACTGTTAAGGCATCCGGCGCTGATATCGGGGCGGTGATGGAAACCGCAGAGCAAAAAATTACTCGGCTGGCAGAACGTTCAGAGCCACAGCAGGCCGTGACGCTGCTTGACGGCATGGAAAAACTTCTTACAGAGCTGGAACGTCGTTGCAATGTGCCTGATGGTATTACTGGTACGCCTACGGGATTTGACGATTTTGATGCCATGACCAGCGGGCTGCAGGCAGCTGATCTGATACTTATAGCTGCAAGGCCTTCAATGGGGAAAACTGCCTTTCTGATCAGCCTGATTTTGAATTCACTTCTGAAAAAAGCCGATACACATGCGCAGTTTTACAGCCTTGAGCAGCCCACCGAGCAGATCCTCATGCGTATGGTCGCTTCACTTGGCAGTGTAGATTTAACACATTTAAAAAATGGCCAGATGGATGATGAGGACTGGGCGCGCGTTTCAAACGCATCTTCACTATTGATGGGGGACCTTAAAGACCGCCTCATCATAGATGACACAGGCTCATTGACCCCCGCCATGCTCAGAATTCGCGCCCGTCGTAACGCCCGCCGTTATGGTCACCCTTCAGTCATCGGTCTTGATTACCTGCAACTGATGCGTTGTCCGGATCAGGAGAACCGCACACAGGAAATTGCTGAAATCTCGCGGTCACTCAAAGCGCTGGCGAAAGAAATGAGTTGTCCGGTTGTTGCCCTTTCGCAGCTGAATCGTCAACTGGAGAGTCGTGCTGATAAACGGCCTAACAATGGTGATCTTCGTGATTCCGGTGCACTGGAACAGGATGCTGACGTAATTGTCTTTATCTATCGTGATGAGGTCTATCACGAAAACACTGAAGACAAGGGGGTTGCTGAAATTATTGTCAGCAAACAGCGTCAGGGACCAATTGGTACCATCCGACTGCAGTACGAAGGCCGATATACGCGTTTCTCTGCTAACCCTGGTCTGACCGGGAGGTTTGCATGAGCAATGCCCGTGGTCTTAACCTTGGCGACGCCATGTTGCAGCGAGGAAAATCACCAGTTCAGGCTGCTGCTGATAATACTCCCCCTGTAACCCAGCCAGTAAACGAAATGGCAATGGTTCTTACCCTTGACCAGCTTCGCCCCAATCCGGATAACCCGCGCAAAGGGCGTAACCCTCGTTTTGAGGAAATTAAAGCTTCCGTCCGTGCTCGAGGATTGGATTCGATTCCAAAAGTGACCCGCGATCCGGATGGTGATGATGTTTATATCTTTAGTGACGGAGGAAATACCCGGTATCAGATCCTCTGCGATCTCTGGCAGGAGACTGGTGATGAACGTTTTTATCGCGTTCATACAATCTTTAAACCCTGGCCTGGACGTCTAAAATGTCTGGTTGGTCATCTGGCTGAGAATGAGGTCAGGGGAGATCTCACCTATATAGAAAAGGCATTTGGTGTTCATAAAGCGCGCGTAATTTATGAAGAACAACTGGGTCGAAGTGTGACTTTGCGAGAGCTTTCGGATCTGTTGGGTAAGGAAGGTTATCCTATTGATTACTCCAGCGTAAGCCGGATGGAAGATACGCTTAATTACCTGTATCCACATATGCCCCAGTTGCTTGAAAGTGGTATGAGCCGTGGTCAGGCAACACCACTCCTGAGCCTTCGTTCTTCTGCTATGAAGGTCTGGAAATCTTTCAGCGGTGACGTAAACCCAGAATGTTCTCTTGATGATGTGTTTGGTGCAGTTTGCCGGTGTTTTGATGAACCTGAAAGCTATGCCCTTGATATTTTCAGGGATGAGTTTATCGGTCAACTGGTTAAGGCTCTTCCCCATCCAAGCCTGAATTATGACCGCTGGTTAATTGAACTTGATCCTCGTGAGCAAAAACGCCGGGAACAGTTTGGCGAACCGCCTCCACTGCCAGCACCTACGCCCGCGTCTGAACAGTCAGGTGGGCGGGAGCGCACAACACCACCAGTGACGACCCTGCCTGCAGATAACTCATCCCAGCCCCCTGTTACTGGTCTGCGTAGCGGTACGCTGACCACGCCAGGGCGTCCGGAAGCAGTACCAGAACTTCAGGACAATACTGCACTTCCCGGCGGTATGTCTGTTGGAAGTGAGACGCGTCGTGAAGTACAGAATGACCTGTTTGGCGGAAATCCTGTGATTACCGGTCAGACAGAGAATCCTGATAACGCCGGAGAATGGCAATTTAAGTCAGATGTTAATGCCAGCGCGCTCATTTCTGCTTTTGGTGAACAGGATGAAACTTCCACACCTTCAGTTAGCTCCGTGGCCTTCGCCGCAACCGGGTTGGAACCGGTCAATGATATCTGGCACATCTCCGCATTACAGGACGACATCGAGCACCTGCAGGATATGGCTTATCGGCTTACTTTCGAAATTGCGGAAGCGATGGGCTGCGCGGACTGTGTTCGGGAGGATAAAGACCATCATTCAGCTGGTTTCTCCATTTCAGAGAATGCCAGCGAGTTTACTCTTTTCCTCGCCGGGCTATCAGGTTCACTGCCTAACAAACAGTTCAATATGTTCATGTTCTGCCTGAATTTTTTTGGCTTTCAGGAACCTGCAGATACTGCCGTTTTCGATGATGTCACTGTTGTAAAAACAATGCGCCTTATCCGCGTTATACGGCGTCTGCGTGAGCTGCAGCGTCTGGCTGCGAAGGGAGGGGAAAATGTCTGAGGACCTGAATGATGAAATGGCTCAGGTCAGTACCGCTATTTTCACCCAGCGCGGCATCGATGCTATCAGGGCAAAAGTGCACTCGTTACGCCCGTCAAAAGAGATTTGCGAATGCTGCGGCGCGGACATTCCCGCTGCCCGTCAGCTGGCAGTGCCGGGCGTAGAGTTGTGTGCTGCTTGTCAGGATGTGAAGGAGAAGCAGGATGTTCACCGTGCTGCCGGCTGCAGGGGGCTACACCATGTCTGAAAATACAAAAGTGATTGCACGTATCCGGCGACTGATGGCGCTGGGTACCCGGAACAGTAATCCACACGAGGCGGCCCGTGCAGTGGCTCTGGCTCAACGGCTGATGCAGCGTCATGGGCTGACCCCTGACATGCTTTCTCTTCATGATATCCAGGAATCCGTCTGTCAGAACCTGACCAGTAATGCTGAAAAAGTGCCAGCCTGGCTAAGTTCACTCGCAACAGTGGTATGCATGGCCACGGGCTGCCGTTGCTGGTTTGGCTGGCATATTCACACTAGTTGCAGTGGTGTAAAAAGCGTTCGCCGATCTCTGCACTTTTATGGTTTCAGCGGGAGAGCCGAAGTTGCGCTCTATATCTATACCGTTTTACAGCGGCAACTTCGTGCAGACACTGACGGTCAGATTGCCGGATACCGGAAGCGCCGTATTCTTAAGAACACGCTTCGTCGCAGAGCCGATCAGTTTCGTGAAGGATGGGTATCTGGCGTCTGGCAGGTACTGCAGTCATTTGCGCCTTCAGAATGTGAGAATTCCATGCTTCAGCGCTGGCTTGCCCAGCGTCACACCGGCGACACCCTGGGGAATGTAAACGTCAGGGCGGCCGGTAAATGCCGTGGCGACAGAGCAGCACGCGTAGCGGGCTGGCTCGCGGGGCGGGATACTGAAGTTCATCAAGGCCTGACTGGTGCGCAGGCTCAACAGCAGATTACGGCGGGAGGCTGTACACATGAGTAACATTATTTTATGGAGTGCCTGCCTGTCGGGCTGGCTTTTTGATGTTCTGCTTGTTGCCGATCAGATGATATCAGGAGGGGCCCTATGAGCCAGCACAACCTTTCACAGGCCACCACGGCCATCCTTTCATCACTGCTGATGGATGTTAAAAACGGCAATATCCGCCGCTGTGAGTCGCTGGGAATGTCACTCGAGGAGATACGCGCACTGAGTCAGCTGAGCCTTGATGAGCTGCATTATTTGAGCCAGTCACACGTTTCTGTGCTTGATGTTAGCCTGAATCACGAAAATTTTTGGCTGATGCTCAACCAGGCACGTAATGAGCAGAAACGAATGCTGATGATAGACCGGGCGCTTGAGCTTGGCGGTTCAATGGAACTGATTGATAAATACTTCGGCCTGTCTCCATCAGAGGTTAGCGCACGGCGTCGTCTGATGGGGATAGAGTCTCGTCAGGGCCGCACACAATCTCTGACGGAGCCACAGGATTCGGCACTTTGGATCGAGTGGAAGGCTGCCGGGTTATCATCCCCGGACTCTCATCAGGCTCTGGAAGCGATGATGCTTGCCGCTGAGCAACATGGCCTGTCACTGACCGCAGTCTGGAGCAGGGTCTGCCAGTGGTGCCGGGAGACAACTCCAACCCGCAAGAGTGAATCACAACAGCGCAAGGAAGCATGATGCAGATGACCGACTTTTCTTCACGTCAGCACGTTTCCCCCTCGGTTCGTCGCAGGGCGCAACGGCTGTTCAGCGCAGTGTGCTGCGGTGAGAAGGTATTCCGTCGGTTGCCGATGAATGGCTATCTCAAGATAGATGTTGGGCCGTTCTGGCGCATCCTCAGTAAGGATGGAGGTAAACACTGGTGGCTGATGGATCATGAGACCTATAACCGTAAAATACGGCGGTAACGGAATGCCTCTGCTGACCGTACAGTGCCGGGTTCGTCCCGGCATTGTGCTGTCTCAGGTTGAAGAGGAGAGCAGAAAATGACCATTCCGGCAGACAGCATAGTTGCTCATACACTGTCCAGGATGCAGCGTAGTCTCGAACGGCGTACAGACACTGGTGATGTTGGTCAGGAGCGCAGCGGGCTTCTTTTTATGGGAAATGTCCATGATGCGTTTCCCCGGCAGCTGTTTCTGGATACACGTCTTTCGCCACTGGATAAAACCGCCTGGGTGATGATCCGGTTGTATGCACAGCAGAATGAAGGTGCTGTTTTCCCGACTTATGATGAGCTCCAGGTTCAACTGGCGTCGGCACATTCAGAGAAGGCCTCCAGAGATACAGTCAGCCGCGTTCTGCTGATGCTGCGTCTTACAGGCTGGCTCAGCCTGTGTAAGCGTGTTCGCGACGACCATGGTCGTGTGCGGGGCAATATCTATGCACAACATGATGAGCCGCTGGGCTACCGTGATGCTGAGACTTTTGATCCGGGCTGGCTGACCCTTGTTGAAGAGAGTTGCCTGAGCAGGAATAAAGCCGTACGTATGACGGCGCTGGCTGTAGTCAATGATATCCTTCATGATCCGGGAATGCGCCACCGTCACAGCCGCCTGGCCATTATTGAGAGCCGGCTGAGTGCACCTTCCACACCAGAACAAATGGCTCGTCAGCGACAGGCTGTGCAACCGAGTCCGAAATCAGGACTCAGTAAAAAACGCATAAAAAACAGCCCGAATTCACTGAGTCCGGAAAACGGACTCAGTTCCCTTAAACCTGATAATTCACAGAGTCCGGAAAATGGACTCAGTAAAAAATCAAGGAGTTACGCCGGAGTCCGAAATTCGGACTGTAACGTACGTTCTTTCACACACAGTGTGAATAAAAAAACGTACGTACCGTGTGGTGAGCAATTCCTGCCAGATGATTTTCTGAACGCTCTGAACAGTGAAGACAGGCAGATGCTGAGTACGCAGATGGCTTCGCTTCCGGAGACAATGGCAAAGGCCCTTGCTGACATGCTGCGTGAGCAACAGGCCCTTGGAAGGCTCAACAATCCGGTGGGCTGGATGTTCTCTATGCTTCGCAGGGCGCGAAGTGGTGAGCTGAAAATTTCAGAGGATACGGCGTCTGCGAGTTCTGGTGGAACAATTTCCCGCCCGGTTGAATCACGTACTGTACCTACAGCCAACATCCCTGTTCAACCTGCGAAACGCCCGTCTCAGGGGCAGGTAAGGGCGATGATTGCGGCTATTCGGCAACAGGTCCAGAAATGATTATGGCATCAAATATCTTTTCTGATTAAAAAGTGAGCTTGTTGCGGGGCGCAACAAGTACAAAAAATAATCAACTCTGATGTGTAGTGGTTAATGTTTCGCGGGATGGTTTTACTGCTGGTTAAATAATGACCTTGTTGCGGGGCGCAACAAGTACAAAAAAGAATCAGGTTTCGATGTGTTGTGGTTGGGGTCTTGCGGGAGAGTATTGCTGCTGGTTAAAAAATGAGCTTGCTGCGGGGCGCAGCAAGTACAAATTTTAACCAACTTACAATTTCGTTCTTGGAATTATGAGTTTCGCGTTGTTGGAGATACCAGTGTTTCAGGACTATGCCTGCTCATCTTAACTGAGTACAGGTGACAACGATGGCAGAAAAAAATGAGAAAAGAACTGGTGCGCTGCAGTCTGAAATGACGATCGCACTGCATACGAATTACGCAATCGGGTTATGGCAAGGGCGTCAGCCTGAAAAACAGGACGGTGAAAAGCCTGCAAGGCATGGAATTATCGGTATGCCTCAGTTTTTCCACCGTGCGACTCTGATTAACCAGGATTCCCTGCGAAATAATCCATGGGCTGATGTTGCTATGTTTAACCTGGAAGAAAAGATCAAGGTTGCATCAGATTCTATGACTGCTTTGATACAGCAACTTGATGCTGAGATGTCAATGTTGCCGCCTGGTATTACATTGACAGAAGTTGCATCTGTTGAGCCACTTGATATCCAGGTATTTACACGAACCCCTCTGGGTTACAGGTGTGTGTTTCTGTTAGTAGGATTCGATCAGTTTGCGAAAAAGGCACTACAAGCATCGCATTATGGATTAATTACACGTTCTCGCCGTGATCATCATCTTAGCGAAGGTGGCAGATTAATTCGTCAGGTCTATGGCTCTGTTTTATCTTATCGCCGTATTGATGCTACCCGGTTTGATGCTGTGGAAAACAACGAAACATGGAAACAAGCATGCGAGGTGGCGGGAGAGCCAGACTTGTCTGTTCTTCTTGGTGAAAAGCGCTCAGCTTTCTCACCGCCGGTTAATGAATCGAGCGTAAACCTGCTTCGTATGCGATATCGGGCTGCCTGACCGGGGAACCACCATGCGGTTGTTTATCTGCGAAAAGCCCTCACAGGGGCGAGATCTTGCGAATGTTTTGGGTGCCACCCGACGTGGCGACGGTTTTCTAACTGGTCCTGGCGTCACTGTTACCTGGGCAGTAGGGCATTTGCTGGAGACCGCATCGCCTGAAGCATACGGTCAACAGTATGGCAAACCATGGTCGCTCTCTGCTCTGCCGATCCTGCCTTCCCCATGGCAGGTGGTGGTAAAAAAGGAGACGCAGTCTCAGTTCAAGGTTATTGAGCGGCTGCTGCGCCAGGTCGATGATGTGGTTATCTCCACTGATGCGGACCGGGAAGGAGAAGTAATTGCCCGTGAATTGCTGGAATACTGCCGCTGGGACGGTCCTGTACAGCGGCTTTGGCTTTCTGCCCTTGATGAAATGAGCATCCGTGCAGCTCTCCAGGATCTGCGACCGGGTGCCGAAACTCTTGGAATGTATCATGCGGGACTTGGTCGCGCTCGTGCCGACTGGCTCATTGGAATGAATCTGTCCCGTCTGTATACACTGCTTGCAGTACAGTCAGGATTCGACGGTGTGATTTCTGTCGGGCGGGTGCAGACTCCCACCCTGGCACTGGTTGTCCGGCGTGATCGGGAGATAGCGACATTCGTCCCAAAACCTTTCTGGCAGGTTAAGGCGCTTCTGAGTGCGGGAGGGAGAACTTTTCCGGCGCAATGGGTACCTGCAAAGGTTTATACCGACGAAGAAAAACGCTGTGTACACCAAAATATAGCTCAGCAGGTAGCGCATCTTTGCCGGCAGGCTGGAGCAGCGACCGTAACAGAATGTGAGACGAAGCGTGAAAAAGCGGCAGCGCCGCTGGCTTTTTCGCTCGGCACTTTACAACAGGCCTGTGGCCTGCTCTGGGATATGTCACCCCAGCAGGTGCTTGACACTGCACAGAGCCTCTATGAGAAACACAAGGCAACCACTTATCCACGAACTGATTGTGGATACCTTCCTGAGTCTATGCGTGAGGAAATCCCCTCGGTTCTTTCCGCTATTGGTCTGTCTGATCCAGAGTGTAGTTCTCTTCTTTCAGGTCTAAATACTTCGTTTGTTTCGCGTATATGGAACGACAAAAAAATCACAGCTCACCATGGCATTATCCCTACCCGAAACGCGTTTAAGTCTTCTGCGTTAAGTGAGGCAGAGCGAAGGGTATACACCCTTATCCGCCGAAATTATCTGGCACAATTTCTTCCTCTGCACGAATCTGATATTACTCGTCTGCAGTTTGACATTGGCGGGCAACTGTTCCGCACAACAGGAAGGACGGAGATTGTAATGGGCTGGAAGGTCCTGTTCAGTAAGGAGGAAGAGGATAGTGCAGGGGATGATGATCTCAGTATTGAACTTCCTCCTCTCAGGAAGGGTGACCGTTGCGGAGTAAACGGTGCAGAGGTCGTGCAGCAAATGACTCATCCGCCGGCTCACTATACTTTCGCAACACTCATCGGCGCTATGATGAACGCGTCAGCGTTTGTTACTGATATTGCTCTTCGTAAAGTACTGAAGGACAACGCCGGATTAGGTACGGAAGCCACCCGTGCTGGTATCGTTGAGCAACTGCTGAACCGCAGATTTATTGTGCGCAAAGGTAAGCAGCTTCGCGCGACTGATCTTGGTGCTGATGTCATTGATGCTCTGCCCTCGCAGTTAACCGACCCCGGAATGACTGCACTTTGGGAACAGGCTCTGGATGAAGTAGCAGAAGGACGCCTTACCCTGAATGATTTTTTGCAGCGACAGGTCGGATGGACCCGTAACCTTGTCAGCATGGGAGGACAGCAGCGGGTGAGCATTAGAATACTACCCGCACCATCGTGCCCTTTATGTGGGGGGAAAACTCGCCTAAAAAAAGGACAGAAAGGAGAGTTTTGGGGGTGTACTCGTTATCCTGATTGCAAAGGAATCATCAACAACGACACCCAGAAACGTAAAAGCGCGCGTAGCTCTAAGGCTGTAAAACCAAAGAATAATTAATTCCTTGTCTCTCATTGCGGGGACAGGATGCCTTTGCTATTGTTGCGACGGCTCTGAAGCCGCACCCCGTGACTGCGGGTCCTGTGAGCATCAAATGCAGTGCTTGCAGGATACAGTCTTGTTGGCCGCGTCCACACCTGAACGTGAGTCAAAAAGGCACAAAACTCCGTGAAACCGTGCCGGGTCCTGAACACACCCCCGGAGCAACTGCGTAAGCAGGTCAACATCAGGTCTAATGGTGCAGACCTCACAGGCGGTGCCGAAAGGTGCCGCTTTTTTTATTTTTTGGCATTGATGATTTTTTACGCACACCGGCGTTGACATCTGCTGCGTCTGAATAAATGATAAAGAGGCTAATCGTTGTCATCGACAACTGCCAATGCCCTGGTGATTTGAGAAGGGCGCCTTCGGGTAATCACATGCCAATGCCACATAAAACCTGAGAGTGGCGCCTTCGGGTGGTAAACCTGTTTAACCTCTGAGAACAGGTACTCCTGGCGAGTTGAGGTCCATTTCACAAATACAGCCAGTCGGCAAAAATTTGCTGACTTCCCTGCGGGAAACGTTATCCCGCAAGGGATAGATGTTTCTCCGCTACCAGTTTAGTTTTCACTCCGGAGATAACATCATGACTGCTACTACAACTGCATCTTCTTCCACCACCTCTTCCTCTGCCAGCCAGAAAAAAGAGTATTTCAATCTTAACGTAAGCGGTATCGGCTACCTGAGCTCGATTCGTCGTGTACAGGGCCAAAACGGTGAATTTACCTGCGCTGTCATTAATGCCCTGACTGGTCCTACCGACAATGCGTCATACACTCGTTTCGATGTCACTGTTGCGGGCCCAGAGGCTACAAAACTCATCAACCGCTGCCAGAAGGCCGTGGATGAAGAGGAAAAAGTATTGCTGGGGTTTGTGCTGAGCGGCCTGAAAGCTGACGTGTTTACCCTTCAGTCGGGTGAACATTCCGGTGAATCCAGACCTTCTCTGAAGGCTCGCCTGATTAAGGTCGAGTTCATTAAGAAAGGCCAGGAAGTCGTTTACACAGCGCCAAATGCATCTCAAACCCCGGAACAAGGTTCTGCGGCTCCTAAAGACTACGATCCGAACTCGTTTTAATTCTTTTTTCTTACATCCGGTAAATCTCTTTCGGGAGATTTACCTCTCTCGATAACGTAACGGAGCTCTCGCATGGGAAATCCATTCGGTTTACTGGCTTCAGAAGCTGGGTATCAATTACAGATCCAGGTTCTGTCCAGTCAGCGCGGTTTTTATATCGGAACCGCGAACGAAATGGGGCCCGTGTCCCGTGAGTCAGTCGAATACTACAAAACCAGTCTGCAGGCCGATATTGCTCTTGAAAAAGGGGAATGGACGCAGCGTGAATATGATTAGGTACAGGAGATTACATCATGGCAAGTCGCGGAATTAACAAAGTTATTCTCGTTGGCCATCTCGGTCAGGACCCCGAAGTACGTTATATGCCCAATAGCACAGCTGTTACAGGGTTCAGTATTGCAACGTCGGAGTCATGGCGTGATAAACAAAGCGGTGAAATGAAGGAAAACACTGAGTGGCATCGCGTTGTATTGTTTGGCAAACTCGCCGAAATAGCTGGTGAATATCTGAAAAAAGGTTCACAGGTATACATTGAAGGCCATCTGCGGACCCGCAAATGGACTGATAATGGCGGGGTTGAACGCTGGACAACAGAAGTTGTGGTTGGTGTGAACGGGACGATGCAGATGCTGGGTAGTCGTAATGCCCCTGCAGGTACCGGCAATGCTCAGCAGCCTGGGCAGGCTCAAGGTGGTTGGGGGCAGCCTCAGCAGCCTCAGCCTCAGCAGCCTCAGCAGTCAGCTGCGCCACACAATCCTGCTAATGAACCTCCGATGGATTTTGATGATGACATACCGTTCCTGGGGCATGGTTACGGGATCTGCCGAAAAGCGATCTACGCCATTTCCTGATACGATTTTACAGATGCGCCAGTTTGACTGGCGCTTTTTTTAACTTCAGTTGAACTGCTGGCAGGGGGCTGGAAGAACCACAACATACTTCTTCTCCCCTCTGCTGAATGACAATGTATAGCAATTTGCTACCATGTGCGCTAGTATTAGTGTATAGTAATTTGTTACCAAGTGGAGGCGTTATGCAAACTACTGTCCGTAAATCCGTTCGTGATAAGCAAATTAATCTCCGGGCCACTGATGAAGAACGTGCGGTGATTGATTATGCCGCAAGTCTGGTAAATAAAAATCGTACTGATTTCATCCTTGAGAAGGCTGTGCATGAGGCCCAAAACATTATTCTGGATCAGCGAGTGTTTGTCCTTGATGATGCCCGTTACCAGGCATTCATTAAGCAGCTCGAAGCTCCTGTGCAGAATGCTGAAGGTCGGCAGCGGCTGATGGATGCAAAACCTGAATGGAAATAAATGTCACTGCGCCTGCTTTACTGACAGAAGAACATATTCTTTTGCCGTTCGATTGCGGGAATGAGGTACTTGATGACTGGCTTCGCCGGCGTGCGATGAAGAATCAACATCTCAATGCTTCCCGTACATTCGTCATCTGTCCTGAAGGTACCATGCGTGTAGTGGGTTATTATTCCATCGCAACTGGCTCAGTGAGTCATGTCGATTTGAGTCGTAGCTTGCGGCAGAATATGCCGGATCCAGTGCCGATTGTTTTGTTGGGTCGCCTTGCAGTTGATGTATGTACTCAAGGACATAATTTCGGAAAATGGTTGCTGAATGATGCAGTGATACGTGTCTCGAATCTGGCGGATCAAGTCGGAATCAAGGCTATCATGGTACATGCAATCAATGAGCGGGCTAAAGCATTCTATGAATACTTTGGTTTTGTTCAGTCACCGGTTGCGGCTAACACGTTGTTCTACAAATTATGATAGTTTCAAATATGTAACATTCCGTTATTCTTTGAATCTGGTTTTCACAGGCTGAGTGTTCTGACTTCAGTTACCGAATTTACTCAGCATCTTTCAAAGTGATGTGAGTTCTTTGTCAACTGATGAATGCTACCAGTGATTCCAGCAGAGGCAGGGATTGTTCAGCGTCAGAATATAAAGAAGACGATGTTTGTAGAGGCCAGAAATGACTATTTCTGCTAAAAATGTACGATTTGATGAGACCACCATGTGGGTCGAATTAAACGATGGCAGGGTGATGGGCGTACCAATCGCCTGGTTTCCTCGTCTGCTGAATGCCACAGACAAAGAACGTAATGACTATAAACTGAGTAAACGTGGTATTCACTGGGATAATCTCGATGAGGATATCTCAGTCGATGGCTTGCTTGCTGGCCATGGTGATGTGACCCATGTTCCACATCGCGTAGCCTGATAATGACTAAGTTGTAGACTAAGGCGTCGGATTTTCCGGCGCTTTTCTTTTTAAGGTATTGCCAACTGGCTGGATTAATCGGTCTCGTGTAGCTCCTTTCCCTGCTCCCGAAAACGGTGATAACCCTTGAAACTGGATATCCTGGTCTTTAGCGGTTGCCCCACCGAGGAAATTTTCTTCAGTTCGCAGTAATAGTTTTGCATTGTCCGAAAAGGCATCCCCGCCAGAATATCCGACTTGTTTCGGACAACTCCTGGGGATTCCTGATGGTAAAAATAAACCTGCAGACACGTTATCGGCTTGGGGCCATCACGCTATGTCTGCTTGCCGCTGGCTGCACAGACTTTAGTTCTCGCTCTGAACCCATGAGCAGGCTTCAGGGCTCTCCCCGTGTTCAGGATCTTTATCAAAACCGTTCCCCTGAAGTTGTTCGATACGATCGTTACATACTTGCGAGTACGCGACCTGTAGATGCTCAGCGTGACCCACTGAATCAGATTATCGATATCAGGATGCCTTTGCAGATGGTGAATACCATTGGGGAAGGTATGCGATACGTGATGCTTGAATCAGGTTATTCACTGTGTTCAGGCGAACCGGGTGTATTCTCTGAATTGTTCGTTAAACCATTACCGGCTGTGCAGCGTTCAATAGGACCTGTGAAGCTTGGAGATGCTTTACAAATCCTGGCCGGGCCTGCATGGCGTATGCGCGTAGATGACCTGAATCGAGAAATTTGTTTCGTTCTGCGTGATGAATACCGACATCTTGCCCTCTCAACAACAGGTCCCTTGCAGGCGAGTGTAGCAAGTCAGGGAACAGGGAAATCGGCTTCTACAGGTACACTACTTAACAGTTCTAAGGGACTTTCTGGTACTGGAAATAACAGCTATCCGTTGCCCTCGGCTCGGCCGGAAAGTTCCATTTTGTCACCAGGGAAACCAAAAGTTACCTCTCATACTGTTTCCCCTTTATCTGCTGCAACGACAGCAAAAACACCTCGTAACCCGTTCTCTGCCAGCGAGCCTGGGGAAAAATCTACGGTTCCGGTGCAGAAAACACAGGCAGGTCCCGCAGCTAAGTTAACATCTGGCAAGGTAAAACCATCAACAGAGTTGGCTCCTGCTCCTGCGCCGTCAGCATTGTCAGTTGCGTCAACACCTCTGAATAAAGCTGCTCTTGGTGTGCCTTTAACTCCATCTGGTGCAGTGAAACCAGGTGGAACGGTTCAGAACAGTAATCCACCTTCCACTGTCATCTCTCCTACTGCTCCGGTCAGCGGAAAAACTGTTTTCACTCCGGGAGCATTGCTTTCCTCGTTACCAGACGGACAGGCCTGGACCGCGCAGGCAGGCACTACGTTAAAAGAGACTCTGATCCAATGGGCTACATCGGTTCACTGTGAGAGTGGCAGTAGTCCTACCTGGGTAGTTATCTGGCCAACGCCTGTTAACTACCGCATCGATGTACCATTTACGCTGCACGGTAATTTCGAGTCGATTATCGTGCAGCTGTTTAGGTTATATCGCCCTGCAGAAAAACCCCTCTATGCAGCACCAAATCGTCTTCAGTGCCTGGTATTCGTGGACGATAAGCCGATTCAGGACGGGAAATGATATGGGATATGCGCTGCCAGTTTTCGCGCTTTGTCTTGTCATCATCTTGATAGCCGGTGATGCACAGCACCACTCATCAGAGCATGTACGGCTTGCGCTGCAGCAGACTCAGCCTGAACAGCTTGCAGCAGACATGCTTCGGACTGCTGATGTCGTAAATAACTGGCGTCACGGGCGGTCCATAACAGATGGCCCCGTATCAACCGCACTGACTGGAATGGTGCCGTTACCAGACAGTCGCATCAAAAGCATTATTCAGAACGGTCGCCTGTGGATCTGGGTACCTGAAACAGACGGTGTTTATGCCGCGTTGCGCGCCCGCTCAGTGACTTCTGCGCTTGCCCTGACCGTAAGCGGCGGTCGTCTGCGGATGGCGGATGGCACTGATATGAACCTGTCTCTGCCGTCCGGTGTGACGGAAGGCAGCATTGTTTATCTTAACTAACAGAATCAGGGAGCTGCGGATGCCGCGTATACCTTTCTGCCTGACAGTGCTTACCGCTGCGTTTGTGCTGTCATCATGTTCGCTGAATGAAATCAGCAAAATAGACAAGGAAGCCGTTGGGCAGGCCGATACGGCTCAGCGAGTGTTGCAGAGTCGTCAGTCCATATCACAACCAACTGTTGTCTGGATGGATAAGCCCTGGGTAAACCTGCAGCCAGTCACGCCAGTGGTCTCCACTCCGGACGAAAAGAATCTGCCTCCCTGTCAGATAACGATTAATCGTCCTGACGGTATTTCACTGCCTGAGCTGGGACAGCGCATCACTGCGCTATGTGGTATACGAGTCTCCATCACACCAGATGCATTTGCTGCGCTGAGCAACGTGAGTACCGGCAGCGTGGTAACTTCTCAGATGAGTGGTCAACTGCCGGCGCCGGATGACAATAGTCGGGTTCCCCTGGCACAGATGGGGGCTACGTCAGCTCAGCCCGTCTCCGTTCAGCCATCACCGGCGCTCATGCGTGGCCTTAAATTCCAGGGAGATATTCGTGATCTGCTCGATGTCGAAGCCAGCGGGTACGGGCTGTCATGGCGCAGTGACGGAAACGGAGTTTATTTTTATCGACAGGATACCCGCACTTTTCAGCTCGTTATCCTGAATACGAAAGTAAACAGTAGCGCATCAATTAACTCCGGCTCTGGCAATCAGCTGGGCAGCGGTGGCGGCACATCGGGGGGGACTAGCGGAGACATTAGCTCTAATCAGAAGACCGATTATGGCATGAACAGCGACCTGTACGACGACATTCGTAAAACCATCGAGCAGATGCTGACGCCAAAATCTGGTCGTTTCTGGCTTTCAGCAGCTACTGGCACGTTGAGTGTTACTGACACACCGGACGTTCTGGAGCGTATTGGTCGTTACATTGAGTATCAGAATAAGGTTCTAAGCAGGCAGGTCCAGCTCAACATACAGATTGTCAGCGTCAACCAGACGCGTAATGAGCAACTGGGTCTTGACTGGGGGCTCGTATACAAATCCCTGCACAATTTTGGCGCCACTCTGACCGGTTCAATGGCCAATGCTTCGACTTCAGCAGGAAGTGCCGGCATTTCGATTCTCGACACGGCAACAGGCAATGCCGCCAAATTTTCCGGCTCCAGCCTGCTGATTAAAGCGCTTTCCAAGCAGGGCAACGTCAGCATGGCGCTGAACCAGACCGACCCAACAGCAAATTTGACGCCGGTAGCTTATCAGCTCTCAAACCAACAGGGCGTTCTGACAAGTTCCAGTTCAACTGCAACAGCTAACGTCGGGGTTACTTCCTCACAGACCGTAACCACAATCACCACCGGTTTGTTCATGACCATGCTGCCGTTCATCCAGGAAAACGGTGACGTGCAACTGCAGTTCGCTTTTAGCTATACCAGTCCACCGCAGATAGAGAAATTTATCAGTAGGGACGGGAATACCCGTAACGATATACCGAATACCTCGACACAGGGGCTGGCACGTAAAGTTAACCTGCGCTCAGGCCAGACACTGGTATTAACCGGATCTGAGCAACAGAACCTTTCTGCAAACAAGCAGGGAACATTCACACCCGACAACTTTATCCTGGGCGGCGGCCAGAACGGTACGCGCGGTCGTAACACGCTCGTGATTATGATCACCCCTGTACTGCTGAGGTAATCCATGTCATCAAAGAAAAAATCTTCACTCCGTAGCGGCATTCGCGTCACCCACCACCGTCGCGACTGGATGGCAGGACTTCATTGGGAGCAGCAGCGGAGCGTACTGTTAACGCGATTCCGGGGAAAAGCCTCACCTGACACGCATGTAGTAGTTGCCGGCAGGCGTAACGCATCAATGATGGGGGTCGTTTCCCCCGGGCGTGTGCGACGGAGCCCTTACTCTCTTGCAGTAGCATTCCTGCTGTCTGAAGGGGGAAATACATGGGGCATATACCGCCTCAGCCGCAACGAAGATCTCTGGGTTTTCTTTGCAGCCAGCGGTGGGCAGCTTTCTGTCATGGGTGATGTGACCGGTTCACGCGCGAAGATAGAATCAGCAGCAGAAAACTTCCTGCGTTTTAACGATGCTGATACACCGGGTCTGCGCTGTGCTGCAACCGCAGATGATAATTGTGATGCAACCTCGCTCACTGACAGGCTGAACCGTTCGCAACTGAAGCGTTGCCGCCTGGGTAAGCGCCTGACGACGATGTCGCTCATTATGCCTGCTGCGCTTATTACACTCGTGGCAGCAGCAGGAATTTACTGGTACGACGACGTTCAGCAAAAAGCGGAACAGGCTGCTGCAATGGCAGAGTTTCGCGCCCGAATGGCGATGTCTGCTGATAAGCCAGCTGCGCCAGCCCGAGCGCCGCATCCGTGGGCCTCTCAGCCACCAGTTTCGCTTTTACTTGGTAATTGCTGGCTGACACGCGAACCACTTTTCGCCTCGGTGGCTGGCTGGCGCTTTACGGACGGTGAATGTGTCCCTGAAGGCCTGCGCTTGCGTTACCTCGCCACACCTGGTGCTACGGTGGAGGATTTCTCCCACCGCGCAAGGGTGCTTCTTGGGCATTCTGCTGTTTTCAACCTTCAGGAGGGAGGTAAAAACGGCGACGTATTCATTCCCTTCCGGAAATACAGCGTAAGTGAGTATACCGACGAGGCCTTGCCTGGCGCGGATGCCCAACTGATGCGTTTCATTTCGCACCTGCAGCGCCGCAACCTGGAAGTCAAGTTCAGTGAAGTGAAACCGCCAGCGGTCGCGCCAGGACAAGAGAAAACCATGCCCGTACAGGACTGGCGCGAATTCACTTTTACTGTCAGCTCGCGTTTGCAGCCTGAACGTCTGCTGCAGGATTTTGATGCGACCGGGCTCCGCCTGAACAGCGTGTCAATCACCATGAGCCCGCAGGGGCAGTTCGACTACACCATGAAGGGGAGCATTTATGCGCAGAATTAATCCCGCGGGAACGGGCCTGCTGCTGTCCGCTCTGTTCTGCGGGCAGGCAGTGGCAACCGTAACCAGTGATGCACTTCCGCCGAACGTTACGCTTGGCGAACTTGAAGCAGCTCAGGCGCGCAACCTCATTCTGGAGCAGAAAGTGCAGACGGCGCGTCTGGAGCAGCAGCTGCGTGAAAGCCAGTCCGGACAGAGTACTGACAGGAATTATCTGTCTACTGCCGCCCAGCCTGACATGCCGCTTATGGCGCAGCCAGCTCCTTCACAACAGACTGCCAGTGCAGTCGGTGAAAAGCGGACCGGTGGTGTGCGCCTTCAGGAGATTTACGGCCATGGCTCGCAGTTGCGTGCACGCATTGTTCTGCCGGATGGCGGAGTCACAGAAGTAGCAAAAGGCGATCAGCTTCCCGGAACCTCAAAGCGGGTCACGGAGGTTACGTCCACGAACGTACGCCTCAGCGACAATTCTGAACTTTCATTCTGAGGTGATGATGTCTCCTGATAAAGAAATCATGGATTTTGTCTTTGCCGAGCAGCATCCGTCTGGAGGGGTTACGCTACTCATCGACGGCAACCGGCGAAAAGACCCTGGCATACAGCGCTGGGTTATGGATGTCACCCGGACATGGGCTGATGCAAAAACTGAGTTTGTTACACTCAGCGAACTGAACCGGCGGCGTGAAGTGGCAGAGCGTCAGGGCCGTGGGCTTAACCAGGGTGTGAGCGAGGCGGATCTAAGTAACCGTGACGTCAGTGTGTCGCAGGATAAGGTCATCAGCTATATGAGGCTGGGTAACGACTTTAATGCCTCTGATATTCATATGGAAATAAGCGGTGATCGCAAGATTTGCATCGTTCAGTTGCGTATTCACGGCGAGCTGGAGGTGGTGGATGAAGTGAAAGATGTGGAGGGTATGACGCTGGCCTCCACATCTTATCTTTCCATGTGCGACGTGCGCGAGCAGTCATTCTTTGCCGGTCGTGAGCAGTCAGGGCGCATCGATGCAAAGTTCGCCCGCCGCGCCGGCCTCTATGGCGCCCGCTACGAACACCGTCCTACTCCGGATGGGCTGATAGTGGTCATGCGTCTGATCCCGGATGACGGGGACAATATACCGACGCTGCCGCAACTGGGTTTTTTGCCTGAGCAGATTAAGCTCATCATGCAGATCCTGCGTATGCCGGAAGGCATGACGCTGCTGACCGGGCCTACTGGTTCAGGGAAGAGCGCCACGCTGCGCGTGTTCAGTGATATCTGGCTGAAACTGACCGGCGGTAAAAAGCGCCTGCTCACGCTGGAAAACCCGCCCGAGGGGCGTATTCCGGGTGGTATTCAGACCCCCGTTATGCCGGAAGACAATTCACCGGAGGCCATCAGCCGCGCCTGGAGTAACGGAAACGCCTCTGCACTTCGTCTCGATCCGGATGCCATCCTGAACGGTGAGATCCGTGACCTGTATTCCCTTCTCGCCGCCATTTTCGCCAGTGAAACCGGCCACCTGGTGCTGTCGACCCTGCACACCCAGAGCCCTATCGGCTCCCTGCGTCGTATGGAGCATTTCGGTATTGATCGCCACCTTCTGGCGGATGCTGCACTCATCACCGGCCTGATTGGCCAGCGTCTGGTGCCGCTGTTGTGTGAACACTGCCGGGTACCGTGGGAAGTCAAAGTCCCTGAGCTTGATGAAGAAACCCGCGCGCGTCTCGAAAAATATTGTTCTGTCGCGGGCTTGTGCGAACCGAAAAATCTCTTCTTCCGCAACTATGAGGGATGTGAACACTGCCGGAAAACGGTACCACTGACCGGACGCATTATCAGTCGTGGCGTTACAGGGCGAACAGCTATTGCCGAAGTTGTCCGGACAGATGCTCGCCTGATGCAACTTTGGCTTTCACATGGGCCTTCAGTTGCCAGAAAGTACTGGGTAAACCAGGGTGGGATTACTCGCCGCATGCATCTGTTGCGTTATCTGGCAGAGGGTCTTGTTGATCCGCTGGAAGGCGATCTCATCTGTCCGCTGGATGAGGATGACATCATGGATTGTGAGGTGCCTGATGGAAAGTGACAGCCATTTTTATCCATCCCGGGAAATGTCGTTCCCTGAAAGGATTCGCTACCGGCTTGTCAGAGCCACTTTTACTGGGAAATACCGCCAGCCATTTTACGAAACGCTGCACTTTCTTCTTGAAAACCGTAAGGCCCTGAAAGACGCGCTGACCATGATCGGCGATGTACATACTGATTTTGGCAGGCGCTGGCATCCTTATTATGAACTTGTTCAGGACTGCATCGAGGGTGTGAACGACAACCGTCCTGGCCGCGCGCTGCAGGATGTTCTGGCTGCCTGGGCACCTTACGAAGAGGCCGCGCTTATCAGCGCCGGGATGGAAACCGGTAATATTCCTGCCGCGCTGATGCAGGCTGATAAGTTGATTGTTGCCCGTCGGCGAATTCTTGGGCAGGTAATTTTTGCCTCAGTATTTCCTGCCGCGCTTGCCATCCTGAGTACGGGGCTACTACTGGCCAACAATCTCGCACTTGTTCCCACCATGAGCAAAATGTCCGATCCAGCTCGCTGGACCGGTGCACTCGGGTTTATGAATGGAGTAGCGAAGTGGAGTTCCGAGTGGGGTGTTGCTTCTGCCGCTACAGCCGCAGGGCTTGTGCTGCTGTCTTTCTGGTCGCTGCCCCGCTGGCGCGGCCGTCTCAGGCGCTGTGCTGACTGGTTACTACCATGGTCTGTTTATAAAGACCTGCAGGGAGCTGTATTTCTTATGAATATTGGCGCGCTTCTTGGTTCGGGTGTCCAGGAACTCAAAGCTTTGCAGATCCTTAACGGTTTTGCACCGCCCTGGCTGCAGGAACGCATCGAGGCCGCGATGGAGTGCATGAGTGAAGGCGATTCACTTGGCAGAGCTCTGCGTAACAGCGGATATGATTTTCCGAGCCGTGAGGCTGTGAACTATCTCTCTCTTCTGGATAAGGGGGATGGTGCTGCTTCGCTCATCACCAATTATGCGGACCGCTGGCTGGAGCAGGCGCTCGCGCGCGTCGCGCGTCGGGCGAATGCCACCAAACTCTTTTCTCTCGTTCTGATTATGAGTTTCTTCTTACTCATCCTGATGATGGTGATGCAGATTCAGGACATGAACACTTTCAACTTACATTAAGGAACCGCCATGTCAGCTCAGACATTACCACATCGCCAACATCAGCCTGACCGGGGCTGGGGCATTCTTGAACACGGTACCATTGCGATCGGGACGATTATCGTACTGGCTCTGGTTGGTGCTCTGGTCTGGAGTCTTTGGGGGAAAAAGTCCGTTGCCGTTGAGGTTTCAAATCTCCAGACCGTCGTGACAAACGCGCAGTCGCTTAAGCAGGCGCAGGGGGGATATAACTTTACGAGCGGTACAACTATGACGGGAACGCTTATCCAGCAGGGGGGCGCACCAAAGGCTGGCTGGACTATCCAGGGAACAGCCAGTTCCGGTACCGCTACGATGTGGAACGGTTATGGTGGTCAGGTCGTTCTGGCTCCTGTGGCATCGAATGGATTTAACAATGGATTTTCAGTTACAACGCAGAAAGTTCCGCAGGCAGACTGCATCTCTATCACTACACAGCTCGGTTCCGGTGGAGCATTCAGTGCTATCACCATTAACAGTACTGATTACAGTGACGGTCTGGTCAGTGCAGAAGAGGCAGGCAAAACCTGCTCATCAGACAGCGGAATGACAGGTAACAATACACTGGTCTTCACCCATAACGGCTGATGACATGCTGCGCCTGTCCGCTTTTCTGCTGCTGATTTTGGTTTGCCCACGGGTGGATGCATTCTGCTTTGAATCGGCGGGCGCTAAATACCACATTGACCCGCTACTGGTTAAGGCAATAGCCATAGGTGAAAGCAGCCTGCGATCGGATGTCACAAATATTAATCGTGACAAAAAGACCGGGCAGGCACTCAGTACCGATTATGGACTGATGCAGGTCAATTCATCGCATATCGCTTCGCTGATAGCGCAGGGTTACATTCGCAGCTCACAGGACCTCCTGAACCGTCCGTGCCTCAACGTTCAGATAGGTACCTGGATACTGGCGAAGCATTTTCAGGTATGCGGCATAAGCTGGAACTGTCTTGGCTCTTATAACGCAGGTTTTCGTAAGGACCGGCATGAAACTCGCGAGTCCTACGCCAACCGGATTTATGCCATTTATCGTCGGCTTTTACTTAATGAACGGGGAATAAAACTGTGACACTGCTGACGCTGAGTATGCCCTGGCCAACTGTCATTATCATTTTTCCTCTATGCCTCAGCTTATTCAGTTTTATGAGGAGCCTGGTTCGTCTCAGCCTGATGATATTGGATGATGATCAGGAATGGTTTGCTGTTTTTTTCGCCCCTGCATCCACCGGCTTCATCTGGCTTTACGCTACAGCGGCAACTGGCATGATGCTGTCCCCTGTGCCGCTACTGGAGCGACTGATGTCTCTGTTGTTCTGCCTCTTTCTTTTCAGGTTGACGCTTACCGATGCGTTCACAGGATTTCTGCCCCGAGAATTGACGATAAGGTGTCTTATTGCCGGTCTTGTTTCCGCTCTTATCGCTCCCGGCTTTATAGGGCACTTCCTCACAGCTACCACTGCGCTGGTGATTTTTGGCGTCTGGCGTTACGTCACCTTTAGGATTCATGCCCGCGAGTGTCTGGGGCTGGGCGATGTCTGGTTGGCCGGTGCTATTGCGGCCTGGTTGGGTGGGCGAGAGGGGCTTTATGCTCTGCTGATCGGCGTGGTGCTCTTTGTGCTCTGGCAGATATCTGTTCGTCGCATAACTGAAGGAGGGCCGATGGGACCCTGGCTGTGCGCCGGCGCGATTTCTGTGACCCTGTTTAAATTGTATCAACCGCTTATTACATGGTGATGCCTGTGTTCACATATAAAACGACTGACCGGGGCTGGGCTATCCTCAGCACTGGTGCTGCATTGATTATTCTCCTGGTGGTCAGCGTCTGGGGCTTTACGCTTATCAGTGACTGGATGCAAAAAAGGACCTGGCTGAATACCGCGTCACAGGTATCTCGCTTTACACAAGCTGTGAAGAGCTACACTGGCCGTTATTACGATACTTTGCTTTCAAGTGCCACCACCACGACCCCGGTTACGGTTACTCCCACTATGCTGAAAAACACCGGATTTCTGGAGCAGGGGTTCAGCGAGACGACCGTAGACGGACAGGCTTACCTGGCAGCTGTTGTTCGTAATGCCACCAATACAGATCAACTGCAGGCACTGGTTTACACTCAAAACGGCGCGGCACTGCCTTTTCTCGCACTGCGCCAGATATCAATGGATATCACCTCGGGTATGGGCGGCTATATATGGACATCAGGTACTGCTACCGGCGCTATGGGCAGCTGGACTATTCCTCTTTCACAGTTTGGGATAAGTACAACTCAGGGACATATTGCGGCTTTACTGACCACAGATGAACTGGGCGCTGCTCGCGGTGAAAATGATCGCCTTTATCGTTTTTCGGTAACCGGCAAGCCAGACCTCAACACGATGCATACCAGTATTGATATGGGAGGTAACAATCTTAATAACGCAGGCACGATTAATGCCGTAACGGGTAATTTCAGTGGCGATGTGGCGGCCACTGGAAATATAACTGCGAATGGAACTGTTACAGGACAGAATGTTACTGCCGGTTCAAATGTCACCGCAGGAAATACAATAACGGCTAACAACGACATACGTTCAAATAATGGCTGGTTCATAACTCGAGGGAGTAAGGGATGGCTAAATGAAACGTATGGCGGCGGTTTTTATATGTCAGATAATGACTGGGTTCGAGTCATAAATAATAAGAGTATTTACACAAGCGGTCAGGTTCGTGGCGGAAGTGTGCGGGCTGATGGAAGACTTTCTACAGGAGAAGTTTTGCAGCTCGACGGAGTCAATACTGCTGGCGCAGTTTGTTCACCAAACGGCCTTGTAAGCCGCGACGCCACTGGAGCCATACTTTCCTGTCAATCCGGTGTGTGGGTATCTGGCGGAAACTACAGCGGGAATTATTCTTCACTTGGCTCATTTGTGTCAGCTTACACAGCTATCAATACCACCGGTAAGCCCATGACAGTATATGCATCTGGGGGAGTATCCACAGTGAACCGGCACGTCGAGGATGGTGACAATTGCAGAAACACATGGGCTTTGTCAGGGAGTGTTGATGGCCGCGTTATCACCTCCGCAGGTACAGCTAATTCAAGCTGGAGTAAGTCGGGTACGATTAATTTTATCGTACCGGCAGGCTCTTCCTTCACTGTTATGTCCAGCCCGTTACCCTCTTATGGATGCTCTCCAGGGAGTTTTAGCCTTGCTATATACTCATAATCTGTGAGCGCTTTACCGTCAGAATCGTACTGAAGAAATGCGCAGTAGACTGATATTCCATCCGGCGTGTAGTCAGACACATCAAAGCCCTTGAGTTCACTACACACAGGATTTGGCGTCTAATTAGTGGCGCAGTTTGCTATAGCCTGGAAGCACGCTGCACCTTTTGAATTGTTCGGTAAGACGATGTAAAACCGGTCATTTACAGGATCAAGAGCCATGGAATCGGGGGAGTTATGGTTGGAACCATCAGACCAACTTTTTAAAGTGTAAGAACCACCTATAGCCACTGTGCCGGACGGACAATAAGCAGATGCAACTGCTTTATTGGCACAGGTGGTTTCGCCAAAAACGGTTTGCATTTTAATTTTTGATGCGGCTGCCCACACACCGGATTGACAGTAGTATGTGATATATTTCTAATCTTTTTAGGAATATGCGATGCAACTCAGACAGCGAATTAAGAAAATGGAGCTGGGTGTAGCTCTTGATAAATATTACGGTTGTGCATCTGTGCAAAAGCGGGGCCATCTGCAGGAGTTTTATCGGATAAATGTTATAAAGCGTTCAGCTCTTGCCAGGCGATACATGCATGAGATTACTTCGGTTGATATTGCAGAATACCGTGATCAGCGACTCTCTGAAGTAAGTGGTAAAACGGGGCGAACTAATAGCCCTGCAAGTGTCCGACTTGAACTTGCGTTGCTATCTGCCCTTTATAACCTTGCTCGAATTGAATGGGGAACATGTACTCATAATCCTGTTGAGCATGTACGAAAACCACCGGCATCCAAAGGGCGAACCCGAAGATTGACATCTCAGGAGGAGCGAAAGATTGGCAGGGCGCTGGCAAAACGAAATATCGAGTTGGCAGCCATTTTTCATTTGGCCCTTGAAACGGCTATGCGTCAGGGGGAGATCCTCTCACTTCGCTGGGAGAATATCGACCTGCACATTGGCATCGCTCATTTGCCTCTCACTAAAAATGGGAGCGTACGGGATGTTCCGTTGTCGTTTAAAGCCAGAAAGGTATTAAGAGAGTATTCCGGCCCTCTATCCGGACCTGTTTTCAGTTATACATCCAATGGGTTTAAAAGTGCTTGGCGAGAAGTTATACAGGCTTTAGGCATTGTCGATTTGCATTTTCATGATCTACGACACGAAGCTATAAGCCGTCTCTTTGAGCTCGGAACACTGAATGTTATGGAAATTGCAGCGATATCAGGACACAAGAGCCTGACGATGCTAAAACGCTATACCCACCTTCGTGCGACGCAGCTGGTTAGTAAACTTGATATACGTAAACGACAGGCGCAGAAACTGGCGGCGATCTTTGTTCCGTATCCTGCTGAACTTGAGAGCAGCAATAACGGTATTGTTTTACGCTTCCCTGATCTTGAACATCCTTCACTTGAAGCGCAAACAAAGGAAGACGTTATCCAGAAAGCCTCTTTTGAGCTTCTCAGAATTCAGGCTCTTGCTGCTCGTTCTGGAGAACGACTCCCTCCACCAGGCAATATCAAAGCTAATGACCCAACTCGTGTGCTCATTAATCCGCTCTGAAATTTTGCGAACCCCTGGATTCAAACACATCTAAAACAAGGACGTTTTTAGACAGCGCTATTATGATAGTGACCTTTCCAGATGATCCCCTCCGACCTGGTTTCCCCGCCGAAAAAAACTTCAGAAATGGCAGATGAGTTAATCATCGCCATAGAATGACGTTTTTTGCACCTTATGGCTGTTCTGCGCAGCTATAAGGATTTTGAAATGTCAGTCAGTCAAGTCGTCCCGGAAGAAGTTATACCTGAAAATCCAGAGGTTACTTCTTCGAAAGTTGTGCCTGCTGAGCCAGAGGCTCGCCGGTTGGTTCCCATTAACCTGAAAAAAATAGTCCGGATTGGAGGTCTGGGATTCCTCATTGTTTCTCTTGTTGGTTCTGTGGCCACGATTGTGATCATGGCACAGCAAATCTCTGATCTGAGTATTCGGGTGAACTCCCTGGATGCCGCTTTTCGCAGCGGTCAGATGAGCCAGTTGTCTGGTTCGGTTACTTCGCTCGAAGCTCAAAGCCGGAAACACGAGAAGCAGCTCGAGTCTGTCTCATCAGGGCTTGAATCAGTACAAAACCAGTTAGCTGATTTTCAGGGGGAACATTCAAAATTAACAGGAAGCATTAACAAACTTTCCTCAGAAGCCCTGGCGCGGCGTACCGCGATAGACGAACACTCTGAACGTATTGATGACATTAACTCACGGTTGTCACAGGTTGAATCGCGAGTTGCCGGGCTGAGCAAAGCTGAAAGCAACACTTCTCAGAAAGAATCGAAGCAGAACCAGCAACCAGTCACTAAGAGCAAAACATCTTCAAAATCCGGGACAGGCCAGATCGTAAAAAAGCCTGAGCGGTCAGTCAGGCGCGCAGCTGTTGAAGCACCGTTTGTACTGACCGGCATTGAGCGGCGCGGCGGGCAGATGTTCGCAGTCGTCATCCCCCGTGGAAATTCCCAAATATCAGATATGCGGTTGCTTTCACCGGGAGACGGGATGCTGGGGTGGACGCTTCGTTCTATCCAGGGCAGTGGTACCGCTGTTTTCAGCGTGAACGGTGCCCAACAGAGTTTACAGGTTCAATAAGAGACCAGACATATGAAGCATCAGATGAGAAGAATTTTGATGGCAGGTGTACTTTCCTTGCCGCTGTGTGTGGCGGCATCAACAGTTACCACTCAATCGAATCAGAGTCAGCAAACATCCCTGCAGGCATCATCAGTAAACCAGGTTCAGACGCAGCAACAGGGTCAACAATGGGGGCTTTCAGATGAGGACTGGAGTCGCTATCAGTCGTTGATGAAAGGAGCCAGAGGCATTATGTCCCCTGGTCTTGATCCTCTCACTGCCCTGGGCGTTGAGACAGACAATTCATCTGAGCGCCGTCGGCTGGCTGAATTGTGGGTAAAACACGAATACGCCCGTACCGAGAAAGAACTCGCATTTCAACGTGAAATAAATGCTGCCTGGCTTCGTCTTTATCCTGAAACATTGGCCGTGAATATGGGGAATGCCGCGGGTATCGCTCATGATACACAAGGAAGACTGGCGTTATTTGTCAAAGAGTCATGTTCACGCTGTGATGCCCGGCTTGCTGCTGTTATCGCCGACAACAGACCGGTAGATATTTACCTTGTCGGAAATGACGTGAGCGACGAAAAAATCAGATCATGGGCAATAAGCCATGGCATACCAGTCGAAAAAGTGCGTAATCGGCAAATTACCCTAAATCATGATCGCGGTTTGTGGCAGCGCTATGGGCAAGGTCAGATGCCAGTTATTTTGCAGCAGGGAGAAGAGGGATGGCAAATTGCCGCATTCTGAAACTGGCTTGCTGTTTATGGTTTGTCAGCACTGGTTGCCTGGCGGTCGTGAATGTAAATAGCAGTGTTCAGGTAGTTCCGCAGGTTTATCGGGTCATTGCTGCTGCCGAGCGCGTTCCGGCAGAATCGCTTTACTCGCTGGCGATGGCCGAAAGCACCCGTAAAACCGCATGGGGGTCTAAACCATGGCCCTGGACTATTAATGTAGCAGGGAAAGGATACCACTTTGAAACCCGCGAGGAGGCCTTTGCGGCACTTCTTGGATTTATGCAGCGCTATCCGATGGAATATCTGTGTACCCGATGCAACCGATATGCTCTGGGTTCTTAAGGAAATCGACAGGGTGACCTGTGACACCGGATGTGACTTATAACCCTCCGACCATGCCAGACAGCGGTTTGTTTTCCGCTGTCTGGTAAGGGGGGAGGCTGCGGGTGCGGGCGGCAAAGAGCCCGCGTGTATTAAAGTTCCTGCATTTAAAAAATGACATTTCCAGCGATCTGAGATTTATGCTGACGTACAGATGATGAATTACCAGAGCAAGATTAATTATCATTTTTCACGTCAGAATTAATTACTGACCCCTCCTTAAAGAGAACGCACCCTGAATAGGTTTTTCACACTCAGGGAGTGTTTTTCATGAAAATGCCATTTTGCTGCCTGGCAGCACTGTTCCTTTCCGTCGGTGCCAGTGCCGGCACAGTGATATATACCGACTCCTCTCATGCCATAGCAGCAAATCCTGGTCAGGATGTCTCCGTTGTTGAGCTCGATGCGCCCGAACGTGCACAGGCGGACATTTTCGGTCAGTTATCTGCCGATCCCGTTCTTGCAGAACAACGTGCCCGGGCAGTGATCTCTTCCCCGAATTTCCGGCAGCAGCAACAACAACTGGCGGAAGCTTATGCGGGTGTCACTCATGCCTGGTCCCTCGGCCTGGAAAAATTCCCGGCTGTGGTTTTTGATGACGTCTTTGTTGTCTACGGTACGACTGATGTCAACGAGGCAACCCGTCAGCTCGCTGCCTGGAAGGAGAAGAACCGATGAAATCTTTCTCCTTCCGCCCACGTCGACTGGCGATCGCCACATTGCTGGTTTGTTCCGGCACCATAGCCAGCGTCAATACAGCGAATCTTCTGGCCAGCGCGGCAAGTACAGACTGTATCAGCTGGCGTGTCAGTGGTATCTGCTACTGGTTATTGTGTACTCCATTTGGTTGCACGGTGAAAACCTCGGTAAAAGTGACGCATTTCATTCCGGAGGCTGTGGTATCGGCTTACCTCAATCCCGGAGATAACCCCTGGACTGAAATGGCCACAGTTAGTGACGCCGCCAGCGGTGCTGAAGGTTCCCTGCTGGAAAGTGTGACGGGCGTGAGTACGGGGGGCGGTCGTCAGGAGATGAAAGCTCTCGGGGAACGTAAGCAGAACCTGCATTTCTATTACGGCGACGCCTGGGGCCATCCAGCTACGAAAGTCATTGGCGGTATGGTGCCGGGCTATTCATGCGACAGCGCTGCCACTCCTTTCATGCCCTATTTCAACAGCTCACTGGATGCTCTGGTCTGGCGAACAGGTGTCCCGGAGACCCTTTATCCCGAAGCACTCATCCCCGGGCAACGAGAAATCGGGGAAACCACATCCGGCAATATGTGGGGGAACGTTTATCCACGTAGCGGGTTTGTCACCCAGACAGACAGTTACAAATCAGCAGCGGTTGTAGTTCAGCGTGTCGCTGACGTCATTACCCGCTCTGGCCAGCTCCATGTATACAACCCCCTTACGGGACAGAAGTCCCCGGGTTACTGGCCACCCGAGCCGGTAAAAGAAAATACCGGCACGAAAAACCACAAATGGCAGCGACTTTCGCCTCAGTTGTCCCAGACCTGTGCAGTGTTTCCCGACACCAATGGCCAGATTGCCCAGGACGGTAACTATGCCTGGGCATTGTGGCAACCGTACAGCTGCTGCAAACGTCGCGGCCAGACGTTCCTTTCCAGTACCGATTTCTCATAAAGGTTCAGAACATGAAAAAAGCAGGACTTTTACTGATTTTTGCCTCGCTGCCGGCAATGGCAGCTGATATCTCTTTGTCTTCATCGGGGGCGTCAGTTAGCGGTAACGCTATCAGCGATGGGCTCTTTTATTCTATTGGTGGCGGTTCGGTTATTTCACCCCCGCCCAGTCGTAACAATATGTCCAGGATAGGCATCAATGGTGGCCTTAGCAGTGATCTGATGTGTGGCAATTTCGACATCAAAACAACCGTTGGCAACCAGCTGAATGGTATTACCAGCGGGTTTAAGGATCTGATGGGGAATGTGATTCAGGGGGCGACTGGTGCTGTCATGAGTATGCCGGCAATGGCTATTCAGCGCGCAAACCCCGGGCTGTATGAAATGCTCACCAATGGCGTTCTGCAGGCCGGTTTGAGCTTTGATAAAGCGATGTTGAACTGTCAGAGCATGTCGAAGAAGCTGGCTGATTATACCATTGGCAATAAATGGCAGCAGGTAGCCGTCTCTGAAGAGTACAAAGATATTGTGGCCACAAGTGGCGGCGATGCGGTTTCCAGCGACCAGAAACTGCAAAAAGCAACTGGAGAGGAAGGCGTGACGTGGGTTGGTGGGCAGAAAAGAGGCGGCAAGGGGCAGCCCGCAATTCAGCCCACCCGGGATCTGGCCAAAGCTGGTTATAACATGATGAATAATTTGCCAGTGACCAGTAACAGCAGCGTCGGCTCCTCGAGCTGCAATGGTACCGCATGCCAACGTTATAAATCTTCTGAAGAGGCCGCAGCGGCCGTTGTTAAAGTGCTTGGTGATCGCTCCATCAGGACTTGTCGGGAAACCAGTGAATGTACCAGTGGTGGAACCGATAACCAGCCGGGCAGTGCTGTCGCTGGTACTGGCTTTTCTCCCATCCTTGAGGATGCCACGAAAGAGAATCTGGAGCAGCTTAGTAAGCTGGTTAGTGGTGAACTGCAGCCCACCACTGATAACCTTTCCGCACTGAAAACCGGCAGTCTGGTTGTCACCCGCGGGGTAATTCAGGCATTACGTGACGATCCGGACAAAGCGGCCCTGGTTCAGCGGCTTGCCGGCGAACTGGCGATGTCCGACACCGTTGAAACCGCGCTAACAATGCGCAGGATGCTCACCACCGGTGAATCCGAACCTAATGCTGCAGAGCAGCCGGAAGCTATTGCCGAGGGTGATCGCCGCATCGATGCCCTCGATCGCGAGCTGACGGCGCTGCGTAATGAGATGGAGTTACGCAAATCTATCAGCAATAACAGTCTGCTTACGGCACTGGAACGGCAGGGAACAAGGAATCAGGATAACCGTCTGCAGCAGAAAGCCGGTAACGAGGACCAGGGCTTCAGCCAGATGGGCCAGTCTCAGTCTTCCGGAGCAAACTGATATGAGACTTAACCCGCTCAGCGGCCATATTGGCCGCATTCTCCTTATGGTGCTGCTCATTCTGTTGATGACGGCCAGCATGTTTGCTATCGCAGCGGTATTTATGGCTTACGACCCTGATGGCCACATCACACGGCGCTGGTTGCATGACAGCCGATGGGGACTGTTTGCCTGGCGACTGGTTCTTTATGGCTGCCTTATTACCGCCTGGATACTGAAGGTACGCCCACAGGCATTAATCCGCTGGCCGGATGGACGTCCGCGTCTTGTACGTATGGAACTGATGGGGGTGTTGTTCCTGGTAGCCACGGAATATGTGGCCTGGACAAGCGCTGTGTAAGGAGAGGACGATGACCGCAAACAGTTTTCTGGAATATTTTCTCGTTCTCTTTGGCTGGGTAATGAACAATGCCATGTGGAGCATTCTCAGCAATACGGGCCTTTTTGCATTGCCACTGGTGGTCAGGGTTCTTGGCGTCTGGCTGAAAGTGAGGGAGGAGGGGGCTGACGAGGGGAACAAAGGGCTTCTTGCCCTTCCGCGAATCGAACATGCACTGTATGTGTCTTATCTTGTGATGCTCTTTTGCTGCATTCCACTGTTGCCGGTGGATATCAGCACAATCAAGTTCGACAGCTCGCGCGCTAAACAGTGCGGCGTCAGTGTGCCGACACCACAGAATTCTGGCTACAAGGGGCTCGTTAATGATTTTGACGGTCGCACGGCCGAGGTTCCAGTATGGTGGTATCTCCTGCATATGATGTCGAAGGGCACAACGCAGGCAATGATTGCGTCAATCCCATGCGGTACGAATTTGCGACAAATGCGTTTTGACGTTCAGAACACGAAGCTGCGTGATCCTGTGTTGCTGCAGGAGGTCCAGGAATTTGCAGATCAATGTTACTCGAGAGCATATTTCAGACTGAAAAACAGCAACAGCCAGCTCAGTGATGCCACCATCAACTCTGTGGGCTGGATAGGTAGCAGCTACTTCCTGAATACTTCCGGATATTATGACTACTACACGGCTATGACGCCACGTAGCCAGTGGCCTTACAACAGTAGCCGGGACAGTGGCTATCCAGATACAGGTGCAGGTGGATATCCAACATGTAAGACGTGGTGGTCCGATGGTACTTCCGGGCTTCGTACACGAGTTCTGGCCAGTTTTAGTGATAACACACGTAAGGAGATGCAACGTCAGTTCCCCGGACAGCAGTGGGAAGAAATTGCGTTACGCTGGCTGGTCAGCCCACGCAACGCAGATTTGTCCGGCACCGGTACCACTTATGCTGTTGGCAGTAGCGACACAACCTCCGGAGTAGTCGGTAATCTTACACGCCTTACCTCGTCTATTGGTCTTGGATTAAAACAGGCCGAGGCGTTACCTGGTTTTGATGCAATGAAGCAGGCACTGCCGATGATCCAGGCATTATTGCTGATGATGATAATCACGGTCATTCCTGCGTTAATGATGTTCAGCGCCTACGATCCGAAAACCATTTTTACTATCTCGTTCGCGTTATTCGCTCTTCAGTTCATCACGTTTTGGTGGGAGCTGGCAGGCTGGCTTGATGACAGATTGATCACCATCCTCTATGACAATATGGCTGAGCAGGGGATTGCAAACAGCTCGGTGCCCTTCGCGGCTTTCTTTAGTTCAACGGCTGATGGATGGATTATGAACCTGGTGCTGGGGATGATGTACCTGGTCTTTCCGATGTTCTGGGTCGGTATGCTGAGTTGGGCTGGAGTTCGAATTGGTAATATGGCTAACAACTTTAGCGATGCTTCTAAAATGCCTACGGATGCTGGCTCGGAAGCAGGTAAAAAAGCTCAAGGGGTGGCGATTGATGCAGCATCAGGCGGGATTAAATCAGGATTAAGTAAAGGATAACTGATGGCTATATGAAGCGGTGGTAATGCCATCGCTTCATAAGATTAAAAATTGTTAGAACCACCGTTAATACCTTTTTTCTCCCAACTGTAACGGATAGGAGATTTATATTGGTCATGTTTGTCTTTTGTGACATCCGCTTTAGAGGTGGAGGCGAGCACAGATGAAATCACACAACCAATTTCTTGTGTCGCACTCGAAAGTTTTACCGGCTCAGTTTTTTTCCGCTTTAACTTGGATTCATCACAAACGATATTGCGGCGTTTTGTGGTGAAGCGCGCAAAGGTGCTGCTCAGGTCATCTTTATTAAAACCGTCCTCGCTCATGATAACAGCTCCTCATTTTGTCTAATAAATAAGCTACTAAAAATCCCCTATACACGCAAATTATTAAGCGCTATAGGGGGAGGGCACCGGCTCATCGGCGCGTTCCCTGACGGCGAGCTCCAGCGCGCGGGGGAATACCTGCACGCTGGTCCGGGTGTCTGCTCTCATTTCTTCGCCTTCCCGTCATGGCGTGTTAGGGCCAGCAGCTCGGCTTGTAGTGCACGGCCATCCTCCCGGGTTTCCTTCAGCTCTGCTCTGGTGTCCTGCAACTGCGCCGCCAGGTGTTCGCCGGTGGCGGTCAGACGGGCCACCGGCTCGCGCAGCGGCAGCGCTTCCGCGCGCAGCTCGCGTACCTCAGATACCTTCACACTCTGCCCCGCAATATCCACTTAGGCAGTTAACCCGCCATCGATGGTCAGGCTTGAGCCGGTCATATATCCCGACTCTCTTCCGGCGAGCCAGGATACCAGTGAGGCAATTTCCTGAGGCTGGGCTATCCGTTGTAGCGGGCTTGAAGCGGCCAGGCGTTCTGCCATATCTGCAGTCATATCCGTTTCGGTTGGTCCCGGCTGAATATTATTCACCGTAATCTGGCGTGGGGCCAGATCCAGCGCCAGTCCTTTAACTAATGCAGCGATAACCATCCCCCCTGACGTTCTCACACGGAGGGCTGTTCGTAGCACCCGTCCAGCCTGGAAAACAAGGATTTAATGAACTCGCTACGCTCGACCCTGTTTTCCATTCAGTCCGCTGAAAAAAGAACGCATCAGAAAGCGGATATACAAAACGCGCGATCTGGCCCGGGCGGCTATCTTCGATTACATTGAAGTGATCTACAACCGGGCCCGGCGCCATACCCATCTCGGTGGCGTCAGTCCGGAGGCCTTTGAACAGATCTCGTCGTGAGGACAGAATTTGTCTACGGGCGTGGGTCAGTCCAGACTGGCGGTTTCTGTAAACTCAGCAGATTGCTGTTTCTTCAGTAAATAACACTTCTCACCAGGATTATTCCCTTAACCCCGGAAAAGCTCACTTTTAAGACGGTTTTTTGTTCATTTTATGTGGAAATGTAAGCAAATAATGCGATATAACCATAATATAAAGGTGGTTTTACTTAAATTAAACTAACAGGCTGATTCAAGGGAATGCGATACGATGGGCAGGGAAACGCGGGTCAGAATTGCGGTAACATTTCTGTCGATACTGAGTACCGGCGTTTGTGCCGCGCCGCTTTCGCCATCCGATCGTGACAGTATTCAGCAGCAGCAATCTGAACTGCTACGGCGCGAACAGAGCCAGCGCGAAGAGCTTGAACGCAGTATTCCGCTTCCCCGTACAGCAGAACCCCCTCCCGCAACATCTGACGCATCCGGTCCCTGTTTTACTGTTCGCGACATATCCCTTAATGGTTCCACGCTGATTAAACCTGCCGCGCAGCAAACGTTACTTTCTCCCTGGTTGAACCAGTGCCTTAGTATGGCGCAACTGACGCAGCTTACAAACGATGTGACGGACTGGTACATCAGCCGGGGCTATATCACCAGTCGGGCTTTTCTGACGGAGCAGGATATCTCCGGTGGTCATCTTCGTCTTGTCGTGATGGAGGGTCGTCTTCAGGCCATCAGAATGGATGATGCACCACCCCGTATGCTCAGGATGGTTTTTCCGGGGCCGGAAGGCGGTGTTTTAAATCTGCGCGACATCGAGCAGGGGATGGAGCAGATTAACCGTACCCGCCGCGAGCCAGTGCAGATTGAGATTTTACCGGGTGACAGGGAAGGCTGGTCGGTGGTGAATCTCACCGTCACACCCGAGTCTCCCGTCACAGGCTCGGTGAGTTTCGACAACAGCGGCCAGAAAAGTACCGGGACGGGGCAGTTCAGCGGTTCCCTTTCCTTTAATAATCCCCTCGGTCTGGCGGATTCGTGGTTTGTCAGCGGCGGGCGCAGCAGCGACTTTTCGTCTTCGCATGATGCGCAGAACGTGGCGGCAGGTTTCAGTCTCCCGTACGGGTATTCCCTGCTGGATTACAGCTACGCGTGGAGCAACTACCTCAGCACCATTGATAATCACGGCTGGCCGTGGCGCTCCACGGGGGACACGCAGACGCACCGTCTGAACCTGTCTCATGTCATTTTCCGCAACGGCGATATTAAAACGGCGCTGACCGGTGGATTACAGCACCGTATCAGCCGTAACTACCTTGATGATGTCCTGCTTCAGAGCAGCAGTCGTAAGCTCACCTCGTTTTCTGTCGGGCTGAACCACACGCAGAAAGTTCTGGGTGGCGTCGCCACGCTGAACCCGGTTTTCACGCGTGGCATGTCATGGCTGGATGCAGAGACCGACCACGGTAAACAGGATAGTGAACCAAAATCGCAGTTCAGGAAGTATAGTCTCAGCGCCAGTTTTCAGCGTCCGGTTGCAGACGGGCTGTGGTGGCTCAGTAGTGCTTATGGTCAGTGGTCACCCGACCGCCTGCACGGTGCAGAGCAACTGACTGTCGGGGGCGAAAGCTCGGTTCGCGGGTTTAAGGAGCAGTATCTCTCCGGCAACAACGGCGGTTATCTGCGCAATGAGCTGAATTATTCCCTGTTCACCCTGCCGTTTATCGGCCAGGTCAGCACCATTGCCGCTGTGGATGGCGGCTGGCTGCATTCTGACCGGTATGACCGCTATTCCTCCGGTACCCTGTGGGGCAGTGCCATCGGTCTGTCCGCAGCAGGAAAATGGCACTCATCACAGTTTACTCTGGGCATTCCCCTGCAGTACCCGGACTGGCTCGCGCCGGACCATCTCATCATGTATTACCGTCTGGCACTGGCCTTTTAACTTCAGGAACTCTCCGTTATGGATAATCACCACACCGTTTCCTTCAGCCGCCGTGTTCTGAGTTATCTCATCAGCGCCCTGATTGCCGGACAGCCCGTGCTGCCTGCCATCGGTGCCGTGGTCACCCCTTCCGGTAACACGAAGATGGATAAAGCCGGTAACGGGGTGCCGGTGGTGAATATTGCCACGCCCAACGGGGCTGGCATTTCGCACAACAGATACGGTGAATACAACGTCGGGAAGGAAGGGCTGATTCTCAATAACGCCACGGGTAAGCTCAGTCAGACGCAGCTTGGCGGCCTCATCCAGAACAACCCGAACCTGAAGGCGGGCAAGGAAGCCAGGGGCATTAT
This sequence comes from Trabulsiella guamensis ATCC 49490, assembly GCF_000734965.1. Taxonomy (GTDB): domain Bacteria; phylum Pseudomonadota; class Gammaproteobacteria; order Enterobacterales; family Enterobacteriaceae; genus Trabulsiella; species Trabulsiella guamensis. The sequence continues at coordinate 137,875 of NZ_JMTB01000117.1, forward strand.
TAATGAAGTCACGGGCGGTAAACGCTCAGAACTGAAAGGCTACACCGAAGTGGCGGGGAAAGCCGCGAACGTCATGGTGGCAAACCCGTATGGTATCACCTGTGACGGCTGCGGTTTTATCAACACCCCGCAGGCCACGCTGACCACCGGGAAACCCGCGATGAACGCCGATGGCAGCTTTCAGGTACTGGAGGTGACAACAGGCAGTATCACCATTAACGGGGCCGGTCTGGATGGCAGCCAGTCAGATGCCGTGTCCATTATTGCCCGTGCCACCGAACTCAATGCACAGCTGCATGCGAAGGATTTAACCATCATCGCCGGGGCTAACCGCGTCGGCGCAGACGGCGGCATTAAACCCGTTACCGGTGAAGGCTCAGCGCCGAAAGTCGCCATTGACACCGGTGCACTCGGCGGGATGTACGCGAACCGTATCCGCCTGACCTCCACTGAAAAGGGTGTCGGGGTGAACCTCAGTAACCTCAATGCCCGCCAGGGTGATATCACGCTGAACAGCGCCGGTAAGCTGGTCCTGAAAAACAGCCTTGCCAGCGGCAACACCACCGTCACCGGGACAGATGTCACGCTTTCCGGGGATAACAAAGCCGGGGGCAGCCTGAATGTCACCGGGGGAAATGCACTGACGCTGAATCAGTCCCGCCTGGTGGCGGATAACAGTCTGGCGCTGTCCTCGTCCGGACAGATTGTACAGAACGGCGGTGAACTGACCGCCGGACAGAACGCCACGCTCAGCGGCCAGTCGCTGAGTCAGAACAGCAGCGGCAGAATCAATGCCGCCGGGAATATCACCCTCACCACTGCCGGGGATGCCACGCTGAAGGGCAGTACGGTTGCCGGAAAAGGGCTTACCGTCAGTACCGGCAGTCTGAACAACGGCGGGACACTGGCCGCCGGAAGCGATGCCACGGTGAAAACCGGCGTGTTCAGCAATACCGGCACCGTCCAGGGCAACAACCTGAAAGTCACTGCCACCGGACTGACCAGTACCGGCAACCTCAAAAGCTCCTCAACGCTGTCTGTCAGCGCCCGCAACATTACGCTTTCCGGAGAGACCGTTGCGGATGGTAGCGTTACGGTAACAGGCAACAGCCTGAAGACCACGACCACCGCACAGACGCAGGGCAACAGCGTCAGCGTGGATGTTCAGAACGCGCAGCTTGACGGGACGCAGGCTGCCAGGGACAACCTCACTGTTAAAGCCCGTGACTCGCTGAACCACAGTGGTAAATCGTCCGCCTCCACGCTGAAGGTGGAAAGTGGTAGTCTCAGCAACAGCGGCACGCTGACTGCTGCTGTGCTTGCGATCAACAGCCCCACCGTTATCAACAGCGGTCTGATCCACGGCGAAAAGACGCTCTCGCTGGTCTCCCGCCTGCTGGATAACCGTGACAGCGGTGTGGTGTACAGCCAGGCCGCATTATCCCTTTCCTTACCGGAACTCAGAAACAGCGGCATTATCACCGGCGATGCCGTACTGTCCCTGTCCGGCTCACAACTGACCAACAGCGGGGAGTTAAGCGGTGCTTCACTTTCTCTTGATTACGGCACGCTGAACAATACCACTGGCGGTTTGCTGCTGGCGCAGGGCGGGAGTGCGATCACCGCACAGTCCCTGTCAAATGCGGGCACGATCGCCGGTGACAGGCTGACGCTGAATGCCGATCGTCTCACCGGTACTGGTCTGTTACAGGGAGATACCGCGCTGTCGCTGACTGCCGGGATACTGGTACTGCTGACAAGGTCGCGCACGCTCACCGGCGGGGATCTCACCCTTTCAGGTACCACGCTGACCACCGCAGGCCAGACACAGGGGCAGAACGTCAGCGTGAATGCCCGTGACTGGCAGAACAGCGGCAGCGGGCTTGCAACCGGATCACTGTCGGTATTGCTTACCGGGATGCTCAGCAATACCGGCGATCTGATGAGTCAGGGCAACACTGCGCTGACTGCGGGAACGACAGACAACCGGGGCGGTCTGCTGTCGGCAGGCGACCTCTCCCTTAGCGGAAATTCGCTGGATAACAGCGGCACCGTCCAGGGCAACCGTGTCACGGTTCAGCAGGACCGCATCACCAACAGCGGAACGCTCACCGGGATCGCCGCACTGACGCTGGGCGCACGCCCGGAGATGGCGGCCCCCCTGCTGACGCTGACAAATAACAGTGGTGGATCGCTGCTCACGACCGGCGATCTGACCCTCACCGCAGGCACCATCAGCAACGTGGGGCAATGGCAGGGGAAACGGGTACTTATCCATGCGCAGACGGTGACAAACAGCGGTGCGCTCCAGGCGGCAGAGTTACTGGATGCGCAAATCAGCAACAGCCTCACCGGCACATCCGGGAGCAAAATCACCTCAAACGGTGAACTGGCGCTGTCCGCGCTGACGCTGAGCAACAGTGGGCAGTGGATAGCGAAAAACCTGACGCTGAATGGCGGAACGCTGACAAACAGCGGTGAGGTAACCGGAGTGGATGCACTGTCGGTCACGCTGAACCAGACCCTGAATAACCCGGCGGGCGGCAAACTGCTGAGCGCCGGTAATCTGACGCTCAGCGCGGGCAGCGTCACGAACGCCGGACAGATACAGGGAAAGACAACTGCCATCACCGCAGGCTCGTTTGTTAACAGCGGACGGCTTCAGGGCGAGTCTCTGGCGCTGAACGTCTCCGGGGGACTGAGCAATACGACCAGTGGCGTGCTGCTGAGCCAGAATGCCATGAATGTGTCAGCCGCAACGCTGACCAACCAGGGCGCAATACAGGGCGGCGGCGACTCTTCCGTTAAGGCCACCACCCGCGTACAGAACGACGGCAAAATCCTCTCCGGCGGTAAACTCACGCTGACCGCGCCGGAGCTGGCGAACACCGGCAGCGGACTGGTACAGGCCGTCACGCTGCTGCTGGATGTGGTGAACGCCGTAAACAGCGGGCGCGTACTGGCAACCGGCAGTGCTGAACTGAAAGGCACGTCGCTTAATAACAGCGGCACGCTTCAGGGCGCGGACCTGCTGGTGAATTACCGGACGCTCAGCAACAGCGGCACGGCGCTCGGCACCATCGGGCTGACGGTAAAAGGTGATTCGCTGGTGCAGACCGATGCCGGTCGTCTGTACAGCGCCGGTGCTCTGGAGCTTGACGTGCGCGAGTTCAGCGGACGGGGTCAGGTGGTAGCTCTGGGTAATGCAACGCTGAAACTCATCAGCGCGCTCACGAACACCGGCACACTGGCCGCAGGTCAGGCCCTTTCTGTCACGTCGCAGAATGCCATCACCAACAGCGGTGTGATGCAGGGCAATGCCCTTGCGCTGAGTGCCGGGGGCAATTTCACCAACAATGCGCAACTGACCACCGGTAACGGCAGCAGTACCATCAACGCACAGAACATCCTGCTGAACACCTCCGGCTCGCTTCAGGCGGGCAGCGATGTGCAACTGACGTCGCGTGGCAATATCACCGTCAACGGCTTCACCGGCACGGCGGGCAGTCTGACCATGACAGCCGCAGGTACCCTGCTCAACACCGCGCTGATTTATGCCGGTAACAACCTGAAGCTGTTTGCCGACCGCATTCACAACATTTACGGCGATATCCTGGCCGGTAACAGCCTGTGGATGCAGAAGAATGCCGGCGGGACGGTAAATACTGAGGTCATCAACCGTTCCGGCACTATCGAAACCACGAATGGCGACATCGTCATTAACACCGGACACCTGCTGAACGAAGCTGACGGGCTGACCATCAGCCAGTCAGAACATACCTACCCGGATGCCATGCCGGGACTTCACGGCTTTTACGGCAGCCTTAACACACCGGATTTTGATGTCAGTCTGAACGAATGGAAATACAACGGGGAAGACATTGTCTGGAAATCAGAAAAAATGTGTACTGGTGGTGTAAATGACCACTGTCGGACTCTTTATTCCTACCGCCTCACCGGTAGTGACGTCCGCCAGTATCTGCTGAGCGAATCAGTGGTGTCGGTATCAGCCAGTGGTACAGCGGCGCGTATTGCTTCCGGTCGGGATATTTCTGTTACCGCAGGAACGCTTGATAACCGTGGCAGCCATATTCTGGCAGGCCGCAACGCTGTACTGACTGGAGGAACACTGAACAACCTGTCTGCTGAAAGCGGACGCCGTATCACGTATGTGCAGGCTGAATACCGCTGTGAATGGTTTTACAGTGACTGTGACAGTACTGCATGGAAGCCCGTGACACTCTATCCGGACGGCAGCTGGAGCGGAAATGGTGATGCATCCTGGGTGCCCTATCTCCTCGGTGAGCGCACAACCGAATATGTGGCAGACGGCGGGGCGTACCGTGCCGTTATCAGTGCCGGTGGTAATATCAGCGCCAGTTTCACCCGTGACATCAGCAACACCACGACCACCGCGAACGCAGGTGGCGTCAGCAACACGATTAACGCCCCCTCGCTCAGCACGCTGACACCGCAGACTGTTGGTGGCGGTCTCAGTGCAGAATCGCTCACCGGTGCCGGAAACGCCACCATCAGCGGTCCCGGCTGGCTGGACAGTATCACCGACGGGCTGAAAGACATCGCCGGGGGCTCGTCACTTTCCGGTCAGAGTGGCAGCGGTGGCAGTTATCCTCTGCCCTCCGGTAACAATGGTTACTTTGTTCCGTCCACTGACCCCGACAGCCCGTATCTGATTACGGTAAACCCGAAGCTCGATGGCCTCGGGAACCTGGACAGCAGCCTGTTTGACAGCCTCTATGGTCTGCTGGGGATGAAGCCGGGGCAGGCTCCACATGCAGATGCGCGATGGAGCGATGAAAAACAGTTCCTCGGCTCATCGTATTTCCTTGACCGCCTCGGTCTGAAACCGGAGAAGGATTACCGTTTCCTGGGCGATGCGGCCTTTGACACCCGGTATGTGTCAAATGCGATGCTGAACCAGACCGGTTCACGCTATATCAATGGCCTCGGTTCAGACCTTGAGCAGATGCAGTACCTGATGGACAGCGCGGCCAGTCAGCAGAAAGGGCTGGGCTTACAGTTTGGCGTGGCGCTGACCGCTGAACAGGTGGCACGCCTGACCGGCAGCATTCTGTGGTGGGAGTCGGCGACCATTAACGGGCAGACCGTGATGGTGCCGAAACTGTATCTGTCCCCGCAGGACGTGACCATTCACAATGGCTCTGTCATCAGCGGGGATAACGTACAGCTGGCGGCTGGTAACATCATCAACAGTGGCGGTACCCTGACCGCACAGAATGACCTGTCCCTGGATGCAGATAACAGCATCAGCAACCTGAACGCGGGACTGATAAGTGCAGGGAACAGTCTGAACCTGAGCGCTATCGGAGACATTAACAATATCGGCTCAGCCATCAGTGGCAAAAGCGTTGCACTGGAGAGTATCAGTGGCAGCATTAACAATATCACCCGTGCGCAGCAGTGGGATGTGACTGCCGGACGAACCCATATCAGCGGCACGGATACCGGCACAACCGCCACCATTACGGCGTCAGAGTCGCTGTCACTGGATGCAGGCAGGGATATTAACATCACCGGGGCAGACGTCAGCGCCGGTGACTCCCTCGGGATGTTCGCGGGTAATGATATTAATATTGCCGCGAACCAGATAACCGAAAGCGACAACCGACAGCACCGGAAGAACCAGGAAGTCAGCCGCACCATCACGCAACAGGGCAGTACCGTCAGCGCGGGCGGAAATCTGGTGATGGCCGCGGACAATAACCTGAACGTCACCGCGTCCTCTGTCACCGCCGGTAACATTGCCCTGCTCTCAGCGGGCAACGACCTGAACCTGAATGCGGCACGGGAAAGTGAATCTCACCGCAACGGCAAATCAGAAAACCACGAAAGCCGTTCGGTCGTCTCCACGGTGACCGCTGGTGATAACCTCACCCTTGCTGCTGGTCGTGATGTGAACAGTCAGGCCGCCGGAATCGCGGCGGAAAACGACGTCGCCATCCGGGCCGGACGTGATGTGAACCTGATGGCTGAAGCCAGCAACGAAGGCAACAGCTATATCTCAAAAAACAAAAAAGAGATTAACGAGACAGTCCGTCAGCAGGGCACCGACATCACCTCCGGCGGAAACACCACTATTGTGGCCGGACGGGATGTGACAGCACAGGCCGCTGATGTATATGCCAACGGAAACACCGCCGTGGTGGCCGGACGGGATATCACCCTCACCACCGCCACTGAAAGCGACTATGAGTACCGGGAGAAGAAGAAAACCTCCGGTGGCATGTTCAGTAAAAAGACCACCCACACCATCCACGAGGAAAATCACACCCGCGAGAAAGGCACACAGCTTTCCGGGGAAAACGTGGTACTCAGCGCGGGCAGTGACCTGACAGTTCAGGGCTCATCCGTTGCCGCTGAACGCGACGTGGCGCTGAAGGCCGGAAACAACGTGACGGTGGAAGCCGCGACCAATACCGACACGTACTATGACATGAAGAAGACGAAGAAATCCGGCATCTTCTCCGGTGGTTCAGGCCTGGGTGTAACCATTGGTTCACAGTCGTCGAAAACCACCCGGCGGGGTGCAGAGACCACGCAGAGCGATGCGCGAAGCATGGTGGGCACTTCCGGGGGGAACGTCATTATCAGCGCCGGAAACCAGGTGACACTGAGCGCCGCCGACGTGATTGCCGGACGGGCGAAGGACGACACGTCCCGTGCTACCGGGCATATCGATATCACCGGCAGCGACATTGCCATTATCCCGGGACGGGATACGGTCACCGAATCGGTGAAACAGGAGACAAAATCCTCCGGTATCACCGTCAGCGTGAAGGCACCATTTGAGGACACGGTACGCAATGTGCGTGACACCGTGCGCGGGAAAGACAGCAGCGGTAACAGCACCGTTGATAAGGTGAAATCGCTGGGTGCGGAAGGTGCCGCTCTTGCCCTGGACGGTGCCGGTCAGATGCTGTCTGTTTCCGCAGGCAGCAGCAAGTCGTCCTCTGAATCACACTACCAGGGCGAGTTTAACAGCGGAAGCCAGCTTGCCGCCGCAGGCAATATCCAGATGACCGCTACCGGCAGACAGGGTGGCAACAGCGGCAATATCCTGATTGCAGGTAGCCAGGTGAATGCCGGTGAAGCGGTGATACTGGATGCGAAGCGTGATGTGAACATCACCACCTCCACGGATACCGAAACATACAGCAACAGCAGCAAATCCAGCGGCTGGAATCTTTCGGATGCACTGAGTGCCGGGAGTGCTGTCCGTGCCACTACCGGCGGGGGCAAACACGGCAGTCAGCTTCTGCCGGGAGGAATGAGCCGGTCTGAGAGCAACAGCAGCGGCACGCGTACCACAGAGAACGCGTCGGTCATTCAGGGTTCAGATATTTACGTCAACAGCCGGGAAGGCAGTGTGAACATCAGCGGCAGCCAGATGACGGCAACCGAAGACCTGATGCTGTCGGCCACACAGGGCAATATTACGGTCACCGCAGGACGTGACACGTCACATAATGAAACGAGTGGCAGCAGCAAAACCATTGGCACCCTGGGTGGGGACGGTTACAGCGCCACGGCGGGTTACAGTCGGGATAAACACAGCAGCCGTGAGGACGCGACCACTGAAAGCGGGCAGCGCAGCCAGTTAACGAGCACAAACGGCAACATTATTGCTCAGGCCGGGAAGGACGTTTCCCTGTCCGGTACGGATGTCAGCGCCGGTAAATCGGTTTCACTCAGCGGTGAAAATGTCCTGTTTGACGTGAGCCGCGACACCCGTGACGGGGAAGCCCACAGCAGCAGTTCACAGTACGGGGTGACCGCCGCTGCCGGTGGCTGGGCCATTGACGCGGCAAAAGCCGCTGAAACGGCTGCCCGCAGTGCGGAAAATGGCGACGATGCGCGTCTGACCGCCATTAAAACAGGTCAGGCGGGCACCACTGCCGCACAGGGCATGATGACGGATTCGGCTGTTGTGAAGGGCAAGGTCTCTGTCACCGTGGGTTCATCCTCGCAGGACAGTCAGTACCACAGCAGTAACACGCAGGGTACCACCATTCATGCCGGTGAGAATGTCATTATTAACGCCCGCAACGATATCGCGGGTCAGGGCGTACAGATTGGCGGTAAACAGGTGGTGCTGGATGCGGGACGGGATATTCTGCTGACCGCCTCTCAGAACACGCATAACAGCCAGAGTAAAAACAGCGGCAGCCAGTTCAGCGCAGGCGTGGGTGTGGGTGTGGGTGCCAGCCTGGCAGGTTCCCAGACCGGTATCAGTATTGAACTGGGTGCCTCACAGCAGAAAGGTAAGGAAAACAGCCAGTCACAGAGCAACACCAACAGCGTTATCCGTGCCGAAGAGCAACTTACGGTGAACAGCGGACGCGACACCACGCTGAAAGGGGCAGAGCTGGAAGGCAATCGTGTGGTGGTGAACACCGGACGCGACCTGACCATCAGCAGCGTGCAGGACACCGCCTCTTACGACAGCAAACAATCCTCTTCCGGTGCATCCCTCAGCCTCTGCGTGCCGCCGATATGCGCCGGTACCTCATCGGGCAGCGTGAACGCCTCCGGTGAAAATATCACCCAGAACGGTAAGAGCGTCACCGACCAGAGCGGTATTTTCGCCGGAAACGGCGGCTTTGATATCACGGTCGGAAACCACACCCAACTTGATGGTGCGGTGATTGCGTCCACGGCAGACAGCGGCAAAAACAAACTGGATACGGGAACGCTGGGCTGGACGGATATTCATAACGAAAGCAAAACCTCCGGTAACAGCTATACCGTGGCGATATCGGGTAGCATGGGGGGTAAGGACAGCGCTGATAAATCTGTCAACAGGGGAAAAGGCGGTGACGATGAAAATCGCAACGTGGTTCCGGGGATTGGTACCGGTTTTGCAGAAGAGAGCAGCAGTGGCACCACCTTATCGGCTATCAGTAACGGCACCATCATCATCCGTGCCCAGGCGAACCAGAAACAGGATATTGCTGACCTGAGTCGTGACACCGACAACGCCCACCACGGAGTGGACGTGAACGGCAATGTGCAGAAGGTAAAGGATAACCTGGCGGTACAGAGCGAAGGGATGGCTCTGGCAACGTCGGTACTGGATGTGTATGGCAAGTACGCAGAGCAGAAGGCGAAGGAATCCAACGCCGTGCTGGAAGCGAAGCTAATCGCCGAAGGCAAGCTTAATGGCAACATGACAGCAGAACAACGGGAAGCCACGCTGAAAGCCCATCCAGATTATCAGGGAACCGACTACGGTCTGGGAAGTGAATTCTGGACGAAGGGCAGTGCGGCGGCAGGACTGCTGGCCGGTGCGCTTGGTGGCAATCTGAAAGCCGGTGCAGCAGCAGGTGCTGCACCGCTGCTGGCCTCGCTGGTTAAGGATGTGAATAACGACGTGGCCCGTGCGGCCCTGCACGGGATTGTGGCGGCGGCGCTGACGCAACTGAGCGGGGGCAGCGGCTCTGAAGGTATGAAAGCCGGTGCGATTGGTGCCATTACGGCGTCGGTGATGACGGACCATCTGGTGAGTGCTCTGTATGGTAAGAAGGTCAGCGAACTTACCGCCGATGAAAAACGTCTGGTGAGCAGTCTGGTGACAATTGCAGGTGGTCTGGCCGGAGCGGCAGGCACGGACGGTGATCTGTCAATGGCGGCTCTGGCCGCAAATACAGCGAGGGTGGAAGTCACCAATAACTCGCTGGCGGGTGATAAGGCCAGGGAATCGGTCAAACAAAGTGCTGAATGGTGGAAAACACAGGTCAGGGATAAGCTGGGAGACGGAGCCTCATCGGCTATTGCCAACGGCATTATTAATGCCATCGCTGACTCCGGTGATACGGCAATAGGCTCAGCCGATTATGTGGGTGATGCGGCAATGGCGCTCGCCTCATGTGCAACCGGCGAAAGCTACTGTGATAAAGCACTGAGTGATTTGGCGGGTAAAAATCAGGCAGTGGCAGACAGCGTCAAGGCGCTGATGCAGAGTGAAACCTGGTCAGCAGTAGCCGATAATGTAAAACAGGCGTATGGCGGAAACCAGGCTGCACTGGAAGCCACAGGTGGAATACTGGCAGGTTTTATATTGCCAGGTAAGAAATTGCCAAATGCTGGAACTGCAATCATCTCTGATAGTGTCGCGTTCAGTACCAAGCAGTTAGACAAAAAATTTAAGCATGCAATTGACTTCGATGTTGTTACCACAAAGAAAAACCCGGAGACACTTAAGCAATATGAGACAGCTATTAAGAATCATCTGAATGATAAAGCTACTAGTGAAAACGGCACTTATGGCTTTGTGAAAGACTCAAGAGTGTTTTTTAATCCCAATACGAATAATGCAGTTGTTATTGATAAGTCAGGTGAGTTTATTACAGGCTTCAAAGTGATCCCTGGAACACCTCAGTATGATAACTATATGAAAAATGGGGTTTTAAGATGAGTTACTTACTTGTTGAATTTGCCAGATCTTTCGGGAGTGGAAGGCTTTCTGCGGTAGCATTCGCGGAAGCATATATGGAGCTTTGGCGTATAGAACGAGATAACAAAAATATACTTAACTATGATGAGAGTGTAAGTGAGTGTCTATCAAGTGTATTTTGTGCGGCAGATATGTATAACCCTGATGATGATCGTGAAGAATATGAATTTGATGATGAGCAGCTACGAAATGAAATAAATAAGCTCATGGATATTTATATTAATAAGTAAAAAACATCCTGGCGTAGTTGCCGGGATCTTCTTGTTAATCGTCAGCTCTTAACCGGCTCGACTACCGGTCTTCACTCTTCCACACTGACAATGACCGGCGTGTCGGTGCTGAATCCCGCCTCTCCCAGCCAGTTTCTAGGCTGGGGATGCAGGAATAAATAGTACTTGGTCATTTGGAACAGGCTCTTTATAGCAGCGGGAAAACGGGGAGCAAAACGTAAGGTTCCGGGGAACTCGCATTGACGATCTGGTGCTGATTGTGCTGACGTTTTTCCGACTTGTAGGGACTGGCGGTCAACTGTGTCAGGCTGTGGAGTGCTGAGTGAGTCAGTCCTAATGGCTCAGCCAGAGTGAACCCGGTGCAGGGAACTGGTTGATCGAGCCCTTCGATCTTCATCGGGGCGGTAGCGTGTTCAGACGAAAAAGGCGCGTCGGGGCAAAAAGTTGTCGCGCCGGAAGTGTAGCAGGCAAAAACGGATGTAACTGACGGAAAACACAGGGAAAAATCGACTTCACCCCTGCTCTCTGCATCAGAGAGAGTTGTTGTAGACAACAACAGTCTGAAGGTTATTGCGGAAGGTTGTGCTATCGCTGCCCCATGTCGTAGCAAGGTTGCAGAGCAGTTGCTGGAGATTGGCGTCAAGGCCGGGCTGACGGGGGCTGTGGCGAAGACGCTCGCCGACAAACTGACCGCCGACGAACTGGATCACCTCGTCACCCTGCAAATGACGGGCAACGATGAGATCACCAGTAAGTATCTTGGTCTGTTGCAGGACAAATATGCACCGGAAGCGTCATCCAATCCTAATCTGGGTAAAGGCCTAGATAACGACCAGAAAGCTGAGTTAGGTGGTGTGGGTTCCGGAACGCCAGGAGGCTGGGGACCAGAGGACGAGGAAAATGGACGGAACTCTGCCGCATCAACCGTTGGCAAAGATATTGCAGATGGACATGCATTTGAAAAACATGTTGTTACGCAGAACGAGTTTGCTGATCTTGGAATAAAAACTAAGGAGCAATTTGCCCAGCATATTGAGAAAATAATTAACAATCCTTCAGCGTCCAGAACACTTAGTGGTGGTAGGTCTGCATATTGGGATGATGCAACAGGAACTGTTGTGATCCGTAACCCCAAAGCAAGCGATGGTGGAACTGCCTTCCGACCTGTTAATGGTCGGGCCTATTTTGATAATTTGAGGTGAGAATGAATACGTTAGGCATTGCAAAACATAAGGTTACCTTAGAAGTTACCGAGACCGAATTGCTCGTTTTAAATTCAGCGCTGAATGAAGTTTGCAACGGTATTGATATTCCTGAGTTTGAAACAAGACTTGGTGCTACTTTGACTGAGGTAACTGTTTTATTGGATGAAATTGGTGAGGTATTGGATAAAATGGATGCATTAGCTTGATGTATTAGGTTACATCGGATCGAATTGTTGTTGAACACAATTCCTTAAGCAAAGGCAGCCCACAGAAATATACTGAACGCTATAAAGAATGTAGTGGAAATGCTGGTTGTGAACAGCAGATCCGTAAGGATATGGCGAAAGAATCAGCGGAAAATGTTCTGAAGCTGAAGTCATGCTGGGAAGCTGGAGATACTGCCTGCGTGGTGCAACTTGGGGCGCAGATTGAACTGAATGAGCAGGTGTATACTGCATTACGGGTTCAGGATGATCTGGCTGGCAGAGCGTATGAAAGTTCAGCGAAATGGTACGCAGATATAATTGAACAGTGCGCAGGTAAGTGTGGCTGGCTGGAAGCGTCATTGCTGAAAGCAGGGGCCGATGGTTTAACCAATATTACTTATGGTGTGCTTGGCGCTGGAAGTCTGGCGGGAGGAAAACCAGGGGCAACATCTATAACGGAAAGCGGTGTAGCGAAGGGGACAATACCAAACTCTTACCCACAGATAAAGTTGGGCGAAACAGTAATTATTAATGAGGTTAGTGTTACTCGTGTTGGTAGATGGATGTCTCCAGATGAATTATCTCAAATGCAAAATGGAGGGAAAGTCGTTCAAGGAGGTGGTGGACAGACTTTTATATCCACTAGAGGTGCTTCAGATTTCAAGTCAACCGCACCGGCAGGGTCAGTCTATGTTGAGTTTGATGTCCCTACAAATAGTTTGTTACAAGGCGGAAAAGATGGATGGTATAAGTTAATCGGTCCAGATGCGAGTAAATCACAGCAATTTATGTTGAATAAGCAAGGCGGTAGTCAATTACCTGAAGCTAAAAGTATCACAGTTCTAGATAAGAAATAGAAAGGAGCGTTAATAATGAATATAGATATTTTTAAAGCCGAAATTGCCCCCTATTTAACAGGGTGCGAGCTTCAATATCGCTCTTTTAGTAATGGTGATTTTGGCGACTTAGAGCGAATTGAGTTTGAAAAAGGGGATAAATTCGGAACAGTTGACTTGTGGTCTACAGGTTGGATGGGGGTAGATGTGTATGATAGCGCCTTAGAGGCTCAATTAATTAACATATTATTAGGCCCAGATGAGTTAGAACAGCAAAATAAAACAATAGAAGATCTTTTGCGAGTTTTAGAAGTTAATAAATGAAAAGCCTACAGTACATCTCTAATAATCACGTCCCTTATAAAAATTGGGGTGTGCTCATGATTTTAAATGAAGGTATTGTGCATAGCGGTGAGTATGCAGGCTGGAAGATCCAAATTGTTGATGATACTGCTGGTGAAACAGGAGGGTATTACCTGATTTTGCAGCATGGTAATATTGAATGTTTTGATTATTGGTTTGAAAAAAAGAGTATCTTGACAATCAACTAACTGATTTTGATATTAAATGGAATCGTTAGATGAGTAAAGTTCCGGGGACCTCGCATTGACGATCTGGTGCTGATTGTGCTGACGTTTTTCCGGCTTGTAGGGACTGGCGGTCAACTGTGTCAGGCTGTGGAGTGCTGAGTGAGTCAGTCCTAATGGCTCAGCCAGAGTGAACCCGGTGCAGGGAACTGGTTGATCGAGCCCTCCGATCTTCATCGGGGCGGTAGCGTGTTTAGACGAAAAAGGCGCGTCGGGGCAAAAAGTTGTCGCGCCGGAAGTGCAGCAGGCAAAAACGGATGTAACTGACGGAAAAAACAGGGAAAAATCGACTTTACCCCTGCTCTCTGCATCAGAGATAGTTGTTGTGGGTAATAACTCGCTCAGAGAGGAAGAAGAAAAGCGGCTTGGGCTGCGACCAACTGAAATTATTAACATTAATCCATTATTTAATAGTACAGCCAAAATACTTGACAGGAATGGATGGAGAACCACTGAAAGGTGGTGGTGGAATATTGAATACGTATAGCTCAATTATGAACCATTGAATCAATAAATCGATACTACATCGTCACTTTATTGATTCAATTTTTTAATTTAACAAAGGATGCTTCAATGAGAAAAATAATATTGTCACTGATTTTTACTTTAGCTTTATCTGGCTGCTCTAAACCAAATGTGAATTGGAATTGGGCTAAAGGAAATGAAATGCTTGCAGATAAAAGCTTAACTGATCAGCAAATAAATTCGAAAATTGAAAACAATAAAACTTCTATAAATGAAGTTAACGCTTTGTTTGGTGATAATAAGCAGAATACCAGAAGTGTAGTCAAAAAAACATTTCCCAACGGTACTTACAGCATTTCTTCATATAAGGGCCACCTGAATGACTGGGCTGGTACTTATGCACACCGTGTTCTCTTTGTGGCTTATGATAAAAATGGTATGATTATCAATCATGATATTGCAACAAATAACTTCAGAGAGAAGAATAAATTTGAAAAAAGACCAGAGGAATTGCGTTTAACTGCTTTTAATGAGTTAAACAAAAACGATAGCAAGTCAAAGGCATTAGGTCTTCTTGGAGAACCTAGAACTATATCATTTTCAGATGCCGGGAATATTTTATTGGTTTATAGTAACACGGAAATAACAAGAGATGCAACTTCCTTCATCCCAATTTTTAACATGATAAAAGGTACTGAGTCAGGGGGGGCTGAGCGAGTTTATGTTGAATTAAAAGACAATAAAATTGAAAATATATACTTGGTTTCAGTTAAGATAACCCAAGGGCTAGGGCTTGCAAATTCATCTGATTATAAAGAGGATGTAATATCCATCAAGAAAAAGTATGACTTTTAAATATGTTGCAAACCCAATGTAAGTGTGAGCGTTATTATATAATTTAAAACCGCACCGCCCAATAATAATCCCAGCATTGCTGGGATTATTATTGATTACGGGAACTCATATTGATATTACGATTTTGCTAAAGCAGATGATTGGATTGATTACACGTTAGCTGCTGCGGGTACATTGCCTTTTGCTAAAGTATTCACGAAACCACTAAAAGAAGCCAAATTACTGTTAAAAGCTGGCTATCTTGATGGGGCGAATAAGCTCATAAAAGAAGCGAGTGATGGTATACCAACAAAGTTGCCTTCAAATCCTACATCGCAATCATCAAGTGGAGTATGGAAACCAGATCATGGTGTAGAGGTAAATGCTGGTTCAGGTAAACAAAAAGATTCTCAGATATGGACTGAAACTAAAAAAACAGACCCAGTATCATAATGCTTATGATCACTGTGATTGTAAATAGACCCGCTTTAGCTCCATTCTTTTTTGAGAACCCGGCCAGATAATATTGTTGGCGGTAATCCTCAGGGGTCATATTGTTCAGCGATTCATGCTGGCGTTCACAGTTATATTCTGATAACCGTTTCTCTGTGATTTCCCGCACTTCATTCAGCGTTCTGAACAGATAAAAATTGAGTATTTCTATCCGGTACGTTCGGTTGAACTGTTTAATAAACTCCCGTATCCCCTTGTATCTTGAAAGTGGATTACTATGTTCTGGCTTAGATTTGGCAAAGCCCGTGTAGTCCGATTCCTCCTGGGGTTATTCAAGCCCGCAGCATAGCGACTGACGCACAGGCTGAGTCGTTCATCTGAAGCCCGAACAGTTGTCTGAACTTCAAATCGTGTTTGCAAGGAGGGGTATAGATGAGCGTGTCAAATCAACGTTGTGCAGGCATTGATGTTTCGAAAAGCACTCTGGATATTGCAATCAGCAGTATTGCCCAGCAATTCACTGTGCCAAATGAAGATGGCGGTTTTAATCAGATACTCAAAGAGTTAAAGCGAAATGAAACTCAACTGATCCTGATGGAAGCCAGTGGGGGACTTGAGTCTGGTGTGGCTGGTTATCTTCAGTCTGAAGGTTTCGATGTGGTTGTTATCAATCCCCGACAGGCGCGAGATTTTGCCCGTGCAATGGGATATCTGGCTAAGACCGACCAAATAGATGCCAGAGTCCTGCTACAAATGGCAAAAGTTATTAACCAGCATCCTGAGCGGGAAAAATATATTCGTCCCTTACCTGATGTTCACAGGCAGTTGCTGGCAGCAATGGTGGTCAGACGCCGACAATTAACGATCATGCTTACAGCTGAGCGGAACAGGTTGCATCCATCGCATCCTCAGAATTATGAAAATATCAGATTTATAATTTCGGTATTGAAAAGTGAAATGGCTCGTGTAGAAGCTGAAATGTCAGCCTATATCTCGAAAAATTTCAGTGAATTATCTGCATTATTGAGCGCCGTTAAAGGTATTGGTGCAGCGACTGTTGCCGTGCTGCTGGCTGAGGTTCCGGAACTTGGAACGTTATCACGACGTGAAATTAGTGCGCTTATTGGGGTTGCTCCAATAAACAGGGATTCCGGCACGATGCGCGGTCGCCGAACGGTATTCGGAGGACGAGCCTCCGTCCGAACCGCTCTCTATATGTCAGGCCCTGGTCGGGATAAGGCACAACCCAGTAATTAAAGAGTTCTATACACGCCTGGTTGCCGCAGGAAAGCCCAAAAAAGTTGCACTTACGGCCTGCATCAGAAAATTGCTGACCATCCTGAACGCAATGCTGAAAAAGAATGAAGCAGGGATCCGATGTATCACCAGCATGCTTCCTAGTCGCGCTCGAAAGACAGTTGCTATGCTCTTCAGCCCACTGCGCCAACGCCAGTGAGACCAATTCTGGTCCGTTGTCCATCCGCATCTTCAGCGGGTAGTCGCGGTTTCCCTCGATCCTGTCGAGCACACGGACCACTCGTGAGGCTGGCAGATTATGCGGGATGCTTACAAATCTACCTAGTCGCATGTTCATGTTACTCCCGTCTCTGGTTTCCGACTTATATATAAGTTAAAGCCAGTACTATTGCCCCGGAGTAAACTCCACTGTCAGGTGTGCCATTATCATTACGGATACGTACTGCAAGATTCGTTGTACCGTTATTCAATCTTGCGATCGCTTTGTGGTTTTGTGTGAGGCGTTCGCCGATAACCCAGACCTCGCCAAAGGTATCTGTTCCTTTAACGATATCAGTTAAACGTACCTTGTCACCGACGTTGTTCCTTAATTCAATCTGAGCGGATGCTTCTGCATTACAGGTAACGCTGATATCCGTTCTCTGGTTCCATGCGACACCTTCGTCTGTCGTAATATCAATACCACCCCCGTTAAGTGATGCATAGCAGTCCATATTCGCAGGGGGAATATGCGTGACCTGACATGTTTCGTTCATGGCAATACTGGAAGCCCCGGACCCCACTGCCTCTGCTATTGTCAGACACAAATAAATATCCCGGTAAGAGCTTAAGCAACGCTGTCCGGCAGAACCAATCCATGGACTTGCCGGTTCAAAAAATAGTACATTTCCCTTTGCCCCAAGGACGTTTTTGAAAATAGCACCGTAAGTGGTATTTTCACCCGAGTTAAAATTAATTGATTTCGATACAACCCCTGTGGTAAATGCAGATCCGCAATTACCATTCATGGTGAAATCAGTAGGAATAAGACCAACACTGCCTTTATTTTGAACTATTTTCACATAGGCCGAATAATTCGTTTTTTTTCGAAACCAGTTCCCTGACGAGTAAGAAAAATCACTGTCATTTAATTGAACCTCGTATTGGCTACCTGTAAAAAATAACTGATACGCTTGGCAACAGGAAGGGGCGAGGAATACAAAAAAAGTATACACCATACACCTGAATGTTTTCATGCTGATATCCCCTCAAAGAAAAGTAACTTTAACATAGCCTATCGCTGACATTTATTAATTAATAACATTAATTCACTTTCTTTTTTACCAAGGTACGAACATCTTTAATACTGAGAAAATAAACCATTGTAGCACCAGGGGGTACCAGAGGAGAAAAACCATTATCGCCATATGCTAACTCTGGCGGAACAACCATCGTTAAAGAACCATGATTACGTAAATACCCAACAGCCTCCTGAATCACAGGTGGTAATTCAGAGCGTTTCTTTGAAATCAGGATGCCATCACGTTCCATGTCACTGACGACAGTTCCATCGATCAACGTTTCCTTAACTGTCAACTCAATTTCCGAGTCAGCTTTAATATCATTATCACCGGGAGAGTCTACTTTGTATAAAAAACCACCTGATGATGTCTTAACCCCTTTTTTCTTTTTAAATTCAGAGCGGAATAACTCTCCCAGTACTTTTTGCTCTTTAAGAACTTTTGTACGCGCTGCTGAAACAATGGAATCCAGTTCATTAAGTGTTTCAGAAAACTCTTCTTCTGACAGACGGGAGTGGTTAAAAAAAGCATCTTCAATTCCCGAAAGAAACTGTCTTGTCTCAACAGCCACTTTCCAGTCCCGGCGTTCGTCGACCATAGACTTAAGGTCACGACCAAGCACATAGCCACTGGCCCATGACTGTCTTGCGACCGGCGATTCCAGATTAACACTTACAGTCTCTGTATTGCCCGTGCCCTGAATCATTCCTCTATGGACATTATGAGACAAAAGACTTCCTGTTTTATCTAACCACGGCCATAACTGAGGAACAATGTTATTCACTGTTCCTGTTAACTCAGTGAACTTAACTGACTCAGTTATTCCGGATGTTTTGGTTGCTGTATTTTGATATACAGGTTCTTCGTTCGTACTCATATCACCAGTCGATTCCTGAGTTTCAACCCTTTCAGTCTCAACTGATTTTGGTGTCTGATTTTTTTCAGCAAAACGTAAAAGCTCTTCTATTTGTGCGGCCGAACTATCAGGTACTACGGTACCAGCACTTAAGAGCAATACGACGAACAGGAGAAAGTTGTTTATTTTGAATGTACAGCCAGTCACTTGCCATCCCCCGCAGCATCTTCTGAAAGTCCCTGAAGCAATGTCAGGTTAATTTCCGCACACAATCTATAAGTACGAAACTGCCAGAGTGAATCCATACTACGCTGTAACTGAGGTCGGATACCGGAACGAATCGAAGCGTAACCAGAAATATCACTCATTAGTCTGTCATATTTAGTTTTGAAAGACTGATACTTGTCAGGAACAGAACTTTCAAGTAGCGCCAGCTCCTGCTGACACGCTTTCAGTTCATGTTCATAACCAGAATTATCCACTTCCAGACTCTCTTCTGGTTCAGATTCTGCAGAGACATTCCCAACCACTACACTCATTTCCTTACTTTTTTTTGCCGCCATCGCTGTTTGAGATAAAAATATGGCGAACGTGTACGCAATGAATAATTTAATTACATACAAAGAGCTTTTTCGAAAAATATTTGTACCAGCCATAGCCATCATTTTCCGTTTAGACAGTTATATATAGTTAATTGTAAAGATACCTGTGGCCTGGAAACGCCCAGCAGGTGCGCCGGAATATAACGATAACCCGGCAACCAGTTTGATCGTGTTTGCTACAAGTGGGATACTTACCGGCACGTCGTTCCACCTGAAAGACCTTCCGTCTTCGCTCATAACCTGAATAACACCGACAGGTTGATTCAGCGTCGCAGATTCCATTGACAGCGCAAGAAGGCGACTCTGAGCGTCAACATTATTTGCTGAAGTGAAAGACACTTCAGGTGAGGCAGGACACCCCGTTCCCTTAAGCGTGATAGTAAAAGACTGCTGATAATGACCAGATGCGACTCCGTCAAACAACACCTCAACATTATTACTTGATGCGTCGATTTCACATAACGCTCTTACGGCCACCGTCACAGGAACACTTATTTCTTCGGTTCCTCGGAAACCAACACCATAAGACGCACCGCATACACACAGAGCAGGGAACAGAATAACGAACAGAAAAAGTAAATTATTAAATCTCATGATATCCTCCGCATAAGTCCATGGACTGTTATTGCTCCTGTTATGCGTGAGGCATTATCTCTTCTTCACATCGCATACGGTGCCGTTGCAAACAAACTCCAGTTGTGGTCGCCCGCCATAATCATTTACATATGTCAACACAGGATGGTTCCCCAAAGCACTGGAGGAAACCTTCAGCATCGCCCTCCCCATCGGGGCAATCATCACCGGCTCAAATCCTTTGATACCGCTTCCTCCTTTATTATTATCGGCATCAGCAATTGTTACATAATATGGAGTAGGGTTTTGTACGATGAATCTATCACCTTCTTTGTGTAATGTTATTTTTTCCTGCCAGGGTTTTTCTCCATCCTTCAAAGTGATTGCCGTAGGCCTGTAAAAGAGCTTCAGGCGTGACTGAAGGGCAATCTGTAATGAATTAGGTTTATCCGACTTCGGTGGAATTTCACGCAAATTAAACCAAAAAACAGATTCGCGGTCCTGCGGAAGCGCAGAAACAGAAGGCAATGCCTGTATTCTCATTTGGGACTCTTTACCAGGTCCAATCTTCTGTACCGGGGGGAGAACGGCAAAATAATCCTTTACCTTATTACCACTCTCATCTTCAATCCATCCCTGAGCAAGATATGCCAGTTGTGTATTTCTGTTATGAACAGCAATACTAACAGACTTTTGCGAACCATTATAGATAATGCGGGTTCTGTCCGGTGCAATAGCTGCATACCCGGCAGGAATTATTGCAAACGAAAGAAATACAACCACTGCAACATTTTTGTGGAGTTTCAATATTGCGCATAATTGTTGAAAAAATAAATGTATTTTGTTTATGAGCATATTCTGCATATTCAGAACCAGATATAAATTAATATTTAAAGTCATTTGTTTTCCATACTCTCTGATTGAATACATGGAAGAAGAAGAATTCTTGTCAATACGTCAGTTGGTAATGGCGTCGGTAGTGTTATTATGCACTTAACAACACCATCCCAGCGTACAGACATGGATTCACCTTCATTGATTCCGACAAGGAAAACATTACCTTCATCGCCTACAACCCCGGTTTCCTGTTTTCGGGCGTTCATAACGGTAGAGCCAAATGGAGGTACGCTGCCATCAGCAAGACGGATCATTGCCATAGCTTTTAACCCGGAAATAACGTCAAATTTCCGATAACCAATCGCACCATCAGTCAGTGTGCTGTGTACAACGGCTTTTGTTGCTTCTGTCCGCTCATCCAGTTCGTCCACTGCGACAATAGCTCTGGAACGGAAGTAACTGTTGACATCCACTAAGACGGCTTTGCCAAAGCGATTTGAACGTATAATGCTACCGTATCCTTTCACCGGGACATCAGGTACACCGCTGGTATCAACAAGTAACCGGGTTCCTCCCGTTATTCCGCCCCGATGAAAGGCTCCGCCCTCTTTGGTTAAAGTTGCCCCTCCGGTAAAAGACACTGTAGTGGATGCGAAACGTCCGGCCTGATAAGCTGCATTGATACTGGTGTCAGCAAGGTCACCTCTGTGATTATAGAAAACATTAGCACCAATTCTGTCCCGATAGCTGTCAAGGCTCATTTGCATACTGTCAGTGTCGTTCACCCTGTCGTAATACCCAACGCGATGATCTGCAGTATCTTTGCTGAATGTGCTGTTGTAGCTCATGCGAGAACGTTCGCCCAACGGAATACTCATAGACAGATATACACCATCATCATTACTTCCATAATACCGGCTGCGATAGGCTGACAGAGACAGGTTAAGACGTTTCCAGTCCCAGAGATCAAAATCCCCGGATAGTGTTGCTGTATAGCGATTCGTTGAGGGGCGATCCCAGAATGTCTGGTGGTCATAGCCAAACCAAAGACTAAGACCAGAATCCCTGAACCGTTTGTTAAGCGTAAGGGTATACATCTCTTTACTACGGCCAGCAGAAATACCGCCGTTACGGGCCTCCAGCCAGTTCGACATAGAAAGATAATTTTTATCTGAAAATCGATACCCGGCAAATGTCACCTGACTGTCAATTTCATCGAATGTCTTCGAGTAACTCACCCGATATGACCTGCCATCTGAAGAATGGCTACTCTCATTTTTTAATTTTGCTCGTGACTGCGTTACATCAAAAGAAATAGCACCGAATAATAATAAATCCCGCCCCACACCAAACGATAAGGCACCATAAGATGGCGCAACTAAAGCCCCCCCATACAGGGACCAGCCATTCGATATCCCCCGGGACAATTCTCCGGTGATAAAGTGAGGGCCATTAAATTTGTGTCTGAAGTCAGAGGGGCGTCCAAGAGCAACTTTGTAACGCCAGTCACCAGGTCTGGTTAAATAGGGAATCGATGCAGTACTGACCTTGAATTGCTGTACAGAGCCATCCTGTTCTTCAACACGTACGTCCAGTTCACCAGAAACCGAATCATTAAGATCCTGGATTCGGAAAGGACCAGAGGGCACCTGAGTTTCATATAAAACACGTCCCTGTTGGCTGATAATCACGCGCGCATTCGTACGGGCAACCCCGGTGACTTCCGGCGCATAACCTCTTAATCCTGGAGGTAGCATGTTATCATCAGAAGCGAGGCTGGTACCGGTAAAACGAAAACCATCAAATAACCCTGAATTCAGATAATCTTCGCCAGCGATCAGTCGGGCTTTAAGCGATGGAAGTGCACGATAAGCATAGAAACGACTCCATTCCAGTCGTCTGTCGATACTCTGACCTTTATTCTGGTTATCCATATGACTTTGCCAGTCTGCACGTATGCGCCATGCACCAATATTACCTCCCGTTGTTCCGTTTCCGCGAAACAAGTAGGCGTCCGGCATTCCTGTCTGCTGTCTGGCCTGCAGCGAAATATTATAGTCGAGTAAAATACCAGCAATACCGTTATCCCACCTTGAAGGTGGTTCCCAATTATCTGACACATATTCCAGATATGTCTTTGGCATTGAAATATTCAACGACGAGGTGCTGAGGTCAACTTTAACATCCATACCAGACAAAGATGATTCGCTGGCACATTCATTATTATGCCACCACGACAGGTTTTTCAGATATTCTTCTTTTATTCCAATTTTTTGTATCAATTCTGCTGTGATACACGCATGGCTGACATCCGGAGTATCATCGGAATCATAAACGGTGACAGAGTGTTCAGATAGTTCGTTTTTATTAATCTGAACAACCAGGTCATACGTTCCTGGCATCACATAATCATCCTGAGAAAAACGATTTAAATCAATTTTACTTCGGTCATTAATGTCCAGAAACTCTGTATTAAACTGAGCACCACCTGATGCTGCATAAAACGGCGCCATCGACAATGACAGCGATGTAACTATACTTAATGGTTTCAGGTTTGTTTTATTTAAATATATTAGCACAAAGCCACATCCATTAGAATTGGTCTTAATTTTCCGTTTTATTTAATGTGAACCTGCAAATTTAATTGCAGGTTCAGAGTTATTATTACAGGTAGCTTAAAGTGAAATTAGCCTGACCGGTAAAATCACCTTCATTAACAGTAACCGTTGCTGGTGCTGCCGGGGCAATTGTTTTCAGCATTGCTTTAAAATGTAAAACGTTATCGCCCTGAACAAGATTCCCCGACTGCCAGGCAGGTCCGTTAATTGCAATATTAGTACCCAAATCACTGGTCAGTCTCACACCAACATCACCAGCAGAAGCGCTAACAGCCAGTAAATCAGTACCGGCAGTGACACCCGTAAAAGCAGCATGAGCTTTTTTACCCACAACACTTGCATCACACTGTTCCAGTGTGATGGTAAAGTCGCGAGGTACAGAAGACCCTGTATTTACCAGGCTTGTGCGAGATATCTGGCCTAACTGTACGGTCTGATTAGCGTCCTGAAAAGAAATGGAGCAAGGTGCGTCAATAATTGTACCTTTGAAGGTAATTGTTCCATGCCCGGAGTCAGCATGAGAGACAGAACACAGTGCAAAACAAGCTGATGCCACTAAAGCGTTAAATTTTAACTTACGCATATATTCATCCTTAGAGTGTTAACATAAAACAAACCATTTTTGTATTTAGTAATGATAATGTTGCATAAAGCTGACAAAAAAGGCCTGCGGCAGTATTAAATCAAACCTCCCGTAGAAAACAAATATTTAAATCCATTTTAAAGAATTTAAAGAATTTAAAGAATTTAAAGAATTTAAAGAATTTAAAATGATGAGTTGTTGGTTGTCAGGCAGTGATCTAATAAGATGGCTTTAACTAAAGAGCATTACATGTAACAGCTGTAATAAAGCCCATGTTCTACTAAAATACAGTATGGAAGCTTATTGATGATATATGCCTCACCAGGCCCCGACATTAAGATTTTCAGGAGTACAGTTACGTATCACCACTCACAGAGACTGTCCAGTAGCATTGCGGAACTATGACTAATAAAAGATGCAAGTCATTATGGCAATATGTAACAGTCACTACAGCCGTATAGTATAAAAGTAATCGCCGCTGCTGAGTTATCAGGCGGCAACGCAATCGTGTTAATCCATGTTCATGAATAGTGGTAAGCGACTATTTACAGCTATTTAGTCAAACAATAAAAAAGTGGAATTGGACCTTCATAAAAAATATAAGCGTTAGGACCCTGTTTTTGAATTGAAATGTTCGTGGATTTGTGATTAACAAGGTAAAAAGGTGATAAATGGTCTTTCAGATTCACGTCGTCCGTATCATCTTCATTCATTTTTTCATACTGTTCTGAAGTAAGACTTATATTATTCATGTCCATATGATATTGAAATGATATCTTCCTGTGTAAATTTGAAATAAATAAGTCTTGATTATATATTTCACCATCAAGAATAATCTCTCCTTTCTTTGCGTGACTATTGAAAAAGAAATAAACGATGGTGTGAAGTTGTATATTGCCTTTAACTGATGTATAACGTACTGTGCAAGTTGAGGGAGACGTCGATGTGCTATTGTTGACGTTATAACGGATCGCAAAGAACATTACACATAATGCAACCAGTAAACTTAATACGAGATTCCATTTTTTCATGTATCTGTTTACCCTCTGTATACATAAGTGATACAAAATGGTGAACTTTCTTTATCCAGCGGTTTGGGGCAGGCAACCATGCGTACTGATGTAATGTGCTGCCATGATGTGGTGTATATATATGGATATATTTTACAGTTAATAGCGGCTATCCCTTTTTTGATGGCTTCTGTTTTAGCGACGAACGTATCTTTATTAATATAGATATTGCAATCCCCTTCTTTGATGAATGGTTCATAGTTTTCGTAAAATGATTGGTAATAACCATTAGAGTTCAAATGATCTAAATATATAATAATTACTGCAGATACAATAAGAACAAAGGAAACGATTTTGCTTTGTAAAAATCGTTCATGTAATGTTGTTTGAGTATCGGCAATTGTTAATTGCCCGTTGTCCTGAGGCGGACTACCGATACATTCATCTGTCTTTTCCATTAGAGGTGACGATATACTGGATTCCTCTGTTTTATCTTCCAGTAATTGAATTTGGCAGAACTCGGACGTAAAACAAAATCCCTTTCTCGAAATAGTCCTTATCATAGTTGTGCCACATTCAAAACCCGCGATTGTGGAGAGCCCTTTACGTAAATGAGATATGTTTTGATAAAGAATATTGGTGGACATTTCTTCATCGTGCCACACCTCTCGCATAAACGTTGAGTGAAGTACAATATCAGGTGCATTTAGAAGAAGAATTGAGAGACAGAGTGAAGATGATTTTGTTAACTGGAATGTCATCTCTGTCTTTCGTGATTTTAACAGTGATAGAGAAGGCCAAAATTCTATATAATTATCAATTAGATAACCTGTGTGCATGGAACAGTGCTCAAGTTAATACTCGTGTCTAAAAATGGAAACTTGCTAAGTTTACTGAAAACAAACTCATAATGGAACGTACCATAGAATAATCCTAACGTTACGGAAGTTGTTCGGTTTGCCCGCTATAAACTCATATTATCGTTGTTGTTGCCACGTTATACTCTTGTGCGCCCTGCATGGGCGCACTCTTGCGCAAGCAGTGCCGACGTGAAGAACCTGAACAGGCAGAAGGACAACAATGGATACCAATACAAAGAAAGGTTATGACCTTATCAACCGCCGCTGCAAACAATGGGTGAATGAAGAAGAGGTACGCCATGTCTGGATGAAAGGGCTGGAAGAGGCCTTGCAGATTGATCTCGACGCGGAACGAGCTAAGCGCGATTCCAGTTACAACAATGTCATCATTGAATTCAAAGGGCCTGGGCTGTTCAAGGGCAACGAGACGAGCCCTAAGTTCATAGAGGCTACCGAGGGCCGTTTACTCAAGTACATCCAGCGGCTAGCGGCTGAGCAAGGCATGGACGAGAAGGACTACATTGGTATTGCCATCGACGGTGACCATGTTGGTTTCGCACAGGTTCAGGAGGGCAAGATCATTCACCAGCCCTTAATGCCATTCTCAATAATAACCTTCCAGATGGTCGTCGATGCATTAAAAGCCAACTTCCGACGGGCCATCACGTCCGAAAATTTGGCTGAGGACTTTGGCCACCTTTCCACCACTGGTCGAGAGTTCATGCAGGTGTTGTCGGATGCGCTGGAAGACGCTCTCGGTCAATCCGGCAATCGCAAGATAAAGATGCTTTTCGAGGAGTGGGCGACTTTGTACGGTCAAGCCGCCGACCTCAGCATTCAGCAACGCAAGAAAATCAGCGGCTCACTTGGCTTTGATTTCAATGGTCCTGCGTACATTGATTTACCTGCAAAGCTTTTCGTTACGCACACCTTTCACTCGCTGTTGATGAAGCTGATAGCGGCCGAGATTGTGGCTGCACATGGCATGGCATCCAGTGCCTCGCTGATTCATGAGCTGTTGGCTATCGACAACAACGAGGCGTTGATTGCTGCGTTGCGTGCCGATGTGGAGCACGGTGGATTCTTCAACGCAGTGGGCTTGCATGGCTTTGTCGAAGAAGCAATTTTTAGTTGGTATCTGGACGCAGCAAGTAAAAGGACAGTTCGCTCGTCGTTATGTCTGGCGATCCGCACCCTGTTGGCACAACTGTCGGTTTACCGTTTTGACACAATCAAGAAGGCAGGTCGTTCGCGTGATGTATTGCGTGATTTCTACCAGGACCTCGTGCCGGAAGGACTGCGCAAAAGCCTCGGAGAATTCTATACACCAGACTGGCTGGTGGAGCATGCTGTGGCCAAGCTCGGCTATAACGACGCCAAGTGGCTTGCTGCTCGTCTGTTAGACCCGACCTGTGGTTCAGGCTCGTTTTTGCTTGAAGCCATCGAGCAGAAGCGTCGTGCTGCGCTTGCGGCTGGCTGGAATGCAGACCGCACTGTAGAAATGCTCACGACAACGATCTGGGGTTTTGACCTTAACCCTCTGGCTGTCCAGTCTTCTCGCGTTAACTTCCTGATCGCCATTGCAGATCTGTTGCAGCAGTGTAAAGGCAAAGATGTTGAGATTCCGGTGTTGCTGGCGGATGCTGTGTATTCCCCTGCACCTCCCCCTGATGGCGACCAAACAGTGATCGAGTACAGCATCGGTAGTGAGCATGCCAACCTGCAAGTTGTGTTGCCCACCGAACTCGTGCGTGATCGTGTTTTGCTCGATCAGGTGTTTCAACTCATGGGCATGGAGGTCGAGAACGATACCGAATATCCTGCCGTAGCTAAGGAGATGATCAAATCAGGTGTGCTCTCGAAAGCACAGTCTGATGAGTGGCAGGTGCATCTAAAAGAAACTTACGACCAAGTGCTCGCGTTGCACCGACAGAACTGGAATGGCATCTGGTTCCGGATCGTTCGCAATTTCTTCTGGTCGGCTACTGCTGGCCAGTTCGATGCCATCGTGGGCAATCCACCGTGGGTTCGCTGGTCGAATCTACCAGAGGCCTATCGCAACCGTGCCAAGCCAACGTGCGAGAAGTACGCGATCTTCTCCGACACTAAATTCCATGGAGGCAATGAGCTGGACATCTCAGCCATGATTACCTACACGACGGCTGACAAGTGGCTGGTTGAAGGAGGAAGGTTGGTGTTCATTATCACTCAGACCGTCTTCCAGTCGCCGTCGTCACAGGGCTTCCGCCGTTTCCGTATTAACGTAACGGATCGCCTCGTACCGCTGTCAGTCGATGATATGAAGGATCTGAAACCCTTCCCGGATGCGGCGAACAAGACAGCCGTCGCGATGTTCACCAAAAAGATTCAAGGCGTGACTGCATACCCTCTTGATTACCGCGTTTGGTTCGGAAAACCGAAGAGTGACAGCGCTGGTAATCCTAAGAAGGGACGCGGAGGACTACCGCAGCGCTTGAAGGCCATCGACCCTCGCTTGCATCGTTCAGATGTACTTGGACTGGTAGATGTGATCCAGATGGAAGCCAATCCGGTATCGGACACGATGGAAGGTGCACCTTGGGCAGTGATGAAGCCCGGCCATTTTGCGGCGTACAAGTCACTATTTGGGCCTTCAACCTGGGTCAATGGTCGCAAAGGGATTACCACTGACTTGAATGGCGTCTATTTCGTCGAAGTGATCGATTCAAACTCTGCAGACAAGACCGTCAAGATTCGCACCCGACCACAGGAGGGTAAGACCGACCTCGGGAAACCTCGCGACTTCTGGGTGGAAGCCGATAGCCTGTATCCGCTCGCCAAAGGTGCTGGCGACCTGCATCCGTGCTACTTCCTGCCAGAGAACAACCTATACACCTTCGTTCCCAATAAGGGAATCAACCGGGCATCACTCGACATAGCGGCAGTGAGCTACAGTACGCACACAAACCCTAAGACCTTCAATTTTTTCAAAGCCTACGAGTTTTTTTTAGAGTCGCGTTCTACCTTCAGGACGCGTATGAAAGGAGCGCCCTTCTTCTCAATATACAATGTTGGCGACTACACCTTTTCCCCATATAAGGTGGTCTGGGCCGAGATGACGGGCGATTTTGCCGCTGCAGTTGTGGCTTCAGGTGTGGTACCGGGATATGGCTCGCGCGTGTACGTCCCCGACCACAAGCTTTATTTCGCCGATTTTAAAGAACCAGAGCCAGCTTACTTCCTGTGTGGGCTTTTACATTCGGAAATCGTCAAGGAAATGATCGAGGCTCATAACGTCGCTACCAACATGGGAGACATATTCAAACATGTCAGCTTGCCCCTGTTTGATCCATTGAACTCAGCCCACACTGATCTCGCGAACCTGGTTAAACAAGCGCATGGTGAGCACGATGCAGAAATACGATCCCGCACGGTTATCAAAGTACGGAATTCAGCAGCCAAATTGATCGAAGAGGAAATCATGCAACGCAACCAGTCCATTTGCTAATGCAGGCCGAGGAGTGAATATGAGCGTTCAATTCACTTATGCGATATTTTGGGTTGTAGCCCGGCTACAACGGCATCTCCAGAGGAACCTGTCGTGGTTCCTTTTGCCACCCGTTCTGTAACTGAACAGGACGTTGACTGGTCATAACGATAATTCAAAAAAAACTACGATTACAAACGATAAAAAATCACATATACATTTATGTATATAGGGAATGCAATTTCGCCACCTTTTAGCATAATTCCAAATATTTTCAGACGCACATAATCTTCCCGAACACCACCATCCATACGGCTAACCTATTCAAGAATGTCAATGCCATCACCGCCGCTCATCTGACGGTGTTGCGTTACCACGGCGTGAAACACGTGCTTATTGCGTATGACCGTGATGAGGTGGGAGATCAGGGGCGTAGCGTGTGGCGACTGAACTGCTGGCCTGTGATCTGGACGCGTGGCGGGTGAGCTTCCCGCCGGGTATGGATGCGAATGACTATACGCTCATAAGCAGCAGTCCGGAGTCGGTGCTGGCGCTGCAACAGGTCAGGTGGCTTGGTTCCGTCAGTGGCCACGGTGTGGTGTTCAGCCATGAATCACCGTCTGTACCTGAGGTAACGGCCAGCCAACAGAGTCCTTCTTCGTTAATTGTCGCTGAGTCAGCGGTTTCACAGGCCGCGATGGACGTGGTGGTTCATGAAAGCACATACTGAAAGATAATCCCCTGGCAGATGTAAAGGCCGGGAGATCAGACAAATAGAGTAAACTGGTGGTACCTCACTTCTCGTTCATCATCGTGTATTTGGGTGAAAAGGCCCGTGGATGCATCCTGCAGGTTCTTCATACCTTCCGTAAAAAAATAGCCTGGCAGTACAGCAGAGTTAATGCCTGACCGGATAATCACACTAACTCCCTGAATAGGGCTAAAAACAACATTACCCATAAAGTAAACGTAGATTATTATGCGCGTATAGAAAAAATACTGATGCGTCTGATGAAATTGTTACTGTGTCTGGTGATCTTCGCTGGGGTAGTAGCGTGTCCAGGCGAAAAGGGCACGTCCGGGCAAAAGTTGTCACACCGGAAGTCCAACAGGTAAAATGACAGTAATTAACGGTAAATAATGTGAAAATCTGGTTTGTTACATAAATCTACGTCGGAACGAGGTGTTACTGAGAATAAAGTGCTCAGCAAGTTTCCCTGCCTTAGCTCTGGATAACTATGTGAATATTTCTAATTCACGACTGCAATATGCGGCAGCTAATGGCTTGTCTCAGGAGGAAACGCAGACAGGACTGAATAAGCTTGCTAAAAACGAATTACCGGATGGTGCTAATATCGCAAAAGTGTTTGTTGATGGTTATAAATATTGGGTCATGATTGTATACGTCGGGTATTTTAGTTCTGCTGGCTCCATCGGCAAGGTGATTGGTAGTGAAGTGATTGTGTAGATAACTAACGGAACATACCAGTGGTTTGACCTGTGCCAGTCGGGCAATGAAAACAAAGGCTGGGACTGGAAAAACAGTACCAGTTCAGGCATAGCAGGTATACTTGCACCGGGAAGAACTGTCTGGTTAAACGTCGGTATTGCTATGGGAGCACATTCTTTACCGATGGTCCTGATGCCGGCTCTATTGGATGAGTGGTTGCCGGGTCATGGGGCGGTGGAATGTTTGGGATGTATTGTAAATTCAGTTACAGGAAAAGAGCTTCCTGACTCCATTTATACAGGTGTTGGTTCCGGTGGTTCTGAATTTATTGGTGGTTTCATTAAAGATAGCGTGATTTCCGAGCTGATAAATATTAAAGAAAGTGAAGGGGTTGCGTCGACTTCTGAGCTTATTTATATCCGCGTGATGCCACGATTGGGGCGGGCGAAGGGAAAAAGGTAATGGTGTCCGGGGAAAGCGGGTAGGGTGTCGGTGTGCAAATAGCCAGCATGCGGCCGTCTGTCAGCGTGAGATCGTTGACGAAGCCGTGTTGAGGCGAGGTACTGTCGAAATCCGCTATCTGCCAGATGTGCCCTCCGGTACGTTTTAGCATTGCTTCTTTACGCGTCCATATACGCCAGAACATTGCAAGTTGCTGGCCTTCCCTTTCTGTCGCCAGCCATGTCTGTTCACCCGCGCTAAACACTGACTCAGCGGTTTGCCGCCAGTACTTGCGAGGACGCAGGATTTCGATATCGCAGCCAACGTCTCCCTCGTTGCCGAACAGCAGTACGATATCGTCGCCACTGTGACTCAGGTTAAACCACAGGGGAATTTCGTCCCGAAAGGCGGGTTTGCCGTTTTTGCCGTAGATAATTTCCGGCAGTGGTAAAGGGGCGAGCGCGTGGGCTAACAACACGCGACCCGCAATCCATTTTGCGCGGTTTGCGCCAGTGGGCGCCAGTGAACGCCAGGTTTCTGGCAGCACCTCCTGACTCAGAATAGATACCTTGCCCAGGATGACCTGATGCATGTTCAGGCCCAGCGTCGAATGACTAACGACGTATTGATCCCACCGAATGCGAAGTTATTGCTTTGCAGAAATTCGCAGTCAATATGACGCGCTTCACCCATGATGTAATCCAGCGCCCCACATTGCGGATCTGGTTGCGTCAGGTTAATAGTGGGAGCAAACCAGCCTTCCCGCATCATCTGCAGACTCATCCATGCCTCCAGCGCGCCGCAGGCGCCGAGGGTATGGCCAAAGTAGCTTTTTAGCGATGAGATCGGCACGCTGTCGCCATACAGCGCTGCGGTGGCCTGGCTCTCGGCAATATCACCCCGATCAGTGGCGGTGCCGTGCGCGGAAATGTAGCCGATATCCTTTGGACTCAGTCCGGCCATGTGTAACGCCTGCGTCATGCATATTTGCATGGTTTCCCGCTGCGGTTGGGTAATATGCGCGGCATCGCAGTTTGTGGCAAAGCCAATGATTTCACCGTAAATTGTCGCCCCGCGCGCAGTGGCATGTTCCAGCTCTTCAAGGACCAGCGTACCGGCGCCTTCACCAATCACCAGCCCATCGCGTTGTTGATCGAAAGGCGACGGTGTGGTTTTCGGTGCATCGTTGCGCTGGCTGGTGGCGAACAGCGTATCAAATACCGCCGCTTCGGAAGGGCACAGCTCCTCTGCGCCGCCTGCCACCATGATGGTTTGATAACCATGACGAATGGCTTCCCAGGCATAACCTATCGCCTGGCTGCCGGAAGTACAGGCACTTGAGGTGGGGATCACACGCCCACGCAGACCGAAAAACAACCCCGTATTCACGGCGGTGGTGTGCGGCATCATCTGCACATAGGTCGTACCGGTGATGTTGTTGGTGTGCTTTTCAGTGAGCATGGTGGCGAATTCACTTACCGGGCCGGTACTGCCGGTTGATGAGCCATATGCAATGCCCGTCTGCCCGCTGGTCAGAATGGGATCGTCGATCAATCCAGCCTGTTCCAGTGCCAGTTCGCTGGCACGGGTAGAGAGCAGAGAGACGCGACCCATCGCGCGAATGCGCTTGCGGGTATAATGTTCTGGCAGCACAAAATCATCAATGGGGGCGCCAAGCAAGGTGTGCAAACCATCATAAATCTGCCATTCCGGCATACTGCGTACAGCATTTTCATAAGCCAGTAAGCGACGTGAGACTTGTTGCCAGCTATCACCAAAAGCCGTTACGCCACCCATACCTGTAATGACAACCCGACGAGTCATAGCATCCCTCCGTTGATGGATATCACCTGGCGAGTCACATAACCCGCAATATCAGACATTAGATAACTTGCCAGCCCGGCGACTTCTTCTGCCTGACCCATTCGTTTCATTGGGATGATCGCCATCGCTTCTTTCAGCGCCGCGTCTTCCATTTCGATCATGCCTGTGTCAATCAGCCCTGGCGCAATACAATTTACGGTGATTTTTCGTTTTGCCAGTTCGATAGCCAGCGCTTTAGTCGCGCCAATAATTCCGGCTTTCGCTGCGCTGTAATTCACCTGACCCCGGTTGCCCATGACCCCGGAAACAGAGGACAGCGTAATAATCCGCCCGCCCTGACGGGTGCTAATCATCGGCATAATGCACGGGTGGATAACATTATAAAAACTATCGAGGTTGGTGTGGATCACGCTATCCCAGTCGCTTTCACTGAGCGCCGGAAAGGCACCGTCGCGGGCAATACCCGCGTTACTGACTACGCCGTACCAGGCGCCATAGTGTTCGATCTGTTGCTCAAGTATCTCGCGGCATTGCTGGCGATTGCTGACATCAAAACTCAGCAGACGTCCCTGGCCTCCCGCCTGTTCAATGCTGTACAGCGTCTCTTCTGCACCGATTTTGTCGCGATGATAATGGATGCCAACGGTAAAACCATCGGCGGCAAGCTGACGGGCAATAGCGCGTCCAATGCCTTTACTGGCGCCGGTAACCAGAACGGAACGGTTCATGCCGTATCTCCCTGCCTGAAAAGTGAAACTAATTCCTCTGCCGTGGGCTGGAATGTGTTGATGCGGCCTGTTGCAACGCTGTCGCCATCGGTAAAAATCGTACAATCGAAACTGCCGAAACGTTCATCCTGCATCAGCAACCTGACATCAACGTCGAGCCGTGCGCCGCCAGGCAGCGCTCCAGTGGCACATACCAGCTCACGTGCGCCAAGCACCATGCCCAGCGTAATTGCGTTTTGCCCTTGCTGGTGACGATGCCAGCCAGACCAGACCCCAACGGTTTGCGCCATCAGCTCAAGCGCATACCAGCCGGGTAAGTTTCCCTGCGCATCAATGAAGGGCGCCAGAACACCATCGCGGGTGACTGCAACCCGGCAATGTGCACTGCTTTCTGTAACACTGACGACCTCTTCAAGCAGCAGCATCGGCGCATCATGCGGCAGATATTCAACAGGTGGCAGATAGTGATTCATACACTTTTTCCCAATAAAATACTGGCATTGTTGCCGCCAAAAGCGAAAGAGTTCGACAGGATCACCGGGCGTGCCAGCGGCTGAGCCTGGTGCAGAATGCCGCAGGTCGCCAGGGTCGGATCAGGTGGCGAGACGCTAAAATCCTGCGGAGGTAACGGTAAGTTATATTGCAGGATGAGCGCACAGAGGGCGGCTTCGGTGATCCCTGCGGCACCCAGCGTATGGCCGGTGAGGTGTTTGGTTGAGCTACACGGAACCCGATCGCCGAACAGATCATGTACTACCTGAGATTCAATTTGGTCGTTAAGCGTGGTGGCGGTGCCGTGCAGGTTAATGTAGCCGACATCATCCGGCTGAAGTTCTGCATCGTTCAGTGCCTGATTGATGGCGCGGATCGCGCCTTCTCCCTGTGGATGCGGTGCTGAGATGTGCCAGGCATCGCTGGATTCTCCAACACCCAGTAGCGCAAGCGGCTGAGGCTCGCGGGTCAGCATCATCAATGCGGCTCCTTCGCCGATCGTAATGCCGCAGCGATCCCGGCCGAAGGGCTGGCAGAGCGAAGGAGAGAGCGCCTCCAGACTGTTAAAACCGTTCACTGGCATCCGGCTCAGGGTGTCCGCGCCTCCCACGATTGCGACATCAGCAAGCCCGGCCTCAATCAGGCGACGACCGCTGATGATTGCCCGTGCGCTGGATGAGCAGGCCGTCGAAAGCGTAAATGCCGGGCCTTCCAGCTTCAGCCAGTGACTCAAAAAACGTGACGGGTCGCCCAGCTCCTGCTGCGAATATTGCCAGCGCGGGCTGGCGGCGTTATTGAGCGTCAGATGAACGTGCTCATCGCCTTCGTTCAGTCCGGAAGTGCTGGTACCCATTATCACTGCAACACGGTCATGGCCATAATGCGCAATGGCAGCGTCAACCTGTGGCTGAATTTGCGCCAGCGCCGCCAGCAACAGTTGGTTATTGCGGGTGTGATGCCCGGAATATGATGCCGGGATGGCAGGCAATTCGCTGTCCACACCGCCGAGTATGGCGGTGGGATAGCCCTGCAACCAGCCGGCACGCGCTCGCATTCCTGGCGCCGTACCGCGCGTCAGGTTACGGGCTATCTCTGCGTTGTCATTTCCCAGAGCGTTAATCATGCCGATGGCAGAAATATAAATCATATCAGTCACCCAGATATTGAATGGTGATGTGGTATTTAAAAACGTGCTGCTCGATGCTGATGGGTTCGCGCTGGCCTTCTCGCTGCATGTAGATGATTTCTGTGACCAGGTTGCCACGCGCGTTGCGCAGTTCACGCTTGTCCCCCGCGTCGGTCAGCGTCCAGCCTTTTGGTAACTGCGGCTGCCAGGCAGCGATGGGCCAGTGGCTCAGCATGACATCCGCAAGCACCTGACTGGCAGGCGGCAGTTGTGGCACCACAATAGACTGCTCGGTATGCAGGCCGCGGTCATCATAGGTGACGAGGAAAAGACGGATCCCCACAGATGAAAGCCCCGCCAGGGTAATTTTCTTATCGTCGGCGTTGAGCATCACCAGCAATGACTGCGTTTTACCTTTAAAAGTGCCGGTCAGCAGTTGTTGCGAACTTACAGCGGGGGTAATACCCGGTGCAGGCAACGTAACGCGGGAACCCGGCTCCAGCCAGGCCTGCGGACGCCCGGTGCTATCCTGGGTTGAATGGCTGCAACCGGCAAGCAGCATGACAGTGAACAGGGCGGTAGCACGCCAGAAGGACATCCTCATTATCGTTTTTCTCTTTTTTTGTCAGGCATTGCCAGTGGAGACAGCAGATATGCGGCAAAAATGCCGCTCACCAGCACAATGCCGAAGCTGCTTATCGCCTGCGTGGCGCTGAAAACCAGCATACCCAGCGTCAGAAGGGTGGTGATCATCGCGAGCGTAATCGCCAGGAGCGACGTTAACGGCGTTCCGCGCGGGTTACTGAAAAACAGCGTGTAATTAATACCGATCCCTAATACCAGTACCAGCGCCAGTAATGAAAACAGGTTGATGGTGTGCCCGCTTAGTGACAGTGCCGCCAGCCCGCATCCCAGTGAGAGCACCGAGGGAATCAGGCTAATGAACCCCTTGCGCCAGCCCAGACGGAAGATGGCTCCGCAGGCAATCACGTCCAGCGCCACGCCCAGCAGTACCGTTAAAATCGTCCGGTACAGGCCGAACAGGGAATCAAATGTTTGCTTGCGATCGACCCACGCTACACCAGGGTGTAACTTCGCCAGCGCATTCAGCGCCGCGCTCTCTTTAACGCCTTCGGTGGGAATGAGCACGCCGCTCATTCCGTCAGGCAGCGTCAGCCACATCAGACGCCAGCCTTCGCTGGCCGGGCTGGCAAGCCAGGTGTCAACAGAAACCGGCATGGCGCTGAGATCGGGTTTCACCGCTGTCATCCCCGCATTGGCCAGCACCTGGCTGACCGTCGGCGCTGCCTCGCGCAACAGTTGCAAATCCTGCTGCTGGCGCGCCAGTGAGTTAAGTGGCAGGGTGCGGAAATTCGCGAGCAGTTTGTCATGACGCGCTTTCTCCAGTGCCGGAATAAACGCCTCCATGCGGGTCAGCGTCTGCTCTGGTGTATCGCCATAAACCACAAACCATTTCTGATCGACGCTCTGTCCGGTCAGACGGGTAATCGCTTTTTCCTGCGCCAGAATAGTGGGCGGCAGTGCCTGTAGCTGGGAAATATCATCATCCACGCGCAGTGTCGCCAGACCTGCAAGCGAAAGGATCGCCAGTACCACAGGAAGCCCTGTGGACAGTGTTTTGTTTCGCCGCCAGGCGGCCAGCCAGCGTAGCATGACTGTCATTGCCGGAACCGGTCGAACCGGCAGGCCGCGACATAACCACGGATGCCAGAACAGGACGGTCAGGCAGGAGGCGCTTAACCCGGCAGCAGCAAACACCGCCATCTGGCGAATGCCAGGGAACGGCGCAAGCATCATGATCAGATACGCCGCCACCGTTGTTAGCAGTGCCAGCAGCAGGGCGTTTCGCACTTTTTGCAGGCTTTGCCACGGTGATGATTCCGCGCCGTGCACCATCCGTTCCGTCAGATAATAGAGCGTATAGTCTGCGGAAATACCGATAATGCTCATGCTCATCACCAGCGTCATCAGATGTAACTCGCCAAACAAAAGCAGCGTGACTACCGAACCCGCGAGCGCACCGGTGCCAATGGAAATTAAACAAAGGAGTAGTGGTCGCAGTGAACGGAATGTCACAACGATAAGCAGGATCACCCCAAGGATCGTTGCCACACCCAGCGTAGAGACATCGCGCTTTGCCTGCTGGCTGGCGTAATCGCTATAGAATACGGTACCGCGCGACAGAAGCTGCGCCTGGGGGAAACGGGTTTTGAAGGCGGTTTCCCTGTCGTTCAGTTCGCTCACCAACTGGTGGGTTTGCTGCATATCGAAAGAGTTACCCGCCAGCTCGCCATGCAGCAGATACCAGAAATTACCGTCCTCGTCCTGAGTGACCAGCCAGCCATCCATCAGGCGCAAACGCGTGCTGTTTTGCGCCATCGCCAGCTGTGAACCACGCATTAACATCAGCGGATCGTTTTGCAATTCTTTACCGCTGACGCCGGAAAAAGCGGAGTAGAGCTGTGACAGGATCCATTGCGCCTGCGCGTTTCCTCCGTGTTGCAGCCGTTCGCGAGTGGCAGCGTCGATAAGTCCGTTGCGATGCTGCCAGTAGAACGCGCCCCACGCCTGCTGATCGCTGGCATTCATTGCCCCTTTCACACCGGCGAGCGCTGGTGTGGTTTTTAACTGCGCGAGCCACGCCTGCGCCGCCGTTGGATCCGCTGTTTTCCCCGGGCTTACCAGCCAGACCAGTTGCCGGTCGAGGCGCTGCATAAATCCATCATTCAGGGCGGGTGGAATGGCGCCCAGCGCCTGTTTCGGCAACATCGCCAGCACACTGCTGTTCAGTCTGGTTTGCGGCAAAAGCAACAGTAGCGCGCCCAGCATGAGCGCGCAGGTAACACCCCAGAGCAGCGCAAGGCGCCTGGCATTATTGGGCGGCAAAGCGTTGGCGTTCGTCATCGGTCAGTTGGGCTGGCGTCAGTTGATGTTGTGACAGGATGATATGCGTCCGATCGCCCTGTTTGTCGTTAAGCTGGATCGCCTCCAGATATGTTTTTCCTGCCAGGTCGATGGTGGCAAAAATCTTATCCAGTGGCGTGGTGATCGGCGTCAGGCGCAGAGTCCAGCGACCGTCGCCTTTGTCCTGAAAATCGACCTGGAAGTTTTGCTCCAGCACTTTCCTGTCAGCCTGAAAGAGTGCCCGCAACAGGTGGTTGAACTGAAACATCTGCGGATTGTTTTCTGCAGTGATCACCTGCGGTGACTGGCCGTTGATCCTCTGAACCATGCGGGTGTCGTCAAGCATCAACATCATCGGGAAAGGCGAGGTTTGATCCCAGAGCAGCCCGGTATCGCGTGCGATAAGCATCTGCCCCTGCGAGCGCAGCGGTTGCGGCATATCTTTGATGGTCCGTGTCTGGGCGAAATGGGCACGGATCACCGGTTGTTCAGTAAAGCGCTGTTGAAGTTCATCGAGCGTGACGGCGTGGCTCCAGGGGCTGAGCAGCAGAATAACAACGGGCCAGAATTTCATGGTGCAACTCCTATGCGTTCAAACAGGACGGGAGGGCTGACAAAACAAAGCTCCCGACTCTTCTCGTCCACGGCGACCTGAATGGTGTAACCTGTAGTGGTGCGTTTACCGCTGATGGCATCAAAAATCTGATAGCTGATCCGAAGGCGATTTTCGTACTCTTCGAGTTGCGCGCGTACACGAAAACGCTGCTCGAAAGTCAGTACATCACGGTATTTCACTCGCGTATCGACCACCGGCCAGAGATAGCCTGAGGCTTTCATCTGGCGGTAACCATAATCGAACTGGTTCAGCAGGGCTTCGCGGGCAATTTCGAAGTAACGAAAATAGTTGCCGTGCCACACGACACCCATCATATCCACATCGTGAAACGGGACGGTCAATTCTACTTCTGCGGTAAAGCGGGGATCATCAAGCACCCATTACTCCTTATCTGCAGCGTCAGGCAACTGCCAGAAATCGAAAAAGTTAAACCAGTCCAGCGGTGATATCAGCGCATAATGTTCAAGCCGTTCGGCATAACGATGGATGGTATGTTCAAGTACTGCCTGGCGTTCAGCCCGGGGTAACAGGAGCGGATCGGCAAACGGCTCGCAGTGAATATGCAGCTTGCCCTGCTGGCGGAGAGCAAAAAGCAGCAGCACCGGGCAGCGCAAAATCGAGGCGAGTATAAATGGTCCCTGCGGAAAGGGGGCTCGTTGCCCCATGAAGGGACTCCATGTCACCCGCCAGTGACCGCCACGCTGTGGGTTAACCGCAATGCGATCGCCGACAATGGCCACCCATTCGCCGCGATCCAGTTTCTCTTTCAGCAGCATGGCGGTTTCCGGGCCAATATCGGTCACTGGCAACAGATTAAGTCCCGCCTGTGGGGCCATCTCTTCCATGATCTGTTTAAAACGTTGCGCATTATCGCTGAACACCAGCGCATTAATCGTTCGCACACCTTTCAGTTGAGCAATGGCGCGGCAGGCTTCGATATCGCCCAGATGCGAGGCCAGAATCAATTTGCCCTGAGGATCTTCAGGGCTCAGCGCGGCTTCAGCGCCAGGAGCAAACACCATGTCCCGCCCCAGTTGGATCTCGCCACGCCAGCCAGCAATTTTATCGAGCATGGCGTGACCA
The DNA here is from genome assembly GCF_000734965.1 of Trabulsiella guamensis ATCC 49490. Lineage (GTDB taxonomy): Bacteria > Pseudomonadota > Gammaproteobacteria > Enterobacterales > Enterobacteriaceae > Trabulsiella > Trabulsiella guamensis. The sequence continues at coordinate 177,813 of NZ_JMTB01000117.1, forward strand.
AAGCGTAAGAAATGGTGGTAGCTGTTGAGGTGTGGCGGCACGGGTAACTGGCGGACCACAAGCTGTTCACGTACGCGTGCAACCCAGTTTTGTGAAGCACGACGCGCCGTGCTGGCTGTCAACCAGTAAACCCCGGTGACGGGCCAGAGCAACAGCGAAAAAGCCTGACGCCCCAGTAACCGCCAGACGGTCAGCATCAGGCGCATTCCCCATAATCCTTTGACTTCCTGCTGTTTCGCCCAGTGCTGCGTCCGGCGACGCCTCAATAGTGTGGGGATGCGTGGCAACATGCCAAAAAAACAGACGTGTGTGCATCAGCGAGATACGCAGATTGTCTTTCAGGGCGTCAAAGTGGGATAAACCATCCTGCGGATAGGTGACGCGGGTCGGCACGAAGTAGCTGGTGTTGCCCTGCCAGTAGAGGCGCACCATCACTTCCGTATCAAAGTCCATTCGTTTGCCAAGAGAGACACGGCTGGCAAGCGATAACGTCGGGGCGATGGGATAAACACGAAAGCCACACATGCTGTCTTTTAATTGCAGTGAGAGTGTTTCAATCCAGACCCAGATGTGCGTCACCCAGCGGCCATACAACCGCGCACGGGGAATGGAATCATCATAAAGGGGTTGCCCGGATATCAATGCGCCAGGGTATCGGGACGAGAGTGCGAGCAACTCAGGGATGTCTTCAATCGCATGTTGCCCGTCCGCATCGACCTGTACGGCATGGGTGAAGCCTGCGTTGTGCGCCGCCTGCAATCCGCAGATGACCGCCGTGCCTTTGCCTGCATTTTGCGTCAGCCGAATCAGCGTCAGCGTCGGGTGGTGGGCCGCGAGCGTTTCCAGCACCTGCCGGGTTGCATCATCACTGCCATCATCGACGATGATGCAGGGCAGATCGAGTGGCGCAAGACGCGCCAGTACACGCGACATCATCGCACCATGGTTATAGCAGGGGATCACCACACAGGGTGCGAAAGTCAGCGGCATAAGCGAATTTTCCCACTGCTGGCCGTATGGCGCGCATCACCCTCATGGCGCTGAAAGCTGAACGTGAGTATTTGCCGCGCTTCCTGCCAGTTCAGTGTCAGAGTTACCGTGTTTTCTGGCAACAACGGGGCCTGAAATTTCACGTTCTGAATGCTGTGAAAACGAAAACCGGGCGCCAGTAATGTCGTGGCGTAGTGCATGACCCAGTCAAGCTGCGCAACACCGGGCAATAGCGGTTGCACGGCAAAATGTCCCTGAAACCAGAACAGCGTCGGCTCGAGATTCAGGATGATGTCGATCTGATCGGGGGCTGTTTGATACCGCGCCATTTCATGGGGTTTCATTGAATAACTCCTGCAGTTGCGCATAGACACGCTTGTTCATACTGTTGACCGGGATCTCGTCGAGCACCCGCCAGTAACGAGGAATGGCGACCGGTTCAAGCCAGGGAAGCAGCGCGCGCCGCCATGACAGTTCCAGCGACTTGCTGTGGGTTTCCCGCCATGTCTGACGTAACGGGTCGTCCAGCACCAGCAGGACGCCTATACCCTGGCGACCCCCACGCGAAACGGGCAGTGCTGCAGCGTCACGAATACCTTCCAGCGCCACCAGACGTTGTTCAATCTCGCTGAGCGAAATGCGTTTTTCTTCGATCTTCACGACCCGGCCCCGTCGCCCGATGAGGCGAAACGTTCCGTTATCCTCAAAATGCAAAATGTCATCGAGCAACAGCCCGGTTTGCTGAGCGATAAGCGGTGAAACTGCGCGGAACGCGTCTCCCTCAGGCGTTATGCTGACCGCCGGAAAGGGCAACCATGAGACATCATCCTGCTGGCGATAACGCCAGGCGAGAATACCGGTTTCAGTACTGCCGTAAATTTCGTCCGGCCAGACATTGAGCCACGCCTGCGTATCGATGACATCCTGCCAGGGCAACATGCCGCCTGCTGAAAGGATAATTGACACGGGGGGCGGAGTAAGCTGCGCATCCAGTCGTTTGAGAAACGCCGGGCTGCTGACGAACAAATAGCGATGGCCATGCTCCACGGCGGCCAGTTGTTCTGCGTAATACAGCATGGCGGCATGTAGCGGCAATCCCAGCGACATCGGCAAAAAGATGCGGAATGTCAGACCATACAGATGCTGCGGTACGACTGAAGCAATCACCCGGCACCCCGCCACCCGTGTGGCAAAACGTACAGCCAGCATCGATGCTTCTTTGTCGAGTGAGGCGATGCTTTTCACCACCCGCTTCGGCAGCCCTGTCGAGCCGGAAGTAAACAATTCGATGAACCCGCCTTCCGCTATCGGAGGAAGAGGGGGAAGTGCGGCATCGTGCTTTCGCGCAGAACTGACTACCAGATACCGGCCCCGCCAGTCCAGTGGTTTATCGCTCAATACGCCGTTGAACAACGATTGCTGCTCTTCAAGAAGCGAAACACGGCTGTGGCCAGGAATAACCGGCGTTTTCCCACTCGTTAATGTCGCCAGCAGGGCGACAATGAACAGGTAACTATTTTCAAAACAGAGCGCCCATCGCTCGCCTTCCTGTCGCTGTAATTCCTCTACCAGTAACGCCACATCATAGCGAAGCTGTCCCAGCGTCCAGGTATGATCGCCGAGCCAGGCGATAACAGTCTCATCAGGCCGGGATGTGTCGAGCCACTGCGCCAGCGCCAGCGTCTGATTCATGGTAAATCTCGCATAATGAACCGGCGGCGAATCAGCCATTCACCTGCCATTAACGACCCCATCAGCAGATAGGCAATCATGCCATTCCAGACTGTCCAGAGTCGCATATCGCCCCGCAGCGCAGTAAAAAGCGCGATCGCGCCGTTGACGATGAAAAAGAAACACCAGACTTGCGTAACGCGACGCGTGTAGCGGACACCAGCAGGAGGGAGCTCAGGTGTATGCAGGCGCGCCAGTCGCTCGACCAGCGGCATGGCAGTCCACAGTGAGCCGCCAAACACGGTCAGCATCACCATATTCACCACTACCGGGTAGAACAGCAGAAGCTGGTGCGTTTTCAGAAGCGCGCTGGCGATGCATAGCACGATGCCTGCCAGCGCCGCGCTTTGCATAACAAAACGCATCGGCCCGGCATTTTTTCGCGCCTGGTGTAAACGGAGCATCAACATGAGTGCCATTACCGGAAGCAGCCATTGCAGACTGTTGTGCATCAGGCCGAACCACACGACAAATGGCCAGGCCAACAGTATCGCCCCGGTCACGATGGGTATTACTGGCAACGTCCTGGAGCCACCCATGAGCGATTACGCTTCACGCATCAGGCGGTCAACCGCATCGACAACATCCTGCACCGTCCGCACGGCTTTAAACTCCTCCGGCTTGATCTTCTTACCGGTCTTTTTTTGCAGGTGCACGATCATGTCTACGGCATCGATACTGTCCAGCTCCAGATCCTCATACAGACGCGCCTCGGGGGTAATATCTTCGCGGGCAACATCAAACAGTTTGATCAGAAGCGCGGACACTTCGTCGAAAATGTCTTGTTTTTGTGTCATAGCAAACTCGTTATCAGGCGCTTTGGGAATGAATGAACGTGGCAAGCGTCGCCACCGAATAAAAATGTTGACGCATCTCTTCGCTTTCCGCCGAGAGTACGATGCCATACTGGTTTTTTACGGCCAGACCCAGTTCAAGCGCGTCGATAGAATCGAGGCCTAAACCATCACCGAACAGGGCGGCGTTCGTATCGATGTCATCGACCGTCAGTTCATCCAGATTTAGCGTATTGATGATGAGATTTTTTATTTCAAGATAAAGCGCTTGCATCATTAAGTCCTGAAAAAGTTGATTCAACTGATTGTAATTTCAATAAAAGATGCCGGGTTAGCTGCCTTGCTGCCCGTGCCGGTTCTTGTTCGTTAACATCACAAAAATGGTCAATCTGCACGCGCTCGCCAGGCGTGGCTTCGAACAGCGGTCTGGTGGGGGGAACGTGATACCACTTGCTTTGTTTATCGAGCAGATGTTCGCTGCAGCGAATAGCCACAGTACGGATATCGCAGTGACAGCGCACGGCAATGTGGGCCGCGCCGCGGTGCAGTGTCATTTTCTCCCCGGGACGCGTGCGTGTGCCCTCGGGAAAAATCATAATGGTGTCGCCATGGGCAAGTCGGGTCTGACTTTGCGACAGCAGGGCATCAGCCTCGCTGTTAATCAGATAATCCGCCGCGCGGATCACGCCACTGAGAAACGGGTTCTTCAGCAACGAACTTTTCACCAGACAATCCGTTTCCGGCATGACCGAGGCGAGCAGCACATAGTCGAGTAGCGTAGGATGGTTGGCGACAATAAGGCAGCCCTGTTCCTCACGCAATGTTCTGGCGTTGTAAATGCGGTAATCCAGCGCACCGACAGTTCTGGCGATGGTCAGGAAAACACGGAAACTGACGGAAATGCTGCGTCTGGCGAGACGTCTGCGCGTATACCGATTACGGACGCACAACAGCAACAGGTTAAACCAGACCTGAGAGAGCAGGAGACCGCCCAGACCGAACAGCACAAAGCACAGTCCGGTCATGAGCAGACGCCACAGGCGTTCAGGAGAGGCGAGTGAGCGGATCATGCGCGACTCCAGCGCCAGTGAACTTTCTCTCCTGGAATACTGAATTCGGAGGCGTTGCTCAGGTAGTGCTGCAAAAATTGCAGACTTTGCGGCAGCGGTGCTTCTGTACCCTCGCTTCCGCTTTGCGTTGCACATTGCAATTCTTCGCCGGCTTCAAACACCAGCGCAACGGCGAACGGCCATGTCGGCATTTCTGGATCCAGCCCTGGATGATAGAAATCAGGCAATAAACCGTCGAAATCCACCATCAATACCCGCTGATATCCCCCCTGAAGCAGGCAAATGACTTCACAGAGCCCCTGATGGAAGGTATCCATTCCTGCAGACAGCGAGGAGGTGACCACCGGATGCTTCGCGGCAATGGTCAGGTTACCCACCGCAGAATTGTGGACGGACATGGCGAAATCGGTCGGTGAGACTGACTGCCCCGTTGCCAGCGCCTGGAGAATGCGATAGTTACGCTCCAGCTCACCATGGCGACTGGTGTAAAGTACCGCGTCGATGTCATGCCTGCGCAGCATCGTCAGGCCACAGTCGACGGCGAGCTTACTACCGGAATTTAACCGTCTGGCGGTCATCATCGGCAGCTCAGTGAGTTTCGCCTGAGCACCGTTGGGATCGATGGCATACGGCGCCAGTGACCATTGTTGCCACTGTGACGCTTCACTTATTCCAGGCGCTCTGGCCAGCCAGTCGATCAGGTTTAATGCAAATTTCATCAACGCGCATCCGCGGTAAATCAGCAGCGAGTATTCTGGCCGTTACTGGCCCTCAAATCTGCTGGGATATTAAAACTTCTTGCATACCAGTAATGTATGCCCAACGCCGAGGTTATCGATACGTTGCTCCACCTGGAAACCTGCAGCCTCCAGATAGCGATAAAACTTATCCACGCTATAAAAACGGCTGTTACCGTTTGCCATACAGGTGAAGTAAAGCGACGAGGCATTCAGGCTAAACGAGGCGGCTTCAAATTTTTGTGCATCCCAGAACAGCTCCATGACACACAAACGGGCATCCGGTTTCATGACGCTGGCGATGCGACTGAGCATGGCGATAATCTGCTCAGGTGAGAAACAGTCAAGAAACTGGCTCATCCACCAGACGTCGGCGTCTCCAGGTAGCGGCGCGTCACCAAGCATATCCACAGCATGGAAGTCGATACGATGAGATAAACCTGCATTTTCGATATTTTGCCGCGCCAGCGTAATTTGCTGCGGGAGATCGAGAAGCGTAATGGTGACATTTCCATCATACTGGCAACAGCGCAGTGCCCACTTACCTGTATTGCCGCCGACATCGTACAGGGTTTCAGGCCGTCTGGCGAAAATAAAGGGCAAAGCGGCGGTAAATGCAGCATCTGAATAGTAATGATCAAACGCAAACCAGCTTTCACAGGCCGGAGAAGGGAGTTGCGACAACACCGGGTAAATCGTTTCGGCATCGCTAAAGACTTTGAGCCCGGCGGGTTTCGACGACTTCAGTGCTTCTTCCAGGAAATACAATCCCTGATAGCAAACATGCTGGGTAAAATCCATATTCACACGGGTCATGGTGTCATGCTGGAGAAAATGCCCCACTTTGGACAGACGATAGCGCCCCTCCTTGCAGGTGATAATGCGACCACTTAATCCCATGTCCAGTAAGACACTGACAGCATACTCATTCAGGTTACTGTGCGGGACGATGTCATCCAGCGTCGCCCCGAGTTTTCTCTGGTCATCAAGATACGCCAGTATTCCTGCATTACGCAGGCATAGTGCGGTTTGAAACAGCATTGGCGCAAAGGCAATTCGTTGGGCTTCCGTGATGGCATCCAACGCACTGAGTGAGTCCTGTTCGTACATGAAAGGGCTGCCTGTTGAGTAAAAATGTTATTTATCGGGCCACGGATGGCCCGATGTCAGCGGAAACGCTTATTTCAGCGGCGCTTCTGAGGCAAGTGCAATCTGGATGTCTTTATCCAGGTTACGTACCCAGCGGTTGTAGGTTTTATGGATCTTCCCGCCAGAAGCCATCAGGTTCACGCTGCTGTCGTAGTTGATCGAATAACCGGTCGCTGTGTAATTAATTCGGACTTCAGCAATATGTCCGGCTGACTGTTGGCGCGCTTTAATCACCCCAGGGGAGATTTCATTCATTATCCACTGACGTTGTGGCCCGGCTTTGAGGATGGCTGCCTTCACTTGTTCTGCGGTGTGTCCAGCACTGACCGTAGAATGAACGTTATCGACAGGCACCGTGCGTGCACAGCCTGCCAATGCCCCCACTACCGCAAATGCCGCTAACCACTTAACGATCTTTTTCATACATACTCCATTCAGTCGAAAACTAACTTAAATTACGTTGCTACCCCTGAATCCGGTTTGCTGAATATACAAACACGGAAAATCTTTTTTCGATGGAGAATACGACCTGGAGCGGAAAAAAGGATGTAAGACAATTTGCTTTAGGTTAACTGTCCTGTTTGTGAGGGTTCATCCCAGAAATCTGCCAGAGCACCGTAAACTCCATGTAATAAACGAAATAAATTGGATAATAAAGGAAAAAAGGCAGTGCCAGGTGCTTCCTGGTGAGATACCCAACGGACGAAGTATCCCGCAATAGGTGTAATCGTAACTAACAAGTTTTTCCGTATAGCCCCTGCGCATAGCGGGATTCACTGCCTTAACTACAACAAACCACAAATACCTGGAGAAATAAACCTAACATCATTCACCAGCTTTCTATGAGCATCCATAGTTAATTCTCAGAAAAATCCAATAAATGATGCCTGTCATCCATCGGCAGAGCAAAACGCAAGCAGAAAGGACCGGGCTTATAGTTTGGCGAGTAGCCGATAAATATCAGTGCTGTTACTGCGGCATCATCATCAATCCTGAGACCGCTCAGGCGTAATTTTGAAATGAGTTGACTGCTCGTTTTTGGTGGTTTCTTTTACAAATGAGGACTGTTGTCCTGTTGGCGTGACATAACTTCGTTTCAACGATGAAAATGAAGCATGAAAACCGCTAAAATGTGCTCTCTCCGGAGACCTGCCTGACCTTCTTCACTAATTTGCTCGGTTGCTGACGGTAATTTACGAGTCCATGCTGACCATATCGTTGTGGTACTCCCAATCGTTGTCTGCCGTGTAGATGTTTCTTTGTCCTCTAACCTGCAAATTTTCTTGTGCGTGCCCTGAGCCATGGAGTCATATGAAAAATGACATAACCCCACAGCATAGGGACAGTGACATGGCAGTTATCTGAAGGTTGTCTATGGTACCATGGCATTTTCCCGCTCATACATGAACATCAGGAACTACCTTCAGTGCCGTTATTGACGAATGTAGTCGCCGCACAGGTAATACCAGAGTAGCTGGCTTCTGAAACTATTCCGTCGTTTTTTATTGTTACAAAGAAAGCGAAAGTAAGCGTATGTCTACCTCTATTTTTCCCCTTTTGCTCGCATTTTTCGAAAATCTGACGGTATACGCTGAGTACACCATCCGTAGCCACAGGTAATCATATCACTGAACCATCCGAAGGTTAGTACCTGCCGCCGATACCAGAGGTCATTGACTTTTTGCCTGAGTCTCTAAAAATAGTAGCGCTAAGATACACTTTATAAACGAGAATATGTTGTCATTGTTTTTTTTGCTTCACCATGAGCAGTTATAATACTGGTCTCAACTGGTGCGCCACAACTGGTGCGTTGCCGAGTGGAGGATATATTTGATTAGCACCTTGAAGTAGTTTTTAACTTTCATAATATATTGTTATGTTGTTTATGAATTAAATATGTATTTTTAATGGCAAATTGCACTGTAATAATGCTTTATTGCGCTGAAATAGTGCATCTGGTTGTTTTTGGTTATATTTGCTTTTGTTTTGATTATGCAAAACAATGCGTTACATATCTGGCATGTGTGTTGCTATTTGAATTCTATCTTGTATACCAGCAGGAATTCAAAGATGGCATTCATGACAGGAAAAACACTGGCGGCATGGCAGCAACAAATCAGGCGGAACAGTAATGAAGTTTTTGCTCTCTTAAAAGAGCGTGTTGATTCGCTTTCTACTGATGATAACGCATGGCTTGTTATTGCCAGTGAAGCGCAGTTACAAACACAATTAGATTATCTGCTTCCGCTTTATCGTAATAATCCAGATGCATTTCCTCTATTCGGCATTCCTTTTGCCGTAAAAGACAATATTGATGTCGCTGGCTGGCCGACCAGTGCAGCCTGTCCGGCCTTTACCTACATTGCTGAACATGATGCAACCGCTGTTGCCCGGCTCAAAGCCGCTGGCGCTGTGCTGATTGGAAAAACTAATCTTGATCAGTTTGCCACGGGGCTTTCAGGAACCCGCTCACCGTTTGGCACAGTACCAAACACCTTCAATAGCGCCTGGGTGAGCGGCGGTTCAAGTTCCGGGTCGGCCTCAGTAGTAGCCCGCGGCCTGGTGCCGTTTGCCTTTGGCACTGATACCGCCGGTTCCGGGCGCGTACCGGCCGGGTTTAATAACATTGTCGGGTTAAAACCCACCAAGGGCTGGTTGTCCGCAAAAGGCGTGGTTCCTGCCTGCCGTCTCAACGACACACTCTCCATCTTTGCACTCACCGTGGAAGATGCCTTTTACATTGCAACGCTTGCGGGGGGAGAAGATGTGCAGGACGCCTATTCCCGCGCTAATCCGGCCACCGCGCCAGCTGCGTTACCGCAAAATCCGGTTTTCGCCATCCCCGCAGAGATGAAATTCTTTGGCGATATGCAGGCGCAAAACGCCTGGGAAAATACGCTGGAGGCGCTGAAGGCCAGTGGTGCAACACTTAAACCTATCGATTTCACCGCGTTTTACCAGCTCGCCGAACAACTCTATCAGGGGCCGTGGGTGGCTGAGCGCACTGTGGCCGTTGGTGGGATGTTGCAAACACCAGAGCAGATGGATCCTACCGTCCACACTATTATTTCTTCCGGGCTGAACTACAGCGCCGTGGATGTCTTTAAAGCGGAGTACCTGCGTGCCGAACTGGCATTGCAGATCCAGAATGCTTTAAACGATGTCGATGCGCTGGTGGTGCCTACTTCGCCGACAATTCACACCATTGAAGAGATGAAACAGGAACCCATCCTCTTTAACTCTCAGTTTGGCACCTATACCAACTTTACCAACCTTGCCGATCTGAGTGCGCTGGCGCTACCTGCCGCGTTTCGCCTGGACGGGCTACCGGCAGGCATCACCCTTATTGCTCAGGCATGGCATGACCGTGCGCTGGCTGAGTTTGGCCTGCGCTGGCAGCAACAACAGGCACTGCCGCTGGGGGCAACAGGTCAGGATTTTACCCCCTCAAACGTTTTGCTTCCCGTCTCTCCCTGTCACATGCGCGTAGCGGTGGCTGGCGCACACCTGCGCGATATGCCACTTAATTTCCAGCTCACCACGCGTGACGCTGTTTTTGTCGAAACGACCGAAACGGCGCCATGTTACCGGCTGTACGCACTGGCGGATACGCAGCCAGCGAAGCCAGGAATTGTGCGCCAGGCGTCAGGTGCAGCCATTGAAGTGGAACTGTGGGACATTCCACTTGCGCGATTTGGCGAATTTGTCGCGGAAATTCCCGCTCCGCTGGGCATCGGTTCTCTGGAACTGTCCGACGGACGCTGGGTGAAAGGTTTTATCTGCGAACCGGTAGCGTTGATCAATGCCACCGATATTACTGAATTCAAAGGCTGGCGTAACTGGATTGCCAGCCGGGAGAACGAACATGTTTAATTCCGTACTGATTGCCAACCGGGGCGAAATCGCCTGTCGCGCCATCCGCACATTGCAACGTCTGGGCATCAAAAGTGTGGCGGTTTATTCCGACGCGGATAAAAACGCTGAGCATGTAAAACAGGCGGATATCGCTATTGCACTGGGCGGAGAGAAGGCAAGTGACAGTTATCTGCGCATCGACAAAATTATTGATACGGCGCTGGAAACGGGGGCACAGGCTATCTGGCCGGGTTACGGATTTTTGTCTGAGAGCGTGGCGTTTGCCGCCGCCTGCGAACAGGCCGGAATTGTGTTTGTCGGGCCAACCGCACAGCAGATTGGCGAGTTTGGTCTGAAACACCGTGCGCGCGAACTGGCCGCCGAGGCGGGCGTACCGATGACGCCGGGCACCGGGCTGCTTGACACACTGGATGAGGCGCTGGAAGCAGCGGAGAAGATTGGCTATCCGGTAATGCTCAAAAGCACTGCGGGCGGCGGCGGTATTGGCCTGACGCGCTGCGCGGATGCTCAGGGTCTTCAACTGGCGTGGAAAAGTGTACGTCGGCTGGGCGAGCATTTTTTCAGTGACGACGGGGTGTTTGTCGAGCGCTGCATTGACCGTGCCCGCCATATTGAAGTGCAAATATTTGGCGATGGTAAAGGCAATGTAGTGGCGCTCGGGGAACGTGACTGCTCTTTGCAACGTCGTAACCAGAAAGTAGTGGAAGAGACTCCTGCGCCGCATTTGCCTGCCGCCACTCGTGAGGCGCTGCTGAACTCCGCCGTGCAGCTCGGTAAGCTGGTCAGTTACCGTAGCGCGGGCACCGTGGAATATATCTATGACGTTGAACTGGATGTGTTCTACTTTCTGGAAGTGAACACCCGTCTGCAAGTTGAGCATCCGGTTACCGAGTGCGTCACCGGGCTGGATCTGGTGGAGTGCATGCTGCGCGTAGCGGCGAATGAACCGATTGACTGGGAGCGCCTGCAACAAGCGCCACAGGGTGCGGCTATCGAAGTGCGCATCTACGCAGAAAACCCGCTGAAAAACTTCCAGCCAGGCCCTGGCGTATTAACCGAGGTTGCTTTCCCGGAAGGCGTGCGTGTTGATACCGGCGTCACTACCGGCAGTGAAGTGTCAGCATTTTATGATCCGATGATCGCCAAACTCATTGTTCAGGGGAAAAACCGCGAAGAGGCTCAGGAGAAATTACAGGCGGCGCTGGATGCCACCCGTCTGCATGGCATCACCACTAACCTCGACTACCTGCGACAAATTACCGCCAGCAACGCTTTTCAGCGCGGGAACGTCTGGACACGGATGCTCGACAGCTATGTCACCCACTCTGCGGTGATTGAAGTTCTGCAACCGGGGACCTGGAGCAGTATTCAGGATTATCCGGGACGACTCGGTTACTGGGATATCGGCGTGCCGCCTTCCGGGCCGATGGATGATTTTGCTTTTCGCCTTGCTAACCGCATTGTCGGTAATCACGAAGCAGCGGCGGGTCTGGAATTCACGCTGCAGGGCCCGGTATTACAGTTTCACAGCGACGCAGTGATCGCCCTGACCGGCGCAGATTGCCTGGCTACTCTGGATGGCGAAACCGTACCTTTGTGGCAGCCAGTCGCTGTGAAAGCGGGGCAGACGCTGGCCTGTGGCCGCGTGCAGAACGGTTGTCGCGCCTACCTGGCGGTACGTAACGGCATTGATGTGCCGCAATATCTCGGTAGCCGTTCCACCTTTGCACTCGGGCAGTTTGGCGGTCACGCTGGCCGCACGCTGAAAGTTGCCGATCTGCTGTCGATTTCTAATCCGGAACTGGTCGCCTGCACTACGCCTGCCCCGGTGAGTGAACCGCAGGCACTAAGCCCGTCGCTGATCCCGGTCTATGGCGAGCTGTGGCGTATCGGCGTGCTGTACGGGCCGCATGGAGCGCCGGACTTTTTTACCCAGGACTCCATTGATGAGTTTTTCGCCAGTGACTGGCAGGTGCATTACAACTCTAATCGTCTGGGCGTTCGACTGGTTGGTCCGAAACCTGGCTGGGCACGGCCAGACGGCGGCGAAGCCGGTCTGCATCCTTCTAACGTTCACGATTGCGAATACGCGATTGGAGCCATTAACTTTACTGGCGACTTCCCGGTGATCCTCACCCGTGATGGTCCAAGTCTTGGTGGTTTTGTCTGCCCGGTAACCATCGCCAAAGCGGAGTTATGGAAGGTCGGACAGGTTAAACCAGGCGATCGGATCCGTTTCTACCCGATCAGCGTGGAGGAAGCCGTGGCGCGGGAAAAAGCGCAGGAGCGCAGTATTGAAACGTTGCACGCGAGCCATCCCGGCGAGTACGCAACGCCTTCGCTCGCCGAGCGTGACGGCGTTTCAGCCACCGTGCTGGTGTCGCTACCCGCAGCTGCCGGAGCTCCAGCGATTGTCTATCGCCAGGCTGGCGATAACTACATTCTGATCGAATATGGCGACAACGTGCTGGATCTGGCGCTGCGCCTGCGAGTTCACCTGCTGATGGAGCAACTGCATAAGCGAGCGCATCCAGGTGTAAAAGAGCTCTCGCCAGGCGTGCGTTCCTTACAGGTTCGCTATGACAGTCTGGCGATCGACCAGCAGGAACTGGTGGCGCTGTTGCTGGAACTGGAGTGGCGTATTGGCGATGTCAGCCAGATGAAAGTACCATCACGTATCGTGCACATGCCAATGGCCTTTGAAGACAGCGCCACGCTTGATGCTGTCAGCCGCTACAAAGACACGGTGCGTTCTGCCGCACCCTGGCTGCCGAACAACGTCGACTTTATTCAGCGTATCAATGGATTACCTGACCGTGAGACGGTGAAAGAGACCATTTTTAACGCCAGCTATCTAATCCTTGGCCTGGGCGATGTTTATCTTGGTGCACCCTGCGCAGTGCCGCTCGATCCGCGCCATCGGTTGCTCAGTTCCAAATACAACCCGGCGCGCACCTTTACCGCCGAAGGGACTGTGGGTATCGGCGGGATGTATATGTGCATTTACGGCATGGACTCGCCCGGCGGTTATCAACTGGTAGGACGCACGCTGCCTATCTGGAACAAGTTCCTCAAAAACGAACAATTCTCCGCAGGCCAGCCATGGCTGCTGCACTTCTTTGACCAGGTGCGTTTCTATCCGGTGAGCGAAGAGGAACTGACGCAACTGCGTGATGATTTCCGCGAAGGTCGCGCGTCCATCCGTATTGAAGAGACGGTGTTTGATTTCCGCCAACATTTGCAGTTCCTGCACGACAACGCCGCAGAGATTGCTGATTTCCGCACGCGACAGGCAGAAGCCTTCGAGGCGGAGGTAGAGCGTTGGCAGCAGGAAGATCAGGTCACGGCGGCGGAAAGTCAGATTCCCGAAGCCGTAGAAGAGATTGATGACGATGCATCACCGGTCTGTGCCGATATGAATGGCAACATCTGGAAAGTGGTAGTCAGTCCGGGCGATGACGTGGCGGAAGGTCAGCCGCTGGTCATCGTCGAAGCAATGAAAATGGAACTTGCCATCACGGCGCCACAGAGCGGCAGAGTCAAACGCATCGCCTGCCAGCCTGGACGTCCGGTCAGCCCCGGTGACACGTTGCTGTGGCTGGAATAAGAGAGGCCGTAATGATGAGCGAGAAGGGCGGTAAAAAACGAGCCGAAGGTCTGGCGGAGCGCATCTATCACGAGCTGAAAAATGACATTTTCGATTTTCGCCTGATGCCGGGCGCGCATTTCAGCGAGAACGAGATTTCAGAGCGGATGTCCGCCAGCCGTACACCGGTACGTCAGGCTTTGTTCTGGCTTGAGCATGAAGGCTATGTCCAGGTGTATTCGCGCAGCGGCTGGCAAGTAAAACCATTTGATTTCAATTATTTCGAAACATTGTACGACTTCCGTATCGTGCTGGAAAGGGAAGCTGTACGTCGCCTGTGTGGCATGCCTCCGGGCATATGTTCAGAACATCTGGCGCCGCTGGTCAGCTTCTGGATTGATTTGCCGCGCATGGATCCGGGAAAAGCATTATCGCTTCAGGATGAGCAATTTCACACCACGCTGGTTCACGCCAGCGGCAACAGTGAAATGGCACGGGTGCATGTGGAATTAACCGAGAAGATACGCATCATTCGCCATCTCGATTTCACCCGCGATGACCGCGTTGACGCGACTTACAACGAACATGCCCGTGTTTTACAGGCGATCCTGAAACAACAAACAGAGGAGGCGCAGCGCATTCTGACCGGGCATATTTCCCAGAGCAAAGCTGAGGTCAGAAAAATCACTTTACACATGCTTCAGCAGGCGAGTTTACAACCTGTTTCACCGTAGCCGAGGTTCTGCCCCACCCGTGCGGTGGGGAATATCAATTACTCAATATCATTTAGGGGTTTTGTAATGAAAAGACGTTCTTTACTGAAAGCTTTTGCCCTGTCAGCCACTTTTTTGAGCATGGGCTTGTCGTTACAGGCGTACGCCGCAGACACCATTAAAGTGGGGATCATGCACTCCCTCTCCGGCACCATGGCGATTTCAGAAACGCCGCTGAAAGACATGGCGTTGATGACCATTGATGAAATTAACGCCAAAGGTGGCGTGCTGGGGAAAAAACTGGAACCGGTAGTGGTCGATCCCGCATCTAACTGGCCGCTGTTTGCGGAAAAAGCGCGCCAGTTGCTGACCCAGGATAAAGCCGCGGTTGTTTTCGGTTGCTGGACATCTGTATCGCGTAAATCGGTGCTGCCGGTATTTGAAGAGCTGAATGGCCTGCTGTTCTATCCGGTGCAGTATGAAGGTGAAGAAATGTCTCCGAACGTGTTCTATACCGGCGCGGCACCAAACCAGCAGGCGATCCCTGCGGTAGAATACATGATGAGTGAAGACGGTGGCAGCGCAAAACGTTTCTTCCTGCTCGGCACTGACTATGTCTATCCGCGGACCACCAACAAGATCCTGCGTGAGTTCCTGCACTCCAAAGGCGTCCAGGATAAAGACATTGAAGAAGTCTATACCCCGTTTGGTTACAGCGATTACCAGACTATTGTTTCCAGTATCAAGAAATTCTCCGCTGGCGGCAAAACCGCAGTGATCTCCACCATCAATGGCGACTCCAATGTGCCGTTTTATAAAGAGCTGTCCAACCAGGGCATCAAAGCGACTGATGTTCCGGTAGTAGCCTTCTCGGTGGGGGAAGAGGAACTGCGTGGCATTGATGCCAAACCGTTGGTCGGCCATCTGGCGGCATGGAACTACTTTGAATCGGTCAGCAACCCGGTGAATACCAGGTTTGTAGCTGATTACCGCGCCTATGCCAAAGCGCACAAATTGCCGAATGCTGACACTGTCGTGACCAACGACCCGATGGAGGCGACCTGGGTCGGCATCCATATGTGGGCACAGGCGGTAGAGAAAGCAGGAACCACCGACGTGGATAAAGTGCGGGCGGCAATGGCGGGGCAGACGTTTGCCGCACCAGATGGCTTTACGCTGACCATGGATGCCACCAACCATCACTTACACAAGCCGGTGATGATTGGCGAAATTGAAGAGAATGGCCAGTTCAACGTGGTGTGGAATACCGATCAGCCGATCCGCGCGCAGCCGTGGAGTCCGTACATCACCGGTAATGATACGAAACCAGATTATCCGGTGAAGACTGGCAGTAAATAAGCCCACGCGGTAAACGCCAGGGGCAGGATTGTTGCCCCTGGCAGTGGTTGAATGTTCCGGTCTTGCCGGATATCCATCAAAAGACACTGACACAATGAAAATATTCCCGGTTTTGGGTTTTCTCTTTTTCGGCTGCCTGTTGATGAACGCCTCCGCGATGGCAGGGCCTGCCGCTGATTATGGTAAGGCCAGCAGCGCGCAACAGGTGCAATTGCTTCGACAATGGTCCGCCGCGCCGGAAGCATCGCGTTTGCCGCTATTGCAGGCGTTGAATGACGAAACGGTGGTCACTGATGTGAACGGCCATCTTTTCAACGAGCAGAATGGCAAACAGGTGGCGCTGGAAGGTGATGCTGTCCCCGCTGGCGCGACGAAAAAAGTGTTTATGAATAACCGTATTCGCGGTTTTGTTGCCAGCGCGCTGGCAACGCACCAGTTGCTGAGCCCGGATGACAGTGTGCGGCTGCGTGCGGCGATAGCCCTGCAAAACAGCGCTCAGGCCGACCAACTGCCGTTTCTCAGCGCGCGCCTTGCGGCAGAGAATAACGACCGTGTCCATACCGCGCTCTCTATTGTAGTGGCGAACTTACAACTTTCCGACAGCCGAGCTGAGCGGCGTTTGCAGGCGGTCAAACTGCTTGGCGAAGCCGCCGACCCGCAAGTGCAGGCCAGCCTGATGCGGCTGACACAGTCGCAAAATGAGCCAGATTCCGCTATGCGGGAAGCTGCCATGGAGAGCCTTAAGCAGGTACAGCAACGTCTGAAATGGGGCGACTGGCTGGGGCAGGCGTTCAGTGGGATTTCGCTCGGATCTATCCTTCTGCTGGCTGCACTGGGGTTGTCGATCACTTACGGGCTGCTCGGCGTGATTAATATGGCACACGGCGAAATGTTGATGCTCGGTGCGTACTCCACCTGGCTGGTACAGGACCTGTTTCAGCGACTCGCTCCAGACTGGCTGGCTATCTACCCGCTGGTGGCGCTGCCGGTGGCGTTCTTTATTACTGCCACTATCGGCATGTTGCTTGAACGTACCATTATTCGCCACCTCTATGGTCGCCCTCTGGAGACGTTGCTCGCGACCTGGGGGATCAGCCTGATGCTCATCCAGATGGTACGCGTGTTGTTTGGCACGCAGAACCTTGAAGTGGCTAACCCCAAATGGCTCTCTGGCGGCTGGTCGGTTTTGCCAAACCTGGTACTGCCGTATAACCGCATCGCGGTGATTATTTTTGTCACCGGCGTGCTGGCGCTCACCTGGCTGCTACTGAATAAAACCCGGCTGGGGATGAATGTGCGAGCGGTGACACAAAATCGCCGGATGGCCGATTGTTGTGGCGTGCCGACCGGGCGCGTCGACATGCTGGCCTTTGGTTTAGGCTCCGGTATCGCCGGACTGGGCGGTGTGGCGCTCTCGCAACTGGGCAACGTTGGCCCGGAACTGGGACAGGGATACATCATCGACTCCTTCCTTGTGGTAGTCACTGGTGGCGTCGGGCAACTGGCGGGGACGGTGGTCGCGGCGCTGGTGCTTGGGATACTCAACAAAGTCCTCGAACCACAAATTGGCGCGGTGCTGGGCAAGATCGCTATCCTGGTCTTGATCGTGCTGTTTATTCAGAAACGGCCGCAAGGGCTGTTTTCTTTCAAAGGGCGGGTAATTGACTGATGAGCCAACCAGTTACATTAACTATTGTTCGCCGCGCGCCGCGCCTGGTATGCACGCTTTCTGCGTTGCTCCTTGCGATGTTGCTGATCCTGCCTTTTCTCGCGTTGTTGCCTGCGAGCAACCCGCTGGCGATTTCCACATACACGCTGACGTTGATCGGCAAAATTCTCTGCTACGCCATTGTAGCGGTAGCGCTGGATCTGGTATGGGGGTACGCGGGGTTGCTGTCACTTGGGCACGGGCTGTTTTTTGCCCTCGGTGGTTATGCGATGGGCATGTACCTGATGCGTCAGGCATCCGGTGACAGTCTGCCGGCGTTTATGTCGTTTCTTTCGTGGACGGAGCTGCCATGGTTCTGGACCGGAACGCAGTATTTCGCCTGGGCGCTGTGTCTGGTGATCTTCGTGCCGGGTCTGCTGGCTCTGGTGTTTGGTTACTTTGCTTTTCGCTCGCGTATTAAAGATGTCTACTTCTCGATTATGACCCAGGCGCTGACCTATGCCAGTATGCTGTTGTTTTTCCGTAACGAAACGGGCTTTGGCGGCAATAACGGTTTTACCGGCTTTACTACGCTACTGGGATTTCCGGTGTCGGCTACCGGGACACGCATTGCGCTGTTTGTGGCGACAGTACTATTGCTGGCTGGTTCACTGGCTATCGGCATAATGCTTACGCGCAGCAAGTTTGGCCGGGTGCTCACTGCGGTGCGCGATGCTGAAAACAGACTGATGTTCTGCGGTTACGATCCAAAGGGCTACAAGCTTTTTATCTGGACGTTATCTGCCGTGCTGTGTGGACTGGCAGGCGCGCTGTATGTACCTCAGGTGGGAATTATCAACCCCAGCGAAATGTCGCCGACTAACTCAATTGAAGCAGCAATCTGGGTAGCGCTCGGCGGGCGTGGTTCACTGATTGGGCCGATCCTGGGTGCAGGTATCGTCAACGGTGCCAAGAGTTGGTTTACCGTGGCTTTCCCGGATATGTGGCTATTTTTCCTCGGGCTCATGTTTATCCTCGTGACGCTTTTTCTGCCGCGCGGCGTGGCTGGCCTGATCAAACGGAGGAAACATGACTGATTCATTGTTTACCCAGCCGCAACTTCAGGATCGCTACCGCAAAACAACTGATCCGGTGCTGCAACTGGAAAAAATCAACGTCACTTTCGATTCGTTCTGTGCGCTGACCGATCTCTCGCTATCGATTGGTGTCGGCGAATTACGTTGTGTTATCGGGCCAAATGGCGCTGGAAAAACCACACTGATGGATATTATCACCGGTAAAACGCGACCAGACAGCGGGAAGTTAACCTACGACCAGAACATTGACCTGACTGGGATGTCCCCCGTGGAAATTAGTCGCGCAGGCATTGGGCGTAAATTCCAGAAACCTACCGTATTTGAAGCCCTGAGCGTGATGGAAAACCTCGAAATTGCACAAAAAATGGATAAGTCGGTGTGGACCAGCCTGCGGGCGAAGCTTAACGGGGAGCAACGGGATCGGATTGATGAGGTATTGCAACAACTGCGTTTAACGGAATACCGACATCACCCATCCGGGTTACTCTCCCATGGCCAAAAGCAGTTTCTGGAAATCGGCATATTACTGGTTCAGGAACCGCATTTACTGCTGCTGGATGAACCCGCCGCCGGGCTGACAGATGCCGAAACCGAGTATATTGCCGAACTGTTTCGTGCACTGGCAGGGAAACACTCGCTGATGGTCGTGGAACATGACATGGGGTTTGTGGAGTCTATCGCCGACTATGTGACCGTGCTGCATCAGGGGCAGGTACTGGCTGAAGGCTCGTTACGTCAGGTGCAGGCGAACGAGCAGGTTATTAATGTGTATCTGGGGCGCTAAACATGTTGCAGGTTAAAGAGTTAAACCAGTATTACGGTGGCAGTCATATTTTGCGTGGTCTGTCGTTTGAAACCCCTCCGGGTGAAATTACCTGCCTGCTGGGGCGTAACGGTGTGGGGAAAACCACGCTGCTTAGATGCCTGATGGGGATTATTCCGGCAAAATCCGGCACCATTCACTGGCATGGCTGGCCGATTAATCACCTTAAACCACACCAGCGGGTGCAACAGGGAATTGCCTATGTACCGCAGGGGCGGGAGATTTTTCCTCGTCTGACAGTTGAAGAGAACTTGTTAATGGGATTGTCGCGTTTTCCTGGTCGTCAGGCAAAAAGCGTGCCCGGGGAGATTTATGAATTGTTTCCTGTTTTGCGTGAGATGAAACAGCGGCGGGGCGGGGATCTCTCCGGCGGACAACAGCAGCAACTCGCCATTGGTCGGGCGCTGGCCTGCCGCCCGCAGTTGCTGATTCTGGATGAACCCACGGAGGGGATTCAGCCCTCGGTTATCAAAGAGATCGGCTCGGTGATCCGTAACCTTGCCAGTCGTGGAGATATGACGATTTTGCTTGTAGAACAGTTTTATGATTTTGCTGCTGAACTGGCAGATCAGTATCTGGTCATGTCGCGGGGTACGATCATCCAGCATGGCCCTGGTAAGAAGATGGAGGCTCAGGGCGTCAGGCAACTTGTGGCAATATAATTATATATCTGCTCAGATGATACCCCCGGTACTCACTGGCAGTACAGAGCATTGCTGAGTGGTTCAGAAACACGCTAATGTTGTTATAAGACTGTGATGAAGTGTTGTGTAACAGATGGGGGCTGATATGCATATTAACTACGCCAGTTATTTATTTGCCAGTACAGGTGTCAGGGGGCAGCACGGACTGAGTTATTATTGCTTCATAAATTGTATTCGACTAACTCCGGGGCTTACAGGTTGGGCTAAATTATCATAGTGAACAGTAAAATGAATGAGCTTCTCCTGACGCGTTAACGGCAGTGAAGAACCTTTAGGAAGCCTTCAATCACTATAAAGAATGGTATCCTCATTGTGCATTGGGATATCTTTCGCCGCAGGAATAACTGCGGCGCCGGACTAGTAATGAGTTAAGTGATAATAAGTGTATGAAAATATAGGGGATAAACCAGAAAACTCATGCGTATACCGCCAGGCAGGAAGAGCATAACTTGTTCATTGACAACCGGGGGTATCGTCATGTGAGCTGACTTCTTTGCAATATGTATGGGGATCAACCCGGAACGAACTTTACTGACTCTGGGGTTTGTATCCAGAGGTCATTCACTGAAAGTAGAAAACTTGATGTTGTGAAGTTCACTGTACTGATGACGGGTAAACCCACTGGAACGCCAGACATGCAACATACTGATGCTTTTCTTCTAAAATGTATAGGTGTAGTTTCTGCATCCCTTTTCAACAATAAACAGCCTTCTTGAGATAAAACGATGACAGCGAACTGAAATACAATTGGAAGATGAGTTGGCCGTAACGTTACTGATGATCTGGATATTGCAGAATCCTTCGAGAGGTAAACTAGTCTATTCGGATTAAAGCACTGAAATATGATAATACACATGCGGGAAATGATACAGGCATTCCTGGTGTACTTACAATACAATCACTCTCTGTTGTTTTAAGAGAATACATCAGTCGGAGTACGCTACAGAATATGAGAAATTATATTACGGATACTGTGCCCAAGTTTTTTCTCAAGACGAAATTTATGGACATAAACTTTCTTCTCATCGAGATTATCAATAACGATAGCCTGCTGGATATCTGTTCCTGATAAAAACCTGTTGAGAAGAGTAATTTCTTCAAAGTTTAATGTCCGACCACGTTTTTTATTTACAAGTCGCCCCATAAATAACTGCTTAATTTTTTTATCCCTAATTAATTCATCATCGTCAGCATAGATTACTCCATGAATGTTGTCACTTTTTTCAAGCCAGTAGTTTGCCAACGGAATCAGACTATTATCTGTGATAATGACAATGCGCATTCCAGTTTTTGTCAGATAATCAATCCATTCCTGATCGACAAAATAACGTAGATTTGGAAGCGAAAAGTCGACAAAAACAAAAGGTGATAATAAATGATTTTTATTCTTTAGTAATAACGAATAAATAATACCTGACTTCAGGAAGTTATTGCCATCAGGCCAGATTGAAAAGACTTCGTAGCTACAGTAACTTGACCTTACTGTTTTATCAGGATATAACTGACAAGATACTTCACAACTGATACAACGAATCGGACGACTGTAATTTTTCATCATTAGGAAAACCTGCATTATATACGGCCATTGTTACTAAAACGTTACAACCTTCTACGTTCCCATCATTTCTTACCTGACTAATTATTTTGTGTCTTATTGATGGAGATAGTTAGCTAATTATATGCAACAATAATACGATATGAATTTTAAAGAGGATTAATCCTAATGTGTTATGTATATTTTCTATAGAATTTATGAAGGATTCCGAACTCCATCTTAACTGGTAATTTAGTCGCCGGGTGAATATGTAAAGCTCAGTTAAAAATGTTAGATATTGACAAATTGATAGACCAGGCCACTTTTACTGAAGCGTAAAGCATGATACATGATTGGACTGTAAATCCAGGGAACAGGCCATCCGATAAACCTGGGGTGGTTTTCCGGTCTGTTCCCTGACCTCTACTCCGATTATGAGCATCAATTGCTGCTGCAATCTGAAGTTAACCCTGTGTCTCCGGCAAAAGACGTTTAAGGACATTAATAGAGCCCTGAAGTTGGCTGTTTATTCGGGTATTTTACCTGGTTCATTACCATGGCAGATTAACTGCATCGTCAGTGAGCTAAACTGGCTTTTGGATTGCTACTGGTCGATGACTCTGTCAGCATTGCCAGTTAGGTCGTAGTGAGAAACATTTTGCCATTAAGCTTCCGGTGCTGCTTTTGCCTGGAGTTCCACCTGTCGTTGATAACACCATCTTCCGGATAAAATGCCGCACCAGAGAGTGTAGTGGTCGGCCAGCAGATACAGGATGCTTCCATCGGACAACGGGTATCGTTAGATGTCTAGTGTAGCTTACCTCAACTGTTAAGAAGGTTTTAAGTGGCACTTTAAAGTCAGAGGCATTCTTGTCAGTTTCTTATTGCTCCGGAACACCTTCAGGAACATGGTGCAGAGCCCTTGACTGACACTGCCGGGCAGTCTTTTGCGTCTGAATAATTAGCATCGACACAGGTCAGGTCATCCAGTATACCAGCCATATACTGCCAGCTGTAGTTATTGCGTTTTACCATATAGATCACCCGAGAATGGCGAACAGCACGAGAAACTATTTCAGGCTGGTAATGCGTCATAAAAACGTCGTGACATGAGTAGAATAACTGCCGCAGAGTAGTCAGGACAGACAGAAAAAGAACTATGTCTTAGTGTACCGCTGAGCCTGAAATCATGTTTGTTTAACAGAACCTCATTCCAAATTCATAACCTTAAAATGGAAAAAATCTTAAAAAATAATGCATAACAGCACGAATTGCTAACCATAAAATAAGTAAGGTTATTGACTTCATGTATTGCCACGCCATAAATTAAATTCGTGGTGAATCCCCCTGAGCGGAGGGGCGTAAACAGCACCCATCATGGAATGATGGTCGCAGAGTTGCCAAGAGGCGCGAGTCATGGTGGCTGGCCAAAGGCTCACCGGGAGGCACCCGGCACCACATACCCAGAGATAGATCGTTATATTTGCATACTGTTTTATTTATTTTTCTTTCCCTTACACAGGCTGCCACTGATGGCGGCCTTTTTTTTCGCGTAACAGTATTATCTGTAGCAACAGTACAAGAGTGAGCTCGTAGTGTTCTATTATTGGCTGTGATATCAATTATGTAGCGTATGTCCGTGCCGGCATCTTCTCTCATAAAGTTTGTGTTTAATAGACAGCTCGTCGCAGATAAGAAACTACGAGTGTACTATTAAAGATTTAGAGAAACCAAAAGGATGCATATGTTTTCTGAAAATTCTGATATGTGCCGTTGTGTCGATTTTTACCTGTTTGTATAGGTGATTTATATATACATGCTAAAAGAATCCAAGAATCCTCTTAATTTGCAATGGCTGGCTGGCAGTCGTGTATAAGTTGTTTCTCCAAAAAAAAAGAGAATTATCTTAAATGTTGGTTTGGGGGTTGGCTGTCTGCATTATATGTTTTATCATTTAATTCCTGAAGAGGCTCTATCTGCCATGAGGGGATAATAATCCTACATACTGATAATCGTAGTGAGTTGTGGTTAGCCTGATTACATATCCGGATCCATATTGCAGTGGAGTAGTTCTGAAATTTAGTGTTCTTATTGCAGTCATTTCCTGATTTGCCCGTCAACTATGATGGGCTTTTTTATAAGTGGCTCTCTTAATACTATTTTGGCTGTATAGGAGCCTGGTTAAAAAATAATAAGAGTCGTATTTTTGAAATTGCACTGTGATATATACCTATGCAAGGGTGTTGTGGATGTATATTTCATTCATGTGTGGTAAGTATTTTTGCTGGTTTAACGGGGAAATATCTTGCTTTATTGTGATGCACATGATGAGTTTTGATGATGTAATGCTTCTGGCGAATATTTCTGTAATAACGAAACTGTGAACTATACTTTCATTATTGACTTTATTCATGTAATATCGATTCGAACAGAGATAGTAATTTTTGTTATCATCTTTAAAATTGTTATGCAAGTACCCGATGAAAAAAAACAGCCCTCAATTACATCCGGAAAAAACCATTGCTGACCTGGCAAATCTGGCTTGGTGTGCGCAGATCAGCCTGCGACTTGCTCAACAAGACGGTCAGGCGCTTACTCCGCTGGCAATCCATATTTTTCTCATGAGATGGCTTACAGTAGCGCAGAAACAACGTCGTTTTCCACGTTCTGTTGCGCAGGACATTGAGGGGTTACTGCTTCTTGGGCGTAAGCGAGGGTACAGTGCGTGCCTGTATGATCGTTTGGTCTATCTCTGGAAGTCCTGCTCTGAAGCTGTCAATCAGCAGTCTGACTTATTCAGGCTGACGTATGCAATTGAATATCTGAAATCTCAGGGCTGGCAAAACGTTGTTATGGCTGATAATGAGTGGGTACCATATTCATTTCAAGCAGAGTTTTCAGGTATGCTGGTACTTCTGGTGAAAAAATCTGAATTAGTGCAACACTTTTCAGTAGAAGGGTGGTTGCAAAGGCCAATTGATTTTTGGGTTATGGGGCATATCGCCATAGTAAGCGAGACGCTGGAAAAATATGCTCTTTCATATACCATTAAAGAACAATCTCATGGATGGTGTACTATCACACTGAGGCCAAAGGTGGCGTTTGAAATACAATAAGACGTTGCAGACTACTCGATCTGATTAACTTCTGTATAATCAAATAGTAAAAGAATATTGCTGTTTTTTTGCTTTGCTTTTTTGGGGGGGGGTGTTTTAAAATAAACTATTTGATGCCATAAGAATTGGCAAGCAGTTGCCAGGAATGCTCAACTAACTGGATAACGTATCTTTATTTCATGTTATTATAAAAATGTTTATAATTAATATGATTTTTAATGACTCAATCTTGAACGATCATGTAAAACATCTGATACGGAAAGCATACGGTTTTCTCAAGGTTATTGTGGAAAATATTTTGTTAAAAATATGTTGCATGTATTGAATTATATGGCAGCAAAGCATGCAGGATTCAGTTTTAGTTGCATGAGTCTGGAAGAACGGCTCTGTAAATAATTTAGTGTTAGTTTATTATATATCGCATGGTTGCCTGTTTTAATAGATTGTGCAGAGCAGTGTTTAACTCAGCCAAAACATAGAGTACAGAGATGATGATAGAAAAACGTTATTTGTGTCCCTGTTGTGGTGAACGAACTTTAGATAAAAAAGGGCATTATCAGATATGCTGTGTATGCAAGTGGCAGGATGATCCAGTTCAGTCTTCAGACCCTGATTATTCAGAAGGGGCAAACTCAATGAGTCTGAACGAGGCAAAAGAAATATTTAAAGCATCTGGTAAAGATAAGAATAATATGTAATGACATGCTGGCCAGTGGCAAGGACAGAATCCCGTGTCAGAAGTATGTGAAAAAAGTTAGCATAATTACCTGAAAAGATTCTGCTTGTTGCTTTTCGTTTTATGTTGTACGGCAGTCAGGAGAAAAACAAGGATATAAGTGAGTATTGGCGAAAGGAATAAACGATGGAAACTAACTTGCTGCATGATCAAAACCTCACTTGCCGGGATAATTTTGTTCCGTTGATACCAGTTGGTGTGTCTAACCGGCATGTACATTTGTCACAGCATGATGTAGAGGAGTTGTTTGGAAAAAATCATGTCCTGAGGCCATTCAGGTCTCTGAACCAGCATGGTCAGTTTGCTGCACATGAATGTGTCAATGTCGCCGGACCAAAAGGCTTTCTGACTAATGTTCGTGTCTTAGGACCCTGTCGTGATGTCTCACAACTGGAGGTTTCACGTGCAGATTGTTTATCTATCGGCATAAGTGCCCCGGTTAGAGAATCAGGTTGTCTGGATAATTCGGCTAGTGCGTTATTGATTGGACCAGCGGGACATGTGATGCTTAATTCACAGGTAATTTGCGCCTGGAGACATATACACATGTCACCAAAGGATGCCATCTTGCTGAATGTTTCTGATGGACAAAGAGTGAAGGTATGCAGTGGCGGTGATCGTCAACTGACTTTTAATGAGGTTATTGTACGAGTTCATGAAGATTTTCAACTTGAATTAC
Source organism: Trabulsiella guamensis ATCC 49490 (assembly GCF_000734965.1). Classification (GTDB taxonomy): domain Bacteria; phylum Pseudomonadota; class Gammaproteobacteria; order Enterobacterales; family Enterobacteriaceae; genus Trabulsiella; species Trabulsiella guamensis. The sequence goes on from NZ_JMTB01000117.1 coordinate 204,155, forward strand.
ACATTGACACAGAAGAAGCAAATGCTGCAGGTCTGAAAAATGGGTCACTAGTGACACTTGCTTATTAGAAGTTACTTTCATAACAGATAAATGAGGATGTCATAATAATATAGAAACCAGTCTGAAGTTAATGTATACAAAGTAAACTACGTAAGTATAACTACCAGGAGAATATAGTAAGTATACTTGGATATATACTCATTCCATATTTACCTGTATTAAATTGATGTGGTGTTGAAAGTTAATTTATTTATGTGACAGCTTTACGTATAAAGTAATTTTACACAGAATTGAGATGATTTATTTATCTCCTGGGCTTTGTAAAGCTTCAGGAACAGTTTCTCCAGTCCGGCGCTGAGCAATCCAGCGACGGAGATCCTGTAATTCTTCATCCTCAGCGTTAGCCAGAGGTGTTAACTGATTGTTTGTCTCGCGATTATGAGGGGGGGAAATAGAATGTATTCGCGCAAGTTTTCCATTAATACTAATTACCCGAAATGCCCTGCACATACATTTACCTCCACGTGGTGACGGAACAAGGTAGCACTCTGCCTCGACGACTCTGGAACCTTGTTCTGTCAGGTATTCCAGTAAGTCACTTGCTCTTCGCAGGGTTATATCAAAGGCGAGACGGACATCTCTGACTGTAACCGGAACACCTCTTAGCAGAGCCCAGTGAGCAATAAGCATGTACAATGGAAGCCCGGCATAAGATTCTTCATTGAGTTCAGGTGGAGTACGGAAAGGTTGTGGTTTTCTGGGAGATGCTGATCGTTTTCTATCCATCAAATAAAAACCCTTTTCTGCTAATTTGCTCAATATTATCGCGTTACTGTATGTATGGATGGATATTAATATACAATAACATCCGTACTCCATACGTGTCTGTTGATATTTATATATGTATAAAACTTAATCATAATAAGTTGTCGTGTTATTGCATATATTTGACTCTGTTGAGGTATAAAATATTATTACTGAATAACATCAATTTATACATTTTTCACTTAGCATAAATCAGATATATACATAATCAGCAACATCAAAACGAAGCGATTGATTTATATGATTACGCAGAGTCAGTTGCTATTCTGTCAAGTATAATGTCGCTCATTTTATATAATATAAATCTATTTCTCTTCATGCGAAGCTTATTAATTATATTATATCGCATTCGTCCAATATAAATGTCATTATAATAAAAGTATGGCAATGTCAATCTTTTTTTATTTATGCGCTCGGCAGTAAGTGCTGCAATTGCGTTGAGATAAGAAATTTCTGATTTAGAGAATTTTACTTTATGTGTTTTATATTGGTTGTTTATCCAGTTTGTTTGCGGGTGGATTATGTTTTTTTTATATAAAGACTGTATTTTCAGGAACTTTAGATAGCAATTACATGTGATGAGAAATGTAATAAACTCATAATAATCATAAAGTTGAGTTGAAAGATAGAAGTGAATACGATGGCTTTTACCTGTGGCATGAGGTTCAATATTATTAATTTCCTTAATGACATAATGCAGGTCATTCCAGGTGAACGCGATGGCGATAATACTCTCTTCAAAAACACTGACCGGCAACTTACTATTTATAAATAAGTTGTAAATTCCGATTTCAGTGTAGTTGCAAAGTGATATTATCTTCATGGTTAACTCTCAGTTCATGATTTTGACTTTAGTCAGGATACATGGTTAATTTTGAGCTAATATGCCGATTCAGTAAATGAGAATACTGAATCAGGGCAGTGAGAATAATCCATATGTCGAGAAAGTGCATGGATTATATTTATGGTGTATTGTATTGACCAACTTGCAGAAATACTTCATCTTTTTTTCAATATATCTCATGACGATACCCAATGGGATGGTTAAATAATATCGGGAATTGTTAATGTGAAACATTATAGTGTTGTTTTTTTCAACAAGCCTGAATGAGGCCTTATCATGTTGATATATATGCTATCAGAATGGTTACTATCAGAGTGTATTATTTAATCGCGTGGGTTATTCTCAATGTATGCTGGAGTAATCCTGGTGGTTCTCGCTGTACTGAGTGAATAACTTAAGTAAGAATACTAATACTCTTGTGCCACTTATGAGGATAGGGGAGAAAGCATCAGAAGATTATATTATGAACATAGGTATTGCTACTATGACAGTTATACTGTGTATATGTTTTAATGAAGGTGATTGGCGTTGAATATTTAATAGATCATGACCATAATTTAGAACTGAAAGTGATAAATACAAAAAGAAAAGTTGGGTGTTATGTCTGGCAAAGTGGTTTGCCATATCTTATAAAATTTATGTTGTTGTGAGGGTTATCAGCATGCAGACATTCCTTGAAAAAATGAAGCATGAATGGACAGTACTGATTTCACGTACTGAAAAAAGAGTACTTACACTTTCTCAAAAGTTGGCTACAAAAAATGCTTCAGCCATAAGCAAACGATTTTATGATACAGTCCTGACAGACCCCCAGGCTGAAGAGTTCCTGACTAATGAACAAGTCGAACGACACCTGAAAAAAGCACTGGCAAAGTGGGTGACAGAAGTGCTCTCAGGTACCACTGAGAATGTAGACCAGCTTATCGCAATGCAACAGCATGTCGGGCAAATGCATGCGAGGATAGGAATTCCTGTACAAGTTGTTGAGATGGGTGCGAGGGTGCTCAAAAAATTTCTTTTCCCGCTGATTAATGACATGGAATGTTCAGCAGAAGAAAAATTTAAACTTCATGGCTTTACGACAGAAAGTATCGATATCGCTATGGAGGTGATGTCTCGTACATTCTCATTCAGTGATACGCAGTCATCAAGGGAGGATGAGAATTATCGGGTTTTTTCTTTGTTAGAGAATGCTGAAGAAGAAAAAGAACGACAGATATCAAGTCTGCTGGCATGGGAAGTCGAAATTGTCTATAAAATCATGCTTGACGCTGAAGTCTGTAGTATCCAGTCATTCAGCAGGTCTGAATTTGGTCTCTGGTTTAACCATAAGGGGCGACATTACTTCAGTGGTCTGACTGGTATCAGTTCTATCTCAAAACTGATGCTGGAACTGGATGAGTTTGTTCAGAGTATCAAGAATGAGTCTAAATCACCTTCAAAAAAGCAAAAGCTTATCAACTATGTACTTCAGGTACATAACAGCCTTTCCCAGATAACAACATTATTACGTGATCTCTTTGATGATGTTTCACGACATGAGATCGGAATGGATGTGCTTACCCGGCTTCTTAACAGACGTTTTCTGCCAACAATATTTAAGCGAGAAATTGTACATGCTAACAGGGCTGGTTGTCCTCTGTCTGTACTTATCATTGATATTGATTACTTCAAAGAAATTAATGACGGGTATGGACATAACATCGGTGATGAGTTGCTCCGAAAAGTCTCACAGGCATTTTATGACAGTGTCCGTAGCAGTGATTATGTTTTCAGATATGGGGGAGATGAGTTTCTCATTGTTCTGACAGAAGTTTCAGAAACGGAAACTTTGCGACTGGCTGAACGCATACGCAGCAAAGTTGAAAAGCAGGCAGTGAATACCCCTGATGGCAGTTTATTATCTGTTTCACTTTCGATTGGCGCGGCAATGTTCAACGGGCATCCAGATTATGAAAGATTAATCCAGTCAGCGGATGAAGCACTTTATCGCGCTAAATCACTTGGACGTAACAGAGTCGAGTTATGGCGGCCGCATAGTAATACTGCTGATAAAGACAGATGAAACATACGCGCTGATGTCAGGAACCGGGGTGATGTATGAAACCAGTGAAGATAATAAAGGATGCAGGACATATTTTATTCCCTGCTCTTGAACAGACTATTATAGCTGTTGTACTTGTTGATGAAAAAAACAGAATTGTTTTTTTCAATCCAGCGGCAGAAAAGCTCTGGCAATTCTCCAGAGAAGAGGTTGTTGGTCAGGATATGAAAATCCTGTTGCCACCATCACTACAGTACAATCACAAAGTTTGGATACAGCGTCACCGTGAGGGGGCTGAATCACGCGTTGTCGGTATGAACAGGGAGTTACAGCTGGAACGCAGTGATGGCAAAAAAGTTTGGGCTGTTTTTTCCCTTTCTAAAGTGGATGTTAACGGCAGGATCTATTACATGGCTATGGCCAGGGATGTCAGTGATGAGGTGGCAGCCCGTGAACAAAACCGCCTGCTACTGCTGGCTGTTAATCATACAGTACATCCGATTATAGTGCTTGACATTCAACATCATATACTTCAGGTCAATAAAGCGTTTACCACACTTACCGGCCTTTCTGTTCCGGACATTGTCGGAAAAAAGGCAATGGCGCTGCTTCCTGTGCAAAAGAAATATAAAAATATAAGTGACCGCTTCACCAGATTACTGAAACAGAATGACTGGTTTCAGGAAGATATACCTGTCAGTTGTGCTGATGGGGCAGTTATGTGGTTTTCAGCTCAAATAGATCCGGTATCGGATGGCGACGGGAAGTTACGTAACCAGGTGTTAGCGTTGACCGATATTACAAGGGAACGTGAGATCCGCGAATATGAAAAGGACATCCTTGCAATTTTAATCAGCAGTTTATCCATGATGGAAACAGGCGATGCAATTTGTCGTCGTATTGAGTCACTTATCCATGGATGTACCGCGTTATTGTATTTTTACTCAGGTGAACAACTGCTCTTATGGGGGGAATCGTCTTCATCCGGTGGTCATAATGGACCACAAGGTATTCAGGGGAAAAAAAGGAAAACATGGACTCTTCGTTCATATAATAACCAACTGATGGGAAAGCTGGTACTGAATTTCAGTGATGACACACAAGCTGATTTATACACTGCACGGATCGCAGACATCAGTGCACACCTTTGTGTGCTCGCGCTGGAACAGGAAGAAAAGCGGCAGCAAATAGAGCGCCTGATCCAAACCGACGCACTAACAGGGTTACCAAACAGAAGTAGTTTAAATCATTATATTGACCGATTATTTGAAAGCACATCAGTCAGTCAGCTCTCGACATTTAGTTTTTGTATCGATAATTTCAGCGAAATAAATGACAGCATGGGGTACGCAGTCGCTGATCAGCTGTTGCTGTTGATGGTGATACGGCTGCAGTCAGTTCTTGAACCAGGATATTTCCTGAGCCGGACAGAAGGAATACAGTTTATCCTTGTTGTGCCTGAATGTGACATTATATTGTCTTCGAAGATTGCCCAGGATCTCGAGAAGATAGCAGAAAAACCAGTAGTACTTGGCGGAAATACTTTCAGCATCACATTCAGTATCGGAATAAGTCATTATCCGGAATGTTCACGTGATGAATTGTTATCCGGTGCAAAAATGGCCATGGAGCATGTCAGGGCTACAGGAGGAAATCGTTGGCAGTTCTTCAATCATGAAACTGACCGAATGGTCCGGGAGAGGATCCTGATGAAACGAGCGCTGAAAGAGGCGATTGAAGGAAATGAGCTGAGGCTGGAATATCAGCCTCAGATTTGTGCTGACGATAATACGGTTTATGGTTTTGAAGCTCTTGCCCGCTGGCATTCTCCTTCTTATGGTGAAGTGCCTCCTTATAAATTTATTACTATGGCCGAAGAGACAGGAGACATTAAGGCTTTGGGGGAGTGGGTTATCAGAGAGGCCTGCAGGCAGATGGCCGAATGGAAACTTAGCGGTGTCCGCATTCATTCGGTATCTGTCAATTTGTCTGCACTTAATTTCCGTTGTCCGTATTTACCTTCTGTTATTGCCGGACTTCTGAAGGAATATCATCTTCCTGGTAATATGCTGACCATTGAAATAACAGAAAGTGCCATGCTTGAGTTCGACAGCGGTATTCTTAAGCGAATTCAGGAGATACGTGACCTGGACGTGGGGCTGTCTATTGATGACTTTGGTACAGGATATTCAAGTCTTTCGCGTCTGACAGGACTGCCGGTTACAGAGCTTAAGATAGATAAAAGTTTTATCGACAGATTCCAGTATGATGAGAAAGTGGCTGTTCTGGTGAAAGCTATCACTGGTATTGGCAGAAGCATGGGGATGTCTGTAGTTGCTGAAGGAGTGGAAACAAAAGATCAACTTGAGTTACTGAAAAAAATCGGTACTTCGGAAATTGTCATACAGGGTTATTATTTTTCTCGTCCATTACCGGCAGATATGGTACCTGACTGGCTGACGCTGTATGCGGAAAATGAGTTCTGAAAACTACCTTATGCCATCTGCTGTGCCGGGGCGTGGTGACATTGAAAGTGGGAGTTCAAAGTAATCGTCTGACGAACCTTTCCGACGGGTTCTTTCTGTCATTCGCTATCAACCCTTGTTCATATCTCAATGTAAGTCTGTATTAATTACAGACTGACACTGGATGTTGGTTAACATTTGTCTACTTCTCACAAAAGAAGCGCGGGGTTCCTGCAATTAAAAAGAGATATCCTTCATTTTTTTGTCCTGATATAGTGTAAGTGATTTTGCTATTCGCTGTTGAATAAAATGCCGGGAAGGTTCTCTGGATTTCATCCTGGCTTAAACTTTCACCCTTAATCGTTCTGACTTCAGTAGCGGTTAGGATGAAATTCTCTTCATTCTTTTTATAACTGAAATGTATATTTCTATTTATAAATCCTTCACTTACATTGCTCTGAAGTTGTACCCCCTCAATATGAACAACTCCTGATAAATCATCCCGGTTAAACATAAAGCTTAAAGTAAGATGTTGTGTTATTGCTCCCTGAACATAAACCATTCTGGCGATGCAATTGACATATTTTTCTTTTTTGTTGATATTAAATAGATAGGCGGAGGCTGAAATCATAAAAGTAATAATTATTAACAGCAAGGAATATTTCTTTTTTTCATTTTTTTTCATTTTCATTTACCTCGCGGAAGAAAAATGAAACGCAACTGATATTTTTATTCTGAAATGGTTTATTGCATCCAATTATTGATATGGATGGAGTATATTTATAGGATGTCATGTATACCCACGGGAATGCATCGCAATTCAATTTTATTCCCGTATAAGTTAGTTCTCTTTCCCAGTTAATATCGGCCGTATTGCTGTTATGAAAAAAACTACATCCATTTTTTTTTCCAACGAACTCGAAACTTGCAAAGAAGTTATTTTTCGCTTTATCAGGAATATATAGAGTGAAGAAAACTAAAGTTAAAGCCAGGACACAGATTAGTGAAAATATTAATGCGCTAATTTTTGATTTTAAGACTGGCTTTCTGACCGGACTTTGAGTCGTTGGCGAAGCTGTGATCTCTGTAATTGCATCCTGTAAAGTCATTTCCTGTATATTGATGCTGGAGGGGATCTGAAACCCTTTTTTGGGGATCGTGATAATAATATTGTCATCCTGAGATAGCGTTTTTAAGCCACGGCGTATTGAAGCAATATTCTGGTACAATGTATTGGGTGGTACAAGAATGCTTTCGTCTTCCCAGACAGCTTTATAAATATCATTCTGTGGGACAATTTCCGGCGCTTTAAGCAATAAAAATAAAAAGCATCTCGACGCGGGTGCTGTAAGATTGTAGTTAACACGCTGGTCGGCGTGTAATACAAGAAGATTATCTTCAGGCCAGAACTCGATTTTGTTATTTATAAGATAACCTTTCATTATGGTGCCACCAGACAAGTATTCGGAGTATTGTGCTATGTTTTGTATTAAAAGAAGTGCATAAAATATACAATTCATTATATACCATTGTGGTACACAAGAGAAAATATTTTTGAGGTGTGTGGTTTAAACAATTGTTCTTTTGGTGGTCATGAATGGAAAATCATTAGTAATTAATTGGTTATAACTATGTGAATAGTGAAAGTAATCATTAGATATCCTTTGTTTCTTTGTGGTAATACGTCCTGCTACGGTGTGGTTATCAGCATGTTTTCCGTATTATATTTAAACCATGGGATTTTCAATCTTGTAGAGCCGTGTGTCAGTTTCATTGAAAATATCACTGTCAGACAAACCTGAACAAGTTGTATCAACAGATTCAGAGCAATGTCAGGGTATCTATAGTGTGTATGCATCTTTATATTTTCTTTTATGCGCTTAGAAATGCTATTCATTATTTTTTTGACTTTCTCTCATCATGGTAAATTAATAAAATCGTTTAAATATTCTCCGAGTTACATGCATAGGGAAAGGACTATCAGCGTGGTCTGAGTTAAAATAATTATTGACATAGTAAATGTGATTAAAAAAACAATTCGCTATACATCTTAAATATAAGTTATTTGATGGATGCTTTATATTTTAAAATGCATAGATATTCATAAAACCATCCTGGAGATTCACATTTGCAATATTGTCCGCTCCATTAATCAAAGTGATATGGATGGTCTTTATTTGTTCGTGCATTGGTTTGTTTTTAGTCATAAACAATCAGAGGCTAATCTCTATTAGATTAGGAATAATATTTAATGCATTAGGATTAGTCAGCTTTAGACGTGAGACTGTATCGTCTGGATATTTAAAAATAATAAGCAGCGATGTATTAAAGAGACACTAAGTCACTAGTCAGAGCTGGAACAAGTGGCATGTGTCAGGTCACTAACACCAGGCATTAAGCCTTTCTTAATTTCACTCTTACTGATTATTAACAATTATCTACACCAGGATATGCTGTAAGTGAGATTAATATGAACAAGACATACAGAGTCATCTGGAACGAATCGTCTCAGGCATGGGTCGCCGTTCCTGAGTTTGCAAAAGCGCGTGGTAAACGTGGGCGGACAGCTGTCGCTGCAGCAGTTGTACTGGGACTGACCGGATTTGCATCATCAGCTGTAACAGCTTCAACTACACCGTGTGGCACGAATGATTGTAGTAACGTGATTTATACCCCAGAAACAGCCAACAATGGTGGTATGGTTTTTTCCATTGATGATACAGATAATTATAATCTTAATACAGCAGTACTGTTTAGAAATGCAGTTGGCTATTCCTTTCAAGATATGAATATAAGGCAATTGTATAATGCAGGTTATGCGACAGGGTCAATAGACCCAAGCTCGGTTTACTATATAAATCTGGGAGGGGCTACTACTGGTATTACTGTAACTGATCCAAATACAAATGTGTCCTCTGCTATTAAAACATATAATAGTTCGTCATTTTCTCTTGCACTTGATAATAATGGGCATCGTATTTATATGCCTACTCCGGCTGGTGGCGGACAATTTTATGACTCCGGGATCGCCGCTATATCTGGTGGCGGGACATTTAATATGAATGCAACTGGCGTTATTGGTAGTTCCACGGCGAAGAATACTATATTTGTCAATATAACAAATGGGACGGCTAACTGGAATTCGTCAAATACTGTCACATTTGCAAATATGGCCCCATCTAGTGAAGTATTACAACCATATGTGATCAACTTAAACAATACGGTTTTCTCAGGTTCATTTTCTGTTCGGCTTTCTGATGGCAGTTCTGTAAATCAGACTGTTAATAATATGGCAGACCTGCAGGCTTATAACTCATGGTTACAACAACAACTGGCTGCCGGTAAGCTTGGAGCGGGAAATACTGCTCAAAACAATTATAATAATGCACTGTCTCTTGCATATTCAAATCAGATTTTAGCGTATCAGGTAACTCCTCCAACGATAGCCTCTGACGATAGTTTATTAGCTCCTTTAGGAAATCAGATCGTTATATATGCTAATGGTACTAATGCTCTTGGTCATGTGTCTTCTTCTGGGGCGCTGAGTGCAGATAATTTATCAGGAGCATTGATGCTTAGAGCCTCTAATGGCGGTACTATTATCAATGATGGCGCGATAACTGTGAAGTTTGGTAATACAGGTGCGATGGCGGCGGATTCAGGTGGACATATTATTAATAATGGTTTGGAGGTAAAGAGCGCAACGAACACATCACGTGACAGCTATACTGGTAATGGAACGACACTTAATAATTATGGCACAGTAAATCTTGATGGAGTCGGTAATTATAACACTTCACCAACCTGGCTACAGGTAAATAACGGCGCTACTGCAACAAACAACGGTGCAGTCAACTGGGGGGGGACAATTGACGCGTCAAATGCTACAGCAAATACTGCCCCATCAGTAGTTTATATATCTAGTGGTGGAACGTTCATCAATGCGGGGGCTGCAGGTAGTAGTAATGGTTACGCTGGCGTTATTTACCTTGGGCGTGCAGCATCAAAGGATATAACTTCAGACCCTCTCTTACGAGGTGGTAGTGATGTTAATCACGCTTTTAGTGAAAGTGCAATCAAAGCAGATAGTGACAGTACCGTTGTTAACGATGGTAATATCATTATTGGCTCTGGCATGCAACAAAGCTATGGTATCTTCGCCACCGGTACTAATGTGAATGTCACTGTGGGTAAAGATGGTGTGATTACCGACAATGGTAATTACCCTGTTGCCGCAGGTAACGCACCATTGCGTAATGCTGCCATCTACAGTAATGCCACTTCAGGTATCGTGAATAACGGCGGTACCATCAACCTTAACGGTGCAAACGGAACAGGTCTGTATACCTTCGGCGGCGGAATTGCTTCATCCTCGGGTACT
>NZ_JMTB01000118.1 GCF_000734965.1 Trabulsiella guamensis ATCC 49490
TTTTTAGCATATTAAATTTCCGTTATTGTTAGAGACGCATCGCTAAAATTATTCGAAGGCATACTGAATAATTTATAGGGAACGTTCCCTTTTTCTTTTTAAAAACAAGCCGTTAGATGATATTACGTAGTACATTTGCTTCCGGTAAATATGAGGGGGAATCTTTAGGGTTAAGTTAAACGCAAATCTAATCCGGTCGCAGTGTAATAGATTCATAAACGACGTGAAGCGTAATCAATTGAAAACTATCGCTTTTATGTGTTTTCATCATATTAAAAAATATACATATGGGCGTAGTTTGGAAGGGATAATTTATTCGGTTATTTTTTAACCCTTAGCCTGGGAACAACAAATTTACCCAGTGCTGCAGGGGTTATTAATCCATTTATTAAGAAAGCGACTACAGAAGTAGTAGTTTCCTGCGTTGTGAACAGAGGGATATAAGTTATCTCCTTAAATAATTTTAAACGAATTTAAGGCTCTATCGGGATTATGGATTTCTTACTCAGTTTTTAATATGGATGCTCTTTTTCGCCGGTTAACGGGAAATATATCAGAAAATCTGTGATCCTTGAGAACAATCGAGTCTCAAAGTAAGAATATTTGTCTATTTATGTAGTGTGGTTAATATTCTTCATGCCTTACCAGATACATTATTAAAGTGATGCTTTTTCTGCATGAATAGCACATTTTACAGCATATTTGGACAAGAGGGCGGTGGATATGCTCATTAAGTATTTAGTAGGTTAACTGAATTTTCACAAGTGATGTTACTAAACATAATAGGGTAAATTCGTATATGAAAATTGAGTATTCGTAAGAACGAATATTTAAAACGTATCAAAAATGAGTGGTCATGTCATCTTTTAGTAAACAACATGTTGACGTTCTTAGTATGTGGAGATATATTCTTACATCAATGATAAGATGTGTTTTTATTTGACTATGTTATATTTAAAACAACGCTAGTATCAGTTTCGATGCTATCCTGTTTCTTATCGTTATTATATGACTTCACAATTTTATCTTTATAAGTGCGTATGCTCTTTTTTCACTATGCGATGAAAGTGAGCAAATGAGCATATCTTCTCTGCAACGCGCACGAGTAAGCCACAGGACAGGTCAACCTGTTTGTATCGATGATGAAGGAAAAGCCTTAAACGTGCTATTACATTGTAAGGCAACAAAATAAGGCTTCTGAATATCAGGATAAATAGGAATAATTTATGAAAGCATTATACCTTGGCGAAAAGAACCTCGGCAGTCTTGGCATTATTAGTATCATAGAATCTAATTATAAAATGTCTTCTGTCATCCTGAAAAATATCGATAAATTTATTGAAGAAGATTCTACCGACTACTATAGCATCGGGATCATTGATGGTCGGGCACTACACACCAGTTCTTCATGTAATTTGAAGCGACTATCGCAATTGATTAGTTACCCGGTTCTTTTGTTAGTGGAGGAGAATCAGCCCTGGAAAAAATATCTCGAGCAGATCCAACATATCCATGGCGTGATAAAGCGTGAATGTGAAATAGGTTTTTTCCTTAATAGTATCAATGTGATACAAGATGGCGGGTATTGTTACTCCTGGAGCATACACAGCCTTAAAAATGATATTAGTGAGGTATTCAATGAGGAATATTATGCCTCTTCTGGGCTTACCCGACGTGAAATGCAAATCCTGAAAATGTGCCTTGAGGGCGCTACAAACAAGGAAATTTCAGGCAAACTTTCGCGCAGTGAAAAAACAATCAGTGCGCATAAATCCAATATATTACGAAAATTAGGTATAAAGCGTTTTCCTGAGCTTTTTATCCGACGTCACCAAAATAATCTTTGTCAATGATATTTTGAAAGCAGATCGATAAAGATAACATTACCTCTATTGATCTGCATATTTATTCGCTTGAAGATGCAAGCACTGGCGCGGCCTGCAACTGCTTTGGGGAAATAATATATCCCCGGAGAGACTCCTTTCCTTCTGATTTATCCCTTCACAAAAAAATAGCATGTCGGATACTAACGCAGTTAACAATTACCCTCAACTTTTTGGATTGGAAGTTAATTGTGTTTATGTGCAAGGAATCAACATTATGAGAATGCGTAAAACGATGCTGGTACTGGGAATAAGTCTCTTTCTAAGTAGCTGCCAAAGTATGGAATCGGGGAGCTGGTTTAGTACCGGAGCTGAAGCTTTCGAAGTTTATACACTGAGCGACTATCAGGTACAACCGCAGAATGATCATGCCTGTCGGGAAATAGACAGTCGAGCCACTATTGCACCGGGAAACAGTGATTATGCAAGGCGTCTGCAAAAAATTGCGTTGATGCTTGGTCACAACATCAATGGTCAACCTGTCGATTATAACGTTTACATGTCAAAAGAAATTAATGCCTTTGCAATGGAAAATGGTTGCATACGTGTTTACAGTGGGTTGATGGATCTAATGAATGATAACGAAATGGAGGCCATTATTGGTCATGAAATAGGTCACGTTGCCCTTGGCCATGTTAAAGAGAGCCGGCAAATAGCCTCTGGTACAAATACGATGCGCGCGGTGGCATCGTCAGTAGGTGGTCTCGCTGGCAGTGTTTCTCAGTCTCCGCTTGGCGACATGGGGGAAAGACTGATTAACTCTCAATTCTCCCAGCGGCAGGAGCTTGAGGCCGATGAGTATTCTTATGATTTGCTACGTAAGCGTGGACTCAACCCAACAGGACTTGTCACCAGTTTTGAAAAACTGGCGAAGCTGGAAGTAGGTCAACGAAACTCTATGTTTGACAATCACCCTGTCTCTGCCGAGCGAGCGGCACGTATCAAAGATCGCATGGCTGCTGACAGTATAAAATAATGATAGTAACTTGTTTCCATAATGCGGTATAAAATCTGTCTACGAAAAATAGCAATGGCTACATAGGGTGCTAACCGTAGCCATCGCTATCATCGGTCAAATGAATCAGATGTAATTCAAATATCCAGTATTAACTAATGTGATCGCTTTTTTGATACGATATCGTATGTTTGCGCGCAACCAGCTATCAGATGACCACTCCGTCTCAACAAGTTCTTTACCAAAAATTTTCGATGCTATCGTTCGGTGTGAAAAACCTTTATTTAGATCATCGATTGTTTCTAATAAATTGGGTGGCGGCTCTTTATTGAGGTCAGAAATCTGATTGTTGATAATGCCTTTAATAAAGTCGATGTTTTTGCTTTTGATTTTATTGTCAAGATTAAGCGGAAAGCACAGAAAAATTCTCGATCGACTATTTAAAGCGTCTATGTCTTCGATGAAAAACTGAAAATAATCATTTTGATTGAATATTTTGATGCATGTTGTTTTGTCTTGCAAAGTTAATTTTTCAAGTTTCATTCCAGAGTTTTTATAGAGACTGCTCCATATACAATCCCCGTACTTGCTAAGTATTACCCTGGCTGACTTGCTACTTAACTCAGGTGACCAGAAAACATTTTTAGGATTTTTCTCAGACGGATCTGCGTATTTCAGTAACCCCCATTTTTTTTCTGCGTTACGATCAAGAGTAGTCTGTATCCCTGGTCTTGATTTACTATTTTTACTTAGCTCCCAGTCAGCGATGTAATGCTTATTCCTTCTAAGGTATTCCCAAGCAAAATCAGTATATGCCTCGCTATCCATAATCTATTCCTTAAGTTTATGGTTGTTCATAAAAAGTTATATTTCTAGTATTTATGATTGTTTATAGCATCTCGCATAGGGTCAAAAAAAAACTGCTTCAAATTGTCCCTGTTGTCCTGGTGGGCATTCAATATATTAATGTGTAAACAAAGTAGATCATATTTTTTATATATGAAACTCCCTTCTCTGTCTCTTATCTATGTATGAAGATGAATAAGGAAGTTCGTTCAGGTTTACGAGGGAAATTTAACTTCATCACGGGGTAGAGGATAAATGACGATTGATACTTTTTCTCAAGAGTTTTATGGCGTTGAATTTGATCCTATGTATGGTGAGATTGAATCCATGCTGGCTCAGTTAGATGAGTCTTCTGATCCTCTTGCGGAGGCAGGAGCTGCCCCACAGGTAAACTGGAGTCTTGTTGCTGAACAAGCTAAAAAAATGCTTGAGCAGTGTTATGACCTGCGAGTCGCGCTATGGCTAATCCGTGCCAATATGTATCTGGATTGTATCAGTGCCGTTTATCATGGTATCACTGAGCTCGGACAGGTTTTAATGAGTGAAAATAACATTGCCTATCCTAAATCAGAGACAGGTAATAGTAATGAAGGACATGCTGCCGCTTTAGGATGGCTATCTGCACCGCAATTCATTGCAGAATTGAAATCTATAAAGCTTACAAGAGAGCATAATTATCGATTACATGATCTGATTAATGTCGATGCAAACTCATCGGCCGAATATTCATATTCGTCATCCTCCTCAATCCTGTTAGCCATAAATACTTACTATCAGCAAAATGGTTTGCCTGATTTTAATGAGCAATTAACAGCAATCAGTCAGACTTTAGAACAAGTTGAAGCATATGCGAATCAGTACAGCGAAGGATATTTGCTGGATTGTCATGCACTACGTTCTTTTTTAACTAAAGCATTATCTCAACTCAAACAACAGTCAGCACCAGTGAATCTTAATGAGGATGACATCAATGAGGAAAGAAGTAATATCGCTGGTATATCAGGAGCTTTATTGCTCGACGGAGGGGATGCAAATATTCGATCCAGGCAGGAGATTATCTTGATGCTGGATCGTATTCTGGATTATTTTCAACGATATGAGCCTAGTCATCCTGCTCCCATATTCATACGTCGTTCAAAGCAAATGATTGGCATGGATTTTATTTCTATTGTCGAAGAGCTTTTGCCGGAATCGATGAATACTCTGCAACAGTTTACTGGAAATAATAACATCACGGCTGAATGAGGAAATTGAGATGGCAAAAGATGCAAGTTCTCAAAAATTTATTGGTAGAAACAACGCGCCTCGAGTGCAAATTGAATACGACGTTGAAATTTATGGTTCGCAGAAAAAAGTTGAATTGCCTTTCGTTACTGGGGTGATGGCAGATCTTTCTGGTCACCGGGCAAAACCACTTGCCCCTGTAGAGGAGCGTAAATTCCTGACGTTCGATCAAGATAATTTCGATGCCCGTATGCGAGCAATTAAGCCACGCTTAAAATTTTACGTTGATAACACATTAAGCGAGGAAGATGAGTTGCTCGATGTGGAACTGGAATTTGAATCAATGGAGGATTTTTCTCCTGGCTCCATCGCGCGTCGCATTCCACAGATGGAAAAGCTGCTGGAGGCCCGTGCGCATCTGGCGGAATTGATCACCTATATGGATGGTAAAGCGAGTGCTGAAGAAGTCGTGAAGCGTTTGCTTGAACAACCGGATTTTTTACAACGTCTGGCAACCGATGCACAGGGGACTATTGCTGCAATAAATGAGAACGAGGATGAGCAGCCAACTGAGCCTACTGAGGGAGATGCATAAGTGGAAAACACACAACAAGTTCAGCCTGAGCTGCAGCCAGAAGTCGGTCTTTCTTTTGCCGAAGATGATTACAATGAACTTGATGATTTACTTAAACGTTCATTCCGTCCAAGAACAGATGAAGCATCTACCGCTGTTCGTCGTGCAATTGGGACTCTGGCGGCTTACGCACAAAAAGGGAAAGTGAAAGTTAATCGAGATGTCGTGCTGACTATCGAATCTCTGGTTGCGGAAATTGACGAGAAACTTTCCGAGCAAATGAACCATGTACTTCATCACAAGGAATTCCAGAAACTGGAATCGGCATGGCGTGGTTTAAGTTACCTCGTTGACAACACCGAGGTTAATGAGACGCTTAAAATCCGTGTTTTGAATATTCGTCAGGATGAGCTTGCCTCAACGCTTCGCCGGTACCGTGGTTCCGCGTGGGATCAAAGCCCTATTTTCAAGCAAATCTATGAACAAGAATACGGTCAATTTGGTGGCGAGCCTTTTGGCTGCATGATTGGCGATTTTGAGTTTGACCATGGTCCGCAAAGCGTGAGTTTACTCACTGAGATTTCTAAAGTTGCGGCCGCAGCACACTGTCCGTTTATTGCCTCAGCATCGCCGGCTATTATGCAAATGAATAACTGGAAAGAGCTTGGGAACCCGCGTGATATTGGCAAAATTTTCACTACTCCTGAATATGCGCCCTGGCGCCGCCTGCGTGAAAGTAATGACTCCCGCTATCTGGTGTTGACATTGCCGCGGTTTTTGTCCCGTTTGCCTTACGGCGCAAAAACTAATCCGATTGAAGATTTTGCGTTTGAAGAAGTCGTCAACCCTCATGTCATTGAAGATTTCTCATGGGCAAATGCCGCCTATGCTATGGGGGTCAATATTAACCGTGCTTTTAATGAATTCGGTTGGTGTTCACGCATCCGCGGTATTGAATCAGGTGGCTCAGTTGAAGAATTACCCGCTTACGCGTTCCCTTCTGATGAAGGTGGGTATGAACTGACATGCCCGACAGAACTGGCCATTTCCGATCGCCGTGAAAATGAACTCTCGAATGCTGGTTTTCTTCCACTTGTATATCGCAAGCATTCGGATTTCGCTGCATTTATTGGATCGTGTACTTTGCATGCTCCTGCTAATTATGAAGATCCTGACGCAACCGCTAACGCCAAGTTATCTGCGCGTTTGCCCTATATCTTTGCGACCTGCCGTTTTGCGCATTACCTCAAATGTATTGTTCGAGACAAAATTGGTTCGTTCCGTTCTCGTGACGATATGCAGGTCTGGCTTAATGACTGGTTAATGAATTATGTAGACGGGGATCCAACAATATCAACGGAAGCCACCAAGGCTAAACGTCCGCTAGCTGCTGCAGAAGTCAGAGTCGAGGATGTTGAGGATGATCCGGGTTTTTATCGCGCTCACTTTTATTTGCGCCCGCATTATCAGTTGGAAGGGATGACAGTCTCTTTGCGACTGGTTTCTAAACTTCCGTCAAGTAAGGAAGGGAAAGAGAAGTAAGTGTTCTGATTTCCAGAGTATCAAAATTTCCGTGACATGCCATTTTCTGGTTATTACCAGTCAATGTTGTCTTTTTATAAGAAGCATCAACTGGGCGGAATTAAGTTTCGTTTTAACTGGTACTTTGGGTCAGCACATTTTATATCGAGGGTGTTTTATTAATTAATGTAATTAAACAGGAGTAAAGCATGACAGCTTTAGTAGATTATTTTCTCAAAATTGAAGGCGTAGAAGGTGAATCTCCCGATCAAACCTATGGCGGCTGGATTCAACTTCAGGCCTGGCAATGGTCTGAGGAAAACGCCGGACGCTGGGGGTACGGCAGTGGTGGTGGTTCCGGTAAAGTCGAGATGAAAGATTTCGAATTTCGCATGGTCAGCAACAAAGCTTCTCCGAAACTTTTTCTGATGTGCGCCACCGGTGAACATATCCCGCAGGCTAAACTGGTATGTCGTAAATCCGGCAGCGGTCAACAGGATTTCTTGACCGTTACCTTCGGAAACTGCCTCGTCTCTTCATTCAAGACCGTTGGCAACATGCCTCTTGGCCCATCAATGGTCACTCTTCAGGATGCAGATACTGTACTGCCTACTGATGTCATCAGTCTGAACTTTGCACGTATTGAAATTGAATACAAAGAGCAGAAGAACGATGGCTCGATGGGTGCTGTTATTAAGTCTGGTTACGACCTGAAACTGAACTCTCGTATCTAATGAATAAACTGCTCCACTATATGGTGGAGCAGTATTTTGGAAAAAGGGATGATGAAAACATCGGATCCGGTTTTGTTTGACAAACTGACCGTGCGGCGTGAGCGTTCAGGTTTACCCCACTGGCGGGAAATACTGTTGAGAGATATTGAATATTTGCTGAATGATTCGGCACATAGTGCGGCGCTAAAATTGGAACGATATTCTCACTGTGAAACATCCGTTGTGAATTACGGATTACCTTCTCTTAGCCAGCAGGTGCCAGTGAATACTGATCTCATTGCCTTAGCCAGACAAATTCAGCGCATCATTGCCACTTTTGAATCACGTTTGGATCCTCATTCAATTCGCGTTGTTCCGTTAATAGACAAGGATCAAACATGGGTATTAGCAATTCTATTCGATATTCATGCTAAGTGTAGTTTGCCTGAAGAAGAACAAATGGTGAATTTAAGAATTGCACTCGATTACTCCTATGGGATTGTGCGGGTGTTATAAATGCTCGTCAATGATAATAAAAAGAGACAGTAGTTATGCTCAGCGATAAATTTCTCGCGCTATACAACGAAGAATTGCGTTATTTGCGTGAAGATGGTCAGCGCTTTTCTCATACCCATCCTCAGGTTGCCAGACATTTAGGTATGTTGTCAGACAGTGTGCTGGATCCTTTTGTCGAACGTTTACTGGAGGGCACCGCTTTCCTGAGCGCCAGAGTGCAGGAGAGACTTAACAATGAACAGCCTGAATTTGCACTCCAGATGTTGGGGCGTCTGGCGCCATTCTGGTATACGCCGTTACCTTCTATCGCCACGATTTCAATGATTCCGGATTTGACCTCTCCACAATGGCATTCACAAGTGGAGTTTCCCCGGGGAAGTAAAGTATTGATGCATGACGCATCATTGGTGAACCGTCATGCCACATTCTCTACCGGGCGTAGTCTTAAAATTCAGCCTCTGGTTATCGAATCTGCGCGGTGCGCGAATACCCCTTCTGCGCATTTACCTCAGGTCGTAGCATCGTCCATGCAGGATGGACAAGCACATATTGAATTACAGATGTCCACTCAAGGCGTTGCCTCACTGGGTGATCTTGATTTTGCCCCCATGCATTTAACGCTGACGGGAGATATTGTTCATTCAAATCAATTAATTACGGCTTTGCTCAATGATACTCTGCGTATTATTCTATGGACCAGTACCGATAAAAATAAACCCATCGTTAAGGTATTATCGTCTGACAATTTGCGTCAGGGAGGGCTTAGCGAAGAGGAGTCATTACTCCCTGCGGCGATTGGCGAATTACCAGGTAGCCGGTTATTAAGGGAGTACTTTGCGGCGCCGTCGCGATTCCTTTCACTGGAATTGCATGGTCTTAATGACTTTTTACAGCAGGCAGGGCGTGAACAGAAATTTGAAATCCTGTTCGTTTTACGGCATCGCCCATTACATTTGAACGGGCATGTGAGCGAAGAGGATTTCCGTTTATTTGCGACTCCCATTATTAATTTAAGTAAACGCCGCTGTAGCCCTGTATTAATAAATGGCGAGCATACGGAATATCCTGTTATCGTTGACAGGCTCAATCCTCGTACATATGAAATTCATCATCTGTTGAAAGTAAATGGCTTACTGAATGATGGCAGTAGTTTGCCATTTTCACCTTTGCATGGTTATGCCAATTTTAGTAATGATGAGCAGGTCGCTGGCTACAGTTTACGCAGGCGCAGAGAATTCGCGGATAAAAACGATCATAAAATTGCACAGCTTCCAATGGATAGCCTGTTTATCGCGCTTTCTCCGGGAAGAACAAATATCGATATTGATCGCGTTAAATCACTTTCTGTTGAGGCTATGGTCTGTGATCGGCATTTGATCCCGAGCCAGCTCCAGCAACCGGGCTTCCATCTGGAAAGTGCTCTGCCGATACGACGAATTGAAATGCTAAGACATCCCTCCAGGCCTCAGGGCGTTCCGGATATCGCTCAGGCATGGAAGGCTCTGCAGTTGCTGGCAAATAACCCTTTGCGTTATGCCTTGCCGGAAATTGCTGATTGCTCGTCCTTAATTCGCGACTGGCTTTCTTTATTTAGTCAGCCTAATGATGCGACTCATCACAGACGGATAACCAGTCTGAACCATGCGTGTATTGAGCATAATTTTGAACGCAGCCTGTTGCCCGGCCCCATAGCGTGGATACGGGGTGTCCACGCTACGCTTGATCTTCACAGCCATCACCATAGCGACAAGGGGGCGTTTCTCTTTGCCCGCATCATCCATCACGCGCTTGCTGAGTATTGTGAACTCGGACAGACCCTCCGAATGACCGTCACTCTGGATGGCGAACCGCTGACGAAATGGGGGCCCATCACCCATGCCTAAAAGACAAGCCACGACCAGGCGTATCGTCGGTATTTCAGCGCGGCAGGATTTTTTCGAATTACTGCGCCGTATTGAGTGGGCATCTCATAGCGATGTGCGGCTTGGTGAGCCGGGGCAACGGCAAATACGTATTTATCAACCCGCTGATATGTCATTTGCTCCACGGGAAGTGGCGGATGTCCGCCAGCCACTGGGCGACGATCAAACTGCTGAACCGGTAATTATTATTTGTCGTCATTTCGGGTTATTTGCCCCTTATGGTCCTTTGCCTATCCATATCACTGAGCATGCCCGTAATGAGTTGCTGGCCCGGCGTAACAGGGCTTTTCAGGATTTCGCGGGCATTCTGAGTCAACGGATGGCGATTTTGCATTACCGGGCGTGGTCACAACTGCATGTCGCGGTTGGGCATGATCATAAAGAACACAACCGCTTCAAATCCCATATACACCAGATTGCCGGCCTCCTGGATGAAACGGGTATAAATCGCCATATCCTCAACGTGCGTGAGGCCTTTCCCGGCGCCTATCTGCCTGGCCGCGGTTCACTAAGGAAATTGCAGGAGATTTTGACCCACTATTTTTCTGTCCCTGTGCGATTGACTCCACATAAGGGAACATGGATTAACGATGCGCGAAATCAAGAATGCCAAAGGATGGGATATCTGGGTTCAACTCGCATTGGCAAGCGGTTTTTTGATGCACAACACAGCCTCTCGGTAGCTATCGGACCGGTTATCGGAGATGAGTATCTTCAGTATCAACGAGGGAGTGAACGTCTGAAAACGCTGGTACACCTGTGTCATGACTTCATCCGTCACCGGATGGTGCTGGATGTCAGCATTCTTATTCAAACTTCACCCGACATGGCCTGTCGTTTGAGGAGTGGCAGGCTAGGGAAACATAGCTGGTTGAAACCCGGCACAGCTTTGACGAAACGACTCCTCTACAAAACGACAACCTGATTAAAGGAGTAATAACGGTGTATCAGCGTGAACGTCTGTTTAACCGACTCGGACCATTTGCTTACAAAACATTTGTTGAAGCGACCCGTTTATGTCGAAGTTATCGTCATGAATTTGTGGAACTGGAGCACTGGCTGAAAATTTTACTGGATCGCCAGGATGGCGATCTGCCCGCTTTATTCACTCACTACAATGTGAATCAGAGTGCGGTTACGGCGCGTATTGATAATTTTATCCGGTATATGCCAAACAGTAATACTTCTGTGCAGGATTTGTCGGATCGTCTGGAAGCCGCTGTAGAGTGTGGTTTGCTGATAAGCCAACTCACAGGAAACCAGAAGACTATTCGTACAGCGCATATTCTTATCGGTTTATTGCAGGATCCTCAGCACCAGCGCTGGTTATACCGTTTATGTGATGAATTTAAAAAATTCCCGGTGGCGCAAATTGCAGAACAATATGAAGAGGTGTTGAGCTCTTCCTGTGAACATAGTGAAGGCAGAGAAGCGGACGATAGCCAGGGGGTAACCGCCTCCGAATCGTCCGGGCGGGACCCCGATGCGCTGGAAAAATGGTGCAGTGATTTAACGAAACAGGCGCAACAGGGAGAGATCGATCCGGTTATTGGGCGAGAATCTGAACTCCGTCAGGTCGTGGATATTTTACTGCGTCGTCGGCAGAACAACCCTATCCTGGTGGGCGAAGCGGGGGTGGGTAAAACGGCGGTGGCTGAAGCGCTTGCTCGCCGTTTAGCCAGTGGTGAAGTACCGCCATTACTACAGGGTGCGCGTCTGCTGTCATTGGATCTTGGTCGGATGCAGGCCGGGGCGAGCATGCGCGGGGAATTTGAATCCCGCTTAAAAGCATTGATCGATGCTATTCGGCAATCGCCTACGCCGGTGATTTTGTTCTGCGATGAGGCACACACCCTGGTTGGCGCCGGTGGGCAGGCAGGTACAGGTGATGCCGTCAACCTGCTCAAGCCGCTGTTAGCGAGAGGGGCGTTGCGCATGATTGCCGCAACAACCTGGTCCGAATATAAACAGTTTATTGAGCCAGATTCCGCGCTGACACGACGTTTCCAGCGGGTATTTATCGGCGAACCGGACGAGTCAACGGCAGTAGACATGTTGCGTGCAATTGCTCCTCACTTTGCGCAACACCACAACGTCACGATTCGAGATTCTGCAATTACTTCTGCGGTCAGACTCTCTGTGCGTAATTTACCTGCGCGCCAATTACCGGATAAGGCTATTAGCCTGTTAGATACTGCTTGCGCCAGGGTTGCACTCAGCCAGCACGCTGATCCTCAGGCCATTGAGGCTCTGTCCGCAAGACTGAGCATACTCAATACCGAACATCAATACCTGCAGCATGAACTGCTGCTCGGCGCTTCGGTGAATGAAAGGCTTGCAGAAGTCGAAACGCTTATTTCTCAGATGAAGAAAGAGCTCGAAGACTTGCGTCAGCGCAACGAGAAAGAGCGTGTATTAGTCAAGGAGCTGGTGAGCTGGAGCGAAGGGAATACGATTAGTTCATGTTTACCTGAATTACAGGAATTACAGCAGAACAAACCGCTGGTTTATCCCTGGGTCGATGAACACACTATTGCGGAAGTACTTTCTGACTGGACCGGTATTCCGTCTGGCAAAATGTTGCAGGATGACATCGAATGTATTCTTAATCTTGAACAGTATTTAGGAGAGCAAATTTTCGGCCAGGATAATGCCATCCGGGAAATTGCGCAGGCGATGCGTATTGCCAGAGCAGGCATTCAACCGCAGGAAAGACCTCTAGGTATATTCCTGTTAGCCGGGTCGACAGGTACGGGGAAAACAGAAACAGCCAATGTTCTGGCAGAAATGTTATATGGCGGAGTCCATAACTTAATTACGTTCAATATGAGTGAGTTTCAGGAGGCGCATACTCTTTCAACCCTGAAAGGTGCACCTCCGGGATATGTTGGCTACGGTAAGGGCGGGAAATTAACCGAGGCCGTCAGACGTAAACCCTACTCAATTATTTTACTTGATGAGTTTGATAAAGCTCACCCTGATATTCATGACGCTTTTTACCAGGTGTTTGATAAAGGCTGGATGGAAGATTCTGAAGGGCGAATTGTCAGTTTCCGGCAATGCTTTATTTTTCTGACGTGTAATCAGGGTGCAGAGGAAATTGAACTGGCCTTCCAGGAAGATATAAACGTCAAACCTAATGTTTTAAAGCCGCGGGTCTATGACGCGTTATTACGTAACTTTGCTCCTGCGTTACTCGCCAGGGTCAATATTATTCCTTATTTACCTCTGGGGCAGGAGGCGCTTTCTGCTATTGCTGAACACAATCTCAATCGTCTACGTCAACGTCTGCAATCGGAAACCGGCGCCGCGCTTGAGATGGAAGGGGATATCCCTGGCTGGATCGCCGAACGGGTCAGTACACATCCGA
Organism: Trabulsiella guamensis ATCC 49490; assembly: GCF_000734965.1. GTDB lineage: Bacteria > Pseudomonadota > Gammaproteobacteria > Enterobacterales > Enterobacteriaceae > Trabulsiella > Trabulsiella guamensis. Next base: position 13,525 of record NZ_JMTB01000118.1, read on the forward strand.
ATCGTGGACGTGCGGTAGATGAACTTCTGCGTCAGACCGTGCTTCCCGCTATCGGCAATGAAGTCCTGCGACGCAGACGGGAATCAGAATCGTTACAAGCAGTCCGACTGATCGTTGAAGCTCAGGAACTCAGTATCGTGTTTGCTTAAAACAAAGTTTCGGACATTGGATTACTACCTTTATTACGATGGGGGCGATATGCCTTTAATTGAGATAGAAAATGACAAATTGTCAGTAATGGATGCGTTTCCTCTTAGTTTCACAACGAGAGAGCACATTTCTGGTAATCCAGTTTACAAACTGGAATTTCAGGTTGCAGATGCCGATCTGGATCTGAGCGCGCTGCTTGGTGAAGTTATTAAGGTACGGATTGAACTTCCCGAAGCTGCGGGTTATCGCACCTATTTTACTTATGTCGTTGCTGGTGCCGATGAAGGACAACGACAAAACCAGTTTGTGTATAGTCTGGAAATGAGCACCTGGCTATGGTTTTTAATGCAAAACCGTAACTGTCGAATTTTTCAGAATATTAGCGCCATTGATATTATTGAACAGATTTTTGAACGTTATAACTTTGCGGATTATCGTATTGATCTCGAAGGTACTTATCTTCCGCGAGAATATTGTGTTCAGTTTGAAGAAACCGATTTTAACTTTGTCAGCCGGCTAATGGAGGATGAGGGTGTCTGGTATTATTTCGATCACAGTGAAGAAAATAATACTCTTGTCATTACCGACCGCCAGCATTTCCCTGTTCTTGAAGGTAACTATGCTGAGCTAAGTTTTTTACCTGATAGTGAAGAGCAGCGTGCGATTCGAGAAAGTATTCAACGCATTCAGCGAACAAATCGCATTCATTCCAGCGAAGTTGTATTGAGGGATTTTGATTTTATTAATCCACGCAATACGTTACAGACACAAATTGAAGAGAGTCGTGCGCATCTGCAGGGCATTCCGCTGGAATGGTATGACTATGCGGCCGGCTATACCGATATTCAGGAAGGGGACACCATTGCTCGCTTGCGACTGGAAGCGATGCAGAGTAATAACCAGCTGTTAATAGGGGAAAGTAACGCCGCGGGCTTGATTGCCGGCTATGCTTTCGATCTGGTTCAGCATCCGGATCCAGGGAGAAATCGGGGCTTCAAATTAATCAGTTGTGATTACACTTACTTGCAAGATGGTCCTGATAGCGCCAGCCAGGGACGTAACATCTCCTGTCGTTTCCGGGCGTTGAACGATGATATTCCTTTCAGGCCGCTGTGTCTGACAAAACGCCCACAGGTTTCCGGTAGTCAAAGTGCAACCGTGGTCGGTGCCGAACAGTCTGAGGTTCACACTGATCAATATGCTCGTATTCGTGTTCACTTCCATTGGGATCGATATAAGACAACAGAAGAAGACTGCTCCTGCTGGATAAGGGTGGTTCAGGCCTGGGCTGGTAAAGGCTGGGGCGTCGTCGCCATGCCTCGTGTCGGACAAGAGGTTTTGGTGACCTATATCGATGGCGATCTGGATCGTCCGATGGTGACCGGGATTGTCTACAATGGCGAAAACCCTCCGCCATATCGCCTTCCTGAATATATTAATTATTCAGGACTTGTGTCTCGCTCACTCCGATTTGGACAGCCGCAACATGCCAGCCAGCTGACATTCGATGATAACCGGGGTAACGAGCGGGTCATGCTGCATGCTGAGCGTGATTTGCAAAAGACCGTCGAGCGTAACAACGCCTCTGCCGTGGGGCAGGATAAATACGAAACCGTTGCGCGTACCAGCACGGACTGGTTCACAAATCACGTCTCTTATAAAGATATGAACTTCTCCATTACGGGGATGAATTTTTCCTTCACCGGCCTTAATGCATCCGCCACGATGCTCAACTTCTACTTCAATGGCTTTGAAGTGGGTTGTGTTCCTGTGGGTACCTATTTTAGTGGCATTAATACTTCATTCGTGGGAGTAGGTACCCACTTTACTGGATTGTCTACTTCCTTTACGGGAGCAGCTAACAGTATGACGGGTGTTAGCAATTCAATGACGGGTTGCAGTAACTCTTTTACCGGCGTCAGCAACAGCATCACAGGTAGCAGCCACAGTATTACCGGGTTCAGCAGTAGTCTGACGGGATGTAGTGTCAGTGAAACGGGACATAGCTCGAGTATGACGGGATCGAGTGAGTCTTTCACCGGGAGTAGCTTTAGCTCGACGGGATCCAGCGTCAGTCAAACGGGAAGTAGCGTCAGTACAACCGGTAGCAGCATTTCTGTTACAGGGAGCAGTGTGAGCACGACCGGTAGCAGTATCGGCGTGACAGGGAGCAGCATCAGTGCAACTGGCAGCAGCATCAGTGCGACAGGGAGCAGCATCAGTACAACCGGCAGCAGTATCAGTACGACAGGGAGCAGTGTCAGCGCTACAGGCAGCAGTATCAGTACAACCGGTAGCAGTATCAGCACCACAGGTAGCAGCATTGCCGTAACAGGGGTAGCTATCAGTTATAACGGCGTCCAGTACGCAGACTGTGGTATTGACCTGAAAACTGTCGGCATGCAGAGCAAGAACTAAGGGGACTTCTTATGCGTATTATTCGTCCCCAACAGCTTGCAGTACTGAAAAACGGCTACCAAATCGGCCGGGATAGCCACATGGGCATCAGTGTCGTCGCCGGGTTTTATCTTTCCCGGCAGGATCACTTTATTACTGAGCCTCAGATCTGGCATGCCTGGAAGTCGGCACCAATATCATTTCGGGTTCTCGATAGTGTGGAACCAAAGCCTTTTGCCGAATTTTTACTGGCAGGACATGCGGGTATTGGTGAAGAAGTTAATGCGCTGGATGTAATGGCCCGTGTCGGGCCACTCAAGCGTCACTGGCGCGTTGAAGGGGACAGTGGCACCGCCGGGATGATCGTTAAGCCTTTCTTGCGCATGCCATTGGATCATACGCACAGTTGGGGAGGTAAAGGATGTAAAGAAAATGCGTTGGGACGTGGCTACGGCGATTCTCAGCATCCTAATCTGATGTCGATTAACATTGATGGTTCTGCCATTGTTCGTTCGCCTTTGGCGGCGCCGACACCACTTCCACCTGATTTTCAGATTCGTAAGAACCATATGGATAATGTGGCTTCGTCGATGTCAGACAAACATTATCTGGAAACGTTTTTCCCGGGTTTGCCCCCGGGGATCGATCGCCGATATTTCCAGATGGCCGCACCGGCGCAATGGTTGAACAAAGCCGAATGGCCTAATGATATTTCCTTTGAGCTTCAGGGCTTTCGTGAACATAACGAAGTGCTGAGCGGGAATTTTCCTGTTGTACGCGCCAGAGCTTTTGTCTGGGAAAATGACGCGAAATATCCCGAGGAAATTGTACTGCAACGCAAGACGTTGTGGCTGCTGCCTGATGATGACATAGGGCTGATGGTCTTCACTGGACATTACCCGTTGAGGCATTTATTTGATGAGCCTGTTGAAACCTTATTGGTTGCGCTTGATCCTGCAACGTCTTTGCGTAATGAAGCACATTACTGTGATGTGTATGCACGCCGCAGCCATGAGGATGCGCCAGCCTTTGAATTTTTAAATGATCCGGATCTGATGCCAGTGGGTATGCCGTTGAATGTCATTCGCAGTCTCACTGATCATCCGGACTCGAAGTTCTACCGCGCGTTGCCTTTACCAAAAGCGGATGCGACGCATTTTTATGATGATGTGAAAGAGGCTATTGCTCTTTATCAACAGCAACAGCAGGCACGGAAAGAATCGGATAATGCCAGTTCGCCTGGCATTAATGAGACGATGTTGCCCGCACTTCCTGAAGGACAAGGAGAAACGTGGCTAAGTGAAGGAAATGCGGAGGCGGAGAACATTACGTTTTCGGGTACTGATTTTTCTGCATCTCTCCTGGAAAATAGACAGTTCCGTTATTGTACATTTCATAATTGCAAATTTAAGGCGACACAGTTGAAAGACTGTGTATTTGAACAATGCCAGTTTATCCTTTGCGATTTTGATGAATCGTCATTTTCTGGCGTAACGTTGTCAGGTGGGTTTATTAAGCATTCACATTTACAGGATGTGCAAATAGAGAATTGTTTACTCGAAAAAGTCACGCTGGAATCATCAGGCTTTCAGATGAGTCATTTTATTAAAAGTAGCCTGAATAATAATATTATGATGCAGGATGATTTTAGCCATTGTCGTTTTGATAGCTGTTCATTTAATAATGGATTCTTTACTTTTTCCATATTCTCCAGTGCCTCATTCCTTCAAAGTCAGGTGGTTTCCTCTGTTTTTGAGAAATGCGAGACCCAGAATGTTTCATTTTCGCACTGCACGCTAAATAAGAATTCATTCATTGAGGGGACATGGCAAAACAGCCAGTTTATGGCATGTCAGATGGACAGTGTTACGACAGGGCTGGGAGTGAGTTTCTCTGATTCACGCTTTGAACAGTGCAGCCTGGTCAGAATTGGATTTACTAAAGCCGATCTTCAGCGGTGCCATTTTGTGCACTGCACATTACTGGAAGCATGTTGCGATAAAGCAGACTTTGATAGTGCCCATGTTATTTCATGCGATATGGCAGGTCTGCGTCTGAAAGATGCGGTACTGACGCATTCACTCTGGCGGGGGACCAGCCTGCAACAAAGCGTGCTTTACAACGCAGATTTGCGTGATACCACGTTCAGGCAATGCAATCTGGCTGGAGCCAATCTGGCAATGGTTAGCCAGAACGTTACCACACGCTTTGATGGCTGCCTGATGGAACAAGTTCACTGGATTCCCCGACGTTATCGGATGAATACCTGATTATGCGGGAGGAGAATGGAATGATCGAATCAGAACAGCATGTCGCCGTGCCGGAACAACCACGCAGGATAAGTGGTAAGCATTTTAGCCACTGCCAGTGGTCTTGTCCGGTAGTCGAAGATATCTATTACATCGACTGTGTCTTCTCCGATATAGACATCGAAGGATTGGTCGGTCGGGGGATCAGTTTTGAACGATGCCGGTTCAGTAATGTTCGCATCAAAGGTGCGGACCTGCACCTGTGTACTTTACGCCACTGTGAGATGACAAATGTCGATATCCGGCAATCGACGGTCTTCAACATTTCTTTTCTGGAGACACCATGTCAAGGGATCCAGCTTGAGCAGTGTCAGATTGAGCGTTGGATGATGGCGGGTTGTCATCTGGAACATGCCCGGTGGAATGACACCAGTATTAGCTACTGGACGGCACAAAACACCCCTGTCCAGGATGTCATCATGTCAGGCGGAACCTTTCAGGATGGCAACTGGCATGAATGTACGCTGCAACAGGTTTTCTGGCAGGGGACAACGATTTCTCGCCAGGTCATGGGCAGTTGCACACTGAAACAGTGTGAATATCAACATACCGCTTGCGACATTTTCATCTGGAGTTCATGTCAGCTACAGGAAATTGATTTCCGAAACGTGAATTTATCGTGTTCCGGCTTTCAGAAATCTGTCTTACGGGACTGCCAGTTTGCGGGATGCAAAATGGATGCGACTCAGTTCAATGGCGCACAAATTCAGCAATGCGATTTTGGCCAGACGGATTTGTCCTGCTCCCAGTTCACTGATGCGACGATATCAAACTGTAGTTTTCTCAGCGCAAATCTGGTTCGGGCTACGCTGAAACGGGCGAAGCTGACAAGTTGTAATCTGACTCAGGCGGATTTCAGCCACGCCGATATGAGATTCGCCGATCTGAAAACATCTCTGTTGCAACCAGCAATTACTCATAAAACGCGTTTGCACGGCGCCACACTTCAGCCTCTGGACTGGGCATTACAAACACCAGAACCGCTGATGGGGCAGCTGGATAGCTGGTATTCACTTCACAGACCCGGACCGAAAGTGAACACCGAATCTCCCTCTTTATCTTCAGGAGCCAGTCGTTATGTCTGACATTATTCATATCACGTCAGTGAAGAACAGAAGCTATGACGCAACATTAAACGAGCCTCTGTCTTTTTTCCAGGAGCTAGCACAAGAGAGCGGGCCACGGTTGATTACCGGACGCATGTGTCTTGACGAGCAGGGTATTCCCTGTGTTGAAGAGTATCCTCATTTGCCTGCGCTGGTTGCCGCCAGTTGTCTTCTGGTGCCAGTCAGCGGCGATGTTGTGAGCGCTGTCGTCAATGACGGGAAACTCTATGTGACTGCCGTTCTTTTGCGTGAGGACAGTGGAGCCCCCTTAATTTTTAGTGGTGGGAACGTGCCGCTTCATATTGTCGCGCCATCGTTAATGCTCCAGGGAACGGATCGCGTAGAAATCCACACCCAACAACTTTCGCTGTTATCCAGGACATCTAAGTGGGTATCTGAAACGCTCCATCAGGTGACAAGGTCGCTCTTTGTCCGGGCAACGAATGCGCATCGGAAAGTGGAATATACCGATGAAGTGGAAGCCAGACATATAAGCCAGCGAGCAGAACATAGTCTTGCTGTTAATGCCCGGGTTGGTTCAATTAATGCCTCTGCCGTACTGAAAATAGATGGCGGACAGGTTCATATGGGATAATTAAAATGACAGCTGCAAATACACGTGCCGGCGGTATGAGTTTTACTGGATGTGATCCAATGATACCTATTTCTGGGCCAAATTTTGCGCCTAATAACACGGGTGTTCCTAATGTTAGTAATTATTACTGTTGCGGTGGGAACGAGCAGAATTTAAATACCATAAGGGTATCAACAATTGATACAGGTATTATTGTAGGTGCTGCATCTGGTACTCACTCATCGAAAATGGACCCTATGCAGGGCTCTGGGAAATATTTCATCCAGGGTAGTCCAGCGACACGCTTAGGAGATATGAGTATGACGAATAATAACAACTCATCTTCGACGCAAATTTCACCAAGCCAAACGAAGTACTTTATTAATGCTTAATATAAAACATTTTATTGTTTCAATTTCTCTGGCAGGCAGCTTGTTGCTAAGTGGATGTAGTTGGTTTTTTTCCTCAGATCAGCCGGAGAGAGAACCTGAAAATCGCAATATCGTGCTGCAGATCGTTGCGACGAATGACCTGAATCCTACACCAGCGGGTGTCGCTCAGCCTGTAAAAATGTGCGTCGTTGAGTTGAATCGGGAAGGGTGGTCGCCGCCAGGACTGTATCAGGGACGGGCGTGCAGTGATATCCAGCCTGATAAAGATGTCCTCAGCGTCACGCCTTTCATTATGGCGCCGATGGAGACACGGACGTTTATACGGGAAGTCCCATACAGGCAAGACCGCTGGCTGGTTATTGCTGTGGAATTCCAGACTCTGGGAAAAGACAGTGTCATTCAACTGAAGTCAGGGGCGCGCAACGATTTTAACCCAGTGGTTCTTGTCGATGGCAATCGGTTGTTACCGCTAACCAGGGCTAAGCCGTAGAACATGGAGGGAAAGTAAATGCTACTGAAACAACGGGTAGCCTGGGTTGAAGGTATGTTGATGGAACCACAACACTTTCAACAACAGGAGCGCCATTTAGAATATTTAATCGATATGCGGGCACGTAGTCTCAGCGCCCAGGCCTGGGGTTTTCATCGCTTAAGTATCAATCAGGGACTGCTGGATCAGGGAAAGGTGGCGATCAGTAAAGCCAGGGGCGTTTTCCCTGATGGAACGCCATTTTGCCTGGGTGATGACGACCCATTACCATTGCCTTTTGAACCAGGCGAAAACTGTCAGGGCAACGTGATTTGTCTGTCGACACCGATGGATTTGCTGGGCAATACCTTTATCGATCTTACCCGGAGTAAAGGCAAAAGCCGCTTCGGGGTTATCGAAGCGGAGATCCCTGACAGAAATCATGGTATCGCTACTGAAGGCACACCGTTACTGGCGTCTATGCAGCTGGGTCAGCTGCAGTCCAGTCTTAATTTCAGAAATGCGATCAGTGATGCCGAAACATTGTTGCCGGTTGCTTACATCAAGGAACGTACCCGGGATGGGCGGCTGATTCTGGATGATAAATTTCTTCCACCGATGATTGATTTTCGTGCAACGGGGTGGATCGAAAGCGCAACGACCGAGTTGCTCGGTTTACTTTTACAACGGCTTGAAGCTGTCTACCGCCCGGATGTTCCTTTATCTATTGGCGGGCTTTCAGAATTACTGGAACTTCTGTTACTCCAGTCCTTAAGTGAATACAACTTACAACTGAATCACCTGCTTTCTCTTCCGCAAGTGCATCCTGAAGTTTTATTTCACACCCTGTTAGGATTATTAGGCCGGTTGAGTACCATTCCGGGAGGGGAGAAAGCCTGGGGACGACAGGACTTAATTTATTCGCACAACGAACCACATAACGGATATTTCACGCTATTTGCCGCCCTTCGTCGCGCCTTGTCGCTGGTCATTGAGGCTCCGGCGGTCGCTCTGCCTTTCTCTGAGCGAGGCGACAATATTTATCTGTGCCAGAACGATCCGCAACTTCGTCTGGAAAAACTCATTTTTACAGTAACTACCAATTTGCCTGCGGATACTGTTCGTACCTATTTCCCGGCTCAAACCAAGTTAGGCCCTGTGGAGAAGATTGTTCAGTTGATCGATCTTCAACTGCCTGGGGTACGCATGCTACCGATGGCCTCTCCGCCACGTCATATTCCTTATTATCCCAACAGCGTCTATTTCGAAGTAGACAATGCCGATGCGATGTATCGGGAAATGATGGCGGGAAGCGCTATCGCACTCAGTATTGTTGGTGATTTTCCAGAGTTGCGCTTTGAGGCCTGGGGACTGCGGCAAGGGAGGGTGGGATGAATGAGTTTGAACGCCAGATCCGTGAGGCGATCTCGGCAGCACGAACAGGTGCAAAACATGCAGAGCAGTCACTGACAAGCCCTATCTGGCAAGCCAAGAGCAGCATGGCTTCAATGAGTGGCCTGCTACCCAAAGGAAGTAGCCGGAATAATTCGAATCAGGAGAATGAGTCTGACGATATACCGGAAGACACTCGGGAAATTGAACAAAATAAATCAGGTGATACGGCCAAAAATCCGCCATCTGATGCGTTCATGCGAAATGCGATGACTCGTTCCGGACGAGACGAAACAGGAACACGACGCGTCAGCATCGAACGGCCCGGTATTTCACACGGATTGTGGGGAAACCCATACATTGCTGCAGCAATGCCCCTGTTATTGCTGGTAGAGCGTTTGCGTGGCCAGCGTTCATTAACCTTTGAAGAGGCGCGCTCGCAGATTGTCCGGGAATTACAGCATTTTCAGCAAAATTTGCAAAAGCAAGGAAAACCACCGGAGGATATTAATCATATTTCCTACCTTCTTTGTACTTACATTGATGCCATTTTGTCGGATAAACAGGTGACATCGCTGAGTCTGCTCGTTGAGTTTCATCGCGATGCATGGGGGGGCGAGGATTGTTTTGAGCACCTGCAAACCTATATGGAAGCTCCGCAGCGCAACAGAGAACTGCTGGAATTCTATGATTTGATTTTGTCTTTAGGATTTGAAGGTAAGTATCAGATGGAAGAGCGGGGAAGTGCATTACTTCTGGATCTTCGAACCCATCTGAATTCATTACTTTATGGGCATAACCCCACTCAGTATCTGACCACGGCTACCAGTGAAAGTGTTACACCAAGACGCCGCAGGTTGAAGGCGATTAAGGTCCTCCTGTGTGGATTGTTAATCTGCCTGGTAGCCTATGGGATCACCGCCTGGTATCTCCATGAGCAGGCGCGCAAGATCCGTAACGATATCCTGGCATGGGTTCCTCCTGAACCTCGCAAAATCAACATCATGGAAACGTTGCCTAATCCATTATCCCAAATCCTTAATGAAGGATGGCTGGAGGTGCGTAAAGACCCTCGCGGATGGTTGCTGATATTTACCTCGGACGGCGCATTCCGGACTGGTGAAGCTCAGCTGTCAGAATCGTTTTTGCAAAAACGCAATATCGAACGCCTGGGCGCTGCGCTGGCACCCTGGCCGGGAGATTTGGAAGTTATTGGCCATACGGATAACCAACCATTCCGCAACAGCAAAGTGAATTCAAACCTGAAATTGTCCGAAGCACGCGCCGAGGTGGTTGCTGACAAGCTCAGAGAAACCACCAATATCAACCAGACTCATCAACGAGTGATTTCTTCTGTTGGTCGGGGCGAAAACGAACCACTCGCGGATAACTCTACTGACGAAGGACGACGCCGTAACCGACGTGTTGACATTCTCTGGAAGATTGGACAGCGCGAAGCTGATGAGGCCATGAAAGATTTTCTGCAACAATCAACGGTAACACCGGTAACACCGCGTCCGGTGGATAAACAATAGGGACAGATATGATACGCCGTTTCTTTATATTGATTATTGCTCTGGTGATTTGTTATGCGGTCTGGTGGGTCGGCCCGTTAATTGCCATAGGTTCGTTTTTCCCTTTGGGGGGAGAATTAATCCGCCAGATTATCATTGGCTTAATTCTTTGCTGGGCGCTCTGGCCATTTGTCGCCGTTTTTATCAGCTGGATATTTCGTCATGCCAGAGCACCTTTACCAAAGCGCAAGAAAAAAACATTGCAACTGGATCGCGTCTCGGCCCGTTTCTTTGACGCACTCCATACTTTGCAACTGGTCAGTCTTGCAGGCAAAAAAACTTATTGGGAACGCTGGCAACTTAAACGGAAGAAACAATATATCGATGAAAAACCCTGGTTTCTGATTATCGGTCCTCCGGGGAGTGGCAAGACATCGATGATTTATGAAAGTGGTGAACACTTCGTATTGTCAGAGCAATATGGACTGGCTAAAACCAGTGATATTGGGCCTACTCAGGATTGTAATTTATGGCTGACGGAACGGGCTGTCTACGTTGATACAGCAGGTGAATGGGTTCTGTTACATGGGCAAAGCGAAGAGGCCGGAGATGCCAGACAAAAGCTATTTAGCTTGATCCGTAAGTACCGCCGTTACCCTGGTATTGACGGCGTTATCTTGTGTCTGGATGTTGTGATGTTGCTGAATGCTTCATTGACAGAGCGCAAAACCTTAGCCGACACCCTGCGTGTACGTATCCTGGAAGTAGCTTCGTTGTTTCACACGGATATTGCCGTCTATCTGATACTGAATAACATCGACAAACTTCCCGGGGGAGAAACATTTCTGGCGATGATGAATGATGACTTGTTAGCCGATGGGTTAGGGATCACCATGACGCGCAGCCAGAGTGGGCACAATGATTTTTCCGTCGATGAAACCAGCTATAAAGAACTCCTGCTCAGGATCAGTCAGTATGTACTGGAAATTATTCACAATGCTCCGGATGAAAAAACTCGTCATCAGCTTTTATTATTTACCGAAAGCTTAGGCGCTCTGCAAAAACCCTTATTTGCGTTACTGGAACAAGTATTCCCGGTTTCTCCTGTCGGTTATTCAGGGTGTTTACGCCAGTTGTGGTTGGGATGTACGCAGCCACTGAAACCCTGGGAGTCGATATTCAATCCAAACTCAGTAGATATTTATGAGGATCGTCCCTGCGGTGGTGTTTATTATCCAGTATTAAGCCATGCAATTAATGAACGAGGCGTTTTGCATGCAACGGGGCCTTTGCCACTGCGTAATCGGTTATTTAATATTGCACGCCACACCACAGTTGTGGTGGTTCTGCTCGTTCTTAGCTTCTTATTAGCCGTACGTTATTTCTGGGAATGGGATTACATCGCTTATGCCACGGCGCGTTTTGATGAAACAAAACGTATTGTGCGAGATATCCCACTTACCAGTCAGATTAATGACGATCTCGTCGCAGCTTATGAACAGTTGGGGTATATCAGTACACAATTTCTGGAGAGTTCTCCTCCGGTGATGACGCCTTACTTTGAACATAAGTTGCTCAGTCATGCAATGCTTCAAACCTATCATCGGCATTTGTATAAAATATTCTGGCCAGCGGTAGAACATTATATCGCTAATGAGTTGAATAAAAACACGCTTGCCTCTGATGCTGATGTTTATGACACCCTGAAAGTTTACATGATGCTAGGTTATCCAGAGCATAGGGATGCCGAGGCTCTGGAAAACTGGTTCATGGCACGCTGGAATGAATTTGCCCCCCAGGGGTATACGGAAAATGACCGTAACTTGTTCCGGTATCATTTGAGTGAGTTATTTAAAGACACGTCTGCGGGGGCGCCAAAGGCAAAAATAGATGCTGAACTCGTGCGAATAGCACGGGTGAAGTCTATGCGAATTCCTATTCATATGCGTGTCGTACGCCGTATTCAGGATAAGCCGCTGCCGCCCCGGATTGAAGGGGTAACGTTGGCTGACGCTGGTGGGCCAAGCGTCACACCGATGCTACGCCGTAAAAGTCAGAGCACGGTAACTGATATTGCTATCCCGGGTTTTTATACGCGAGCCAGCTATTTTGATGTTTTTCTCCCGCAACTCCAGGAAGAGTCAAGGGCGATGATTAAAGAAGAAAGCTGGGTGTTAAGTGACAGTCGGGCAACACAAGGTGAAGTCGAGTTGCTGGCGGCGACACAAAAGCTTGCTGATGAATCTCGCAAATATTATCTGCTGGAATATGCCAATCAGTGGGATAACTTTTTGAAAGATATTCGTGTTCGTCCAATTAGTGATTTGGATGATGCGGCGTTGCTGGCACGACAGTTTTCAGACCCCTCTTCACCGCTGGCTAATCTGGTTCGGTTTGCCACCAGAGAGACCACGTTGATCCCTGAAACACAAGGGGATGTCACCAGTTGGTTTGAAAAACAGCGTAACCGTCTGACACAAACGCGGCGCAGCATTCTGGATGAAATGACCGGCGAGCGTTCCCGTTTCCGTCTTACACCGGAAAAAAGCGTAGCCGATCGCTTTGAATTGCTCAGGAGATTGGGTATTTCCTTACAACAGGCGCCTTCAGGAAGTAACAGTGATCCGTTGGGGAGACTCTTTGAGCAGATCTACAACAAGCTAATTACGATGTCCACCTCGCTGCGTGCCGGGCAAATATTACCTCAAAACAGCGACTTTAATCGGTTGACGATCGACATGGCGCGGCAGCCTGAACCCATCCGTAGCGTAATGATGGATTTACTCTCAATGGGGCAAACGCAAAGCCTACAACAAAGTAAGCAAAATTTGACGAAGGGTGTTTCATCTATTGCCTCTGATCTGTGTCGTAATGCTATCAGTGGCCGTTACCCCTTCAACCGTTCTGCAACTGAAGAAATAGGGATTAATGATTTCAACAGAATGTTTGGCCGGACTGGCGCAATGCAGGAATTCTTCGATGAGAATCTGGCATCCTACGTCAATACCAATGGTAGTAAATGGAAGGTCAAACCCGAAAGTTCGGGAGTAGTACCGGAAAAAACGATTAAGTCTTTTGAAAGCGCTGCGCTGATACGGGACACGTTTTTTAATGAAGCGGGCCAGGTTGGTATGTCAATGATTATCCGGCCAATATCACTGACACCTTCTATTATGGAGGCCGTACTTGATATAGACGGGCAGGTCATTCCCTACAGCCATGGATTTAGTCAGCCAGTACGTGTGAACTGGCCCGGACCAAAGGGTGGGGTTTATATCCGGCTGACATTTAAGACTCAGGATGGCCGGACTGAAGCGGTCAGTTTTGATGGCCCATGGGCAATTTTCAGGATGTATGACGCCAGCAATCCTGTCCAGCTTAGTGGTAATAGTCGCGAACTTACAATTGCGATGAATTCAGTTAATGGATTTTTCAAGATCGAATTAAGTTCGACTATGAAAGATTATCCATTATGGTCGAGGGCGTTAAGCCAATTCTCATGTCCTGGTAGTATTTAACCGTGAAAAAGGAACTTATTTATGTTAGATCCGAAAAATCTACAATCCGTAATGAAAGACAGTTCGGAGCTTGGCAAAAACGCACAAGCTGATCTGGAAAAGCCTTTTGCAGAAGGAATGAAAAACATGCAAATGTCTGGTTCAGACTCCGCGCGAGATATTATGAACTCCGTCAATGCAACCTGCAAAAAAATGATGGACGACATGAATGGCGTATTTAGTGGTTTACAGGATAATGTTGATGCTCATCAAAAAATGCAACAAGAGGAGCGGCCAAAAGATTTTGAAACGGCAATGAGCGATTTACGACTTAAACTCTCTACCGGCTTCCCTCAGGAAATGAAAGAATTATTTGATAAGATGCCTAAAATTAAATAATTCATGATTATCAAAAAAAGGGGCGATTATCGCCCCTTTTTTAAACGAATAATGTATTACCCGATGTCTTTCATCACACTATCTCTTCGCTATTTCTGCTTGCTGCTTTCCAGATTTTCTACCTGCGGCAGACCATTGCCCGCATTAGACGAAAGCAGCCCGGTTTCCGCATAGCTGAACAGTTTTTCACGGGTGTCGGTGATGTCCAGATTACGCATGGTCAACTGCCCGATACGATCGTCCGGCGAGAAGACGGAGTCGCCTTTTTCCATCGTCAGACGTTCCGGCTTGTAGGTCAGGTTGTCAGAGACCGTGTTGAGGATCGAGTAGTCATTGCCGCGCCGCAGTTCGAGCGTCACTTCACCGGTAATCGCGCTTGCTACCCAACGCTGCAACGCGTCACGCAGCATCAGCGCCTGCGGATCAAACCAGCGACCCTGATACAGCAGTTTGCCCAACTGACGACCATGAGCATGATATTGCTCGATGGTGTCTTCGTTATGAATGCCGGTCAGCAGACGCTCGTAGGCGATATGCAGTAGCGCCATGCCCGGGGCTTCATAAATGCCACGGCTTTTGGCTTCAATGATACGGTTTTCGATCTGATCGCTCATGCCCAGACCATGGCGGCCACCGATGCGGTTAGCTTCCATCATCAGTTCCACGTCATTACTGAACGTTTTGCCGTTCAGGGCGACAGGATGACCATGCTCGAAACGGACGGTTACCTCTTCCGCCGGGATCTTCACGCTCTCGTCCCAGAACTTCACACCCATAATAGGATTGACGATTTTCACGCTGGAGTTCAGAAACTCCAGGTCTTTCGCTTCATGGGTGGCGCCAAGCATGTTGGAGTCGGTGGAATAGGCTTTCTCGACCGACATCTTATAGTTGAACCCGCAGGCAATCATGAACTCGGACATCTCATGACGACCACCCAGTTCATCAATAAAATCGGTATCAAGCCACGGCTTGTAGATTTGCAGATCAGCGTTGGTCAGCAGGCCATAGCGATAAAAACGCTCGATGTCGTTGCCTTTGTAGGTGCTGCCGTCGCCCCAGATATTCACACCGTCTTCTTTCATGGCGGCGACCAGCATGGTGCCGGTGACGGCACGGCCCAGCGGCGTGGTGTTAAAATAGGTCAGACCGCCGGTGGTGTTATGGAATGCGCCACACTGAATGGCGGCAATGCCTTCGGCGACCAGCTGTTTACGGCAATCGATCAGGCGGGCGTTCTCGGCGCCGTATTCCATTGCGCGACGCGGAATGGCGTCATAATCGTCTTCATCCGGCTGACCCAGATTCGCAGTATATGCATAAGGAACCGCACCTTTTTTTCGCATCCACAGCAGTGCGGCGCTGGTGTCCAGCCCGCCTGAGAAAGCGATACCAATACGTTGACCTGTAGGAAGATGCTTGAGAATCGTCGTCATAAATAGAACCCTGCTAGCCAGACTATGATGAAACTGCCGTTAAGCTCTAATTGCATTTTTATGCAGTTTAAGTGAGTTTTCATTTAATCATCTTTTGGGCATGACAGGAAGTGATTCACGCATTTTTCTTGAATTTTTCTTCCGCCGCCCTCATATGAGTATGCATAAGCGTAGTGGATCTATGCTGATTGCGGAGAAGAGAAGGGGTGGGTTGACAGATCACATGATTTTTCAATATACTGCCCCCCGATTTAACGTCCCGTCTTCGGTACCAAATCCCAGCAGTATTTGCACTTTTTACTCCGTATGAGTAAAATATGCCACGTTTCAGGCG
>NZ_JMTB01000119.1 GCF_000734965.1 Trabulsiella guamensis ATCC 49490
TCGGATGGGATATAAAGGAGAACTGGTATCCCACGGATTTCGTTCGCTGGGCAGTACAGCGATGAACGAAGCCGGATTTCATGCAGATGTGATTGAGGCAGTCTTGTCTCATGTGGAGAAAAACAAGGTCAGGGCAGCCTATAACCGCACCACCTGGCTGAAACACCGCGCGGAACTGATGAACTGGTGGGGAGAGCAAATCCGTAATGCTTCATACGGCGGATTCTGGCAAGACAGAACAATCCCACAGGAAGAGTAAACTGCCGACATTCAGTCTGACGGATGCCCCTGGAAAGCCGTTCAGTATGAACGGCTTTTTTAAGGCAGAGAAATAAAGGTGCCACACTCTGTCGGGATCAGTCTTTAATATCAGACTGAACAAATGATATTCTCTTTCAGGATTTTTTGTGTTCCGGGGTATGCTATTCTGAGCAACATGTAACAAAGTGTTCTTTTCGTGATACATCAATAATATGGAGTCTGTTATGCTTCAACATACTCAAAAATTAAACCCAGCCAAACAACTTTCGGGCCAGACACTTAACGGCAAATGGCTGGTCGGAAAGCAAATTCTCGTTGGCGTACAGGCCGGGGGGAATGGTACAGGTGGTCATTTCTCGGTTTCTTATGAAGTTGAAAATACCGAGACTAAAAACAAGGCGTTCCTTAAGGCATTTGATTTTCATGAGACGTTAAGACGCTCAGTTGATGATGAAAAAAATGTCATGGCCGAACTGGCAGCGTTGACAGCAAATTATCAATTTGAAAATAAACTCAACGATATATGTTTATCAAAACGATTCCGTAAGATAGTCAAAGTGTTAGATCGAGGACAAATAGTACTAAATAACGAAATTACAGATATTGTCCCTTTTCTTATAATGGAGCTTGCGGACAGTGGCGACATCAGAAAATATGTTGAAGTATCACAGGAAATAACGTTAATAGCGAAACTTGAATACTTAAAAGATGTTGCTACCGGGCTGAAACAATTGCACAGTGCTAAAATATCTCATCAGGATCTGAAGCCATCAAACATTATGATTTTTTCCGATGCAGGGGCAAAGATAGGTGACTTAGGCAGGGCCAGTCTACAGGGGCAGCCTCACTGGCATGACTCCATCGATATTGCAGGAGACATAGGCTATGCTCCACCAGAACAACTTTATGGATATGTTCCACAGGAATGGATCGATCGCAGAGAAAAATGCGACCTGTATCAACTCGGCTCCATTGTCTCTTTCCTTTTCCTTGGGGTAACAATAAATGGGCTTTTAAAGGGAAAAATGCCATTAGATATCGCTCCGGCGCAGTGGGGAGGAAAAGGTGACTCATATATGCAATCACTTCATCATCTCGAACATGCGTTTAATGAGTCGCTTACTCATTTTGATGATATAAAACCAGAATGGCTGGGGGAGAGGCTTAAAAATATAGTCATCAAATGTAGTCATCCCAGTTATGAAAAGCGAGGGATGATCAAAACGTTAGGGATGAAACAACCCGTTTTAGGATTAGACAGACTGATAAGTGAGTTTGATTATCTCACCAAACAAGTTCAGATAAAAAGCAGAATAAACACGGTGGTGTCATGAGTCTAATAAACTTTGATAATAACCGGGTACTGGCTCCCTCATGGCTAAGATCAGAGGATGCGGCTTATTCCGCTGAACTTCGTGCCCTGACCCGAAACACTGCTCCGGCATCTGGTTTCTCGGGTTTAGAATATCTGAAAGAACTCTTCCTAAGACAACCCGGTTTAGATATTGCCATTGAGTTACTCAGTGTTTCTTATACCGAGAATGCTGTTGATATCTCCCGACAGGCAGCCGCATATATTATTGAAACTAAAAAACAGATCCCTTTAACCCTCTCTAATTTTTGCCACAGTCTACTCCAGGAACAACAGACAAAAACTATTATTAATGATAATATTCATTCTCAAATAAGAGATAAAAAAATCTGGCTCAGAAACCATCCCAATGATTGTCTTTCGTGGATGGATTTATCAAGGCTTTATATGAGCATTGGTCAAATTGGGCAGGCTGAGAAAGCAATTATCACCGGATTAGGCTTATCAGTTAATAACAGATGGGTGACCAGAGCATCATCACGTTTTTTCTTTAACTTAGAAGATTATGAACGTTCTCACGACATACTCGTCAAACATCCTGATATTAAAAATGATCCCTGGCTACTGGCATCAGAATTAGCAATTTCAAATGCTTATGGACGTAATTCGCGGTACTGGTCACACTCTAAAAAGGTACTGGAATTTGGTTACTATCCTTATCATATATCAGAACTGCAAAGCTCAATAGGTACACTTGAGCTACAAAGTGGTGCAGTAAAAAAGGCAAAAGTCTACTTTGGTAATTCGCTGAAATGTCCGAATGGTAATGTATTTGCTCAGGCAAAATGGGCTGAACGCAAAGGGAATATCAGAAATTTAGTGCAACATGAAGATCTGATTAAACAGCCTCGTGCTTTCGAGGCAAAATATCAGGAAGCTTATTGCAACAGAGATATGGAACTGGCATTGCATTTTGCTAAAAAATGGCAGGAAGAGGAACCATTCAATCAGGAGACTGCTATACAGGCATCCTACATTGCTTCTTTACTGGATGATTATGAACAGGCTCAGGACATTTCTCAAAAAGGTTTGCAGATAAACCCTAACGATGAAACCCTTAAACTCAACCTTATGTTTTCTTCAATTTCACTTGAGCATGCCAAAGAAAATAAACTGTCCGGTATATCGTTTACCAGAGCTATCAGTATCGTAACAGACATGTTGAAAAATGAAGATAACGACTCTTATCCACATGCTATTGCAAACATGGGGTTACTTTATTATAAATCTGGGGATCTGGAAAAGGGTAAACGGTTTTATGAACTCGCAACAGAACACTTTAAGAAAAAAAACAACCGTTCTTTTGTTTTATGCGAGCTGAATCATTTAAGAGAAGCCTTAATCTCTGATTCGCCCTGGAAAGAGGAATTATTCAGAATGGTTGAAACATCAGTGAAAAGTGGTGGTGTATGGAATGAACCTTGCGTTTCTTTTTATATCAGTAAATTACAAAAAATTCGATTATCACCAGATAACTGGTGGCAGCGACTGACAGAGAAAAATGAACAAATGACTGATAACACAGAAAAACAAAGTTTCTCCCGCAATAACTTTGATTTCAGTAATAAATCACCGACAATCTGGTTACCTGGTCACGGCAGAAATAAAAAATAAACATTCAACTCAATACGGTGATATCCTTTTTCAAATCACCGTGTTATTTTATATTCCCATGCAAAAGCCTGAGTGCTATGAATAGATTTTATGACCTTCAGAGGAAATAATTGTCTTAATGGCAGGATAATTATTAACGGTATTCAGTCACAATCCTGTTCTGGCAGTAACTCAGGAAAGGGAAGACTAACCACTGTGCACCGTTCATCTTATAGATTGTTACAGACCAGAGCAGCAAAGTGGAATAGCTATCAGTACGTAAATTTTTTTCAGATGCAGCTTTAAAATTTTGGTATTATATACGTAAAATCATCTTGATACAGGTAACCATATGAATGATCAGTGCCCAAAATGTTCAGGTCCTGCGACAATAACACACGGTCGCTTTCGTGATTTAACAAGTGCACGATTCGATACGGAATACACTGATGGTGTTTATGGGATGACCCGAGGTGTAAAAATAGCCTGTCCGGTATGTGGAGAAATAAATTTATCTCTGGAAGCCTTCAATATGTTGATAAATAAAGAGATTGATGCCAGAGAAATTGATGAATGGAGGTCTGCCTACCCCACTTATCGCGGTGTTATCCCGTTGATTTCATGGTCAGACTCCCGAAATCGCCAGGACATTAACTGAAATATTGGCCCACAGGAAAAATGACCGTAAGCAACCTGGTTGTACCGGGATACTTAAGTCGTTAAGCAGTGATCGCGCTTTACCCAAAAAATACCGCTTCACATTCCCTGAAGCGGTGTTTTTACGGGAAGCTGTTACAGGCCAACGGTGTAATGCGTGCCATCCGGCAGTTCAACATCCAGGGACACTTTGCAGCCATATGCCCCGGCGAACCGCCGCAAATCTGATAGCGTCATCGTATGATTGAGTCTGGCGATGAACCAGGACGGTGTGTCGGTATCCGTGTTTTCATGCAGACGCTGCAACTTCTTTCTGAGCAGGGCAAGTGCACGTCTCAGCATGATATCCCCGGTCATATCCTCAATTTCTGCCGTCACATCCGGTTCTTCATTATCGGGATGCCAGTACCAG
>NZ_JMTB01000120.1 GCF_000734965.1 Trabulsiella guamensis ATCC 49490
GCCTTTCAGCACTGGCGGGTAACCGTTTGCATCCGTTAATATCCTGTAATATAAAAGTACAGCCGTAACATACCGTAACGGGGCATCCGGTTCAGACAGCGGAGGGCAAATGGACGACAGGAAACACACCAGGAAAAACGGAACAGCGCGGAGAGCGCCAAACGAAGGTGAGCGCTGGACAACGGCTGAACTGCGGTTTCTGAAGAAGCACTACCACAGGATGCGCACCGCAGATATTGCCCTCCGCCTGAAACGCACGCCCGGTGCCATTTATACGATGGTCCGTAAGCTGGGATATTCTGACAACGTGAGGCCCTGGACGGATACCGAAAACGAAATTCTCCGGCACTACGGTGAAAATGGTGCGCCAATGAAAGACATTCTTCTGGCATTACCGGGTCGTTCACAGTCAGCAGTTCTGTCGAGAATGCGAAAGATACGCCTTATCCGCCGTCGCTGGCGACCGGATGAACTGGCGCTACTGAAACAGTATTTTGAGGCTGAAGGGGTCAGCATTATCAGTCGTCTGCCCGGAAGAAGCGAGAGCGCCATCAGAAATCAGGCGCGTTTACTCGGTCTGGAGAGCCCGTCAATCAGGCATCAGACCCGGTGGACAAAACAGGAATTATCGCTGCTGAGACGAAAGCAGCATCTGCCGCTGGCTGAACTGAGCAGACTGTTCCCGGATCGCAATACATCTTCCGTGCAGCAGGTCAGAATACGGTTAAAACGGCATCAGGCCAGCCAGAAAAAGTAACAGTGTCAGCGTCAGGACGGTTCCCCTTCATGCCTGGAATTATCCTCACACCACCGGAAACGTACACTTTTCAGACAAAGATTGCTTTTTTTTGTATTGAAATGTAAGCAAATAATGCGATATAACCATAATATAAAGGTGGTTTTACTTAAATCAAACTAACAGGCTGATTCAAGGGAATGCGATACGATGGGCAGGGAAACGCGGGTCAGAATTGCGGTAACATTTCTGTCGGTACTGAGTACCGGCGTTTGTGCCGCGCCGCTTTCGCCATCCGATCGTGACAGTATTCAGCAGCAGCAATCTGAACTGCTGCGCCGCGGGCAGAGCCAGCGCGAAGAGCTTGAACGCAGTATTCCGCTCCCCCGTACAGCAGAACCACCTCCCGCAACATCTGACGCATCCGGTCCCTGTTTTACTGTTCGCGACATATCCCTTAATGGTTCCACGCTGATTAAACCTGCCGCGCAGCAAAAGTTACTTTCTCCCTGGCTGAACCAGTGCCTCAGTATGGCGCAACTGACGCAGCTTACAAACGATGTGACGGACTGGTACGTCAGCCGGGGCTATATCACCAGTCGGGCTTTTCTGACGGAACAGGATATCTCCGGGGGGCATCTTCGTCTTGTCGTGATGGAGGGTCGTCTTCAGGCCATCAGAATGGACGATGCGCCGCCCCGTATGCTGAAAATGGTTTTTCCGGGGGCGGAAGGCGGAATATTAAATCTGCGCGATATCGAGCAGGGCATGGAGCAGATTAACCGTACCCGCCGCGAGCCGGTGCAGATTGAGATTTTACCGGGTGACAGGGAAGGCTGGTCGGTGGTGAATCTCACCGCCACGCCCGAGTCTCCCGTCACCGGTTCGGTGAGTTTCGATAACAGCGGCCAGAAAAGTACAGGGACGGGGCAGTTCAGCGGTTCCCTTTCCTTTAATAATCCCCTCGGTCTGGCGGATTCGTGGTTTGTCAGCGGCGGGCGCAGCAGCGACTTTTCGTCTTCGCATGATGCGCAGAACGTGGCGGCAGGTTTCAGTCTG
>NZ_JMTB01000121.1 GCF_000734965.1 Trabulsiella guamensis ATCC 49490
CCGTAAGCTCACCTCGTTTTCTGTCGGTCTGAACCACACGCAGAAAATCCTGGGTGGCGTTGCCACGCTGAACCCTGTGTTCACGCGTGGTATGTCATGGTTTGACGCAGAAAGTGACCACGGTAAAAGAGATGACCAGCCGAAGAGCCAGTTTCGCAAGTTCAGCCTCAGCGCCAGTTTTCAGCGTCCTGTGACGGATGGCCTGTGGTGGCTCAGCAGTGCTTACGCTCAGTGGTCACCTGACCGCCTGCACGGTGCCGAGCAACTGACTGTCGGGGGCGAAAGTTCCGTGCGCGGGTTTAAGGAGCAGTACCTTTCCGGCAACAACGGCGGTTATCTGCGCAATGAGCTGAATTATTCCCTGTTCACCCTGCCGTTTATCGGCCAGGTCAGCACCATTGCCGCTGTGGATGGTGGCTGGCTGCATTCTGACCGGTATGACCGCTATTCCTCCGGTACTCTGTGGGGTAGCGCCATCGGTCTGTCAGCAGCAGGAAAAGGGTACTCATCGCA
Organism: Trabulsiella guamensis ATCC 49490; assembly: GCF_000734965.1. GTDB lineage: Bacteria > Pseudomonadota > Gammaproteobacteria > Enterobacterales > Enterobacteriaceae > Trabulsiella > Trabulsiella guamensis. The sequence continues at coordinate 514 of NZ_JMTB01000121.1, forward strand.
GTTTACCCTGGGCATTCCCCTTCAGTACCCGGACTGGCTCGCACCGGACCACCTCGTCATTTATTACCGTCTGGCGCTGGCCTTTTAACTTCAGGAACTCACCGTTATGGATAATCACCACACCGTTTCCTTCAGCCGCCGTGTTCTGAGTTATCTCATCAGTGTCCTGATAGCCGGACAGCCCATGCTGCCCGCCATCGGTGCGGCGGTCACGCCTTCCGGTAACACGAAGATGGACCAGGCAGGTAACGGGGTGCCGGTGGTGAACATTGCCACACCCAACGGGGCGGGGATATCGCACAACAGATACGGTGAATACAACGTCGGGAAGGAAGGACTGATTCTCAATAACGCCACCGGCAAGCTGAACCAGACGCAGCTTGGCGGCCTCATTCAGAACAACCCGAACCTGAAGGCGGGTCAGGAAGCCAGAGGCATTATTAATGAAGTGACGGGTGGCAAACGCTCGGAGCTGAAAGGCTACACCGAAGTCGCAGGCCGGGCCGCGAACGTGATGGTGGCGAACCCGTATGGTATCACCTGTGACGGCTGCGGCTTTATCAACACCCCGCAGGCCACGCTGACCACCGGTAAACCGGTGCTGAACGCCGACGGCAGCCTTCAGGCGCTGGAGGTGACAAAAGGCAGTATCACCATTAACGGGGCCGGTCTGGACGGCAGTCAGTCAGATGCCGTGTCCATTATTGCCCGTGCCACGGAAGTGAATGCCGCACTGCATGCGAAGGATTTAACCGTCACCGCCGGGGCGAACCGCGTCGGTGCAGATGGCAGTATCACCTCTATTAAAGGCGATGGCGCTGCACCCAAAGTTGCCATCGATACCAGTGCTCTTGGTGGGATGTACGCCAACCGTATCCGTCTGGCCTCCACCGAAAAGGGGGTTGGCGTCAATCTCGGAAATCTGAATGCCCGCCAGGGCGATATCACGCTCAACAGCGCCGGTAAGCTGGTCCTGAAAAACAGCCTTGCCAGCGGTAACACCACCCTCACCGGTACAGATGTCACGCTTTCCGGTGATAATAAGTCCGGGGGCAACCTGAATGTCACCGGACAGAGCACCCTGACGCTGAATCAGTCCCGCCTGGTGGCGGATAAAAATCTGGCGCTGTCCTCATCCGGGCAGATTGTGCAGAACGGCGGTGAAGTCACCGCCGGGCAGAACGCCACCCTCAGCAGCCAGTCGCTGAGCCAGAACAGCAGCGGCAGAATCAGTGCCGCCGGGAATATCACGCTCACCACTTCCGGGGATGCCACACTGAAGGGCAGTACCGTCGCCGGGAAAACACTCACCGCCAGTACCGGCAGTCTGAACAACGGCGGGACGCTGGCCGCCGGAACGGACGCGACGATTAACACCGGCACATTCAGCAACACCGGCACCGTCCAGGGTAACAGCCTGACGGTCACGGTCACCGACCTCACCAGTTCCGGCAGTCTGAAAAGCAGCACCACACTCGCCATCAGCGCCCGCAATGCCACGCTGTCCGGCGACACCGGCGCAAAAGGCAGAACCAGCGTCACCGCCAGCGGTAAACTCGATAACAGCGGCAGACTCATCAGCGATGACACGCTGACGCTCAGTGCCGCACAGATGAGCAACAGCGGCACCCTCTCCGGAGCCAGGGGACTTACCGCTTCCGCAGACACGCTGACCACCACCGAAAAATCGGTCACGCACAGCAACGGTAACCTCACGCTGAACAGCGCCTCCGCCACGCTTGCGGGTGAAACCAGTGCAGGCGGTGCGGTGACGGTAAAAGGCAACAGCCTGACAACCACTGCCACCGCACAGACGCAGGGCAACAGCATCAGCGTGGACGTACAGAATGCGCAGCTTGACGGCACACAGGCCGCCAGAGACGGCCTCACACTGAAGGCCCGTGACACGCTGACTCACGGCGGAAAATCGTCCGCCTCCGTGCTGAAAACCGAAAGCAGCAGTCTCAGTAACAGCGGTACGCTGACGGCTGCTGTGCTTGCGATCAACAGCCCCACAGTTATCAACAGCGGTCTGATCCACGGTGAGAGGACGCTGTCGCTGGTTTCGCGCCTGCTGGATAACCGCGACAGCGGTGTGGTGTACAGCCCGGCAGCGCTTTCCCTTTCCTTATCTGAACTGAAAAACACCGGCATTATCACCAGCGATGCCGCGCTGTCCCTGTCCGGTACTCAACTGACCAACAGCGGAGAATTGAGTGGCGCTGCACTCTCTGTTGATTACGCCACACTGAACAATAACGCGGGTGGTCTGCTGCTGGCGCAGGGCGGGAGTGCGATCACCGCACAGGCCCTGTCAAATGCGGGCACGATCGCAGGTAACACGCTGACGCTGAATGCAGACCGTCTCACCGGTTCCGGTCTGTTACAGGGAGATACCGCGCTGTCGCTGACGGCGGGCATTCTGGATTTACTGGCGGGATCGCGCACGCTCACGGGCGGGGATCTCACCCTTTCAGGCACCACGCTGACCACCGCAGGCCAGACTCAGGGGCAGAACGTCAGCGTGAATGCCCGTGACTGGCGTCACAGCGGAAGCTCACTGGCGACCGGTTCACTTGACGTTTCTGCCACCGGAACATTCAGCAACACCGGCGATCTGATGAGCCAGGGCGACACCACGCTGAAGGCAGGAACGACAGACAACCGGGGCAGTCTGCTGTCGGCAGGCGACCTCTCCCTTAGCGGAAATTCGCTGGATAACAGCGGCACCGTCCAGGGCAACCGTGTCACGGTTCACCAGGACCGCATCACCAACAGCGGAACGCTCACCGGGATCGCCGCACTGACGCTGGGCGCACGCCCGGAGATGGCGGCCCCCCTGCTGACGCTGACAAATAACAGTGGTGGATCGCTGCTCACGACCGGCGATCTGACTCTCCGCGCGGGCAGCATCAGCAACGCGGGGCAATGGCAGGGGAAACGGGTATTTATCCATGCGCAGACGGTTACAAACAGCGGTGCGCTCCAGGCGGCAGAGTTACTGGATGCGCAAATCAGCAACAGCCTCACCGGCACATCCGGCAGCAAAATCACCTCAAACGGTGAACTGGCACTGTCCGCGCTGACGCTGAGCAACAGCGGGCAGTGGATAGCGAAAAACCTGTCACTGAAGGCGGTTCGGTTTACCAACAGTGGTGACATCACCGGAGTGGATGCACTGTCGGTCACGCTGAACCAGACCCTGAATAACCAGGCGGGCGGTAAACTGCTGAGCGCCGGTAATCTGACGCTCAGCGCGGGCAGCGTCACAAACGCCGGACAGATACAGGGAAAGACAACTGCCATCACCGCAGGCTCGTTTGTTAACAGCGGACGGCTTCAGGGCGAGTCTCTGGCGCTGAACGTCTCCGGGGGACTGAACAATACCGCGAACGGCGTGCTGCTGAGCCAGAATGCCATGAATGTGACAGCGGCGACGCTGAACAACCAGGGCGCAATACAGGGCGGCGGCGAGTCTGCCGTTAAGGCCACCACCCGTGTACAGAACGACGGCAAAATCCTCTCCGGTGGTAAACTCACGCTGACCACGCCGGAGCTGACGAACACCGGCAGCGGACTGGTACAGGCCGTCACGCTGCTGCTGGATGTGGTGAACGCCGTGAACAGCGGGCGCGTACTGGCAACCGGCAGTGCTGAACTGAAAGGCACGTCGCTTAATAACAGCGGCACGCTTCAGGGCGCGGACCTGCTGGTGAATTACCGGACGCTCAGCAACAGTGGCACAGCGCTCGGCACCGCCGGGCTGACGGTAAAAGGCGATTCGCTGGTGCAGACCGACGCCGGCCGTCTGTACAGCGCAGGTAACCTGCTGCTGGATATGCGTGATGTCAGCGGTCGCGGTCAGGTGGTGGCGCTGGGTGATGCCACGCTGAAGCTGGTGAATGCGCTGACGCACACCGGCACGCTGGCCGCCGGGAAAACCCTTTCCGTCACCTCGCAGAATGTCGTCACGAATAACGGTGTGATACAAGGCAATGCCATCGTCCTCAGCGCAGGTGGAACGTTCACCAACAACAAAACGCTCACTACCGGCAGTGGCAGCAGTACTTTCAGTGCGCAGAACATCCTGCTGAATGCCTCCGGCTCGCTTCAGGCGGGCGGCGATGTCAGTCTGACCAGCCGGGGCAATATCACCGTCAATGGCTTCACCGGCACGGCGGGCAGTCTGACCATGGCAGCCGCAGGCACCCTGCTCAACACCGCGCTGATTTATGCCGGTAACAACCTGAAGCTGTTTGCCGACAGGATCCACAACATTTACGGCGACATCCTGGCCGGTAACAGCCTGTGGATGCAGAAGACGGCGTCCGGCACCGCAAATACCGAAATCATTAACCGCTCGGGGAATATCGAAACCCTCCGGGGTGATATCACCCTTGCGACAGGACATCTGCTGAACGAGCGGGACGGGCTGCAGGCAACGGAAACAGAGATCAACGGTGCTCAGGCCGTTCCCGGAATGGGAAATACGACCATTGATGTGGACATAAGCCTGTTGCCGGAAGGGAGTTTCGGGGTTAACGGATATTCCTATACCAGGGAGTCTGGTGCCTGTAATGCTAACGGGGCCTGTAACTATCATCATGAATATCAATACTACTACGCCCCTTTTGAGAGCGCTGCCACACAACAGTTTATTTCCCGTCAGGTACGCACGGATGTGACCAACACAGGTGGTGCGTCACGCATTGCCTCAGGCCGGAACCTGGTGGCAGCCGCTGACGTACTGGACAACGCCGCCAGTTATATCCTTGCTGACGGTAATGTCACCCTGACGGGAACGACACTCAATAACCAGAGCTGGCAGTCGGGTACCTGGACTGAGTATCTGGTTTATCAATATCAGACAGGGTACCACGCAGGTTATGCCGTTGACACTGTTGATATTCTTCCACCGTGGTATAACCCCGGTCAGAATGCGGCGGGTGAAAGTATTATTTTGCCGAAAAAGGACAAAATAACCTTTGTTCTTGCCGGGCATACGACGGCGCGGGAGCAGGGCGAAGATTTCCGCGCAGTGATTCAGGCGGGTGGTAATGTTAATGCCTCATTCAGTCGCGATATCAGCAACACCACGACCACGGCAAACGCAGGCGGTATCAGCAACACCATCAGTGCGCCTTCGCTGAACACGCTGACGCCGCAGACTGTCAGCAATGGCCTTAGTGCCGAATCCCTCACCAGTGCCGGGAACGCCACCATCAGCGGTCCCGGCTGGCTGGACAGTATCACCGACGGACTGAAAGACATCGCCGGGGGCTCGTCACTTTCCGGTCAGAGTGGCAGCGGTGGCAGTTATCCTCTGCCCTCCGGTAACAATGGTTACTTTGTCCCGTCCACCGACCCTGACAGCCCGTATCTGATTACGGTAAACCCGAAGCTGGACGGCCTCGGGAACCTGGACAGCAGCCTGTTTAACGGTCTTTATGGACTGCTCGGGATGAAGCCCGGTCAGGCACCGCAGGCGGATGCCCGCTGGAGTGATGAAAAACAGTTCCTCGGCTCATCATATTTCCTTGACCGTCTCGGCCTGAAGCCAGAGAAGGATTACCGCTTCCTCGGCGATGCGGCCTTTGACACCCGGTATGTCTCAAATGCGATGCTGAACCTGACCGGCTCGCGTTATATCAATGGTCTCGGTTCGGACCTGGAACAGATGCAGTACCTGATGGACAGTGCAGCGGCCCAGCAGAAAGGTCTCGGACTGACCTTCGGCGTGGCGCTGACCGCTGAACAGGTGGCACGCCTGACCGGCAGCATTCTGTGGTGGGAGTCCGCCACCATCAACGGCCAGACCGTGATGGTGCCAAAACTCTATCTCTCCCCGCAGGATATCACCATCAATAATGGCAGTGTTATCAGCGGGAATAACGTACAGCTTGCCGCAGGCAATATCACCAACAGCGGGGGGACGCTGATTGCACAGAATGACCTGTCCCTGGATGCAGACAACAGCATCAGCAACCTGAACGCGGGACTGATAAGCGCAGGGAACAGTCTGAACCTGAGCGCCATCGGGGATATTAACAATATCGGCTCGGCCATCAGTGGTAAGACCGTGGCACTGGAGAGCATCAGCGGCAGCATTAACAATGTGACCCGGACTCAGCAGTGGAGCGCGGGCAGCGATGGCCGTTATGGCAGTGTGCACGTCAGCGGCACGGACACAGGGCCTGTGGCGACTATTAAAGCGACAGAATCACTCTCACTGGATGCGGGCAGGAACATCAACATCACCGGGGCAAATGTAACATCCGGCGGAACCCTCGGAATGTCTGCGGGTAATGATATCAGTATCACCGCGAACCAGATAAGTGAGAGCAAAAGTCAGTCCGGTTTCTGGCGCACTAAAGACAACAGTTCATCATCCACCGCCTCACAGGGCAGCACCGTCAGTGCGGGCGGAAATCTGGTGATGGTGGCAGACAATAACCTGAATGTCACCGCGTCCTCTGTTTCCGCCGGTAACAGCGCCCTGCTCTCTGCGGGCAATGACCTGAACCTGAATGCGGCACGGGAGAACAGCAACAGTCGTAACGGTAAATCAGAGAGCCACGAAAGCCACGCGGTCGCCTCCACGGTGACCGCCGGGAATAACCTCACCCTTGCCGCCGGTCGCGACGTGAACAGCCAGGCTGCCAGTATCGCGGCAGAAAACGACGTTGCCATCCAGGCCGGTCGTGACGTGAACCTGATGGCCGAAGCGGCAAATGCGGGCAACAGCTATATCTCAAAAAACAAAAAAGAGATTAACGAGTCCGTCCGTCAGCAGGGCACCGACATCACGTCCGGTGGAGACACCACCATTGTGGCCGGACGGGATGTGACCGCACAGGCCGCTGACGTGTACGCCACCGGTAACACCGCCGTGGTGGCCGGGCGGGATATCACCCTCACCACCGCCACTGAAAGTGACTATGAATACCGGGAGAAGAAGAAAACCTCCGGTGGCATGTTCAGTAAAAAGACCACCCACACCATCCACGAGGAAAGCCACACCCGGGAGAAAGGCACACAGCTTTCAGGGGAAAACGTGGTACTCAGCGCAGGTAATAACCTGACGGTACAGGGCTCATCCGTTGCCGCTGAACGCGACGTGGCACTGAAGGCCGGAAACAACGTGACGGTGGAAGCCGCCACCAACACCGACACGTATTACGACATGAAGAAGACGAAGAAATCCGGCATCTTCTCCAGTGGTTCGGGTCTCGGTGTGACCATTGGTTCGCAGTCGTCGAAAACCACCCGGCGGGGTGCAGAGACCACGCAGAGCGATGCACGAAGCATGGTGGGCACCTCCGGCGGTAACGTCATTATCAGCGGAGGAAATCAGGTCACGTTAAGCGCCGCTGACGTCATTGCCGGACGGGCAAAGGACGACACGTCCCGTGCCACCGGGCATATCGATATCACCGGCAGTGACATTGCCATTATCCCCGGACGGGATACGGTCACCGAATCGGTGAAACAGGAGACAAAATCCTCCGGTCTCACCGTCAGCGTGAAAGCGCCGTTTGAGGACACGGTACGCAATGTTCGCGACACCGTGCGCGGGAAAGACGGCAACGGTAACAGCACCGTTGATAAGGTGAAATCGCTGGGTGCGGAAGGTGCCGCTCTTGCCCTGGACGGTGCCGGTCAGATGCTGTCTGTTTCCGCAGGCAGCAGCAAGTCGTCCTCTGAATCACACTACCAGGGCGAGTTTAACAGCGGAAGCCAGCTTGCCGCCGCAGGCAATATCCAGATGACCGCTACCGGCAGACAGGGTGGCAACAGCGGCAATATCCTGATTGCAGGCAGCCAGGTGAATGCCGGTGAAGCGGTGATACTGGATGCGCAGCGTGACGTGAACATCACCACCTCCACAGACACTGAACAGTACAGCAACAGCAGCAAATCCAGTGGCTGGAATATCTCAGATTCACTGAGTGCCGGGACAGCGGTCCGTGCCACTACTGGCGGGGGTAAACACGGCAGCCAGCTTCTGCCGGGCGGGATGAGCCAGTCAGAAAGCAACAGCAGCGGCACGCGCACCACGGAGAACGCGTCAGTCATTCAGGGTGCGGATATTTACGTCAACAGCCGTGAAGGCAGTGTGAACATCAGCGGCAGCCAGCTTACTGCCACAGATGACCTGTTACTTTCGGCTACAAAAGGCGACATCACGGTTACCGCCGGGCGCGACACGTCACATAGCAAAACGAGTGGCAGCAGCAAAACCATTGGCACCCTGGGTGGGGACGGTTACAGCGCCACGGCGGGTTACAGTCGGGATAAACACAGCAGCCGTGAGGACGCGACCACTGAAAGCGGGCAGCGCAGCCAGTTAACGAGCACAAACGGCAACATTATTGCTCAGGCCGGGAAGGACGTTTCCCTTTCCGGTACGGATGTCAGCGCCGGTAAATCGGTTTCACTCAGCGGTGAAAACGTGCTGTTTGACGTGAGCCGCGACATCCGTGACGGCGAGGCCCACAGCAGCAGTTCGCAGTACGGTGTGACCGCCGCTGCCGGTGGCTGGGCGGTGGATGCGGCTAAGGCGGCTGAAACGGCTGCCCGCAGTGCGGAAAATGGCGACGATGCGCGTCTGACTGCCATCAGAACAGGCCAGGCAGGTACCACTGCCGCACAGGGCATGATGACGGACTCGGCTGTTGTGAAGGGCAAGGTCTCAGTCACAGTGGGTTCATCCTCGCAGGACAGTCAGTACCACAGCAGCAACACGCAGGGCACCACCGTCAGCGCCGGTGAGAATGTCATCATTAACGCCCGCAACGATATCGCGGGTCAGGGCGTACAGATTGGCGGGAAACAGGTGGTACTGGATGCGGGGCGGGATATCCTGCTGACCGCCTCACAAAACACGCACAACAGCCAGAGTAAAAACAGCGGCAGCCAGGTCAGCGCCGGTGTGGGCGTCAGCCTCATCGGCTCACAGAACGGTATCAGTATTGAACTGGGGGCCTCACAACAGAAAGGTAAGGAAAACGGCCAGTCACAGAGCAACACCAACAGCGTTATCCGTGCCGAAGAGCAACTGACCGTGAACAGTGGACGCGACACCACCCTGAAAGGGGCTGAGCTGGAAGGCAACCGTGTGGTGGTGAACACCGGGCGCGACCTGACCATCAGCAGCGTTCAGGACACCGCCTCTTACGACAGTAAACAGTCTTCTTCCGGCGCGTCCCTTAGTCTGTGTGTCCCGCCACTGTGCTACGGTGCTTCATCGGGTAGCGTGAATGCTTCAGGTGAAAACGTCACCCAGAGTGGTAAGAGCGTCACCGACCCGAGCGGTATCTATGCCGGAAAAGGCGGCTTTGATATCACGGTCGGAAACCATACCCAGCTTGACGGTGCGGTGATTGCATCCACGGCAACGGACGACAAAAACAAACTGGATACGGGAACGCTGGGCTGGACCGATATCCACAACGAAAGCAAAACCTCCGGTGACAGCTATACCGTGGCGATTTCGGGCAGTGCGGGCGGCAGCGGAAGCGGTGAAAACCGCAACGTGGTCCCGGCCATCGGTACCGGTCATGCGGAAGAGAGCAGCAGCGGCACCACCTCATCGGCCATCAGTAACGGCACCATCATCATCCGCGACAAGGATAACCAGACGCAGGATATTGCCGACCTGAGTCGTGACACCGACAACGCCCACCATGGTGTGGATGTGAACGGTGATGTACAGAAGGTGAAGGATAACCTGGCGGTACAGAGCGAAGGGATGGCCCTGGCAACCTCTGCGCTGGATGTGTACGGCAAGTACGCAGAGAAGCAGGCGAAGGAATCCAATGCCGCGCTGGAAGCGAAGCTGGAAGCCGAAGGTGCGTTTGCGGGCATGACGGAGGCACAAAAGCAGGTGGCGCTGGAGAAAGCGGAAGGCTATCAGAACACCGACTACGGTCCGGGAAGTGAGTTCTGGACGAAGGGCAGCGCGGCGGCAGGACTGCTGGCCGGTGCGCTCGGTGGTAACCTGAAGGCAGGTGCCGCAGCCGGAGCGGCACCGCTGCTGGCCTCACTGGTTAAGGATGTGAATAACGATGCGGCCCGTGCGGCCCTGCACGGCATCGTTGCAGCGGCGATGACGCAACTGAGCGGGGGCAGCGGCTCTGATGGCATGAAGGCCGGGGCGATTGGTGCCATCACGGCTTCAGTGATGACAGAGTACCTGGTGCGCGGTCTGTATGGTAATAAAAAAATCAGTGACCTGACGGCTGACGAGAAACGTCTGGTCAGTAGTCTGGTGACGATTGCAGGCGGTCTGGCCGGTGCGGCAGGCACGGATGGTGATCTGTCAATGGCTGCGCTCGCGTCCAGCACCGCGAAGGTGGAAGTCACTAACAACTCGCTCAGCGAAGATCAGATCAATGGATTTGCAGCAAAAGCCAAAGGCTGTGAAGCCCGTGGCGACTGCGGAAAAATCGTGAAAGAAATGGAAGATCTGAGCCTCAATCAGCAGAAAGAAATGATTGCGATCTGCTCTGTTAATCCTAAAGCCTGCAAAGAGAAGTACGGGGATATCCCGGCTAATGGGATGCTGGTACGCCAAGCCCTTGATCAGCTTTTTGATGCAGATGTGCCGTCAGAAATGAAGAATGATATTTCGTCATTCTGGGCACAACAAATGGAGGCTGAAGGTGTCGTTACCAGTACCGAGTTTGCGAACCAACTGGAAAGCCGGTATGGCATGGACAAACAGCAGTCCGAGATCCTTGCAATGGCGGTGCTGGGTGCAGTGACCGGGGGAATGGGGAAAGCTGGCGCTTCAACACCAGGTAAAACAATATCGGCCAAGCCTGAGTGGTTGCAGAATGTTCAGGCTGGTAATAAGTTTAATGCGGAACAGTCTAAAAATTATCCATACAATGAGCTGTATGTGAACAAACCTAATGGAAACGGTTATTATCGTGTTGATTCATATAACCCGGCAACAGGTGAGATAGTGTCGCGTAAGTTCACACAATTTGCAGATATTACAGAGGCTACGGCGACCAGTTACATTAGGGAAGCTGTGAATAAATACCCGGCAGGTGCATCTATAGCGCAAGTGCCATCCAGTGGAGCGTTAGGTGGTAAGCAATTACAGGGTTCAAATATTCTAGAAATTCCTCCGCAAATTAAACCAATTCCACAATCTGTTCTTGACTCAGCTAAGCAATCTAACGTGATAATCCGTGACACTAACGGAAAGGTATACAAATGAGGCATAATATTTTTTATTGCAAAAAATGGTCTATTGGTTACAAAGAACCAATAACCCCATTGACTGAACACGAGGCCCAGAAGCTGCATTCTCGCGGCCTTCCATATACAGTGCTTATTGATTCGGATAAAGAGCCAACGTGTTTTTTAGAAGTGATAAAAAACAAAAAAATGGTAGGGGTTGGTTTTTTGGATGAGCAGCAAAAAGAGTATCTAATGTACCAGTTTCAGTTGGTAGAAAGTGGAAAGCTTTTTCTATCAATGGCTGTTTATCGAGAGTTTGCTGAACACGATGGCGAAGGTGCAGGTATATTGAATGTGTCGCATGGTACTACATATACCTTTAACGAAGATGGTAGTGCTGTGGTAAGAGAAGAACAGTTTAATCCCTATAAACTCGAAGAGAGTCAAACAACGGTCGATGTGACGGGGAATTATGATCAGTTTCCCGAGTTTGGAAAATATGACTCTTTGATTAGAAAAGAACGATAAAACTATTCAGCCACTTACAAACGCTTCTGAGGCGTGTGTCGTGGCATCACATCTTCAGACTGATATGATGGTGGGGTAGCAGACCAAGTGTCACGGCCGGACGGTAGCGTCTGCGGAGCCAAAAACGCTTAACAGCGCAAAAAGTTGCCGTTCCGGAAGTACAGCAGAGAAAACAAGTTGTAACTCACGGAAAGAACAGGGGAAAATTGACTTCGCCCCTGCAATCCGCGTCAGAGAGAGTTGTTTCGGACAACAATGCCCTCGCAATTGTTGCCGCAGGAAACTCAGCCGCTGCTGCTGGCTCCGGTGCGGTAGCCGGTGCAGTCGGCCAGGGCTCACAGTATCAGGTGAATAATACCACTGATGATCTTGATATAGCTGGAAGCTGTGAAGGAACCCGCGAGCAATGTGCTGTGCGCGATCCGAGCCGTGATGGAACACGCGGACCGGGGCATACTGAGTTACCAATAGCTGAACAGGACCCAACTGGTGGTAAACTGGTTAATCCTGATCAAAGTGGTGAACAAGGGCTTACACATACAGGAAATAATCAGCCTTCAGGTCAGAGCGTAACCAATACAGGTGACCCTGGTGGTAATCCTGATACTGGCGGTAATACAACTGTCACACCGATACCGGAGGGGCCAAGCAAAGATGATTTGGCTTATCTTGCCCTTAAGGGCAAAGAGGCTCAAGAAGCCGCTAAAAACTTAGGATTCGATCGTAGAATCCCACAACAGAAAGCACCATTTAACTCTCATGGACAACCAGTTTATTCTGATGGAAAAAACTATATTACCCCTGATATTGATAGTCATAACGTTACAAATGGCTGGAAAATGTTTGACCGAAAAGGGAACAGAATAGGAACTTATGATAGCAATCTGACAGGATTAAGGATTAATATATGTTTGGTATTTTTCCTGATAAGAATCTGGTGTATATTGATGGCGAACTTGCATCACCTGCATCTATTGTTATCGATGAATTCACAGAAATGATGAATATCCCTTTAACATATTGGAGTATAGATGATTACAAACTTTCTTGGCTCAGGTCTCTTGAGTATGGTTTGGCAACTAAAAAACACGCCGTTTTAGCTGTGTCGATGTACCTCCCTGAAAATGTTAAATTTATATTTGCGTGGATTCTATATTTTCATGGGGATAAGACTTTTATACAAAACAAAGTTTTATTTCTTGACGAATGTGAAGGCTTTACTGCTACCAGAATTAATGATTTTGTACAACCACGTTCAACTCATACTGAGGATGGTATCAAAATTTCTGAATGGACTATTGATTTTGGGGGAGTTATCGATTTTTATAAGACACTTAAGCAATGGGAAGAATCTCGCCAATAGGTGGTGAGATTTTTGTGACAATGGAATGAATAACATGTCAAATTATACAATAAGGTTAGCGCAATCTCTTTGGTACTTTGGGATGCCGACTCTTTGGTATGGTTTATCAATTTTTACTGGTATTTGGGTTTACAATGGTACGTTCATTAATCCAGCTTACTCATTTGTACTTTTTGTTCTAATTTCATTTATCATTATCACACCATGTTGGCTCTTATATAAAGAAAAGTATGGCACACTTACTATTGGTCGATTTTCTGGCAAATTAATGCTTCAGTTTGTTGCTGTACTTGCACCAGTTTTAATACTAACGAATTTAATGACAACAGAAGAAAATAACTGGTTCCTACAGGTTATAGACTCTTCGGTCAAAGGATGGTTAGCGGTCATACTGGCAATGGTGTTTTTTGCCCCTATAGTTGAAGAAATTATTTTTCGTGGTTTTTTATTGCAAGGCTTTTTGATATGGTTGCCAAATAATCGACTGGCTTGCTGTGTATTGGTATCATTAATATTCTCGGCAGCTCATGTACAATACAAATCAAATGCAATAATAGCTGAGTTAATTATTCTTTCTTTGTTTTTTTGCTACGTGCGTATTATCAGCAAAGGACTACTAATGCCTGTACTATGTCATATGCTAACAAATGCAATAATTTTATTATGGTACTACCTTGGTGTGGTATAAATTGTCAAAAATCTGTTCACACAGTTGGATAGGCTATTGAATGATCCCACCCAAAACCTTGGATTGACCTTTCCTAAAGGATGAGTGTACAATTCAATTGATGGCTGTAGAACTATCCGCGAGATCTTCTTGTGTTTCAGTGGGTTATCTTTTGAAGTTTACAGAGGCCCCCGCAACCATTTTCCCACAGAGTTTTTTTTCAAATAGGATGTGAAGACATTGCGCTTCGTAGCTGGATTTGAAAGAAATCTCTCGGAAAATGCTTCCAGACCGCATTTGCGGTTATAGGGTTCAGTTATCTAAAGCCCCGATTTATCGGGGTTTTTTGTTATCTGACTACAGAATAACTGGGCTATACGCCCTTTTTTTATGTCTTGGGGGTGGGTTTGTCCACATTAGAGCAGAAATTAACTGAGATGCTCACTGCGCCAGTTGAAGCCTTAGGATTCGAGCTGGTCGGCATTGAATTCGTTCGCGGTCGCACATCGACGCTGCGCATCTATATTGATAGTGAAGACGGCATCAATGTTGATGATTGCGCTGATGTGAGCCACCAGGTCAGCGCGGTGATGGATGTCGAAGATCCTATCACCGTCGCCTATAACCTGGAGGTGTCTTCCCCAGGCCTCGATCGCCCTCTGTTCACCGCTGAGCACTACACGCGTTTTGTGGGTGAAGAGGCCACGCTGGTCCTGCGTATGGCGGTTCAGAATCGTCGCAAATGGCAGGGCATCATTAAAGCGGTCGACGGTGAGATGATCACGGTAACCGTCGAAGGAAAAGATGAAGTGTTCGCGCTGAGTAACATCCAGAAGGCGAACCTGGTTCCCCACTTTTAACAGTCTGGATTGAGGTGAAAGGCCCCGATGAACAAAGAAATTTTGGCTGTTGTTGAAGCCGTTTCCAACGAAAAAGCGCTGCCGCGTGAGAAGATCTTCGAAGCGCTGGAAAGTGCTCTGGCAACGGCCACCAAGAAAAAATACGAACAGGAAATCGATGTTCGCGTTGAAATCGATCGCAAAAGCGGCGACTTCGATACCTTCCGTCGTTGGTTAGTGGTTGAAGAAGTCACCCAGCCGACCAAAGAAATCACCCTGGAAGCCGCCCGTTTTGAAGACGAAAGCTTCAACGTTGGCGACTATGTTGAAGATCAGATTGAATCGGTGACGTTTGACCGTATCACCACCCAGACCGCTAAACAGGTTATCGTACAGAAAGTGCGTGAAGCTGAGCGCGCGATGGTGGTTGATCAGTTCCGCGAGCACGAAGGCGAAATCATCACTGGTGTGGTGAAGAAAGTGAACCGCGACAACATCTCTTTGGATCTCGGCAGCAACGCTGAAGCTGTTATCCTGCGTGAAGACATGCTGCCGCGCGAAAACTTCCGCCCGGGTGACCGCATTCGCGGCGTTTTGTACGCCGTTCGTCCGGAAGCGCGTGGCGCACAGCTGTTTGTAACTCGCTCCAAACCGGAAATGCTGATTGAGCTGTTCCGCATTGAAGTGCCGGAAATCGGTGAAGAAGTTATCGAAATCAAAGCCGCTGCTCGCGATCCTGGTTCTCGCGCGAAAATCGCTGTGAAAACCAACGACAAGCGTATCGACCCGGTCGGTGCTTGTGTTGGCATGCGCGGCGCGCGCGTACAGGCTGTCTCCACCGAACTGGGTGGTGAGCGCATTGATATCGTACTGTGGGACGACAACCCGGCCCAGTTCGTGATCAACGCCATGGCGCCTGCTGATGTCGCCTCCATTGTGGTCGACGAAGACAAACACACCATGGATATCGCGGTTGAAGCCGGTAACCTGGCGCAGGCCATCGGCCGTAATGGTCAGAACGTGCGTCTGGCTTCACAGCTGAGCGGCTGGGAGCTCAACGTGATGACCGTTGATGACCTGCAGGCGAAACATCAGGCCGAAGCGCATGCCGCTATCGATACCTTCACCAGGTATCTCGATATTGATGAAGATTTTGCCACGGTGCTGGTGGAAGAAGGATTCTCTTCACTGGAAGAACTGGCCTATGTGCCGATCAAAGAGCTGCTGGAAATTGACGGTCTTGATGAACCGACCGTAGAAGCGCTCCGCGAACGCGCGAAAAACGCACTGACCACGCTGGCGCTGGCTCAGGAAGAAAGCCTCGGTGACAACAAACCGGCTGACGATCTGCTGAACCTTGAAGGTCTGGATCGCGCAATGGCATTCAAACTGGCTGCCCGTGGTGTTTGTACGCTGGAAGATCTCGCCGAACAGGGCGTTGATGACCTGGCTGATATCGAAGGGATGACCGACGAGAAGGCTGGTGAACTCATCATGGCCGCCCGCAATATTTGCTGGTTCGGTGACGAAGCGTAATAAACTGTAGCAGGAAGGAACAGCATGACAGATGTAACCGTAAAATCGCTGGCCGCAGAGATTCAGACTTCCGTGGAACGCCTGGTACAGCAATTTGCTGATGCAGGGATCCCGAAGTCCGCTGAAGACTCTGTGACCGCGCAAGAGAAGCAAACTTTATTAACGCACCTGAACCGCGAACATGGTTCAGGCCCGGATAAGTTGACGTTGCAGCGCAAAACGCGTAGCACATTAAGCATTCAGGGTACCGGTGGGAAAAGTAAATCGGTACAGATTGAAGTCCGCAAAAAACGCACCTTTGTAAAACGCGACCCTCAAGAAGCTGAGCGTCTCGCGGCCGAAGAAGAAGCGCAGCGTGAAGCGGAAGAGCAAGCCCGTCGTGAAGCTGAGGAAGCAGCCAAGCGTGAGGCGCAATTAAAAGCTGAACGTGAGGCCGCAGAACAAGCTAAGCGTGATGCCGCAGACAAGGCGAAACGCGAAGTAGCGGAAAAAGACAAAGTGAGCAATCAACAAATCGACGAAAAAACCAAAACCACCCAGGCTGAGAAGGTTCGCCGGGAAAACGAAGCTGCTGAACTGAAGCGTAAAGCGGAAGAAGAAGCGCGTCGTAAACTGGAAGCTGAAGCCCGTCGCGTTGCGGAAGAAGCTCGCCGCATGGCGGAAGAAAATGCTAACACCTGGAATGAACAGGATACCGTGGAAGACGACAAGAGCGACTACCACGTCACCACTTCTCAACATGCGCGCCAGGCTGAAGACGAAAGCGATCGTGAAGTAGAAGGCGGTCGTGGTCGCGGACGTAACGCGAAAGCTGCACGACCGAAAAAAGGCAACAAACACGCGGAATCTAAAGCTGATCGCGAAGAAGCGCGTGCAGCGGTTCGCGGTGGTAAAGGCGGTAAGCGTAAAGGTTCCACTCTGCAGCAGGGCTTCCAGAAGCCAGCGCAGGCGGTGAACCGTGACGTAGTTATCGGCGAAACCATCACTGTTGGCGATCTGGCGAACAAGATGGCGGTTAAAGGTTCTCAGGTCATCAAAGCGATGATGAAACTGGGCGCAATGGCGACCATCAACCAGGTCATCGATCAGGAAACCGCACAGCTGGTTGCCGAAGAGATGGGCCACAAAGTTATCCTGCGTCGTGAAAACGAGCTGGAAGAAGCGGTAATGAGCGACCGTGATACGGGCGCTGCGGCTGAACCGCGCGCACCGGTAGTAACCATCATGGGTCACGTTGACCACGGTAAAACCTCGCTGCTCGACTACATTCGCTCAACGAAAGTGGCATCCGGTGAAGCGGGGGGTATTACCCAGCACATCGGTGCTTATCACGTTGAAACTGAAAATGGCATGATCACATTCCTGGATACCCCGGGCCACGCCGCGTTTACCGCGATGCGTGCACGTGGTGCGCAGGCGACGGATATCGTTGTTCTGGTGGTCGCTGCTGACGACGGCGTGATGCCGCAGACTATCGAAGCTATCCAGCACGCGAAAGCGGCGCAGGTGCCGGTAGTGGTTGCAGTGAACAAAATTGATAAGCCAGAAGCCGATCCGGATCGCGTCAAAAACGAACTGGCTCAGTACGGCATCATCCCTGAAGAGTGGGGCGGCGACTGCCAGTTCGTCCACGTTTCAGCGAAAGCAGGAACCGGTATCGACGATCTGCTGAACGCTATTCTGCTGCAGGCAGAAGTGCTGGAGCTGAAAGCGATCCGTAAAGGCATGGCGAGCGGGGCGGTGATCGAATCCTTCCTGGATAAAGGTCGTGGCCCGGTGGCGACGGTTCTGGTTCGCGAAGGTACGCTGAACAAAGGCGACATCGTACTCTGTGGCTTCGAATATGGCCGTGTTCGTGCAATGCGTGACGAACTGGGTCAGGAAGTGCTTGAAGCGGGTCCGTCTATTCCGGTTGAGATCCTCGGTCTGTCCGGCGTTCCGGCGGCGGGTGATGAAGTGACCGTGGTTCGTGACGAGAAGAAAGCCCGTGAAGTGGCACTGTATCGTCAGGGCAAATTCCGCGAAGTTAAACTGGCGCGTCAGCAGAAATCTAAACTCGAGAACATGTTTGCCAACATGACCGAGGGCGAAGTCCACGAAGTGAACATCGTACTGAAAGCGGACGTTCAGGGTTCTGTGGAAGCGATCACCGACTCACTGCTGAAACTGTCTACTGACGAAGTGAAAGTGAAGATTGTCGGTTCCGGCGTAGGTGGTATCACCGAAACCGACGCGACGCTGGCCGCCGCATCCAACGCCATTCTGGTGGGCTTTAACGTCCGTGCCGATGCTTCTGCTCGCCGCGTGATCGAAGCAGAAAGCCTGGATCTGCGTTACTACTCCGTCATCTATAACCTGATCGACGAAGTAAAAGCGGCGATGAGCGGCATGCTGTCTCCGGAACTGAAACAGCAGATCATCGGTCTGGCTGAAGTGCGTGACGTATTCAAATCACCGAAATTTGGCGCCATCGCAGGTTGTATGGTTACCGAAGGTGTGGTCAAACGTCACAACCCGATCCGTGTTCTGCGTGACAACGTGGTTATCTACGAAGGCGAGCTGGAATCCCTGCGCCGCTTCAAAGATGACGTTAACGAAGTCCGTAATGGTATGGAATGTGGTATCGGCGTGAAGAACTACAACGACGTGCGTACCGGCGATATGATCGAAGTGTTCGAGATTATCGAAATCCAGCGTACGATCGAGTAATCCACGTCGTCTTTTGAGCCGCGGCTGTGTTGGCTGCACTTGTTCACTCCGGTCACATAGTTATCTATGTTCCCGGGGATTCACAAGTTTGCCGCCTTGCCGCAACTCAAAACCCTTAGTGGATTAAAAGGGGGGAGCCGGGTAAGCCCAGCGCCACCCGGCAATGTATTTCAAAAGGGGCTTTTGCCCCTTTTTTGTCTTTAGTCTGGAGAATTTATTATGGCGAAAGAATTTGGTCGCCCGCAGCGTGTGGCGCAGGAGATGCAAAAAGAGATTGCTATCATCCTGCAGCGCGAAATCAAAGACCCGCGTCTGGGTATGATGACCACCGTTTCTGGTGTTGAAATGTCCCGTGACCTGGCCTATGCCAAAGTATTTGTCACCTTCCTGAACGACAAAGATGAAGCCGCCGTCAAAGCAGGCATCAAAGCGTTACAGGAAGCGTCTGGTTTTATCCGTACGCTGCTCGGCAAAGCCATGCGCCTGCGCATCGTGCCTGAGCTGACCTTCTTCTACGATAACTCGCTGGTCGAAGGGATGCGCATGTCAAACCTGGTGACCAACGTGGTGAAGCATGACGAAGAACGTCGTGTGAACCCGGACGACAGCAAGGAGGACTGATGAGTCGTCCTCGTCGTCGTGGTCGTGATGTCCATGGTGTGCTGCTGCTGGACAAACCGCAGGGTGCGTCCAGCAATGATGTTCTGCAAAAGGTAAAGCGGATTTATAACGCCAACCGTGCCGGACATACTGGTGCGCTGGACCCGCTGGCGACCGGCATGCTGCCGATTTGCCTCGGTGAAGCGACCAAGTTTTCGCAGTACCTGCTGGATTCCGATAAGCGTTATCGTGTTATCGCGCGTCTCGGTCAGCGTACCGACACCTCTGATGCGGATGGCGAAATCGTCGAAGAGCGTCCGGTGACGTTTACCGACGCCCAATTGGCTGCGGCGCTGGACAGCTTCCGTGGCGACACGATGCAAGTGCCGTCGATGTATTCCGCGCTTAAGTATCAGGGTAAAAAACTGTACGAATACGCACGTCAGGGGATTGACGTCCCGCGTGAAGCCCGGCCCATCACTGTCTACGAACTGCTGTTTATTCGCCATGAAGGGAATGAGCTGGAGCTGGAAGTTCACTGCTCTAAAGGTACCTACATTCGTACCATCATTGACGATTTAGGCGAAAAGCTCGGCTGCGGCGCGCATGTCATTTTCCTGCGTCGTCTGGCGGTGAGCAAATACCCTGTTGAGCGAATGGTGACGCTTGAGCAGCTTCACGCGTTAGTTGAGCAGGCGCAAGAACAGGAAATCCCCGCCGCGCAGTTGCTGGATCCGTTATTGATGCCGATGGACAGTCCCGCTTCTGATTTCCCGCGGGTGAACATTCCGACGGTTGTCGCCGCTTACTTTAAGCAGGGGCAGCCGGTGCGTGCTTCACAGGCGCCCGTCACGGGTCTGGTCCGCGTGACAGAAGGCGATGACGAAGCGTTTATCGGGATGGGCGAAATCGACGACGAAGGCCGTGTTGCGCCGCGTCGTCTGGTGGTGGAATACCCGCAGTAAAGCGCGCTCATCTTGCGATTACAGGGCGCTGCGAGTAGAATATTGCCGCTTGACGTCTGCACATTTGTTTAACAATTGTCGCTGCGTTAATCTCAGGGTGGCTGAATTAGAGATCGGCACCCTTTATTTCTTTTTAATTCTGGAGTTTAAAATGTCTCTAAGCGTTGAAGCTAAAGCTAAAATCGTTTCCGAGTTCGGTCGTGGTTCTAACGACAGCGGTTCTACCGAAGTTCAGGTTGCTCTGCTGACTGCACAGATCAACCACCTGCAGGGTCACTTTGCAGAGCACAAAAAAGATCACCACAGCCGTCGTGGTCTGCTGCGCATGGTTTCTCAGCGTCGTAAACTGCTCGACTACCTGAAACGTAAAGATGTTGCACGCTACACCGCGCTGATCGAGCGTCTGGGCCTGCGTCGCTAAGTCTGGCGAGTTTCATAAAGAGGGGCCTTCATGGCCCCTTTTTTCAAGCTGATGGCAGCAATTCACTGGAAACTAATGTATTGTTGCTTTAAATGATCTTCATTGCAGAGGTTCGCGCGGCTAATGAGAGGCTTGACCCGGCGCGGGTTAGGATTGTCATTAGTCGCGAGGATGCAAGAGGATCGGGTGCACTGGTCGGCATACCAGCAGGGTGTGCTGTCCCCCAATCAAGTAAAGGATATTATTTTGCTTAATCCGATCGTTCGTAAATTCCAGTACGGTCAACATACCGTAACACTGGAAACCGGCATGATGGCGCGCCAGGCAACGGCCGCTGTGATGGTAAGCATGGATGACACCGCGGTATTCGTCACCGTGGTAGGTCAGAAAAAAGCCAAGCCGGGTCAGGACTTCTTCCCGCTAACCGTTAACTACCAGGAGCGTACTTACGCTGCCGGTAAAATCCCCGGTGGTTTCTTCCGTCGTGAAGGCCGTCCAAGCGAAGGCGAAACGCTGATCGCGCGTCTGATTGACCGCCCGGTTCGCCCGCTGTTCCCGGAAGGTTTCGTTAACGAAGTCCAGGTCATTGCAACCGTGGTTTCCGTTAACCCGCAGGTTAACCCGGATATCGTCGCGATGATCGGTGCTTCTGCGGCACTGTCTCTGTCCGGCATTCCGTTCAATGGCCCTATCGGCGCCGCCCGCGTCGGTTACATCAACGACCAGTACGTGCTGAACCCGACCCAGGAAGAGCTGAAAACCAGCAAACTGGATCTGGTGGTTGCCGGTACCGAAGCCGCTGTGCTGATGGTGGAATCCGAAGCGGAACTGCTGAGCGAAGATCAGATGCTGGGCGCGGTGGTCTATGGCCACGAGCAGCAGCAGATCGTCATTCAGAACATCAACGAGCTGGTCAAAGAAGCGGGCAAACCGCGCTGGGACTGGCAGCCGGAAGCGGCAAACGACGCGCTGAACGCACGCGTTGCTGCACTGGCGGAAGCACGTCTGAGCGATGCTTACCGCATCACCGACAAGCAGGAACGTTACGCGCAGGTTGACGTAATCAAATCTGAAACCATCGATGCGCTGGTGGCAGAAGACGAAACGCTGGATGCTAACGAGCTTGGCGAAATCCTGCACGCTATCGAGAAAAACGTTGTTCGTAGCCGCGTCCTGGCCGGCGAGCCGCGTATCGATGGTCGCGAAAAAGACATGATCCGTGGTCTGGATGTGCGTACTGGCGTGCTGCCGCGTACTCACGGCTCCGCGCTGTTCACCCGTGGTGAAACACAGGCGCTGGTCACCGCGACGCTGGGCACCGCCCGTGATGCGCAGATCATCGACGAACTGATGGGCGAGCGCACTGACAGCTTCCTGTTCCACTACAACTTCCCTCCGTACTCCGTGGGTGAAACCGGCATGGTGGGTTCGCCGAAGCGTCGTGAAATTGGTCACGGTCGTCTGGCGAAACGTGGTGTGCTGGCGGTTATGCCGACCATGGATGAATTCCCGTACACCGTTCGTGTGGTCTCTGAAATCACCGAATCTAACGGCTCTTCTTCTATGGCTTCCGTCTGTGGCGCTTCTCTGGCGCTGATGGACGCGGGTGTGCCGGTGAAAGCAGCTGTTGCGGGTATCGCGATGGGTCTGGTGAAAGAAGGCGACAACTTCGTTGTGCTGTCTGACATTCTGGGTGACGAAGACCACCTGGGTGACATGGACTTCAAAGTGGCGGGTTCCCGCGACGGTATCTCTGCGCTGCAGATGGATATCAAAATTGAAGGCATCACCAAAGAGATCATGCAGGTTGCTCTGAACCAGGCGAAAGGTGCGCGTCTGCACATCCTGAGCGTGATGGAACAGGCGATCAACGCGCCGCGTGGTGACATCTCTGAGTTCGCGCCGCGTATCCACACCATCAAGATCAATCCGGACAAGATCAAAGACGTGATCGGTAAAGGCGGCTCTGTGATCCGCGCGCTGACTGACGAAACCGGCACCACCATCGAAATCGATGATGATGGCACCGTGAAGATCGCAGCGACCGACGGCGACAAAGCAAAACACGCTATCCGTCGTATCGAAGAGATCACTGCTGAGATCGAAGTAGGCCGTGTCTACAATGGTAAAGTGACCCGTATCGTCGACTTTGGCGCGTTCGTTGCCATCGGTGGCGGTAAAGAAGGTCTGGTACATATCTCTCAGATCGCTGACAAGCGCGTAGAGAAAGTGACCGACTACCTGCAGATGGGTCAGGAAGTACCAGTGAAAGTGCTGGAAGTTGACCGTCAGGGCCGTATCCGTCTGAGCATTAAAGAAGCGACCGAGCAGTCTCAGCCTGTCGCCGCGCCGGAAGCACCGGCTGCGGAACAGGGCGAGTAAGGTTGCCATTTGCCCTCCGCGAAAGCGGAGGGCGTATTGACCCGGCAGGATGCCTGATTTGCAACCGGGGAACAGGACGTTCATCCAATAGTTGTCTTCGGGAGTGGGAAATGAAGCCTTTTTTGCGCTGGTGTTTCGTTGCGACAGCACTCACCCTGGCAGGATGCAGCAACTCTGCCTGGCGTAAGAGTGAAGTCCTCGCGGTACCATTGCAACCGACTTTGCAGCAAGAAGTGATTCTGGCACGCATGGAACAAATTCTTGCCAGTCGGGCTTTAACCGATGACGAACGCGCACAGCTTTTATATGAGCGCGGAGTGTTGTATGATAGTCTCGGTCTGAGGGCTCTGGCGCGAAATGATTTTTCACAAGCGCTGGCAATCCGACCGGATATGCCTGAAGTATTCAATTACTTAGGCATTTATTTAACGCAGGCAGGCAATTTTGATGCTGCCTATGAAGCGTTTGATTCTGTACTTGAGCTTGATCCAACTTACAATTATGCGCATTTAAATCGCGGCATCGCACTGTATTACGGCGGTCGCATTAAGTTAGCGCAAGATGATCTGCTGGCGTTTTATCAAGACGATCCCAATGATCCTTTCCGAAGCCTGTGGCTTTATGTCGTTGAGCGTAAACTCGACGAAAAGCAGGCGCGCGAAGCACTGAAACAGCGCTTTGATAAATCGGATAAAGAGCAATGGGGATGGAACATTGTCGAGTTCTACCTCGGTGACATTAGCGAACAAACGCTAATGGAAAGACTGAAGGCGGACGCAACGGATAACACCTCGCTCGCTGAGCATCTCAGTGAAACCAACTTCTATTTAGGTAAGTATTACCTAAGTCTGGGGGACATGGACAGCGCTACGGCACTGTTCAAACTGGCGGTGGCTAACAACGTTCATAACTTTGTTGAGCACCGATACGCATTGTTGGAATTATCGCTCCTGGGCCAGGAGCAAGATGACCTGGCAGAATCGGACCAGCAATAGCTGACGAACACATCAGCCCAAAGTCTTTTGATTGCCATCACCTTCGCGGGTGAGGGCTTTATTGTTCGTTAATTCAACTAATTTGAGCCGGTTCACACTTTTCAATGAAAATTGCCGTAAGTTTTCACGATGAGTTATGTAGACTGGCCGCCATTCATATTGAGGCACACGTACTACATGGCTGAATTCGAAACCACTTTTGCAGATCTGGGTCTTAAGGCTCCTATCCTCGAAGCACTCAACGATCTGGGTTACGAAAAACCATCCCCGATCCAGGCGGAATGTATTCCACACCTGTTGGGCGGTCGCGATGTTCTGGGTATGGCCCAGACCGGTAGCGGCAAAACTGCAGCGTTCTCTTTGCCGCTGCTTAACAATCTTGATCCGGAACTGAAAGCACCGCAAATCCTGGTGCTGGCACCGACCCGCGAACTCGCGGTGCAGGTAGCTGAAGCAATGACGGATTTCTCTAAACATATGCGCGGCGTAAACGTAGTAGCCCTGTACGGCGGCCAGCGTTATGACGTGCAGTTACGCGCCCTGCGTCAGGGACCGCAGATTGTCGTCGGTACGCCGGGTCGTCTGCTGGATCACCTGAAACGCGGCACCCTGGATCTCTCTAAACTGAGCGGTCTGGTACTGGATGAAGCTGACGAAATGCTGCGCATGGGCTTCATCGAAGACGTAGAAACCATTATGGCGGAGATCCCGGAAGGTCATCAGACTGCCCTGTTCTCCGCAACGATGCCGGAAGCGATCCGTCGCATTACCCGCCGCTTCATGAAAGAGCCGCAGGAAGTGCGTATTCAGTCCAGCGTCACTACCCGTCCTGACATCAGCCAGAGCTACTGGACTGTCTGGGGTATGCGTAAAAACGAAGCGCTGGTGCGTTTCCTGGAAGCGGAAGACTTTGATGCGGCGATTATCTTCGTTCGCACCAAAAACGCGACCCTGGAAGTGGCCGAAGCCCTTGAGCGTAGCGGCTACAACAGCGCGGCGCTGAACGGTGACATGAACCAGTCCCTGCGTGAGCAAACCCTGGATCGTCTGAAAGATGGTCGTCTGGATATCCTGATCGCGACAGACGTTGCGGCCCGTGGCCTGGACGTTGAGCGTATCAGCCTGGTGGTTAACTACGATATCCCGATGGATACCGAATCTTACGTTCACCGTATCGGCCGTACCGGTCGTGCGGGTCGTGCTGGCCGCGCGCTGCTGTTCGTTGAGAACCGTGAGCGTCGTCTGCTGCGCAACATCGAACGTCTGATGAAGCTGACCATTCCGGAAGTGGAACTGCCGAACGCAGAACTGCTGGGCAAACGCCGTCTGGAAAAATTCGCCGCGAAAGTTCAGCAGCAGCTGGAAAGCAGCGATCTGGACCAGTACCGTAACCTGCTCGGCAAACTGCAGCCGGAAGGTCAGGAACTGGATATGGAAACGCTGGCCGCTGCACTGCTGAAAATGGCGCAGGGTGAACGTCCGCTGATCCTGCCGCCAGACGCGCCGATGCGTCCGAAGCGTGAGTTCCGTGACCGTGACGATCGCTTTGAGCGTCGTGGCGACCGTAATGACCGTGGTCCGCGTGAAGATCGTCCGCGTCGCGAGCGTCGTGATGTGGGTGACATGGAACTGTACCGCATTGAAGTGGGCCGTGATGATGGTGTTGAAGTGCGTCATATCGTGGGCGCTATCGCCAACGAAGGCGACATCAGCAGCCGTTACATTGGCAACATTAAGCTGTTTGCGTCTCACTCTACCATCGAGCTGCCGAAAGGCATGCCGGGTGAAGTGCTGCAGCACTTTACGCGTACCCGTATCCTGAACAAGCCGATGAACATGCAGCTGTTGGGCGATGCGCAGCCGCGTCCTGACCGTGGCGGTGAACGTCGTGGCGGTGGTCGTGGTTTCGGTGGCGAGCGTCGTGAAGGCGGTCGTGGTGAAGGTCGTCGCTTCTCTGGCGAACGTCGCGAAGGCGGCCGTAGCTTTGGTGGTGAGCGCCGCGAAGGTCGCGCCCCGCGCCGTGATGACAACGGCAGCAGCCGTCGTCGTGACGCGTAATTACCGCGTAAAAAACTACGTTCACTTACGTAAAGTAAAATATACAGCCTCGATCCCTGTGATTGGGGCTTTTTTTATTCCATTTGTACTCGTGTACTGGTACAGTGCATCACGTTATCAGATCACCGTTTTTCTGGAGAAGGCTCGCATGGCGACACTCACTACCACAGCAACCCGACCGTCACTGTTTGGCGGCGTGGTCATCATCGGCGGAACGATTATCGGGGCAGGGATGTTCTCATTACCTGTTGTGATGTCCGGTGCGTGGTTTTTCTGGTCGCTGGCGGCGCTGCTTTTCACCTGGTTCTGTATGCTGCACTCGGGGCTGATGATCCTCGAGGCCAACCTCAACTACCGCATCGGCTCCAGCTTCGATACCATCACTAAAGATCTGCTCGGCAAGGGCTGGAACGTGGTGAACGGGATCTCGATTGCGTTCGTGCTTTATATTCTGACCTACGCCTATATCTCGGCGAGCGGTTCGATTTTACACCATACCTTTAGCGAGCTGTCACTGAACGTACCGGCACGGGCCGCAGGTTTCGGCTTTGCTTTGCTGGTGGCGTTTATCGTCTGGATGAGTACCAAAGCGGTCAGCCGTATGACGGCGATTGTGCTGGGCGCGAAGGTCATTACCTTCTTCCTCACATTTGGCAGTCTGCTGGGTCATGTACAACCTGCGACGCTGCTGAATGTGGCGGAACCGAATACCTCGTACATGCCTTATCTGCTGATGACGCTGCCGTTCTGTCTGGCATCGTTTGGCTATCACGGCAACGTGCCGAGCCTGATGAAGTATTACGGCAAAGATCCCCGCACCATTACCCGCTGCCTGATTTACGGCACCCTGCTGGCGCTGGGTCTGTACGTGATCTGGTTGCTGGGCACCATGGGCAACATTCCTCGCCCGGAATTTATTGGCATTGCGCAGAAGGGCGGCAACATTGATGTGCTGGTGCAGGCGCTGAGCGGTGTACTGAACAGCCGTAGCCTTGATGTGCTGCTGGTGGTGTTCTCCAACTTTGCGGTGGCGAGCTCATTCCTCGGCGTGACACTGGGGCTATTTGATTACCTGGCGGATCTGTTTGGTTTCGATGATTCCGCAATGGGGCGTTTCAAAACTGCGCTGCTGACTTTCCTGCCGCCGGTAGCTGGCGGTCTGTTGTGGCCGAACGGTTTCCTGTACGCCATTGGCTATGCAGGGCTGGCGGCAACGATCTGGGCGGCGATTGTTCCGGCGCTGCTGGCGAACGCGTCGCGTAAACGCTTCGGCAGCCCGCAGTTCCGCGTCTGGGGCGGCAAGCCAATGATTGTGCTGATCCTGCTGTTCGGTGTCGGTAACGCCGCGGTGCATCTGCTGTCGAGCTTTAATCTGCTGCCGGTCTATCAGTAACCGAAATCGCGCTCCCCGCCGGGGAGCGCGGTGTTAATACTACCGACGTCTTCCGCCTAATAAACTTCCCAGCACGCCACGCACAATCTGGTTCGTCACCTGACGCGCTGCGCTTTTCGCCATGGTTTGCACCACGCCGTCTCGCTTGCCGCCACGTGGACCGGTAGTCCCGAAGAGAATATCCTTCAGACCGCCGAGAATGCCGTCATCAACTTCCACGTTATTCCCCTTAGCCGGCGGCGCGCTTTGCGCTTCTGTCGCTACCTGAACACTTTTTTGCAGCATCTCAAAGGCGGATTCACGATCAACGTCATCTTCATACTTACCGTACATCGGTGAATTGTTGATAAGCCCGTTACGCTCGTCGTCCGTCACTGGCCCCATTCGTGAGCACGGGGCGATTACCATCGCGCGTTCGACCACCGATGGACTGCCTTTTTCGTCAAGGAAGGAGATCAGCGCTTCACCAGTGCCCAGCTCCTGGATGGCTTTCTCAGTATCAAAGGCCGGGTTGGCGCGCATGGTCTCTGCCGCCGCTTTGACGGCTTTCTGATCTTTTGGTGTAAAGGCGCGCAGCGCATGCTGAACGCGGTTACCCAGTTGCCCGAGTACCTTGTCCGGGACGTCGGACGGGTTTTGTGACACAAAGTACACGCCGACCCCTTTTGAACGGATCAGGC
The DNA here is from genome assembly GCF_000734965.1 of Trabulsiella guamensis ATCC 49490. Taxonomy (GTDB): domain Bacteria; phylum Pseudomonadota; class Gammaproteobacteria; order Enterobacterales; family Enterobacteriaceae; genus Trabulsiella; species Trabulsiella guamensis. The sequence continues at coordinate 28,843 of NZ_JMTB01000121.1, forward strand.
GGATCACCTGCTCGACTTTATCCAGCAGGACGTCAGGTGCGTCGCTGAACAGCAGATGGGCTTCATCGAAGAAGAACACCAGTTTCGGTTTTTCGAGATCGCCCGCTTCCGGCAGTTGTTCGTACAGTTCGGAGAGCATCCACAGCAGACTGGCAGCGTAGAGTTTAGGCATCTGGTAGAGCTTTTCCGCACTGAGGATGTTGATGATCCCTTTGCCATTGCTGTCGGTGCGCATCCAGTCTTTGATGTCGAGCATCGGCTCGCCGAAGAAATGTTCCGCACCCTGTTGCTCCAGCGTCAGCAGCCCACGCTGAATAGCGCCCACCGATGCGCTGCTGATATTGCCGTACTGGTTCTGGAAGCCTTTGGCGTTATCGCCGATGTACTGCGTAATGGCGCGCAGATCTTTAAAATCAAGCAGCAGCAGGCCCTGGTCATCGGCAATCTGAAAAATAATGTTCAGCACGCCGGACTGCACTTCATTAAGGTTCAGCAGGCGGGCGAGCAGCAACGGCCCAAGGTCAGACACCGTGGCACGTACCGGGTGGCCTTTTTCGCCGAAGATATCCCACAGCACCACCGGATTATCATGAGACTCCCAGTCAGTGGCACCGATCTTTTTTAGTCGCTCCTGCAACTTCTCTGACGATTGTCCCTCTCTGGCGACGCCGGTCAGGTCGCCTTTGACGTCGGCCATAAAGACCGGAACGCCAATCTCCGAAAAAGATTCCGCCAGTTTCTGCAGAGTGACAGTTTTGCCTGTCCCCGTCGCACCGGTAATCAGCCCATGCCGGTTCGCCATGCCTGGCAACAAAAACAGCTCTTTATCGATGGTACGCGCTATTAACAAGGGTGCGCTCATGATTCTTCCTCCGTTGGTCCTGCGAGCAGTATAGGCAACCTGACGTCAAAGCGACTCAGTAAATTCTGCACTTTGCGGCGTATTATCCAGTGCGAACTATGCTTTGCATACGGTTTACTTTTTTTTGGGAAATTATGTCCAGATTCTTTTTTAATGACCGCAAACAGCTGGTTAATGATGCCATTGAAGGTTTAGTGTTGTCTGCGCCGCATGGCAATCTTGTGACGCTGGATATCGATCCGGCGATTCGTATCGTCGCGCGTGGCGACTGGGATAAATCCCGCGTGGCGGTGATTTCTGGTGGCGGCTCGGGACACGAGCCTGCGCATGCCGGGTTCGTCGGCAAGGGGATGCTGACCGCCGCGGTGTGTGGCGATCTCTTTGCTTCGCCGAGCGTCGATGCGGTGCTGAACGCCATTGTGGCGGTAACTGGTGATCGCGGCTGCCTGTTGATTGTAAAAAACTATACCGGCGATCGCCTTAACTTTGGCCTCGCGGCAGAGAAAGCGAAACGCTACGGCCTGAAGGTGGAAATGGTGATTGTCGCGGACGACATCGCGCTGCCGGATAACAAACAACCGCGCGGTATTGCCGGCACGGCGCTGGTGCACAAAATTGCCGGGTATGCTGCCGAACAGGGGAAATCGTTGTGCGAAGTACGCGACATCGCTCAGAAGGCGTGCGACAGCGTGTTCAGCCTCGGTGTGGCGATGGAAACCTGCAATCTGCCGGGCAGCGACGATGACGAAAGCCGTATCAAACACGGTCAGGTTGAACTGGGGCTGGGGATCCACGGCGAACCGGGTGCCTCTGTCGTCGACAGCCACAATAGCAAAACGATCATTGATACGCTGGTGGCGCCGCTGAAAGAGAAAGTGGGTGATGCACGCGTCGCGGTGCTGATTAACAACCTCGGCGGCGTGTCGGCGCTGGAGATGGCGCTGCTGACGAAAGAGCTGGCGCACTCGGCGCTGAAAGATCAACTCGCGTACCTGGTTGGCCCGGCGCCGCTGGTGAGCTCGCTCGATATGAAAGGCTTTTCGCTGTCTCTGCTGACGTTAAATCCTGTCTTTGAAGCGGCATTGAAAGAAGAAGTTGAGACCGTCGGCTGGCAGAAACCTGTTGCCTTCGCGCCGTTGAAAACGCTGAAGCATGGAAAAATTCATGACAGCGTGGAAGTGACACCGTCTGACAACCCGCGGGTGAAAGCGCTGGTGGCGACAGCAACGCAAACGCTGATCAATCTTGAAAACCGGCTGAACGCGCTCGATGCGAAAGTCGGCGACGGCGATACCGGCTCCACCTTTGCTGAAGGCGCGCGTGAAATTGCGCAGTTGCTGGCGCAGAACAAACTGCCGCTCAACAACACCGCACAATTGCTCCAGCTGACCGGCGAGCGGCTGGCAACGGTAATGGGCGGCTCCAGCGGCGTGCTGATGTCTATCTTTTTCACGGCGGCGGGGCAATCCGTACAGAATGGCAAAGCATTACCGGACGCGCTGCTGAACGGTCTGAAGCAAATGAAACACTACGGTGGCGCGGATCTCGGTGATCGCACGTTGATCGACGCGCTCCAGCCTGCGCTGGAAGCATTGCGCGACAGTGATCTCAGCGCGGCTATCACCGCGGCGAAGCAGGGCGCTGCGCGTACGGCGACAATGCAAAAAGCAGGTGCCGGACGTTCGTCCTACGTGAATAAACAGAATCTCGACGGCGTAACCGACCCGGGAGCAGTGGCGATTGCGGAGGTGTTTGCAGCGATCGGGCAATAACATTCTGGCGCCTTCACACAGTATGAAGGCGCCAGTAGTATTACTTCACTTCCGCCAGCGCGGTTTTCTCAACGTATGGTTTCATCAGCGTGTCGGCTTCCTGCTGCGCGGCTTTCGCGGCCGCTTCCGGCGTTACCTTCTGGTCGTTAACCACAGCGGCCAGCTGGTTTTCCATCGCCTTACGTACCGCCACCGTTTCATAAGTGGAGTACCACGGATGCGCGTATTTCAGCTGTTCCAGCGCGATTGCCGCGCGCGGATCTTTTTGCAGATACGCTTTCATCTCCGGCGTATCGTAAGACGCTTTGCGCGGTGAGAAGTAGCCGGTAAAGCGGCTCCACTCGCCGTTAACCTGCGGGCTGATAAGCCAGGTCAGGAACTGATATGCGGCTTTTTTCTGCGCGTCGGAAATGCCTTTAAAACTGACCAGGCTGGCGCCGCCAATCGGCACCGCACGCTGTTCTTTGGCAGGTAACATCGCCACGCCCAGCTCGAAGTCTTTAGCGTTTTCGCGCATAAAGCCCAGTGCGCCGGTGCTCAGCATCGCCATACCGACTTTGCCGGAGAAGAACGCGGCGCTGATCTGCTTCGAGTTCAGCACGCCGGACGGCATCACTTTGTCTTTGTAGATCAAATCCTGCCAGAAGCGCAGCGCGCCAGTGGTGGACGGGGCGTCGTAATAGACTTCGCCAGGGTAGTCTTCGTTGAAGTACTTACCGCCGTTGGCGCGAACCAGCGAAGAGAAGATCCAGCCGCCGTAGTCGTCATTCGTTGAAGGCAGCATGATCCCCCACTGGCCTTTGCTTTCGTCGGTCAGTTTTTTGGCGGCGGCCAGCAGTTCCGTCCAGGTTTGCGGCTCTTTGAGACCGGCCTGGTTGAACAGGGTTTTGTTGTAATAGAGGATCGGCGTTGAGTTGTGGAACGGGATGGCGTAGGTCACTCCCATCACCTGCGCGTTTTTATGCATCGCCGGAAAGAACTCGTTCAGCAGGAAAGGGCCGGCTTTTTGATTACCGAATTTGAACAGTTCGTCCATCGGTAAAATTTCGTCTTTCAGCGCCAGGTCGGTAGTAAAGTTGGCGGACATGATCACCAGCGCGGGTGGTTGCCCGGCCTTTTGGGCGGATTCCGCTTTGATCTTTGTGGTGTCGTAGTTACCAGTGAAAATGCCGCGGACTTCCACATCCTGCTGCGAGTCGTTGAAGACTTTAATGACGCGGGTCATCTCCTTCGTCAGTTGACCGTCGACCGGTGCCGGGAACATAAAATCGATCTGTTCTTTAGCCAGCACCGTACCGCTAAAGGCGAGTACAACGCTGACGGTGAGCGCCTGCAACTTCTGTTTCAGGGGCTTAAGCATGATGGTCAATCTCCTGGAGTAAGTTGTGCTGTTTCTCAGCATGAAAAAAATGAATATCCGACGGCGAAAAGCCGAGGGTAAGAGTATCTCCCTTATCGGGCACCACCCCGCGATGGCGGCGGCTGTAGCGCAATGTCCCGACAGGGGTGCTGACGTGGAGCAGGTAATCGGCTCCCATCAGTTCTCGTTGCATCACCGTCGCGGGCAGAACAAGCTGGTCGTCCGTCGGGTGATCGGTAATGTGTTCCGGGCGTATGCCCAGCCAGACGCGCGTCTCCTCGCGGGAGAGTGGCGGCAGCGGGTACGTCACTTCGCCGAGTTGCACCTGACCTTCCGCACAAGGCAGCAGCACCAGGTTCATCGCCGGGGAGCCGATAAACCCGGCCACGAAGAGATTCGCCGGGCTGGCGTAGAGATGTTCCGGTTTGCCCACCTGTTGCACGTAACCGTTGTTCATCACCACGATGCGGTCAGCCATCGACATCGCTTCGGTTTGATCGTGGGTCACGTAGATGGTGCTGGTTTTGAGCTGCTGATGCAGCGCCATAATGCTGTCGCGCACTTCACTGCGCAGACGTGCATCGAGGTTGGAGAGCGGTTCGTCCATCAGGAACAACCGTGGATTGCGCACAATCGCCCGTGCCATCGCCACGCGCTGACGCTGGCCGCCGGAGAGCTTCGCCGGTTTGCGATCGAGCAGTTCCTCCAGTTGCAGCATCTGCGCGACCCGCTCAAGGCGCGGCTGCCAGCTGGCTTTCTCCTCATTGCGGATCTTCATGCCGAAGGTGATGTTGTCGCGCACCGACAGATGCGGAAACAGGGCGTAGTTCTGGAAAATCATCGCGAAGTTGCGTTCGCGCGGCGACAGCGACGTGATGTTCTCGTCGTTCAGCCAGATTTCACCGTCGCTCACTGCTTCCAGCCCGGCGAGCAGGCGCAGCAGCGTGCTTTTACCGCAGCCGGACGGCCCGACCAGCACCACAAATTCCCCTTCGCCGATATCCAGCGACAGCGCATTCAGTGCCGGTTTGCCGTCGAATTCCTTACTGATATTGTTCAGGCTCAACATGGCGATTAACGCTCTTGCGTCGGGCAACTGGTATTTTCGTCATACAGCCATGGCCCGGCGTAGTGTGCCAGCGAGTGCTGATAACTGACCCACTGTTCGCCCACCTGGCGGTGCATCACACACGACGGCGGCGACATGTCGTAATACGGGCGCGTATCTTCATGATGGAACGGCACCTGATGGACAGTGGCAGGCACGGTGGCGATCATCGCCTGACGATATTGCGTCATAGTCAGGTTATGGTTATGACCACAGAATATGCGCACCAGCGACGGAAAACGCTCCACCAGTGCCAGCAGACGATGACCGTTTTCGCAGAAGATAGGGTCCATCTGGGCGTTACCCAGCGGCAGCGGTGGGTGATGCATAAACACGGCGGCAGGTTTGTCGCCGCCTTCAAACAGTTGCGCTTCCAGCCATTCGAGGGTCTCTTCCGTCAGCCAGCCTTTGGAATGGCCCGGCAGGCTGGAATCGATAAACAACAGGCGGGTGGCGAAGTCATCCACTACGTAGCGCATGTTCTGCGGATCGTTGCCCAGTTGCGGGCACAGCGGTTGCAGATATTCCAGGAACAGGGCTTTGTCATCATGATTGCCGGGGATCAGCAGCAGCGGGTAATGCAGTGCGCCGAGCGTCTGGCGGGCGACAAGGTACTCTTCCGGGCGACCGCAGTTGACGATATCACCGCTGACGACGACCGCGTCCGGGCGTTCGCGCAGGGCGTTAAGCTGCGCCACCACATCGGCATTACCGGCGTTGACGTCGATAAAACCATACAATTTCTGACCCTGGCTACGGAAATGGGTATCGGAAATATGCGCTAACAGCATGAAATAACTCCTTATTTTATGCCTGAAAAACCGAAGCTTCGCAGGAACTGTTTCTGAAATGCGATAAAAGCGATCATCAATGGCAGACAGACCATCAGCGTCCCGGCGCCGATCATTCCCCACTGACCGCCGGATTCCGCGCCCATGGCGAAGGAAACCAGTCCGACGGTTAACACCTGTTTGTCCGGGTCGTTGAGCATCATCAACGGCCACAAATATTCATTCCAGTGATAGGTAATGCTCACGGTGGCGAAGGCCAGCACCGACGGCCACGACATCGGCAGCAGCACGCGATACAGCACCTGCCACCAGCGGCATCCCTCCATCAGCGCCGCCTCTTCCAGCTCTTTCGGAATGGCGAGGAATGCCTGACGCATCAGGAACACGCCAAACGCCGATGCGAAATAGGGCATCATCACGCCGGTCAGCGTATTGAGCAGCCCGATGGTTTTCAGCGTCATCATGTTCGGTACCATCATCACCACCGGCATGATCATCAGTTGCACGAGAAACAGCAGGAACAGCGTCTGCTTGCCGCGAAACTCATGGCAGGCAAAGACGTACCCGGCAGTGGTGATGGTCAGTAACTGCACGGCAAAGGTGCCGAACGCGAAGATAAGGGTGTTGGCGTACAGGCTCAGCCAGTTCGCGCTGTCCCAGGCGTCGCGGAAGTTGTCGAATGTCAGCGGGAAACGCGGCAGCACCGAGGCCATTCCCTCGCCAAACGTACTGGCGCTGAAGGCCGACGACAGCATCCACAGGAACGGGCTAATCCACAGCAGCGCCATGCAGCTCATCAGCACGCTGAGGGTGACGGTTTTTGAACGGCGCAGACGCAACCACAGCGGGCGCGAGGCGTTTTGCGTAGGAGGGATGACCGGCGAGATCTCAACGCTCATGGTGCGCACCTCGTTCCAGTAATTTCAGGTTAATGAAAGAGAAAGCGAACAGCCCGGCCAGCGTCAGGAAAGTGGCAGCGGAGGCTTTGCCGAGATCGTGGGTATCCCACGCCAGATTCTGGATGTAATAGAGCAGCACGCTGGTGGCGTTGTCCGGCCCGCCGCGCGTCATCACCGCGACGTGGTCAATCTGCGTAATGGAGTAGATGAGCGCCGTCGTAACCACAAAGCTCAGCGTCGGGCGCAGCAGCGGTAGCGTCACCTTGAATAAGATCTGCGTCGGCGTGGCGCCTTCCATCATCGCCGCTTCGCGCGCCGAAACCGGAATGCTCTGCAACCCGGCGAGGAAAAACAGCATGTAATAGCCGGCGAATTTCCACACGCCGATCAGTGCCAGCGCGTACAGGGCGCTGTTGCTGCGACCGAGCCAGTTGTTGTTCATCGGCCCGAACAGCTTCGCCAGATAGTAATCCAGCATCCCCATGCCCGGCATAAAGATGAACAGCCACAGCGCCGCAGCGCTGACCATCGGAATAATCATCGGAAAGAAGAAGGCGGTGCGCAGCCAGCGGTTAACGCGGTGGTTTTCCCACAGCGCGACGGCCAGCAACAACGCCAGCGCCACACCGGGCACCACCGTCAGCAGGATATAAATCAGGTTGTTGACCAACGACTGCCAGAAGACGGCGTCTTCAAACAGACGGATGAAATTGCCCATGCCGACGTACGACGCCGTTTCGCCCGCCATGCGGGTATCGAACAGGCTGTCGTAGACCGAACGCACCAGCGGAAAGTAAGTAAACAGCAGTAAAAACAGCAGGGAAGGCGACAGGATAAGCCAGGGAAGCCAGGTTTTTTTCGTCATCATCATCGGGCTCGCTAAGGCGTTTCAAAGCGACCCAGTCTGGAAAAGATTTACTGCAAATGAATGGCGGTAAGATGATGGTTTTATGAACAGGACGATTTTTGGCCCTCTCAGGAGAGCGGGCCAAAGGGATCAGAAGTCCGCTTTCAGCACCACGCGGTAGCGTGCTTTGCCTTCACGAAGGTGCTTTAGCGCGTCGTTGATTCTGGACATCGGGAACAGCTGTGTTGTTGGCGTCACGCCGCTGCGCCCGGCAAACTTCATCAGTTTACGCAGTTCAGACGGATTACCCGTCGCCGAACCAGAGACGCTGCGATCACCCGCAATCAGCGTAAACGCCGGAACCGACAGCGGTTTGAGCACCGCGCCGACGGTATGGAAGTTGCCGCCATAGGTCAGCGCTTCGAAGTACGGTTGCCAGTCGAGGTCAACGTTGACGGTGTTGATGATCAGATCGTACTGACCCGCCAGCGCCTGTAACGCGGCTGCATCGCGGCTGTTGACGACCTTATCGGCACCCATCGCACGGACTTCCTGCTCTTTCGCCGGGTTTGAGCTGAACGCCGTCACTTCCGCGCCCATGGCATGCAGCAGTTTAATGGCGATATGCCCCAGCCCGCCGATACCGATCACCCCTACACGGCTGGTGGCCGTGACGTGATGCATCAGCAGCGGTTTAAAGACGGTGATACCGCCGCACAGCATCGGGCCTGCACTTTCGATATCAATGTTTTCCGGCAGCGGGATCACCCATTGCCAGTCAGCGCGCAGCTTATCGGCAAAACCGCCACGGTTGATGATGGTCGGCACCGCGCCTTCCAGACAGTTGATCTGATTACCGCTGATACAGGCATCGCAATGACCGCAGCTACGCGCCGTCCAGCCCACGCCCACGCGCTGACCAATTTTCAGCCCTTTACCCTGCGCCGCGCTGCCGAGCGCCACCACGCGACCGATCACCTCGTGGCCCGCCACCAGCGGATACTGCGACATACCCCATTCGTTGTCGATCATCGACAGATCCGAATGGCAGATCCCGCAGTAATCCACCTGCACTTCCACATCTTCCGGCGTCAGTTCACCCGCGTCGTACTCCCACACTTCCAGATCGGCACCCGCTTGTTTTGCGGCATAGCTTTTTATAATCGTCATCATGCTTTCCCGTTGTTGGTGTTGAACTGGAAGTGTAGAGCATGCGCGAAGCAGGCGCTTTGGCAGAAGGAGGCATGGGGGTTAGCGTGCGGTTGATTTCACCAGCAGTGCGTTCAGCCAGATTTCATCCCGATCGGGGCGTTTGTCCTGGGTTTTCCACATTGATGAGATATGGATATCCGGCAGTCCGGCGACCAGCGCGTTTAACCCGGCTTCATTCAGATCGGTAAAATGACGCCCGTCTTTCAGCCGCTCGCCCTCGCCATATTTAAACGACACATACCACGCGCCGCCCGGTTTTAATGCACGTGACAGACGCTGCATCGCATCCGGCAACGCATCCATGCCAACATGCAGAAGCGAGGCGCAGCACCAGATACCGTCATAACGTTCGCCATCATTGAGATCGGCAAAGGTCTGCTGGCGCACGGGCAAGCCGGTATAGTCCGTAGCCAGTACGACCATTTCCGCTGAGGCGTCAAAGGCATCAACCTCAAACCCCATCTCTGAAAACGCTTTGCTGTCGCGGCCAGAACCACAGCCCGCATCGAGGATTTTCCCCTTCGGCACGACCGCTGTCACGAAAGGCGCATACAGTGAGGACATATCCACGGCAACCGTGGCATCAAAAAAGCTATTCGCGTTCTGCTGGTAAAATTGAATGGTCATCAGAATATATCCGGGCCGCTGGATTGAGGTTCCCATTGGTGAATCAACGTCTGTTGCGCAGTGTTCCATACCCGGTTCAGAAAATCACCCCGTTGCGCAGGCGTATTGCCCGTCTGCTGGATCAACGTTTCACGAAGCGGCAGATGGCTGTTAATAAAGTATTCGTTCCTGTCGTGCAGGCGCTTTAACAGCTTCAGCGACGGGACGTGCGCAAACTTTCCCTGCACGCCACGGTTGCAGTGTTTACACGCCAGCACCAGATTCCACACACCATTGATATTTGCCACCTGATGACGCGCTGCCCAGGGGATAAAATGGTCGACGTCTGCCAGATCATCATCGTCTGGCTCAAGGCTTATCGGCGCATAACAGTAAAAACAGTACCCTTTCTGGTAACCGTTGAGGCTGTCGCGACAACTGGTGATCGTCACCCGACGATGATTCACAGTGCTGAATAGCTGTTGTTCTGCGGCATCGTATTCAATGGCAATCACATTGCGCGACACCCCCATCGCCCACGCCTGCTCAACCAGCCGCCAGCGGGCGTCGGTTTCATGGATCAGATTCTGGAACTGCTGGCGTTCCGTCAGCCGGTAAAAGTTATCCGTCAGACGAATACCTTTGTGTGTTTTGCGCTCATCAATGAAAAAGCGTTTCTCTATTTCAGCCTGATTGACGTTGTGAAACTTATCCAATACCACGCTGAAACCCGTCTTCACTGTCGCCGCGGTTAAGACGTCCTGATCGATCTCGCCGTTATTAAAGCTCCCGCAAGTATTCAGATACTGACTGTTTTTAGCGGTGATTTGCTTCGGCGCTTGCGCCAGATGGCGACACAGATGCTGACTGAAGGGCAGGGCAAGATCTTCAAGCAGGATGAGATCACTGCCATCGCGTTTAACGTCATACAGGGCATGCGCCAGCGCGAACTTGTAGGAGGCGACATTTTTACCAAAGAGGATGATGCCGCGCCAGTAGTTCTCCAGCGAGGGATCGACCTGATAGAAACGCATGCGTAATCCTGATTAATGGATGAGGTGAATAACAGCAACCAGTAACAGGATCAGATACCAAACGAGCGGAAATGTAAACCACAACGATCACGTTGCAGCGTTTTGCGAGGCGGATTCAGGAATGAGGGCCGCGAAACGGCCGATGCTGAAATTTTCGGCATTCAGAAGATGTTAGGCGGGTGAACCCTTGCACGAGGATCCCCAACAGGTATAATGCACCGGCTATCAGCATATCCCCTTCCGTGCCGGAGTGGCGAAATCGGTAGACGCAGTTGATTCAAAATCAACCGTAGAAATACGTGCCGGTTCGAGTCCGGCCTTCGGCACCATCGGAACATCAATAGACGTCAACGGACGTCTTTTTTTGTGCCTGTAAATCAATACCAGCAATGTTTACCTTTCTCGTTCGCGGGATATTCAATCGACATTTTTGCGCTCTTTTTAAATGGGTTATTCAACCCGATATTCATTTCTTTGCCCTGTATCGTTTGCGATAGCCCTTGTTACGAGTATGATTTTGCGAATTACTTTCCAATACTGACTTTTTGCCTGGGCATATTTGCGCTATGGCTGCGATCTTTCCAGAGGGCATCATGACTAACACTAACTTTTCTCAAACGGCTGCGTTTATCTGGTCAGTGGCCGATCTGCTGCGCGGGGACTTCAAGCAATCTCAGTACGGGCGCGTGATCCTGCCCTTTACGCTGTTGCGTCGTCTTGAGTGTGTGCTGGCAGAGACCAAAGACGCGGTGGTGGCGAAATACGATGAATTAAAAACCAGCCCACTGCCGGAAGATGCCAAAGAGAAGTTTCTGCTGCGCGCCAGCGGGCTTTCCTTCTTCAACACCTCGAAGATGGATCTTGGCAAGATGGGTCAGAACGACATCAAAGCTAACCTGGAAAGCTACGTACAGGCGTTCTCCCCGGATGCACGTGAAATCTTCGAACACTTCAAATTCAGTGAGTTTGTCGGCCTGCTGGAAGATGCCAACCTGCTGTTTAAAGTGGTGAAGAAATTCGCTACCACCGATCTCAGCCCGAAAGCGATTTCCAACTATGAGATGGGCCTGGTGTTTGAAGAGCTTATCCGTCGTTTCGCGGAGAGCTCTAACGAGACCGCAGGTGAACACTTTACCCCACGCGATATCGTGCGCCTGACTACCTCGCTGGTGTTTATGGAAGATGATGAAGCCCTGACGCAGGACGGTATCATCCGCACCATTTATGACCCAACTGCCGGGACCGGCGGCTTCCTCTCTTCGGGCATGGAATATGTGCACGAGCTGAACCCTAACGCGGTGATGCGTGCCTTTGGTCAGGAGCTGAACCCGGAATCCTACGCTATCTGTAAAGCCGACATGCTGATCAAAGGTCAGGACGTCAGCCGCATTAAGCTGGGCAACACCCTTTCTAACGACCAGCTGCCGCAGGACCAGTTCGACTACATGCTCTCTAACCCGCCGTTTGGCGTGGACTGGAAAAAAATTGAGGGCGAGATCAACGACGAACATACGCAGAAAGGCTTTAACGGTCGTTTTGGCCCGGGTCTGCCGCGTGTATCCGACGGCTCGCTGCTGTTCCTGATGCACCTGATTAGCAAAATGCGCGATAACCACAATGTCGATGGCACCGTGAGCAATGGCGGGCGTATCGGGATTATCCTTAACGGCTCGCCACTGTTTACCGGTGGTGCGGGCAGCGGTGAGAGTGAAATTCGACGCTACATTCTGGAGGCCGATTTGCTGGAAGGCATTGTCGCACTGCCAACGGACATGTTCTACAACACCGGCATTGCCACCTACGTCTGGATCCTCTCCAACAAGAAAGCGCCTGAGCGTAAAGGCAAAGTACAGCTGATTGATGGCACCAACCTGTGCGGAAAAATGCGTAAATCGCTGGGTTCGAAGCGCAACCTGATGGGCGAAGACGATATCAAGCTGATCACCCAAACCTTCGGTGAGTTTGAGGTGGTGGATGCCACCACTCTGGAAGAACTGGGTCTGGAAAAAGCCGCCGAGCAAAAATCCAGCCGCGGTCGCCAGCCTGCCACTGCCAAAACCGAAGCGCCGAAAACCTTCGCCAGCAAAATCTTTAACAGCACCGACTTTGGCTATCGTCGCCTGACCATTGAACGCCCGCTGCGTTTATCTGCTCAGGTGACGGATGAGGCGATTGCGACTCTGCGCTTTGCACCGAAGCCGTTTAACGCGCCGATGGAACGCTTGTATGACGAGTTCGCTGCGCAGTGGCAGGCGGATAACTACGGTGATTTCTCCGAACTGGAAGCAGAAGCGCGCGCTATTATTAAAGCCGAATTTGCAGAACTGAAAGAGAAGCAGATCAAAGACCTGCTCGACAGTAAGCTGTGGCTGGCACAGCGCGGATTGATGGAAAAGGCTCAGCAGATTCAGACGGCTCTGGGTACGCAGGCGGGTGGTAAAACGCTGGTGAGCAATGACTTCAACCAGTTCCAGCTGACCCTGAAAGGGGCCATCAAAATGGCTGGCGTGAAGCTGGATGCGAAAGAGAACAAACAGTTTACCGACGCCATCACCACCAAAAACCCGGATGCCGAGCCGGTGGTGAAGAAGGCGCTGAAAGAAGCGGCTCAGCCGTTGTACGGGGCATTTGAGTACAAAGGCAAAGTGGTGGAGTTTGAGCAGGACGGTGAGCTGCGTGATAACGAGAACGTACCACTGAACCCGGCAGTGTCCACCAGCGACCTGATTGAAAACTATTTTAAAGCAGAAGTCCTGCCACATGTGAATGACGCGTGGATTAACGCCGATAAGCGCGACGCGAAAGATGGTGAGGTGGGAATTGTCGGTTATGAAATTCCGTTTAACCGCCATTTCTATGTCTATCAGCCGCCGCGCCCGCTGGAGGAAATTGATGTCGATCTGGATGCGGTCAGCGCCGAGATTATGAAGCTGCTGCAGGAGGTACATTCCTGATGGCTAAGTATAAGGCGTATCCGGAGTATAAGGATTCTGGGGTTGAGTTGTTAGGTGAAGTACCGCTGACATGGCGCGTATTTAAATTAAAATTTGGTTTGTCTGAACCACTGGTTTATGGGGCTAATGAGGCTGCATTAGACGACAATCCAGATAACCCTCGTTATATTCGCATTACAGATATGAATCCCGATGGTACTTTGCGTAATGATACTTTTAAATCGTTACCTAAAGTCATATCCGAACCATATATGTTAATCGATGGAGATATACTGTTAGCTCGAAGTGGTGCGACTGTTGGTAAATCGTTTTATTATAAATCTATTTTTGGACCATCTTGCTTTGCAGGATATTTAATCAGAGCGAGATTTAATGGTGATAAAATAGTTCCGCGATTAGCATACTGGTTTTTCCAATCATCAATATACTGGCAATATATTAGTGGTAGTCAAATTCAGGCTACGATTCAAAATGTTAGCGCAGAAAAATATTCCGATTTGTATCTATCAGCGCCGCTAGGGTACGCAGAACAAGCACTAATTGCGGACTTCCTCGATCACGAAACCGCAAAAATCGATAACCTGATCGAGAAGCAACAGCAACTGATTGAACTGCTGAAAGAAAAACGTCAGGCAATGATTAGCCATGCCGTCACCAAAGGGCTAAACCCTGATGTAACGATGAAAGATTCTGGTGTTGAGTGGTTAGGGAAAGTGCCGGAGCATTGGGAACTCGTACCACTTAAATATTTGTGCAATTTTAGTGGGGGTGGGACTCCGACAAAAGATAACTTATCTTATTGGCAGGGGGGGACTGTTCCATGGATTTAGCCGAAAGATATGAAGTCTTTTTGGATTTCAGAAACTCAAGATTATGTTACACCAAAAGCAGTAAGTGAATCCTCAACAAACTATGTTGAAGAAGGTTCATTGCTCATGGTAGTTCGTTCTGGAATTCTTCAGCGAAATATTCCTGTGGCTATAAATATCGTAAAGGTTACGATGAATCAGGATATGAAAGCGTTAAGATTTAATGAAAGAATGAAGGCCCATTATGCCGCGTATTTTATCAACGGGAATGTCAATTCTTTGTTGTTAGAATGGACAAAAGAAGGGGCTACTGTCGAAAGCATTGAGCATGAGTATCTTGCAAATGGATTGATCCCTGTCCCACCGATAGATGAGCAACATTCGATAATTAAGAGCATCTCAGACCAAATGATACGCTTTGAGTTATTGGAAGAAAAAGCATTAACAGGTATCCGACTTCTCCAGGAACGCCGCACCGCCCTTATCTCCGCCGCCGTCACCGGAAAAATTGACGTCCGCGATTGGGTTGCCCCGGACACGCAGGATGTTGAGGAGCCACAGGAGGCCACCGCATGAGCATGGATAGCACCAAAGAGTTGATTTTCCAGAATGAAATGATTGCTCAGATGGAAGCAAAAGGCTGGATTTGCGGTAAAGCTGACGGCTACGATCGCGAACGTGCACTTTACTCGCAGGATGCGCTGACCTTTGTGCAGGCAACCCAGCCGCAGGAGTGGGAGAAGTTTGCCAAAATTTACCCTACCGATACCGAGCGTCATTTCCTCGATGCGCTGGTGGCGCAACTGAAAAAAGCGGACATCAACGCCACCGATGTTTTATCTCGCACCTACGGCACGCTCGGCGTGCTGCGTCATGGTATCAAAAGCCATAACGCACGCTTTTCCCTGTGCCAGTTTAAACCGGAACATAACCTTAATCCGGAAACCCTGACGCGCTACAAACAGAATATCTGCCGCATCGTGCCGGAGCTGGTTTACAGCCCGCATGCGTCGAAAGCCGCGTTTGAAGAAACGGGCATCAAGGCCAAGAAATGGCGTATCGACCTGGTGTTGTTCGTCAATGGCCTGCCGGTAGCGACCCTTGAACTGAAGTCCGAATTTAAGCAGACGGTACAAAACGCTATTACGCAGTATAAGAAAACGCGTTTACCGAAAGATCCTGGCACCAATAAACCCGAGCCGCTGCTGACCTTTAAACGCGGTGCGCTGGTACACTTTGCCGTCAGCCAGTACGAAGTGTTTATGGCGACCAAACTGGATGGCGATAAAACCTTCTTCCTGCCGTTTAACAAAGGCACCCATGACGGCGGCGCGGGGAACGATATCCCGGAAGATGCAAACGACTACGCCACCAGCTACCTGTGGAATGAGGTGCTGCTGCCAGACAATCTGCTGAAAATTCTTGCGAGCTTCGTGCATCTGCAAATCGTCGAAAAAGAAAACGCCATTGGCCTGAAGTACAAAAGCGAGAGCCTGATTTTCCCGCGCTATCACCAGTGGGACGTGGTGAACAAACTGATCACCGCCGCCACAGTGGAAGGCACCGGCAATAAATATCTGATCCAGCACAGCGCGGGGTCGGGCAAATCGAACTCTATCGCCTGGACGGCCCATCAGCTTTCCCGCCTGTACGATGAAAATGGCGAGAAGCAGTTCCACTCGGTGATTGTGGTGACGGACCGCACCGTGCTTGACGACCAGTTGCAGGACACCATCTATCAGTTTGAGCATCAGGACGGCGTGGTCGGGCGTATCAATAACAAAGAAGGCGACGGTTCGAAATCGGAGAAGCTGGCGAGCGCACTGGAAAACTCACAGCCGATAATCATCGTCACCATTCAGACCTTCCCGTTCGTTCTGAAGGCGATTGAAAACAGCGTCAGCCTCAAGCAGCGAAAATACGCGGTGATCGCTGATGAAGCACACTCTTCGCAGAGCGGCTCTACGGCGCGTCAGCTGAAAGAAGTGCTGATGACCGAAGAGGCGGAAGACGATGTGGAGATGTCTTCAGAAGATATTCTGGACGCTACCGTCTCCGCGCGTAAAGGCAGCAGCAATCTCAACTATTACGCCTTCACCGCCACGCCGAAAGCAAAAACACTGGAGCTGTTTGGCCGTCGTCCTAACCCGCAGGAACCGGCATCGAAAACCAACAAACCGGAAGCGTTCCACGTTTACTCCATGCGTCAGGCAATCGAAGAAGGCTTTATTCTAGATGTACTTAAGAACTACACCAACTACAAAGTGGCGTACAAACTGCTGCAAAAGCTGGACGATCCTGACCGGGAAGTGGACAGCAAGAAAGCGAAGATCAAACTGAACCAGTGGGTCTCTCTGCACGATCATAACGTGTCGCAGAAAGTGAAGGTAATTGTTGAGCACTTCCGTAAGCATGTTATGCACTTACTGGCTGGCCAGGCGAAAGCGATGGTGGTGACCAGTTCGCGTAAAGCGGCGGTGCGCTACAAGCTGGCGTTTGATAAATACATCGCCGAGCAAAAGTACGACAAGATCAGCGCGATGGTGGCATTCTCCGGGGAAGTGGAATTCCATGAAGATGATCACAACAGCCTTGCGCTGCTCAATCAAAAGTTCACCGAGATCAATATGAACCCAGGCCTGAAAGGCCGGGATATGCGTAAAGCGTTTGATACCGACGACTACCAGGTGATGCTGGTGGCTAACAAATTCCAGACCGGTTTTGACCAGCCCAAGCTGTGCGCCATGTACGTGGATAAAAAGCTGGGCGGTGTGGAGTGCGTACAGACGCTGTCGCGCCTGAACCGTACTTATCCCGGGAAGGCGCAGTCCGGCACCTTTGTGCTCGATTTTTACAACGAACCCGACGAGATTTTGGCTGCTTTCCAGCCGTACTACCAGACCGCGGAACTAACGGATGTCAGCGATCCGCAGCTCGTCTTTGAGCTTTATGAAAAGCTTCGTACCAGTGGCATTTTCCTGTGGAACGAAGTGGAGCAGTTCTGCGAGGCGTTCTTCAGCAAAAACAAATCAAACGCAGCCATTAGCAATATTTGCAAACCTGCAGTAGAACGCTGGAAGCACCGCTACACCTCGGCAATTGAGGCGTATGTGCTGGCCAAAGAGATGTTTGAACGCACCAAGAAGACCGGCGATGTTGTGCTGATCACTAATGCGGAAAACACCTTCAAAGAGTGCGAGAAAGAAAAAAGTAAGTTGGATATCTTCAAGAAAGATCTCGGCAGCTTTGTCCGCTTTTACGAGTTTATGTCGCAAATCGTCGATTACGATGACAAGAACTTAGAAAAACTAAGCCTGTTTGCCCGTCACCTGCGTCCGTTGCTGCATGAGCAGCGCATCGAAGAAGATGAGATTGATTTAAGCAACGTGGAGATGAGCCATTACCGCCTGTCGAAGCTCCACGAACAGCACCTGAAGTTGCAGGAAGATGCGGCGGAGTACAAAATCAAACCGGGTAATGATGTCGGTACGGCGAAACCAAAGGACAAAAAAGAAGAATTTCTGTCGAATATCCTGGCTCGTCTGAATGAGCTGTTTGTCACCGATAATCTGACCGATAAAGACATGATCAATTATGCTTTCGCGGTGCGCGACAAGCTGTCAGAAAACCAGGCTGTAATGACTCAGATTGCGAACAATACGCGCGAACAGGCGATGCTGGGCGATTTTCCGAAAGCCATTGATGATGCCGTGATGGACAGCAACGACGCCCAGCAGGAGATGATGGTGCAATATCTTTCGAACCCTGAACTGGCGAAAGGCTTTGCCCGCGTAGTGTTTGATATGTTGAAAGGGGCTTAAGTTTTAACTGATATTAACGAGATCATCGCAAGGTACTATCCGGGAATATCGTAGCGGTAGCCGCTAAGGTTTTTTGATGCCTAAGGATAACAAGCATATGATCTTTCGTAATTTCTATTTCTCACTAAGGAACGGATATGAGTAACAGAATGTGGATGATTCGTGGTGATGGCGGTAAACTCTATGATGATTTCCGCGATAAACAAATTGTGGGTATCGGTTGGTCTCAGCTTGCTCCTTTGGTTAAGCCCGGTTTATCCCGAGCTCAGTTACTTCAGTTATATCAGGAGGCAGATCCGTTAACCAAGTTAGGAACTGCACGTTCTGGCGCATCGCAAGTATGGCGTTTTGTAAATGAAATCCAAAAGGGTGATTGGGTTATTACTTATTCACCAGCCAACCGTACTTACCTTTTGGGCAAAGTCATATCCGACTTCCAATATCATCCTGAATGGGTTGAAGAAGGGATGGGGATTGCTCGTCAGGTAAAATGGAACGCTGAAGAAATTGACCGCGACAGGTTATCTTCAGCTACCAAAAATACCCTTGGTTCCACGCTGACGGTTTTCCAGCTTCCGGAATACGCGCTCGGAGAGCTTTTACAGGATAAGAAACCCGTCGTTGATGTTATTACTCGAAATCCAATCGCCCTTGATGAAGATGAAGTTATCTCTGATCCACTCCGGGATATGGAAATACTGGCGTTTGAAGGTATTAAAGATCGCATTAATTCTCTTGATTGGGATGAGATGCAAGATTTAGTTGCTGGAGTTTTACGCAGCATGGGATATAAAACACAGGTTTCTCCTGCGGGCCCTGATCGCGGGAAAGATATCATCGCTTCACCTGATGGGTTTGGTTTTGAAAACCCGCGCATTATCGTTGAGGTAAAGCACCGTAGAGAACAGATGGGAAGCCAACAGATTCGCAGCTTTATCGGTGGCAGACACAAAGACGATCGCGGGCTTTATGTCAGCACGGGCGGTTTTACCAAGGATGCTCGTTATGAAGCAGATCGTTCGACGATACCGCTGACTCTTTGGACGCTGGACGATCTTGTCCGGGCGCTTATTGAAAACTATGAGCAAGTTGATCTCGAGACCAAACTTTTGGTTCCGCTGAAAAAAACCTTCTTACCTGCTTAACTCTCATTATAATAGCCATATCGGTGTTGTACTGATATGGCTTTGTTACTAACCGGCTTCATCCGAGTTTTTGTCTGTGATTGCTGGTGCGTGTAATATAATTAAGATACGTTATGTTTTATAATATTAAATTCACGTAATTCATTTTTTTGAAATGCATGGCATTCTCTTGCTTTTTCTTTTAGAGTATCATTTAACTTTCCATCATATATTTTATCCGCTGGGATAAATTTAATGCTGTTGTTATACGCATCCAAAACATGAACAGGGCATACCAATTTAATATCGCCAAATGAGTACATTGTTATTCCGTCAATTAAATAATGGCCTTTCCCAGTGGTTTTTCTCGAGTTCCAGTTTTTTATATTGAAGATTTCAATTGGATACTGTTCTTCGTTAATTAGATATGAATGAGGGTTGTAATTATTAATCCCTAATATTTTCATCGATGCATTTATGACGAGGACAGGGAGAGGTGTTATTACCCATGACATCGAAAACAATGAAAAGAACACTGCATATCCTGTCATTAACATTCTTGCTTTAGATTCGTGCTCTCTTATATATACAATTCCAGGAATTAGAGCAAAATTGACAGCAAATAATGATGTGGCTAATACATATACAATTAACGTGCTATCGCTAATATTCTCTGAGATTCTATTTATAATGATAGAAAGAGGGAAGGCGTAGAAAGCAGTCATAACGCAAATCAATAACGGTATGGTAATGTAGTAATGATATTTCACTTTCAGGTCGTTTTTATTGAATGAAATGTTGATTTTTGGAGAAAGGATTCTTCTGTTAAGGAAATAGGATAGTAATAAGCTTAAAGTGATTGTTAATAAGATTGATGCAATCATAATGGCTAAGGTATTGCTCTCATTATGAGAAATTAACCACGTAGAAAATATGAATAGACTGACTGCAAAAGAAGAGACAATAATAGCGATTTTGATGAAATTATTCTTTATTCCTATTTCTGATAAAATGTTATTCCCCAATTTTTTAATAATTAACGCTAAGGTAATTGAAGGAAGAAATATGATAAGTGAAATTGAAAATAAACTCACCAGGAAAGTGGATGCGACTACAATGAACATGTCTTTAAACGAAATAGATGGAATGAATATATCTAGCCAGCCTAAGCGATTGAGATAAAGCCAGATAACAAATAATGCTAAAAATCCCATTAGCAAAGCCGGTGTAATGATTTTTTTGGCTATGACAGAAAGCTTCGTTTGTAGTTCATCGTCGTGCATTTTATCACCTGTCTAATGTTTCATTTATCATGAGATAATGAGCCGTTGCCGTTGACTATTTTAGCCTTGTTATCTTTATGGAAATTGATTTTTTTTATGCCCTAATCATTCCATAAATTAAATTTATTGTGTTAAAGTGAATTTTATGGCTTGCATCGAATTGAAGAGTTAATACTGTTGCTGGCCATGTTACCATCTCATAAATTATAATTTCACCAACGCCGACTATTCGCTGTGGTTACTTTTTCGGGTATGGCATAAAGAGACTATGCGAAAATTTACCCCTTTATTATATCCGGGCAGATTCGTTATTTATTAAGTTCCCAAAACCCCTTCGGTGATAGTTCTACTGCTTTGATTCGTCCAGCATGGCGTAGCCGGTTTGCAGCCCAACGTATATCGTACTGCCAGGTGAAAAACAGATCTCCACTGGTCTTTAATTCTTTCTCGTAGGTTTTCCAAATGAACTTCGCAACCTGAACGATAGTTGCTTTGCCACTATGGGCTTCCAGTGCAGCGATAACACATTTTTCCAGATCTTGTTTCTGCATTTCGGTTCATCCTTATAAAAGAGAGCCAATACCTAAATTCTCAGCCCTTTCTTGCAAACCAACCCGCCACCACCTCAGCCAAATCATCCTCAACTGTATAAAAGTAACAAGCCGGGATATTCAGAACGGCCGCCAGCTTACAGGCCAACGCAAAATCAGGTGTGTGGATCCCTCGTTCATACTGGTTCATCCGGGCGCTTGCAGTGGCTTCATCGATGCCCGCGAGAATGCCCAATTTTTGCTGGGACAGGCCAGCTCTCAGGCGCGCTTCTTTTAAACGGTGTGGCAGCATGATGATCCCGAATGTCTGGAAACAGAATCATGATTTTGGTATTTAGCAGTTGAAAATGTACTAAGCATTCCTTAGTATTTGCGGTGAAAATCTGAACTGCCAGGTTGATTCAAAGAGGTTACGTATATGGAAAGAAAAGATATGCATCCGGCTGATATTATTGCTCTATTACATAAGCGGAAATCATCATTAGCCGCACTATCCCGCCAGTCGGGATTGGGCTCTTCCACGCTTGCCAACGCGCTGAGCAAGCCATGGCCCAAAGGCGAATATCTCATTGCAGAAGCGCTGGATCTTGAGCCAAGTATTATCTGGCCGAGCCGTTATTTTGATGAAAAGGGTAATTTGATTGATCGCCGAAAACTAATGCGTTCTGTGAACAAATGATCGGGTTGCTGGGGCATAGCTAAAACCATTTCTCTATGCCTCCGGCCTGGCTCCCTTCCACACACAAATACTCCCAACAAACTCCCAAACCCTTTCCCTTGCTCTCCTCGCCATCCCCTCATCAAACGCCGGTTCGTGGCGGGCGATGAATCCACGCCCTTGCCATTCCTCGCGCACATGCTGGATGTGCGCGTTTATGCCATAAATTTCATGCAGAATGACAACAGCCTGGCAGTTGGCGGCCACGGTGGGTTTAGTCGTCCGCTTTATGCGCCCAGGCGGGCATTGCGGTCAGGTAGCGCTTCGCGCGCTTACGGGATTCTTCGGGGCCGACATGCTGCCAGCTGTCGAGAAATTCCGCGGTACCGGCAAGGGCTTCTTCCCAGGGTTTCAGGTTCCCTTCTTTGTCGCTGCAATAGAAACAATATTTATCGCTGGCGCTCGGCTGGTCCATTACAGACATCGGTACGCCACAGGCTTCACAGAACTTATCGAATGTTGGCATGGTACTCTCCTTGTGTTGTGGTTGTGGCTAATAAATATACTAATTTTCCCTTTCTGTAATGCCATGTCAGATCAAACAATCCTGATGGTAATGCCACAATCATTGACTAAACGTATATATATTTGGCTTAAGGATTGATACGCTCGGCATCCACTCATCAAAACAAGGGACTGTTGTGCTGGAAATCTTTTCTTAACCCGCTGAAAAATATCTCACCGATATTTTTCGCATAACAAACGCCATGGTTCGTTTTTTAACGGATCCAGTTTTGTATGGGTTAAAGAAAGGTACAGTATGCAAGTCACATGGACGGTCAGCCCTGTCGGCTACCAGGGGATTGTAAAACGCTGCCCGGCGTGCAACGTCAAACGCGAGTTTCTTCCGGCTGGGGCGTTCCGGATGAATTCACAGAAAAAGAGGCTTGATGTCTGGAGTATTTATAAATGTACGCACTGCGATTACACCTGGAATATCAGCCTGTTCTCACGCCTGCCAGTAAGCCGCATTAACCACTCGCTCTATCGCAGGATCATGGCCAATGATGAAGCAACGCTGATGTATTTTTCGCATGATGATCAGGTCCTCAAGCGCAATAATGCGGTGTTGTCAGGCGCGCCAGAATTTCACGTTCAGGAGCAGTGGTCTGCGGGGCATCCGTGCAATAAACGATTGAAGGTGCACATCAGGTTACATTGTTCGTTTCAGGTTAGTCTGTTGTCAGTGATGAAAAAACAGCTTTCCCTCACCGCCAGTGAAATAAAAAAACGGGTTGTGACGGGTGAAATTGCCGGTGTTACTCTGAAGGACCTTAAATCGACAAAGCGGAAGACAGCCGGAGTTGTGATATGGGTTTCAGCCAGCGTCTTTTATTCCGGGAGGAAAATCATGCTGTAACGCATGGGGAATTTGGAAAACTAAAAAACGATGCCGCCAGTCTGCGGCATCGTTACAATTTCAGAACAGAACGCTCAACGTATAATCGGCAGGTGAGTGACAGGACATGGATGAATATCACATTTTACTTTTCATTAACAATGATCTTTAAATAATGCTTTATAAGTAGATAAGAGGAAAAATGTCCAGTGAAACTATAAATTAATTTTTCCGCCTTAATTTTCCATTAAGAACTTTCTATAATTTTTGCGAGATCTTAATTTCCCATTTCAGGCATTTTAAGTTTATGTGTTTGATTTATTTCTCATTGTTGCAACCGATAATGCTCCTTGTTAGAATGATCGTTAATATCTGCGGTCTCTTTTGATAAAAACCATTGATGGTGCTTTTGCATCTTATCCCGGATGACCTGGCCATATTTTTCCAGCGGTAGTAACAAATGTCTGACTTTATAAATTGAAATACCACACTGGTCAGCCAGCTCTCTTGTAGACAGACCTTCAGTACTATGCTTATTTAGCAGATCGAGAATAAATACTTGTTCCGGAACCCTGACCGTAGCGAAGCCACTTATTCCCGTTTCCGCCGTCAACAGCTGCAGATTGTCGAGAGGAGCGTTGTAGTCCTGATGTAACGCACCTGAGTTGTAAGAACACAGCGAGAGTTTCATTTTGCAGACTCCACGGTTTTAAAGGAGTTTACAGTATGCCGCTCCACCCGGTTGGCTAGCAACGTTAGCTGAAGATGGACGAATAAATAGAGTTTTTATCTGTGATTTATCTCTTTTTTTTATGAAAACTCTATCTGTCGGCAGGAAACGCGGTTTGGTAAGGAGGTGACATGAGGTTTGATATAGAAGGATTTATTACTTTTGACACCGAGGATGCCACACTCGTTAACGTGTTGACCGGGGACTGCATTGAATTATCGCAGACGTCTACTCGCCTGCTGACGGAATTGCTTAATCATCACGGCGATCTCCTGTCAAGAAACGAAATCTTCCAGTCAGTGTTTGATAAATATGGCGCACGTGCGTCAAACAGCAACCTGAATCAATATATTTCTACGCTGCGCAGAAATCTGTGCGATCTGGGCGTGGAAAAAGAAATCATCGTCACAGTACCGCGTATCGGATTTAAAATATCTGAAGAGGCGATTATCAATAATGACCGTGAGTACAAAACCCCTTGTCTGGAAGAGAAAACGCCTGACGTCTCACCCCCTTATCAAAAGTGGCGATACCGGCCAGTGCTCATCAGAGCGCTCATTGTGGCATTTGCCATTGTAGTACTGGGTATTAACCTTGATATCGGTCGGGCAGATGCCGACACCCAGGAAATTGTGCAGGATAAATGTCAGTTCTTTTTATCTCCCGCGCTTTCGATGAAAGACGTCGCGGACAGCTTTGCTTTAGCATCGCAACCATTAGACTGTTCTTCTATTAAAGAAGTTTATGTTTATCGACAGCAGATAAAAAGCAGCTTAGGGAATTATATCCAGTTGTTGATTGTTGAATGTAAGAAGAGTAAAAGCAACTGCGTCAGTTTTTACATCAGAGAGCAGGGCAATGTTTAAACGAATCATAACGGTTATCGTTTTCGTGATCATCATGCTGATCGTTTCAACCGCGCTTTATGCCAGGCATTCCAGTTTTTCATGTATATCGCAATTTTCTATTGTGCGGAACATCAATACAGTTAATACTCGTGCAGAAGGTTTCGCTTTTTTTGATCTCAGTGATGATCATTTGCTTATCAATATTGATGGCTTACTCACCCAGAACAATAAGAAGTATATTATCTCGCGAACGGTTAGCGTGAAATATAAAAGTTATAATATTAATGCGAATTTATATAAAATATTGCATGTCAGGATGACTCGTGATGACTCTGATAATGTGAATGATAAGATTGCTAACGGCTTATTATTCAACGAGGGAGGAGAGGGAAAACTCATTTTTATTAAAAAGATAAATGATGACATGATCTTATTTGGTAACCACACATTTCCGCAGTATGGTTGCAAGCGACGTTAAACCGTGTGGTTTTGCTTAAGTGGAGTATAAAATAAGTTAAATTTCTTAATTATGATGAACATAAACCTCATAGAATCGTTGGCTTGCATCTCTAAAATAATAGACATGATCAACCCCAGACTGAACTTACATCATGTCAGAACGGCATTTATTGCCTGGCATTTAGCCCGGGAATCCCATTTTTCTCTGGCGCAGTGCCGTAAAACCTTACTGGCGGCACTTCTTCATGATATTGGCGGTCTGGATGAGGAATCGCGGCTGCAGCCACTCAGCTATTATGATAATGAACTTAATGATCACGCGGTGATTGGCGGGGAACTGTTGGCCAGTGTTCCCTTACTGAACCCATTGCAGCGTATCGTGCGTTATCATCATACCCGCTGGCAGGAAGGTAAAGGCGAATATGTGAATGGCGAAAAAGTGCCGAAAGAGAGTCATATTATTTATCTTGCGGATCGCATCGATGTGCTGGTGGCGCGTTATAGAAAAGAAGATCTGCTCTCGGAAAGAGAAGCAATCACTCAAGTTATTCTCGATGGGGAAACTTCACTTTATAAACCAGAATATATCACTGCATTCAGAAAAATATCCGCTTGTGAACATTTCTGGCTCATGATGACGTCGACCGATTTCGATGATTACATCAAAGAAATACCCCGCATTCACAATGATGCGATTTCATTACATAACTTTCGTGATATCGCCGGGATGCTGGCGTTTGTCATTGATGGCTTTAGTCAACACGGCGTGCAGCACTCTCTGGTGATCGGCAGGATATCGGGTTATCTGGCAAGAGAGATGGGCATTGCGCCTGTGCAGTGCCTGAAAATTGAAATCGCCGGGCTGCTGCATAACCTGACCTCCCTGGCGCTGTGCGCCGCGCCAGCCCACACCGGTGATGAAAATGTGGTCTGGGAAGTGCTTTCGCCCATTGAGGCCATCAGTGATATTGCCAGCTGGTGCCGGCGTCAGAAAGAAGAAGATGTCGCTTCTGCAAATCACCCCGAAGTGAAGATCCTGAAAGCCAGTATTTATCTGGCGTCGCTATTGCCGGAAGTGACGTTGTTAACAGAGTTCAATGCGCGTGTCGGGGAATCGGCGGAGATCGCGCCGGAACTGACGGAACTGGTCCGCCAGCACAGCGCGACGTTACTACAAATTTTTAATGAATCTGTTCGTGAGCGGCTCACGCTGGTACAACATATCAATCAGCTGAGCAGGCACTAAACAGATAAACCACCATCAATCACCAGCGTCTGTCCGGTGACATAACCGCTTCCTTCCCCGACCAGAAATGCCGTCGCCTGCACCACATCCTGCATACGTCCGAGACGACGCAGCGGAATGTGCTGCCGCAACGCTTTCAGTTTCGTTTCCGGAATGGCCTGCACCATGTCGCCTTCAATCAGTCCCGGCGCCAGGCAGTTGACCCGGATGCCAAATCGCCCAACCTCCAGCGCCAGGGAGTGCGCCAGACCAATCATCGCCGCCTTGCTGGCTGCATAGGCTGTCTGTCCGCTGTTGCCTTTAAGCGCCGACACGGACGACATCAGCACAATGGCGCCGCTTCCCTGCGTCATCATCGCCGGAAGCAGATGCCGGTTCCAGTTAACGATAGATATCAGGTTATTACCCAGCACTTCATGCCAGTCTTTCGCATTCTGATGAATATGCAGCGCATCAAGGGTCATTCCCGCGTTATGGACAATGGCGGCTGGCGCGCCGAACTCTCGAATGAGTGACGTCGCGACCTGCTCCACTCGTGTTTCATCGGTGCCATCGCAGCAAAGTCCTTTAACCCAGGTGGCGGCGCGCTGGCTTCTGGCGAGTGCCAGCGTATGGGCGATGCCCGTCTCGCTGCGCCCTGTAAAGGCGATATTCCACTCCGGCAGCAGGTGTGTCACCAGCGCCTGACCGATCCCCCGACTGCCGCCAGTAATCAACATCCATTTTCGTGTCATATTAGCCCGCCATCTGCTTTTCAATCGCCTGGCACAATTCCCGCAGCGTCATATGCGGGTTCTGTATGAACATCTCCGCCGTCAGCGTTACCGAAAACTCCCGCTTCGCCAGCACCATCAGCTCAACATAGTCGAGACTGTCCAGCTCCAGCGCTGGCAGGGTGGTATCGGGGGTCAATGCCTCTGGCTCCAGATCTTTGGCGTCGCAAATCATGTCGCTGATTTTGGCGTAAATCATCTCGTATTGACTCATGGCAATCTCCTTGCTTTATTGCGCGCCAATGGGCCCCACTTTAAGGGTGATGGCGCTGCTGATGTTATGGTGTAAAAAACGGGTCTGGTTGGCGATGCGCACAATCGCTCCGTGCTGAAGGTCGCCGACCACCAGCGCCGGTAAGGTCTCGATCTCAAGAGCGGCCGGTAGCGTATCCGCCTGCCAGGGTGCCAGTAACTGGCTGTCGAAAATAACCTCCTGATGGGTTTGCACCACCGGATAACACGACAGCAGCGAGGACAGCGTGTCGCAGTGCGGCTGCAGGGCGGCGATAGCGTCCTGACGAAGCACGCTGTTGTCCTGAATAAGATGACGAAACAACAGCGCATCCAGAAAATGCCACTGTTGCGCCGTTGGCAGTAGCGGCACAAATTTCGTCTGCAACGCGGCCAGCGTGGCGCCACCCAGTACCGCCCGATGTCTGATTTCGGAAGGCGGAAAGTGGGTCTGCGGGGTGAGCTGACAGGAGAGAAAAATCTGCCCGGCGAGGATGTCGGTGACCACTGCGGCGCCTTTTCTGGCGCTGTCGTGTGTCAGGAGATACGTCGTGTCATGCAACAGCGGTCGGCGCAAACGCACGGTACAACTCAGGTACGGGGCGTGCGCCACCTCATGGCTCAGCGAGCGTTTTACATCCAGCAATGCCAGCATGCCGTGAACGCTCAGCGCGGTCCCGCCCTGCGCTTTCACCCACGCTTCATCAAAATGCACCGGGTTGTAATCCCCGGAAAACGCCGCCCAGCGGTGGGCATCGTCAAGGGTGTAGTAAAGCGGCGTCATTGCGGCTTCTCCAGAATCAGCGCCGCATTCGCCCCGCCAAAACCAAAACTCAGGTTCAGCGTCCGGTGAAGATCACCATGGCGATGACCGTCAACGATATAGTCGAGATCGCAAAGCGGATCGGCCTGCCGGAAATTCGCCGTGGCGGGCATGATGCTGTTTGCAATGGCCTGCAGACAAACAATGCTTTCGAAGCTGCCCGCCGCTGAGATCAAATGCCCCGAGTAAGATTTGGTGCTGGAGACCGGGATCTGATACGCCGCGTCACCGAGAGCCATCTTCAGCGCCTGCGTTTCGTTGATATCATTCAGCGGCGTCGAGGTGCCGTGGGCGTTGATATAGTCGAGTTGTTGCGGCTCCAGCCCCGCCTGTTGCAGCGCATGGGTAATGGTCTGCACGCGGGCGAGGCAATCGTCAGCCGGAGAGGTGAAGTCCCAGGCGTCGGAAAAGTTGGCGTAACCGGTGATTTCGCCAAGGATCGTCGCCCCGCGTGCCAGTGCGCTTTCGCGCTCTTCGAGGCACAGCACCGCCGCACCTTCCGAGAGTACAAACCCGCTGCGTTCGGCACTGAACGGGCAGTTTGCCCGCTGCGGATCCTCCTTTTCTTTGCTTAACGCCCCCAGCACATCAATGTTCCACACCGCGCAGGTACTGGTGAGCGACTCCCCGGCGCCTGCCAGCATCATGCTGGCTCTGCCGCTGCGGATCACCTCAAACGCATCGCCAGTCGCGATGGTACCGGTGGCGCAGGCGGCAATCACCGTATTCTGATAACCATTCAGTCCCCAGAACTGACTGCACGCGGCGGTTGCGACGCTGGGCATGGAGTAAAAACAGTTAAACGGCGAAGTCACTCCGGTGGTCGAAAATTCGTCAATGGCGTCGTAGTTTTCATCGAGCCCCGCCCAGCCGGTACCCATGATGACGCCACAGGCGAGGGGGTTATAAAAGGTCTGCGGCGGGGTCTCACCAAAGGCCATAGTCACCGCCTGACGCGCTGCGCCGAGCGTCAGGCGCGCAAAACGCGGAAGCCGACGGCGGATCGCGGCGGGAACGCCTTTCAGATCCGGCTCTTTATCCACAAAACCCAGAAAATGGGTATGGATGTTATGTGCGGTTTTATCGACGTAACGATAGCCGAGACGATTATCCATGATCGCCTGCCAGCTCTCTTCTGCCGTGTCGCCAAGCGGGGTGATGGCGCCATAGCCGGTAACGACGACGCGCTTCAGTGCATTATTCATTGTCATGATTCGTTATCCTGTATTGCGTTTCGCCACCCCCTTGCGCCAGCCAGAGTTGCAGGGTGGCGTAGAGGTAGTCGTATTGGGTTTGTGCGAGCGCGTTTTCGAGCGTCAGCAGATCGTCCTGCGCATCCAGCAGGGTCTGAAAATCCACTGCGCCTTCGCGATAGCGGCTTTCGGTCAGCCGCAGGCGCTGCTGGCTGAGCGCCAGTGATTCATGCAGACGGGCCCGCTGAACTTCAGCGCTGAGCCGCTTTTCCATCGCGTTATCCACCTCGGCGAGCGCCGCATAGGCTGTGCTGCGAAAGGCAATCGCCGCCTGTTTCACCTGCAGATCTGCCTGCTTCACGGTGAGCGTCATGGTGTTCCACTGAATGAACGGCAGCGCCAGCGAACCGCCAACGGTACGAATGGGGTCACTGAACCACTGGCTGAAAATCTGGCTACCGGCGTTAAGCGCGGCATCCAGCGACAGCGACGGGTAAAAGCTCAGGCGCGAGGCGTCATACCCGGCGAGCGCAGCGCGCAGGCGCGATTCCGCGGCCTGAATATCCGGGCGTCGGGCTATGACTTTCAGCGGTGTTTTTTGCATTACCGGTACCCGCTGGCGGGCATCCAGTACTGTCGATTCATCCGCGTGTTGTTCCGCCGGGCGGTTCAGCAACAGCGCCAGCGCGTTGCGGCTGTTATCCCGCTGTTGCTCCAGCGCGCGAAGCTGGTTCTGGCGGCTGAGTAATGACTGCTGCGCCTGCAACAGATCAAGCTGCCCGACTTTCCCGGCGCGGTACCATGAATCCACCAGTTGCACAGTCTGTTCTGAAATGGCGATCCCCGCCCGCTGGTTGCGGATTTGCTGGTTATACAAGGCGATGCTCCAGTAAAGCTGGGCAGTGGTGCCGATGGTCGACAGTACCGTCGCGTCATAATCCTGTTCGCTGGCCACTGCTTCCCATTCGCTTTGTTCGCGGGTACGCGCCAGTTTCCCCCATAGATCAAGCTCATAACCGAGGGTGATGCCAGTGTTGTAGCTCTCCTGGGCAGTAGGGTTGCGGCGCAGGTTTCTGCTGTTGCTCGCCGAGCCTGAGACCGCCACGTCTGGCGTCAGGTTGGTACGGGTTAACCCGGCGGCGATCCGCGCCTGCTGGAGCGTAATGGCTGCCGCGGCGAGATCGTTGTTACTTTCCAGCACTTGTTCGATCACCCGCGACAGACGGGGATCGTCAAATCGCTGCCACCAGTTTTGACAGGCATGTGTACTCTCAACGCCGGTCACCGGTTGCCACTGAGTGGGAAGCGACAACAACGGGCGCTGGTAGTCGCTGCGGGTGAAACTGCCGCAACTGGTCAGCAGAAGCAGAGCCGGGATGAGATAAGCGATTTTCGTCTTCATTCGCGGGCTAGTGCCTCAGTCGGATTGAGGCGGGCTGCTCTGCGCGCCGGGAAATAGCCAAACGTCAGGCCGATCAATGCGGAAAACCCGCAGGCCATCACCACCGGAAACGCGGTGAAGACCATCGAAAACTCATCGGTGAAAAGGGAAAAGAGATTACCGGCGACCCAGGAGCCAATGACGCCGATAAGCCCGCCGAGGGCGCAGATCATCACCGCTTCGATCAGAAACTGGTTCATGATGTCCAGCGGACGCGCGCCGACTGACAAACGGATGCCTATCTCATGCGTGCGCTCCGTTACTGACACCAGCATGATATTCATCACTCCCACGCCACCTACCAGCAGGGAGATCGCCGCAATGGTGGTGATCAGCAACGACATCGAGTCCGACGTTTTCTGCAGGGCGTTAGCCAGTTGATCGTCGGTCTGGGTAAAGAAATCCTTTTTACCGTGCTCGCGCAAAATATGGCGTTCGACGCGCTGCGTCGCTTCCTGCGGCGTCAGGGTCTCCTGAAAACGCAGAATGATGGCTTCGAGCGGCTTTTCACCAGTGATGCGATGCTGGAGTGAGGTATGTGGCACCCACGCCGCCATGTACCCGCCCACCACTTTCGGACCGGGTTTTACCGCAACGCCAATCACTCGCCACGGCGCACCGGCAATCTGCACGATTTGCCCGAGCGGATCTTCGCCGCCCGGAAAGAGCGTATCGCGCCCGGTTTCATCAAGGATCAGCACTGGTTCGCCTTCAGCGACATCGCGGGCGGTAAAGCCATTGCCCTGCACAAAGCGCAGCCCCTGCAATGGGAAATAGTCCTGCGAAACGCCGGAGAGCATCATTGACGAGTCGAGGCCGTTGCGTACAGCGAGCGTCATGCTACTGACCATTGGCGACACGCCCAGGATCCACGGCAGTTTTTGCAGACTACTGACGTCATCCATCGACAGCGCGCGCTCCATATCCGGGCGCTTGTTTCCCCAGCCGGTGCCGGGGCGGATCTCAAGCGTGGTGTTGCCGAGCTTGCCGATCTCACTCATTATCGCCTGCCGTGCGCCTTCGCCCACCGCCATCGACGACACCACGGACGAAATACCGATGATGATCCCCAGCATCGAGAGAAACGCGCGCATCCGGTGACCGAGCAGGGAACGCCACGCCATACGAACTGACTCGTGGATGCTGCGCCCCAGTGAAGCGCGCCCGTTATCCTGTTCAGGCAGCGTAACCGCGTTGTTCACGGCTTCTGTCTGCCGGATGTCAGCCACGATGCGGCCATCGCTGATCTCAACAATGCGTTGCGCCTGCGAGGCGATGTCGCGATCGTGGGTCACGATGATCACCGTATGGCCCGAGGCGTGGAGCTGGTGGAGCACCGCCATCAGCGCTTTGCCGTTGACGCTGTCGAGCGCCCCGGTGGGTTCATCCGCCAGAATCACCTGCGCGCCGTTGATCAGCGCCCGGCAGATGCTCACCCGCTGCTGCTGGCCGCCGGAAAGTTGTGCCGGGCGATGCTGGAGACGGTCTTCCAGACCGAGTTTTTGCGCCAGTGCCTGGGTGCGGGAAACGCGTTGCGCTTCCGGCATGGCGGTATACAGCGCCGGAATGGCGATGTTTTCTTCAGCGGTCAGGTAGGGCATCAGATGGTAGCGCTGGAAAATAAAGCCCAGGTAACGGCTGCGCAGTTCGGCAAGCCGCAGACTGCTGGCGTTGTGCACCGCCGTGCCGTTGATGATGACTTCACCGGCGGTGGGCTTGTCCAGGCAGCCGATGATATTCATCAGCGTTGATTTTCCCGAGCCGGACGCACCGACAATCGCCACCATTTCTCCCGCGGCGATCGACAGCGAAATGTCGGTCAGTACCGGGATTTTTTGTGTTCCGGCAGAGAATTCACGATACACATGGCGCAGGGCGATGATCGGTTCCATGGCTTATCCTTGCACCGTGTCCTGCGCCACGACGACGCGATCACCCATCTGCAACCCTTCCAGTACCTCCGCGTACTGGCGATCGTTAATCCCGATCCGGATCGTGCGCTGCTGCGTTTTGCCGTTCTCAACCGTGGTGACCCGGTAGCGGTCGGTGTCCAGCGCCTGACCCAGTGCTACTACCGGAATACGCAGCACGCCTTTGGCTTCGGCAATCTGAATAAATACCTGCGCTGTCATGGCGGTTTTGAGTTCACGCTGCGTATTCGGGATATCAAAGGTGCCGTTGTAATACACGGCGGTGGCCTGCTGGTTATTACCGCTGCTGCCGGGCTGCTGCTCTTCCAGCGCCTCCTGTGGTGCTGGCTGCACAAATCCCATTGTGCTGGTGTAGTGCTTGTCGGGGTTAGCAATCACGTAAAAGCGCAGTGGCTGACCGGGGTGGATTTTTTGGATATCGGCTTCGGAGATCCGCGTCTGCACCAGCATGGTGTCGAGATCCGCCAGCACCAGGATGGTTGGCGCCATTTGTGACGACACAATCGTCTGCCCTTCATGGGTGACGATCCCGAGCACTTCGCCGTCAATTGGCGCGACGATGCGGGTATAGCCGAGATTGGCGTTGGCGGTTTTTACCGCCATCTCCGCCTGTACAATCTGCGAATCGCTCACCTCAACCTGCTGGATCTGCGCTTCATAATCCGCACTGGCTTGTTCTAAATCGCTGCGTACGCCGGAGCCGTCGCGCATCATTGCTTGCTGGCGCGCATACTCCAGACGATAACGCTTGAGGGCGGTCTCTTCGGCGCGTTTCTGCGCCCGGGCGCTCGCCAGTTGCGCCTCGGCGTTATTCAGTTCGGACTCCTGGATAGTGGGGTCGATCTCCGCCAGCAACTGGCCTTTTTTCACCTTGTCGCCGAGTCGCACATACAGCTTGCGCAGTTGCCCATTCACCTGTGCCCCGACGTTGACCTGCACGGCAGGTTTGAGGACGCCGGTCACCAGCACCACTTTTTCGATATCGCCTTTGTCGACCGTTTCAACGTGCAGGTTTTCCTGCGGTGACGGCGAGGTGAGGGAGGCGATCGCCACACTGATCAACGTTGCTGCCGCCACGATGCCAGCGCCTGCGAGTAACCAACGGGGTTTGAGACGCCATAGCTTCATGCGGTAAGTTCCTTCTTAAAGTCCAGGGAAGTTAAGGGGCTGTTCAGACGGGTGAGTTGCCCCTCCGCCAGCTGGTAGATGCGCTGAAACCCGGCCAGTACCTGGTCGCTGTGGGTGACGACAATCAATGATTTTCCGGTCTGACGGCAGTGGGTATGAATGGTGTCCATCACAATCGCCGCGGTGTCGTCGTCGAGGTTGGCGGTGGGTTCATCAAGCAGCAGTACCGGGCGCGCGCTGTACAGTGCCCGCGCCAGCAACAGACGCTGCCGCTGGCCGAGCGAGAGCGCGGCATGGCTTTCACGGATCAACGCGTCGATACCGCCAGGCAGCGCCTGCACGATATCGCCCAGCGCAAGCGACGCCAGCAGTGACTCGATCCGTGGGCGATCCCGCTCGCGGTACTGCGCGTCGAACAGGGTGATGTTTTCGCGAACTGAGGCGTTAAACAAAATATCTTCCTGGCTTTGCAGGCAGATGGTTTGCGCCAGTTGCTGACGGGGGATCGGCGTTTCTCCGGCGTAACAGGTGCCGCGCTGCGGAGAAAACAACCCGGCAATCAACCGCAGCAGCGTGCTCTTGCCCGCGCCGGATTCGCCGATAATCGCAATCTGCTCGCCCGCCGGTAACGAGAGCGACACCGAATCCAGAATGGGTTTTTGCGGATCGTAGTAATAACAGACGTCATCAAAACGCAGATCCGGGACGGTGGATGCAGGCTCCGCCAGCAGCGGGACGCTGGCCTCTGCATGTTGCGGGAACAGGCTGTGGGCGCGGGTATCAATCACGTTTAACTGGGATTTCTGAATAATGGAGAAAAAGATCCGTGTGACGTACGAGGTAAAAATCTGCCGCAGAAAGCTGTAGGCAAAAAAGTCGCCAAACGAGATGAGCTTGCCATGTACCATTGGCAGCACCAGCAGCATAAACACCACCATCTCCAGGCTGCCGGTCAGCTGATAAAGTCCTTCTTTTACCTGCTCATAGACTTTCTGCTTCTGCAGGCAGGAGAAAAGATCGCGGCTGAACCAGGCGAACTGCGCCTGACGGCGGTTTTCCAGCCCGGCGGTTTTAATGGTCAGAATGCCCTGCAGCGTCTCCATAAAAAAGTCGTTGAGCGCCGCGCTTTTCAGTTGCAACTGCTGGGTGTACCAGCGGTCACGAAATACCGCCCAGACGCTGATAAGCCCCATGATGGTGACGCCCACCGCCGAAATTGCCGCCAGTACGGGTGCTATCCAGAACATGATGGCAAGCGCGATGGCACAGATCACCCAGTCGGAACGCAGGCCGTTGTCCAGTTCTATTTTCTGCAACAGCCCCACCTGCCAGGCGGTGAAGCGGCTGTAAATCTCCCCCGGCGCGCGCTTTTCAAAAAATCGCAGCGGGTTGCTGAGCAGGCGGGAAAACCCGAGGCCGCTGTTGACCAGCACAAAGCGTTTGATAAACCGCTCGCTGATGACCCGCACGCCCAGCGCCATGAAGGTGGCGACAATAAACGCCACGATAAACCAGCCGTAGGGGAAGCCGCTGTTATCCACACTGGAGAAGGCCTGGTTGATGGCATTGCTCACCATGGTGGGCATCAGGAAGAGGGTGAGCGACACGAGGAACGTCAGCAGCATCAGGCGGTAAATGCCAGGCACGACGGCGGTTTCCTTCAGGCTCATCGCCCGCGGTGCCGTTTTTGCGGTTGATGAAGGTGGCAGATCGGCAGGCGCGGGCAGGATGGTGTCCGGCTCGACAATCAGCGCATAACCGCTGATCTCCTGCTTTAGTGCTGCAAACGGCAGCCACTGTTCGCCCACGGCCGGGTTCATCACGCAGACGTGATTACCCTTGCGCCAGGTGAGCAGCACGTAATGGCTTGCGCCGTAGTGCAGAATGGCGGGCAGTGGCAGCGTACTCAGCTCATGGTGTTCAAACAGCACCGGCGTGGTGACAATGCCAAGCCGTGCCAGAATGACCATCAGCGAATCCAGCGATGTGCCGTGATCGGAGGCCGGAAACATCTCGCGCAGGGTGTCCAGCGAGACGGTTTGCCCCTGGGTTTGCGCCAGCATCGCCACGCAGGCAAGGCCGCACTCATTGGTCTCTTCCTGATAAATCATGTCGGGGAGCGTGGTTTTCATGATGCGTTCTAATGATTAATGAAATAGAGAGAGTGGCTGTGCCAGAGCAGCCAGTCCTGCGGGTATTCCCGCAACGTCTGTTCGATAACGCCGGGCATCGCACCTGCCACCGCCTTCGCCGCCACCGGCGGGTGAATGCGGATCTGCAAACCGCCGTCATAACAGAGGTGATAAAACACCACCTGCGCGGCAATGACGCCGGAGAGCCGCACCACGCCATGGTGTAATTTCGCCGCCCGGCCAAATAAGCGGCACGGCAGTTTCGCTTCCAGTGCGCCTTCCGCCTGCAGGGTGTAGTCCGGGGAGATATCCGGGAAGATGATCATGTTCTGCTCGCCCGCGGCGACATCGGCGATCAGCGACATCAGATTGCTGGCGAGCGCCTTGTTCTCCTGATGAATGGAGCAATAGGCGAGCTGAATGCCGCCAAGCGTACGGGCATGCTGGTTATAGAGTTCGGCGCTGGCAGAGACCACCACGCTCGCCTTGCCCGGCGTGACGCTGGCGCCGACGATAGCCGCCAGCACATCCGACACCGCATGCAACGGCGCCAGAATGACCGGGATTTTCTGGTGATGCAGCGGTGCCACCACCGCGTCCAGTTGGTCTGTGCAATGGCGGAGCTGGCGGAGCAGCGTCGGGTTTTGCCCCCAGGTCGCCGCTTCTTCCAGCAAACGGCGGCGAACGGCAATCCACACCGCGTTAATCGGCGTTTTCTGACCGGTCAGACAGCGGAAATTCTCTGTTGCTACCGCGTTTTGCAAGCGGAAAGCGCGCCCGGCCAGGCCCAGCGCACACAGACCCCGCGCCACGCCCAGCACCACGGTGATGGGTACGTAACGCACTATCTTACGCAGCACGGCAAGTTCACCGCGCGCGATCTCACGGTGCAGCCGGTAAAGCCATTCCAGGCTGTTTTTAACGCTAAAGACACTCCAGAGGATAATAAACCTGACCACGGCGCTTATTTTTCCCCTGTCAGCAACTGCTGCATCCGTTGGGCAAATTCAGGGAAATCGCGATCCTGCGCCACGACATAGCGTTTGTTGATAATAAACATCGGCGTGGCGGTGATGGCGTAATGCCGGGTAATGTCCGCCATTTCTGCCAGCCGTGCTTTTACGCCGTCGCTCTGGCGGGTGGCCTGAAAGTGTTTCACGTCGATATTATTTTTGACCAGCCACTCAAGCAGGGTAGGCTCATCGGACAAATTCAGGCTGCGCGTAATAATGGCGTTATAGGCGCTGTCGCGGACTTTTTCTTCAATGCCCATTTCTTCGAGCGTGGCAAATATCGGCGCGTAAACCGCAAGGCCATTACTGTCGCTGGTAATATGGATCGTTTTAAATACGCTGCCCGCTGGCAACGTACGGGCAAATTCTGTCAGATTTTCTTCATTGGCGGCGCAATAATGGCAGCCATAAGACATCACTTCGATAATGCTGTTGTCGTCTTTAATGGGGCTGTCTTTAATCTCTTCAGCACTGACTTCACGAAATGCCTGAGTCTGCGTTTCATCCGTCGCAAAGGTATTAAATACAAAAACGTGATAGCAGAGTACCGTCATCAGCGACGAGACAATAATAAGAAACAGGGAATAGCTAATGAAACCAGCACGCTTAAATTGAATAGCCATAATCATCTCGCAACAGGAAAGAAAAATACCCGGAGAGCAGAGGCTCTCCGGGCAATTACTGATTAACGAAAACGGTTCGGAATGCCGCCACACTTGCTGGCGTCAGCATTCTGCATAGTGGTGGTGGTGCCGTGTTTGTCTTTGCAGGTAGTGACCAGTTTACAGGAGGTCACACCGCCTACGGTCACGTTCTGGTATACACTTTCACAGGTCTTGCAGCAGCCGCCAACGATTCCCGCGGCTTCAAATGCAGTCAGTTTTTTCATCTAGTTTTCCTTATCCAGGTTGTGGTTTATACAGGTAGTGAATTGCAACGAATTACCGGTAATGGACTGCACCGGTAAAATTGCTCAGGGAATGATGCCTTTAATGGCAGCAAACAAATCGATATTGTTTCTTATATTCAGCCTTTTCATTAAGTGGCGTTTTATATAGCTCAACCGGCGCACATCAACGTTCACCTCACAGGAAATTTGTGAGAGTGTTTTCCCTTTGATAATCTCTTCCATCAGCCACCATTCATTACCCGATATCGCATCATCGGTCCGGTTTTGCAGTCTGTTGCGCGTGTATTTAGTCAGTGAGTGGCTGAAACAGTTTCCATTGTGCCGTTTGTGTAATAACTCCTGAAAAAAGAGCCGGGCATATTCAACGCTCTCTTTTTTATGCAGCCAGTGGGCATTGGGCAGCAGTGAATAGAGCGTAATAAACAGCGGCATATTGTGTTCGCCCAATAAAATAATGAGCTTTTTGTTCCTGTGCTGACAAAACCCTCTCATTAAATGCAGCGCCTGAAACCGCTCGCGCGGCAGACTGTCCAGGTCACACAATAACCACAAATGATGTTCGTTACTGCTGTTATCCCGTATCTGCGCCACCATCTGCGAATAATCATTACTGGCGGCACATCCAGACAGGGTTTCCCTGGCGAACAATCGCAGGGTTAGCGTGACGATCCCCTGCGAAAAAAAACAATTTTTATCGTAGATGAAACACTGATACGTCATGCCCCGGCTCCGCCGCTATTGGTAGTTCAGTGTGTAATTCGCCGTGGCGGTAAACGGCCCGGTGGCAATTGTCCCGTTCGCCAGCGCATCAGGTTCCGCTTCCACAAATGCCTGAAAATTAAGCTGCATCACGGTGTCAGTAATCGCCGTCGGGCTGGTGGCAACCCCTAAACGCACTGGTGTGTCATCCGCCTCCAGTAAGCCGATGCCGACACCGCTGGCGTTGTCCGGCGCGGTAGGCTGGATTGCCAGCCGATCCGCCATCACCGTATTGGTGATGCCGTTAAACGTCACAGTGACCGAGTCGAACGTCGTCGGGTTACAGTCCTGCAATTTGATGGCGAACGGGACCGGCGTTGT
Organism: Trabulsiella guamensis ATCC 49490; assembly: GCF_000734965.1. Lineage (GTDB taxonomy): Bacteria > Pseudomonadota > Gammaproteobacteria > Enterobacterales > Enterobacteriaceae > Trabulsiella > Trabulsiella guamensis. The sequence continues at coordinate 67,871 of NZ_JMTB01000121.1, forward strand.
TCTCCCGGTGCCATACAGTGATTTAATCGAGATCTTGCCGAAATCCACCGGCACGCGCTCAGACTCCGGCGCAATGCTGCACGGGTAGGCGATCACCAGTCCTTTAAAACTGAGATCGCCGCCAATCAGTTCCCCCAGCGCCAGTACCGGTGCCGGGAGCGATGCGGTCAACAGCAGGACAGCGAGGGTCATCAGTCGTTTCATATTCCCTCCTTACTGGAATTCAGCCACGATCGTTGCGGATGCCCGGAATTCACCTTCCGGGATCACGGACGTCGCGCTTCTGGCGATCGGTGCCGCAGTGAGGTTCCAGTCACCTTCGTTATTGGCGAAGCCCGGCACGTTATAAAACGTGTTCGGCGAAACAGGCGTTCCCTGACGATCTTTTAAGGCGATCCCCAGGTCCGAACGGTCCACGGTGCCGGTGGTGCTCAGGTATTTGCCATCGACAAACGCCGGGTTGGGCTGCTGAATGCCGAGTTTGATGTTCAGTGCGCCCTGCGAGAAACTGCCGCCCTCGCATTTCACGTGTATAGGGACGTTCTGGCTGTAACGGGTGCCATCCAGCAGGTTTCCCGATCCGGGAATGGTGCCGAAATCCACCACAATGGGTGAGCCCTGGTTGACAGTGCATTTATCCGGTACGGTCAGCACGCCAGAGGCGATGGTGATCCGCGACAGCGCGGTTTGCCCCATAGGCCCCGGCCCCAGGCGACCAAACAGCCTGGCGATCTCCGAGCCCTGTAAATTCAGGCCGTTGATAATCGGTTTGGTGATCATAAAGGTCACACGGCCCCGGGCACCGGACGCGAACTGGTTAGTCAGAATCGTGTCGGGCACGTTGCAGTAGTTCTGGTTGACGTTGTTAGAGACGTTTTCGAACGGAACCGTGACGTATTGCTGCAGGTTGCCGCCGATGTAGATCTCAATTTTGACGTCCATATAGTCATTGAGCTTGAGATAACCGGGCGTCGAGCCAGACTGGTTTAACGTCGCCTGTGACATAAAATAGACGGGCTGATTAACCATCGGTTGCGAGCAATAGGCTCGCCCCTGAAACATCCCCGCCAGATCGAATTCATCAACAACGGTCGCCCCGGCCTGGTTATTGGTAATATCCTGATTTCCAATGTCGATGAAATAATCATACGTCCCGTTCACCGGAACGATTTCACCGTCCACCGCCAGACAGGCGGCGGAGGGGAACAGTAATGCGCAAAGCAGCAGCTTCACTGAAGGTTTCATTACAGGTACTCCATCTTCAGACGAACCAGACCACTAAACTCGCCAGCAAGAACGTTTGTCCCGGTGGATTCCAGTGCCGCGAGGAAATTCAGTTCGCTGTCGCCAGGATTCACCAGATACGGTCTGTGCGTTTGATTCACCTCCAGCGCGTTGCCTTTCATGTCCATCAGGCGTACGCCCGCGCCCTGGGTTGACCCTGTGGTACGGATCAACTGGCGGTTGTTGATATCGGATTCGCCAATGAAGGTCACCTGAACCGCCTGCTCGCTGGTGCTGTAAGCTCGCCAGTTGTCGCCAGTGCTTTTCGGGCCGAGGCTGGTACGCGCCTGGCTGGCGCCTTTAAGACAATCTTTCAGATATAGCGTGAAGCGCACAGGCTGGCTGCGATCGCCTGCCTGATGGAACTGCCGGGCGCTGATCTCGCCGAGCTCAATATCCTGAATGCGGCTTTTCGTCGTCAGTACACAGGTCGAGGCATACACAGAACCATGAAACCGGACAATGCCGCTCTCTTCGCCGACACGATCCTGAGTAGTGGGCGAGGGCAGCAACGGCGAGTCGGCACAGGTCTGAAACGTCACGCCCACTGCCAGCAGGGCGAGTAAGGGAAGTTTATTTGGCATCGTCAGGTTCCTTCTTTATTAACCCTGCTGTGCAGACGGTAGCGCTTTACAGGTGTTTCCATCGCAGCGGTATTTCAGTTCCGGGTGACCGCCGTAGTCGTTCACATACATCATCGAAAAATCGCTGACGCCCGCGTCGGTAATCTCGAACTGCTTGCTGGATTTCGGCGCGATCATGATCCCCGGGAAACGGGTGATTTTGCTTCCCGACGCTTTCGACAGGCCAATGATGGTCACGTAGTAGGGCGTCGGGTTCTGAGCGGTCATCTGGCTGCCGTTTTTCTGAAAAATCACCTGGTCCTGCCAGACATCGCTTTTGTTTTTCGGGATCACCGCCGCTGGCCGGTAAAACAGCTTGATGCGTGACTGCATCGCCAGTTGCAGCGTGTTGGGTTTATCCGGCTTGGGCGGGATCTCCCGGACGTTGAGATAAAACAGGCTCTCTCTGTCCTTCGGCAGGTTTTCAATGCCCGCGGTTTTGGTGACGCGGGCAATCCCTTTCTGCCCGCCGTTAATGCGCTGCAGAGGGGGTAAGACGATCAGTGGCCCGGTGATTTTTTTGCCATGTTCATCTTCCACCCACGACTGGGCGAGGAAGGGAACATCCGGACTGGTATTGGAGAGATTCGCGCTCGATGACGCCTCTTTTTCCGTAATAATGACGCGGGTGCGATCGAGGGAAACGCCCGCCTGAGCGTCGATGCCGATCGCACTCAGTACGAGAGCGGCAATCCAGCGTCCGTGATGTCTTTTATTGCTCATTTTTGACCTTTTATTACAGTAAGATAACTCGTTATATGGCGACTTAGCGGCGGCACGGCAGCAGCGTGTCTGCCTGCTGACCGGTCGTGCCAGACGGTATCGTGACCTGACACTGTTTCTTGCCGCCCCACATCACGTTCAGCGTTTCGTCAGGATTCACCCCAGCAAGCCAGGCCTGCCCGTTCTCCATTACCATTGCCACGCTAACGCCATCGCCGTTATACACTTCCGCGCCGAAGGGCGGTTCGCTGCCGTCTGCAAGACGCAGGGTGCCCATCATCTTCATCCCTTTCGCCATGCCGAACGCCTGGTAACCAATTGCGCCTTCGGTGAGCGTTGTGGTGCTGATGGCCTTCGACGGTTCGATATTGCCGTCCATCGCATCGACATCCACGCGGGTGTCAAAGCTGTTGTAACTCACCACATCCGGTACCACGGCAATCCCGGCGCTGTTGGTGCGTGAACGCTCGCCGTTGAGCGGTACGCCGCCGATGCCGTTGGTATCCACCATCACGCGGGCGGTGTTCATGGTGGCGCCGCTGTTATGCAGCGCGGCGCCGTGGCGCGTGGCGGTAAAGCCACCGCGCAGAGTGGTGCCTATCGCCATGTACTGGTTATGCTGATAGCTGGCATTGGTATTGATTTCAGCCAGTTGCGAACGATGCTGATAGTAACCATCGGCGCTCGCGTCACCGTTCTGGTTGGCCCCGGCGCGAATACGCCACAGGTTGTTGTAATCGCTGTTGTCGGTGTAAGACGCCATCGGGCTGGTCTTGCCGTTGTTGGTCTGAATGTCGAGACCCGCCCATTTGTTGTCGCCAATCGGTACCGACACGGAGAAGGCGATGGAGTCGTCTCTGCGCCCTTTGTACTCGGTGCGATACGCGGAAACATTGGTGGTAATGCCGTTGATATCGCCAATGCGGAAGGAGCGCCCTATCGAGAAACCGTAGCGATCCTGACTGCGCCTGTCCCAGTAGTTCTGATGCGTATAGGTGAGAAACACGGTGGTCGCTTTGCCCGGCTCGTCAGCCCAGAAGGTCTTGTTGCCGGTAATGGTATAGAGCTCTTTTTCACGCCCCAGATGGCCATAGTCCTGATAGCGCTCATCCAGGTATTGCGCCATGGTACGGAAATCTTCCTGCGAGAAGCGGTAACCGGCGAAGGTGATCGAGCTGTCGTACTCTTCAAACGTTTTCGCGTAGCTCAGCTTGTACGAAGTTCCTTTGAGACGCTTGCCGTCGGGCCTGCGGCTCCAGGACTCGGTGGCATCAATGGAGATCGCGCCGAGAATGCTGAGGTCACGGCCAATACCGAGCGAGGTTGCTGTGTACTCTCTGCCGGAGGACTGCAAACCGCCATACAGCGACCAGGCGTTGCTGATCCCCCAGGAAAAATCACCGGACAGGAACGACGGCCCCTGGATTTTATGGTTGTATCGAGACGGCGCGCCGCCGGAGACGTTGTAGCGCACATAGCCCGGACGCGTGAGATAAGGAATGTTGGCGGTGTTTACCTGGAAAGTAGAGACCGAGCCATCCTGCTCTTCGACGCGAACATCCAGCACGCCACGCACTGAGCTACGTAAATCCTGAATATTAAACGGACCGGCAGGAACGGTGGTTTCATAAATCACCCGGCCGCTCTGGCTGACGGTGACTTTGGCGTTGCTGCGGGCGAGACCATGAATTTCAGGCGCATAGCCCTGCAATGCAGGCGGCAACATGCGCTCGTCACTGGCAAGGTTGACCCCGGTAAAACGCACTGTGTCGAAAACCTGCGAGTTCAGGTAGATTTCACCCATCGTCAGTTTGGCGGCCATCATTGGCAGCGGACGATAGGCATAAAGTTGGTTCCAGTCGAAATCGAACTGGTGGTTGTCGCTGTAGTAGCTGGTCTGGTACTCGCCACGGAAACGCCAGGCGCCGATATTCACGCCCGCCTGACCGTAACCTGACAGCGAACTGTAGTTGTCGCTGTTATCAAATTGCCGGGTCAACTGCCCGTTCAGGCTGTAGTCGAAAATGAAACCGGCAATGCCCTGATCCCAGCGCTCGGGCGGTGTCCAGTCAGGATCGTTATATTTCATCCATGCCTGCGGGACGGTGATATCAAGCACGCCGGCATAGTTATTGACGGTGGCGCCCGGCAGACTTTGCAGGGAGTAACAGTTTTCAAAGCGTTGCTCGACTTTCAGTCGCGCTTCTTCTTTTAACGCCAGTTTGCTCAGCAGATCGCCAGTGATACACGGCAGCGTGCTTTTGCCTTCAGGCGCGTCGATGTAACGAATTTTCTCCTGACCCACCGGCTGGCCATTAATACGGATATCCAGCAGGTAATCGCCAGGCGTGACATAGTTATCCGTTGAAAAACGGGACAAATCGATACGAGTGCGGTCCGCCGCATCCAGCACGTCGGTATTAAACTCAACGTTCTCATCGGCGTAGGTGGTTGCGGCATAACAGATACTCATTATCTGTAGGGCAATTATCGTTATTTTTGTTTTTAATGTTACCGACATGATTTTTCGTCCCAAAAAAATCTGTTGAAAAAATACTGCGTCCCGTCCTGGAATTATTAATTTTATTTATTAGTTGTAATCCATAAAAACCTGGGCAACAGCATAGAACTCGCCAGCTTTAATATTTTGCTCCTGGACCGGAACCAGTGATGCAGTAAATTGCAAGGTATTATCATCGTCACTGAGTTCATATCCCATTGAGGGTTTACCGATCGTTAATATTTCGCTGTGTCGGCCATGCAGACGAATACCAAAACCATCTGCCTCGCCGCTAATTAATAGCGTGGTGGGATCGGAGTTCAGGGCTTCACCCATGAATGTCACGGTGGCATAGGGAAAAAGCGTGCTGCCATTTTCTCTTTTCACTGTCCTGCAACCCGCAAGCTGGATAAGAAAAGGACGCGTGATACTCACTTCTTTACTCTGGTTGATATGACCGGCGGAGATCTCGCCGAATTCCACCAGAACGTCATGATATGAGGGGGCAAACGCGCAGGCCGCTTCGATGATTTCACCGCTCATCGCTAATGTACCCGGCGTCACGGTTGCGGCGACAGTATCAGGCGACGCCAGCAGCGCACATGAAAAAACGGGCAAAAAGAGTGCCTTGCTTATCGTCATTCTGTCCCTCCCTGACGCGGTCATCATGCTTAATAAAGTGCGGGAAAGGCTCCCGCACTCTGGCTTTCTGAAGGATTATTGATAATCGATCTGGAAGTTAATGGTGGACTGGAACGTACCCGCCATCACGGTTGCCGTTGCACTTTCCGCTTTCACGTAAGCCACGAACGGAATGGTGTTGGTACCATTAACCAGCTGTACAGCAGTGGTTGGCTGGCTCCAGGTAACATCCTGGCTGGCACTGTCACGCAGACCGATACCGGCACCAGACGCGGTGCCGGAAGTGAAGGCTGCCAGCGTGCCATCAACCGGGTTGAGGCTGGTCGGGGTGTAAGAAACGATAGCGCTTTGCGCCACAGTGGTATCACAGTGTTGCAGTTCGATATTTTGATGAACGTTGCCAGCGCGCGCGCCATTAGCCAGAGCTGAAACAGGAATCTGGCCGAAATCAACGACGACCGGGCTTGAGTTTGGTGCCAGACCACAAGCGGTATTAACCAGTTCACCCTGGAATTCAATCATACCGTTCGTTGTATCAGCTGCGAGAACTGACATAGAACCCAGAGCAGCAGAGAAAGCAACAGCCATAGCGACTTTATTCATATTCATAACAATATCCTGTTTGTACAAATTTCCTGAGAAATAAAGAGTCATAACTTCGCGATCATTAATTCGCTCTGTTGTTAAAAACTCTTGGTGGTGTTTCAGCAAAGTTCATTTAATAATTAAAAGAGTGAATCATTCACTATTTAATTATTTATCCTCCGTTGAACTGATTCGGATGCTAACAAATCAAAAATTGCCTTCAAAGCACTACATTCCATGTGGGGATATATACGCATTTATAACTCGCAGATAATTTTGGACGAGATTTATATCTCGCAAATCGGTGCGATTAATCTTAAAGATATTGTTACGGTCGATATTTTTCGAAAAACTGAGTGATCAGGTAAACCGTTCCTTGACTAATGACAAAGCGGTATCGCGGCGGCTCTCTCTATAATCCCCCGTCTTCTTCTTACGGGTATTCATCAATGGCGTATCAACTGAATCTGAACTGGCCGGAATTTTTAGAAAAGTACTGGCAAAAACAACCTGTTGTGCTGAAAAATGCCTTTCCGGGTTTTGTCGATCCGATCACGCCAGATGAGCTGGCCGGTCTGGCGATGGAGCCGGAAGTCGACAGCCGTCTGGTCAGTCATTTCGACGGTAAATGGCAGGCCAGTAATGGTCCTTTTGAACATTTTGACGGCCTGGGTGAAACCGGCTGGTCGCTGCTGGCGCAGGCTGTAAATCACTGGCATGCACCGTCCGCTGAACTGGTGCGTCCGTTCCGTGTGCTGCCGGACTGGCGTCTGGATGATCTTATGATCTCCTTCTCCGTGCCGGGTGGTGGTGTCGGGCCACACATTGATCAGTACGATGTGTTTATCATTCAGGGGATGGGCAGCCGTCGCTGGCGCGTGGGGGACAAACTGCCGATGCGTCAGTTCTGCCCGCATCCGGCGCTGCTGCATGTTGATCCGTTCACGCCGATCATCGATGAAGATCTCGAGCCGGGCGATATCCTTTATATTCCACCTGGCTTCCCGCATGATGGCTTCACCCATGAAACCGCGCTGAACTATTCAGTGGGTTTTCGCGGGCCAAATGGCCGCGATCTGATCAGCAGTTTTGCCGATTACGCGCTGGAAAACGATCTTGGCGGCGAGCACTACTGCGATCCCGATTTAACCTGCCGCGAACATCCGGGACGGGTGGAAGAGTACGAACTTGACCGTCTGCGCGACATGATGATCGACATGATCAACCAGCGTGAAGATTTCATTCAGTGGTTTGGCCGCTTTGCCACCACGCCGCGTCACGAACTGGATATCGCACCGGCGGAACCACCGTATGCGCCGGAGGAGATCTACGATGCGCTGATGGGCGGTGAAACGCTGGTGCGCCTGAGCGGGCTGCGGGTGCTGCACATTGGCGACAGTTTCTTCATCAACAGCGAGCGCCTCGAAACGGTTGACGCCACGGCGGCGGATGCGCTGTGCCGTTACACCATGATCGGCCAGAACGAACTGGGCGATGCGCTGCAAAACCCGGCGTTCGTGGCTGAACTGACCGAACTGGTGAATCAGGGTTACTGGTTCTTCGACGAATAAGTTTTACCGTTGGCACGGCGTCTGACGGCGCCGTGCCGGTCGGTTACTCCCCAACAATTTCAATCAGATTGCCATCCGGATCAGTCAACACGGCTTCGTAATACCCGTCGCCGGTGACTCGTGGCGGACTTTTCAGGATCCCCTGCTGACGCGCGCGATCGGCGAGCGCATCCACACTGGCTTTGCTGCCCACATTCAGCGCGACGTGCGCCCAGCCGGTCATTGTGTTATTGGCCGGGGCATCAGCCAGCGTCGGGAGCGTCATCAGCTCAATGGTTGGGCCTTCATCGAGGGTGATGAAATACGATTCAAAGCCGGGATTGTTACGGCTCTGATATTTCGCATTCGCCGTGCCGCCAAAAAAGGTTTGCCAGAACGTGGCCTGCGCCTCGAGATTGCGGGTCCATAGCGCAACGTGGGCAATTTTCATTGTTTGTCTCCTGTCATAACCGCCATAAGGGCGAACAATTTACCCTCAAAGGTATCACTGACCGGCCATTCGTCGCCTGCGATTTTACTGATATTGCTGAAGCCGCAGTCCGCCAGCAACTGCTGATACTGTTCGTCATGCCATGCTCTCGTCTGGCTACTGAATCGTGTGACAACGCCATTATCCTCAAGCACCCAGAAGAGCGTCGTGCTGATCTGCGCGGCCTCATCCCACTGGTTTTCCGTGAGCAACACATGCGGGCGATCCACAAACAACCCGACCGGGCACGGCTGCCAGCTCCGCTCCGCCTCGCCCTGGCGTTTCACTTCTGCAAACGTATGAACTTCGATCAGCAGCTTTCCGCCGGGTTTGAGCCACGACGCACAACGGCGGAGCAGGGCGAGGGTGTCTTCAGCGCTGAACACGTTGATTTCGCCGAAGGTCATCATGATCAGATCGAATGACTGCGCCGGGGCAAAATGCCGGACATCCTGCTGATGATAGTCGATGTCGAGGCCGTGCTGGTGGGCCTGCTGCCGTGCCCAGTGGATCGCTGCGGGCGAAAAATCGACGCCGGTACAGGGATAACCCCGCTGTGCCAGACGCAGGGTATACAGACCCGGGCCGCAGCCGAGATCCAGAATCTGCCCGCCATCCGGAAGCTGGCGGGCAATCCATGCCACCTGCTGTTCAATCACCGGTAACTTGCGGCTTGCCCAGTCATGATCTTGTGACAAATGGTTATCCAGCATGCGCTGGCTGAAAGCGGCATCATCCCACGGAATTTTGCCCTCGCCAGGAGCGAGCGGTGTGGGACGCCGGATAAAAATGATATCGCTGATATCCATATATTCTCCCTGAAAACCCCGCCTCCCGACGGGGTACTGATTTACTTATCTGTCCATCCGGTCATGCGGGTGAAGTTAAAATAGCGACCGGCTTCCACGGCCATCATCGCCCGATCACGGATGGCGTAGGGGTGATTACAATCGAGCCACGATTGCCAGGCCGCGCCGTTTACCTCGCTCTCAGTGCAGAGATCCATCCTGAGAAACGCGCTTTGCTGCCATAACTGCCGCCACCAGTCGACGGTGAAAAAGTTCATGCCCGACTGCCAGTACGGCGTCATCTCAGGTGGAACGCCGTCGTTAAAGGGTGCTTTCAGGCCCGGCACGACCACCGCCACGCGCGCGCCGGGTTTGAGAAATGGCACGAGGTGATTATCGAAAAACGACGAGCTGGCGCCGAAATAATGCCAGGCGTCGATGCTGATCAGCGCGTCAAAGTGATCTTCCGGAAAAGGGCGATCACGTGGCAGGTCATTAACATCCTGATGTAACGCCGTGATCTGCTGCTCAAGCCCGAACTGTGCGAAACGCTGCCGGTTGTCTTCGGCGGCAATCCACAAATCCATCGCCACGATCTCCACACCGTAACGCCGGGCGAGGTGAATCGACGTCAGACCGGTACCGCAGGCGAGATCGAGCACCCGCATACCGGGTTTCAGGTTAAGCGAACCGGCGACTTCGTCAGCCAGCATCAGGGCGTTCGGCCCCATCATGTTGTCATTGATAAATTCGTGAGAAATCATCGTGTTCATTTCACGCTCCTTAGCGGTTATCCAGCTGAGAACGCACGTGGTTCAGGCCTGTGGTATTGATGCGATAAGGCTGTCCGTTGACGGAACGGATCAGTTTTTTGGTTCTGAGTTTTTTGAAAACAGCAAGCGTGCAGTCGCTGAGCAGCAACCCTTCGCGGGAATAGCACTCAACGGCAGTAACGCGGCCGGATGCGTCGCGGGTATGGACGATACGTCCGCCCTTAGCGAGAACGTGCAGGGTACGTTGTTCCTGACGGGAAATGTTCATGCTGAGAAATACCTGTAATCATCATGTGCAAAAACGAGCCAACACCCGCAGGTGTTCGCGTAAGGTTTAAGCGCAGCGATAACCAGTCCGGCCCAGGCGGGTCGGGAAGCTGATTATCTGATGGTTACAATCTCCAGCATCAAAGCCTCAGAATGAGATGAAAAGATATTTACTGGCTGAATGATACCATGACTTTTCACGCGGTCATTATTTGCTGTCAGAAATGTGATCTGCTGACGGCGTGGGAGCCGCCAGCAGCGTAGAGTTACTCCTCCTGCTGGCTTTTTTTCACTTTCCGCATCAGCAGCCACATGCGCACGGTGCGCGGTGCACGGTGGGACGCGTTCGGTTTTTCAGGCACCAGCCCGGTGTTGTGTTTATGGTAGCCATTGAAAAACAGGTTCAGCAGCACGGCGCTGATCGTCGCCAGCATGATCCCGCTGTGCAGCAGCGGCTGCAGCTCTGACGGGAATTTAGAGAAGAAATTCTGCGACAAGGTTGGCGTCATACCCACCCCGAGGCTGATGGCGACAATGTACAGGTTATAACGGTTGGTGGTGTAGTTGATCCTCGCCAGAATGCGGATCCCCGTAGCCAGCACCATTCCGAACATCACCAGTCCCGCGCCGCCCAGCACAAATTGCGGAATGGACGCGACCAGCACGCCCATTTTAGGCACCATGCCGAACGTAATCAGAATCACGCCAGAAGCGATGCATACCCAGCGACTGTACACCCGGGTGACGCTGACCAGCCCGATGTTCTGCGAAAACGAGGTGTGCGGGAAGCTGTTAAAGATGCCGCCGATAATACTACCGACCCCGTCCACTCGCAGACCGCGGATAATGTCCTGCGGGGTCAGCTTGCGTCCGACGATCTCGCCAAGCGCCAGAAACATCCCCATGGATTCAATAAACACGATGATCATTACCGCGGTCATGGTGAGGATCGATACCGGGTCAAAGACTGGCGTACCGAGCGCCAGTGGTGTGACGATGGCAAACCATTTGGCGTCATGCAGACCGGTGAGATTCACTTCGTTCATCAGCATCGACAGCACGAAGCCAAAGACGATCCCCAGCAGCACCGCGACGTTGGACATAAAGCCTTTGGCAAAACGCGTCACCAGCAAAATAAACAGCAGCACGGCAAACGAAATGCCGAGGTAAACCGGGTTGCCATATTCCGGGTTGCCTTTGCCGCCCGCAGCCCAGTCGATCCCCACCTGGATAATGCTGAGGCCAATGGAGGTGATCACCACGCCGGTCACTAACGGCGGAAAAAGCGGTATCAACCGACCAATGAGCGGGGCGAGCAGGGTTGTGATACATCCCGCGGCAATGGTGGCGCCGAAAATCCCCATCAGGCCAATGTCGGGGTTAATTCCGATGGCCAGCATCGGCGTGACCGCCGCGAAGGTCACAGACATGATCACCGGCAGCCGGATCCCCATAAAACGACCAACGCCGACACACTGCAACAGCGTGACGATGCCGCAGCAGAAGAGATCGGAACTGATCAGCAGCGCAATCGTCTCTTTACTCAATCCAAGCCTGTCGCCAATCATTAACGGAACGGCGACGGCACCTGCGTACATAACCAGAACATGTTGCAACCCCAGAATGATCAACTTCCCTGGTGACAAAATACGATCCACCTCATCAGTTGCGTTGGGGCTGCCAGAGACCGATGGTGGCTGAGAATCAATGGCGCTCATAACTAAATCTCCTTGTTATCCAGCAGCGCGATCCTGAGAGATCGGCTGAGCAGAGTGCGAAATAGTGGCAATACAAATCCGGGAGAAAGCATGCTTAGGGAGTGCCAGTTTTTTGTTCAACGGCGGGAAAGTCATTGAAATGCGGCGACTATCACAGAAAAGCACTGTCGCTCATCGAAAGGGGTCCATGGGGTAGCGGAGGAGAGGGTTACCTTTTCTCAAATTGAGAGAAAATTAATCATTCTGACTCGCCCGGTGATTCACTTGCGAAACATTGCCCTTGCCGCGTGGCTGAGCTTTTGTGCGTAATGTTGAGGTGCATCGCAAAATCGGCGCAGGGTTTATGCCCCGCGCAAAACGCGTCTGAATATTGCATTGCGTTCCCTGTTGATATCAAAAACAAGAAAAGGGACACGAATGAATAAGTTTATTGTTGCCGATGCGGCAGAGTGCATCGGTTGTCATGTTTGTGAAGTGGCCTGCGTCACATCGCATCTTCAGGATAGCTGGCCGCTGACGCGCCATGAGTTTACCCCCCGCATCCATGTTGTCTCACAACAGACAGCGAGCAATACCACCACCTGTCGGCACTGCAACGATGCGCCCTGCGTCACCTCCTGTCCGACCGACGCACTGCGCGTTGAAAACCATAGCGTCCAGCTCGATAGAGCGAAATGCATTGGCTGTAAAAACTGCGCGATTGCCTGCCCGTTCGGCGCTATCGAAATGGTTGCGGAAAAGGGCAATGCGTCGCTGGCGCAGAAATGCGATCTCTGCCAACAGCACCCGTCCGGGCAACAGCAATGTGTCGCGACCTGCCCAACGCAGGCGCTGCGTTTGATGGACGAAGACGGGCTGAAGAAACTGCAACGTGAAAGGCAACGGCGTGCGGCGCAGGGGCAAAATACGTCATGGTCACCTGCGGCGAACAGCCGGGAATTCCTGAAAAAGCCGCCACGTAAAGGGGCGGAAAAAATAGCGGCGGAATTGCGCAAAACCCATTTTGCGGAGATCTACCGTGGGCTGGATTGCGCTGAGGCGAGCTACGAAAGTTCACGCTGCCTCTATTGCTCACAAAAAGCGTGGTGCAACTGGACCTGTCCGTTGCATAACCACATCCCGGATTTTATCCGCCTGGCAAAGGACGGAAAAATCATTGAGGCTGCCGAACTGTGTCACCAGAGCAGTTCACTGCCGGAGATTTGTGGTCGGGTATGCCCGCAGGACCGGCTCTGCGAAGGTGCCTGTACGCTCAAAAATCATCACGGTTCCGTGACTGTCGGCAACCTGGAGCGTTATATCACTGATACAGCGCTGACCATGGGCTGGCGACCGGATATGAGCGCCGTATCGCCGCGCGCTGAACGGGTGGCGGTGATTGGCGCCGGGCCTGCGGGGCTGGGTTGCGCTGATATTCTCGCCCGCGCAGGCGTACAGGTGGATGTCTTTGACCGACACCCGGAAATCGGTGGTTTGCTGACTTTCGGCATTCCGCCTTTCAAGCTTGATAAGTCCGTATTGAGCCAGCGGCGCGAGATTTTCAGTGACATGGGGATCCGCTTCCATCTCAACCATGAGGTTGGGCGTGACGTGTCCTTCAGTGATTTGCTGACGGATTACGACGCCGTCTTCCTCGGTGTTGGCACGTATGGGTTGATGACGGCCGGGCTTGACGGTGAAGACGCCACCGGCGTGATTCAGGCGCTGCCCTATCTTATCGCCAGCACCCGCGAGGTGATGGGGCTGGAAGAGAGCGAAGAATACCCATTGCCCCAAATTAGCGGCAAGCGGGTCGTGGTGCTGGGCGGCGGCGATACCGCGATGGATTGCCTGCGCACCTCCGTTCGTCGCGGTGCAGCCAGCGTTACCTGCGCCTATCGCCGCGATGAACTGAGCATGCCTGGTTCGAAAAAAGAGGTGGTGAACGCCCGTGAAGAGGGAGTCGAATTCCTCTTTAACGTTCAGCCGAAATACATCAGCCGTAACCAGAAAGGGCATGTGACCGCCATCGGGCTTATCCGCACCGAAATGGGCGAACCGGGGCCTGACGGGCGGCGGCGTCCGCGTCCGGTAGCGGGTTCCGGGTTTGAACTGCCTGCTGACGTGCTGATTATGGCGTTCGGGTTTCAGGCGCACGAAATGCCGTGGTTACAGGGGCATGGCGTTGAGCTGGATCGCTGGGGGCAGATCATCACCGGCGGTAAAGGCCGGACGAGTACGCAAACCACTCACGCCAGAATCTATGCCGGTGGCGACGCGGTGCATGGCGCGGATCTTGTCGTGACCGCGATGGCCGCAGGCCGACAGGCTGCCCGGGAGATGCTGGCGAGTTTTCGCCTGAAGGAGGCTGTATGACCCGTTTTATCATTGCCAGCGCCGACGACTGCATCGGCTGCCGTACCTGTGAGCTGGCCTGTGCGCTGGAGCATGAGCCGGGTGTCACGGAACTGTTGCCGCGGCTGAAAGTCATGCGTCTGAGTCAGATCAGCGTCCCGGTGATGTGTCACCAGTGTGAGAACGCGCCGTGTGTGGCAGCGTGCCCAGTGGCAGCGCTGACGTTGGGCGAGGCGTCCATCGAAGCGGATGATTCGCGCTGCATTGGTTGTCAGAGCTGCGCGGTGGCCTGCCCGTTCGGGGCGATCACCATCGTGACGTCTGAAAACCGTCATCCACGGATCGTAAAGTGTGATGTGTGCGGTCACCGTGACGCCGGGCCTGCCTGCGTGGAAGTTTGCCCGACGAGCGCGTTGCGTATCATGACGGATGACGCGTTAGCGGCGCAGCAAAAGCAGCAGTTAGTGAAGCATGCCAGCCTGTTGAACCGGCTGTAACGTGAGAGGCCCGGCGTTGCCGCCGGGCAGTTTGTCAGATGGCCCAGCCACCCGCGTAGAAGACAACCAGCACCACCGCGATAGCGATCGTACCGATATTCAGTTTCTGCCATTTCCGCGCAAACACGCGCCCGACCACCAGTGTCACAAATCCAAGCATGATGCCGGTTACGATGTTACAGGTCAGCACGATAAACACTGCGCACACCAGGCCTGACATCGCATCAATAAAGTCGCCAAAGTCGAGCTTCGAAACGTTGCTCAGCATCAGCAACCCGACGTACATCAGCGCAGGTGCGGTGGCGTAACCGGGGATCAGGTACGAGAGCGGTGACAGGAAAAGTACTAACAGGAACAGCACACCGACCACCACCGCAGTGAGACCGGTTTTGCCCCCCGCAGCAGTTCCCGCCGCAGATTCGATATACACCGCCGCCGGGGCCGCACCGACCAGCCCGGAGAAGATAGAGCTGACCGAGTCGCTGGTCAGCGCTTTGCCACCATTGATGATCTGGTTGTTCTCATCCAGCAGATTTGCCTGCCCGGCGACGGCGCGGATGGTGCCCGTAGCGTCAAAGACGGCGGTCATCACCAGCGCCAGCACGCTCGGCAGCACATACGGCTTCAGCGCGCCCATAATATCGAGGGTGAAGATCAGCGAATTGCCCTTGTCATCAGTCAACGACGGCATCGCAATCAGTCCGTGGTATTTCACCGCCGGATCAAAAATCAGACCGATGATCGAAATACCGATGATCGTCAGCAGGATCCCGCCGGGAATTTTGCTTTTCTCCAGACCAAAGATCATCGCTAAGCCCAGCAGAGTCATCATCACCGGAAAGGAAGTGAAGGCACCCAGCGCAACCGGCATGCCATCAAGCGGGTTTTTGATCACCAGCCCGACGCCGCTGGCGGCAATCAGCAACAGGAACAGCCCGATGCCGATCCCGGTGCCGTGGGCGATCCCCATCGGCAAATTACGCAGGATCCATGAGCGCACGCCAGTGACAGAGATGGCGGTAAAAATTACCCCCATCAGAAAGACCGCGCCAAGCGCCACAGGAATGGAGATTTGCTGGCCCAGCACCAGGCTGAACGCGGTAAAGGCGGTCAGTGAAATAGCGCAACCGATCGCCATTGGCAGGTTTGCCCACAGCCCCATCAGTAATGAGCCAAACCCCGCCACCAGGCAGGTGGCGACAAACACCGCGCCGGGTGAAAACCCGGCTTTGCCCAGCATTCCGGGAACCACAATCACCGAGTAAACCATCGCCAGGAAGGTGGTCAGGCCCGCCAGGATCTCCTGACGTACCGAACTACCGCGTGCGGAAATTTTAAAATATGCATCCAGGCCGCCGCGCGGGTTGGCGGCGCCGGGAGTGCGTAGTGAATCGTCTGCCATAGTGGTATCCCCTGCAGAAAGTGATTTTTTATCAGGTACGTTCATAAACCAGACGGCCATCGACATACGTGCGATAAATCGAGCGATCGTCGCCCAGGGTAATCATGACGAACAGCTTGTCGATGAGGGACGCCGAGTTGTCGTAGCGCAGCTGCTGAAGCGGCGTTGCGGTCGGCTCCAGCACGACAAAATCGGCCTCTTTGCCTGGATGGAAATTGCCAATACAGTCATCGAGACCCAGCGAGCGGGCCCCGCCCAGCGTCGCCAGATAAAACGCTTCATAGGCTGACAACCGACATCCCTGAAGCTGCATGACTTTGTAGGCTTCGTTCAGCGTTTGCAGCATGTTGAAGGTGGTGCCTGCGCCGATATCGGTCCCGACGCCCACGGCGACGTTCTTGTGCCAGGCTTTTTGCAGATTGAACAATCCGCTACCGAGATACAGGTTAGAGGTCGGGCAGAACGCGATGGCTGAATGCGTATGGCTCAGGCAATCCCACTCTTTCTCTTCCAGATGCACGCAGTGGGCGAACACGGATCTTTTTCCCGTCAGCCCGTAGTGGTGGTAAACATCCAGGTAGCCATCCCGCTCCGGGAACAGTTCTTTGACCCAGGCGATCTCTTCCACGTTTTCACTGAGATGCGTATGCACCCAGGTATCGGGAAATTCTTCGCGCAGTTTCCGGGCCATGGCTAATTGTTCTGGCGTAGAAGTAGGAGCGAAGCGCGGCGTAATGGCGTAGAGCAAACGGCCATTTTTGTGCCAGCGTTCAATCAGTGCTTTGCTTTGTTGATAGCTTGATTCGGCGTCATCCAGCAGATATTCCGGTGCGTTGCGGTCCATCATCACCTTACCGGCAATAAGTCGCATATTGATGTGGCTGGCCGCCTCAAACAGCGCATCCACTGACTGCGGGTGCACAGTGCCAAACACCAGCGCCGTGGTGGTGCCGTTGCGCAGCAGTTGCTTGAGGAAAAACGCAGACATTTCCCGGGCGTAGTCGAGATCGGCATAGCGCTGTTCCGTCGGGAATGTATGTTTGCTCAGCCATTCCAGCAATTGCTCGCCGTAAGCCCCGACCATTTCACATTGCGGATAATGGATGTGCGTATCGACGAAACCCGGCACAATCAGCTTACCGCGATAGTCACGAATGCGAACGCTGGCGGGCACGCGGGATTTTCCGTCCTGCCACTCGCCAAACCATTCTACTTTTCCGTTACGAACCAGTAGTAAGCCATCCTCAATAAACCGCAGTGCGGATTCGATCTCTTCGGGATGTTCCACCGCACGGGTGACATCAAGAAACGCGCCGCGAATGGCTTTAATGGTGTGTTCTCCTGACATACATAATTCCTTAGTTATTCCAGTTCATTGATGCTGGTGGTGGCGTTTTTTTGCTCATCTCGTCTGAGCGGGATGAGCAGGTTGAGCGCAATCGCCGTCAGCCCTCCGGCACAGATGGGATTTTCAACCAGCACGTAAAGTGACGGGGGCAGCACCTGGAAGATGGCGGGATCGTAAGAGACGCCAAGACCCAGGCCTAACGAAGTGGCGACAATCAGCGTTTCCCGGCGCCGCAGCCCGTTGGAGATGATGATGCGGATCCCGGCGATGGCGATCATTGAGAACATCAGCGTCATGGCACCGCCAAGTACCGGTGACGGAATGGTCGTGAAGAATCGCCCGATCCCAGGGAATAAGCCGAGCACGATCAGCATGATGGCGATAAAGCGTCCGACGTAGCGCGATGCGACGCCGGTCATCTGGATTACCCCGTTGTTCTGCGCAAAGGTGGTAAGCGGCAGGGAGCCGAGTGCGGAGGCAATGACCGAAACCAGTCCATCTGCCAGTACGCCACCTTTCAGGCGCGATTCATACTCTTCGCCTTTGATCGGCCGCTGTGACACCATCGCGGTAGCGGTGATATCGCCGACGGCTTCCAGCACGCTCAGCAAATAGATGGTGCCGACCACCAGGAAGTGATGAAAATTAAAGGAAAAGCCATACTTGAACGGCTGTGGCACGGTAATGATCGGCAGATTGCGCAGGCTGCTGAAATCCACCATCCCGAGGAAAAACGAGACCACATAGCCCACCAGTAAACCGATGGCGATCCCGCTCATGCGAAGTAACGGACTGCGCATGCAGTTGAACCCAATGACCACCAGCAGAACCAGCAGACCGACGCCAATATTCTGATAGTTGCCAAACGTGCCGCTGCTTTTTGCCGCAAACCCGCCGCCAAAATCAATGATGCCGACTTTGATCAGGCTCAGGCCGATCATCAGCACCACGATGCCGCTAACGGTAGGTGTAATGACACGGCGGAGGTAGGGGAGAATAAACGACGAGCCGACCACCAGAAACGCCCCGACGAATGAGACACCCAGCAGGGAAGACATGATTAACTCTTCATGTAATCCGTCGCTTTTCATGCTGCTACCGAGCGCAATCATCACGGTCACGAAGGAAAAATTGACCGACTGGATCGACAGCAATCCGGAGCCGATGCAGCCGTAGCGATGGACCTGCAACCAGGTGCCAACACCAGAGGCAATCATCGCCATTGATACCAGATAAGCGGTGGTATCGGTCGAGAGTTGTAATGCGGTACCGACAATAAGCGCCGGGGTGACCATAGGCACAAAGATGGCGAGCAAATGAGTGATTGCGCCAATCAGGCTCTGGTTTACGGGCGGCTTCTCTTCCAGCTGATAAATAAGATCTGAATCAGTTCGGGTAATATCAGACATCCCTTTACTCCTTCCTGGTAAATTTGATTATCTGATTCAACTGATAACTATCTGCTAGCCAGTAACAGCGTCATACCGAGGGCAGACAGCCCTGTGAATTCATGTCATGTTGTCTTGTCATCAGCCGTGGGCTGACGGTGATTGTGTTGGGGCCGCAGCGCGGCCCCGCGTGGTTACAGTTTTCCAAGTGCGGTGAGTATTTTCTCCGGTGTGAAATGCCATTCGCGCAACCACACGCCACAGGCGTCATGGATGGCGGTTGCAATTGAAGGCGCAGCGCCGTTAACGCCGATTTCAGAGATAGACTTGGCGCCAAACGGGCCGACCTTGTCATCGCTCGGTACCAGCACAGCACGGAAATCGCGCGGTATATCGCCGATTTTCGGTGCGCCGTAGCTGCGCAGATCGCGGGTAATCGGGTGGCCTTCGTCGTCGTAGAGGATCTCTTCTGACAGACTGTGACCGATGGCGCGCAGGGAGGCGCCGTAGATTTGCCCCAGCGCCAGGTCCGGGTTGACCGGCGTCCCGCAGTCGAGCAGGGCATAGAACTTCTCCAGGCGGATCTCGCCGCTACGCATGTTTATCGCCACTTCTGCGAAGTTAGCGCCATACGGGAAGGCGAAATCTGGCGTGATGTAGCAGGCCGACGCCACCAGCGAGCCAAAGCCAGTGCCGGTTTCGCCTTTATGGGCGATCTCGGCAAAACTGACTTCGCCGCGTTGACCGCGTACGATACCCGGTGCCACCAGCACAACATCTTCCAGCGGTTCGCCGATCATCTGTGCGCCGTGGAACAGAATTTTCTCGCGCAGATTTTCTGCCGCCATCCGCGCCGCGTTGCCAGAGAAACAGGTGCCTGACGAGGCGTACGCGCCTTTATCAAACAGCCCGTGGTCGGTATCGCCGGAGATGACATGTACGTCCGCCAGTGGGCAGTGCAACACTTCCGCCGACAGTTTGGCGACCACGGTATCCAGCCCGGTGCCGATATCCGCCCCGCCGGAATGGACGATAAAGGTGCCATCCGATTCCAGCTTGATCATGCAGTTGGCCTGATCGATATCCGGGATCCCCGATTTCTGCATGATGATCGCGACGCCGCGACCAATGCGCCAGTCGCCGTCGTGCGGTTTCGGGGAATCCCATTGGATCAACTCACGCCCCTGACGGAGGATCTCCTCCAGTGCGCAACTGGCGGCGGTAGGCACCGACGTCGGCGCTTTACCTTCTCCGATCGCACCGAGGATCTTCAGCGGCTGACCTTCATGCACGCGGTTACGCTCGATGATCTCCAGTTGATCGATATTCAGTTGTTCGGCCAGCTCTGCCAGCGCCATGGTGATGGCAAAGTTACCTTTTGGCGCGCCATAGCCCTGGTATGCGCCTGCCGGGCACATGTTGCTGTAGTAGGTAGTGACCTGGAAATCCACGTTGTCGCAGGGATACAGTGGCAGCGACAACGCCGGGCCATTGGACGGCACGGTAAGCGAGTGGTTGCCAAACGGCCCCGTATTGGCGCGGAAATCCATGCTGATCGCGGTCAGACGACCATCTTTTTTGGCACCCAGTTTGACCGTCACTTTCGCCACGTGGCGCGAGGTGTTGGCAATAAACTCCTCTTCACGGGTATAGCGGAAATAGACCGGACGCCCGGTCACGCAGGTAGCCCAGGCGCAGACCTCTTCCAGCAGAATGTCCTGTTTCGAGCCAAAGCCGCCGCCGACACGCTCTTTAATCACATGAACTTTGTTCTGCTTCATGCCTACTATGCGCGCCACCTGACGGCGGACGTGCCATGGCACTTGTGTGGACGCGTGGATCACCAGCCGATCGCCATCCATGCGGGTGAAGCAAATATGCGGTTCGGTCGGGCATTGTTGCGCCTGTGTGGAACGGTAGGTGCGCTCAATAATCACGTCTGCATCCGCAAAGCCACGTTCCATATCACCGATGTGGCCATGCAGGCTGGCGGCGATATTTTTGCGCGGGCGGGAGCCGATCGGGAAGTTGATGATCATATGCTCGCCGCGCTGTGCCGCATGGCGGTTGTCCTCTTCCAGCGTATCAGGAGCGCCCGCCACGTAAATAACCGGTTCGTCATGCACTACTGGGGCATCTTCTGCCATCGCTTCATCAATGGTCATCACCGGTTTCAGCAGCTCGTATTCCACCTCGATAAGCTTCAGCGCGGCGAGGGCAATTTCTTCACTTTCCGCTACCACAGCGGCGATACGGTCTCCGACATGGCGCAGCTTTTTACTGAACATGCGTCTGTCGAGCGGTGACGGCTCTGGCGCGCTTTGCCCGCCAGGGGTGTAGTAAATATCCGGGCAGTTCAGGTGCGTAATGACATGAACAACGCCGGGCAGGGCCTCGGCTTTACTGACGTCGAGACGGGTAATGATGGCGTGCGGATGCGGGCTGCGCAGCATTTTAATCACGCAGGCGTCCGGGGTGATTCGGTCTTCAACGTAGCAGGGTTTCGCCTGTACCATTTTGGCGGCGTCGGATTTTGGATGCACTTTGCCGATCAGGGCCAAATCCTCGCGGAACGTCGGCGCATAGCTGGCGGCGAGCTGCGGGTTTTCCTTACGCGCCACGGCCAGTTCGATGACCTGATAAAACTGCTGATAGCCCGCATCGCGGCTGAACAGGCCGGAAAGCGCATCGTCAATCTCTTCGCGGGTCGGGTCGGCGATCCTCTCCAGCAGATCGGTGATGATCAGCGCCGCTGCAGGATCGTTGAAGCCGGACTGCA
Source organism: Trabulsiella guamensis ATCC 49490 (assembly GCF_000734965.1). GTDB lineage: Bacteria > Pseudomonadota > Gammaproteobacteria > Enterobacterales > Enterobacteriaceae > Trabulsiella > Trabulsiella guamensis. The sequence continues at coordinate 89,562 of NZ_JMTB01000121.1, forward strand.
CCACGCCCACATCGACCATCGCCTGTTGCACCAGACTCAGCTGATTCCAGCTTCCCAGTGACTCAGCGGTGAGTACCGTCGCGCGATCCAGTTGTGCAGCGATCAGCAGTGAGGCATTGACGATGCGGCCGTTAAACAGGATGGCATCGGAACCGGCGAAACCAAACCCGTCGTCGCTGTTGCGCACCGAGTGCATACCGAGCGAGAACAACAGGCGCTGGACGTTTTCCCCAGGCGCCACTTTCAGCTCTCGTGCGCCGCCATTCAGAGTGAAATGAATGATCATGCTAATTCTTCTCCCATCTGCTGGCAGTCGGCGTAGAGATCCGCCACGACAACACCAGCGATATAGCGTTTGTAGGCGACGCTGCCGCGAATGTCCTCTCGCGGGAATACCGCGGCGCGAACGGCCATTTCCAGGGCTTCACCTTCCAGTTGCTGTGCTTCGACGTCACGCAATCGGAGCGGGATATCGGCAACGCCATCCAGCGCGATACGCGTTTCGCCATCGTCGGTAAGCGCTACGGCCGCCGTAAGAACGGAAAGGCCGGCATGTGAACGGCTGATTCTGCGGGTCGCGCAGGGGCGGAACGGATCGTGAATGACGATTTCCGTTAACAACTGGTCGTCGCGCGAAGCAAGCCAGGCTTCCAGCGGCAAAGTTTCGCCATTGGCGAAAACCAGTAAGGCATCCAGCGCCAGCAGAACCGGCAACAGCACAGATTCCTCCTGCCGCGCGGCGATCTCACCGCCGAGGGTCGACTGATTCCGCAGATGGCGGGAGTCGATGAATCCCAGCGCGTCGTGCAGGGCGTCAGGAATAAAATGCAGCTCTCGCAGCGTCTGGAGCCGGGTCATGAGACCAATACGCAGGCAGCCGTTGTCCCAGTCAGCCCAGTCGAGTGACAGGTCTTCGAGGGAGATCGCAATACGTTTGTCCGTGCGGCCCGGCGTTGCGTTGAGCTTGCTTCCACCGGCAAACCAGACGGCCTGCTCTTTGTAGTGGCGTTTCAACTCCAGTGCCTGTTCGATGGAGTCTGGTCGGAAAAATTGCTCTAACATGATTCATCCTCTTCGGCTCCTCCCCGCTGCGGGCGGGGAGGGACAGGGTTAGTTCAGCGCATCCATGCGTTGCCATAGCCGGGCGGCGACCTTCCTGGCTTCGGCAAAGATGGGTTCACAATCAAAGGTGAACTGTCGGTTCTCGTAGACCATCACGCCGTTGACCATCACGCTATTCACGCTGCTGGCGCCGAGGCCAAACGCGATATGCCCGGCAATGTTTTCCGCGATAAGCGGCGTCGGAGAGACGTAATCGCAGATCGTCAGATCGGCCTTGTAACCTGCTTCCAGTCGGCCAAATTTGGCGTGGAAGTTGCGGCTCAGCAGGGCGTTGCCGTTGCTTAGCGCGCGGGCAAAGCTGTCTGGCCATAACGGGCCACCAGCGTCGCGGTGTTTGAAGAAGGCGAATTTCATCTCTTCAAACATGTCGGAGCCGATGCCGTCCGTACCCAGCGCGAGGTTACGGATTTGCGTCAGATGTGAGTTGTAACCGACCTGGTTGTTCATGTTGGAACGGGCGTTATGCACCAGGAAACCGTCGTGGTCATTGAGCAGCCGAGTGTCGTTTTCAGAAAGATAAAGGCCGTGCGCGACCAACGTTTTGCTGTTGAGCAGGTCGTATTCCGCCAGTCTTTCCAGCAGGTCTTTGCCGTAGTGATGGTGGCTGTGCGAGACGTCGTAGCGGTCTTCCGCCGCATGGATATGTAACCCGCGATCCGTCGCCTTAACCGCTTCACGCAGCATCGACAGCCCTTCATCGGAAACGGTGAACGGTGCGTGGGCACCGATATGCGCTTCCACCAGCCACGGTTCAGCGCCTTTTTCACGTGCGCTGTCAATTTCATGTGCGAAGCGGATGTTTTCTTCGACGCCTGCCTGCTGTTCTTTCAGGCCGCCGTTGCGATCAGTGGTCTCGAAGCAGGTCATGCCGCGCAGCCCCACTTTGAGGAACGCGTTACGCAACTGGCTCAGTGAGCCCGCAATGTAATTGGGCGAGGCGTGGTGATCGATAACCGCCGTACAGCCGCTGCGGATGGCCTCTATAGAACACACCAGCCCGCTGTAATACAGGGATTCTTCATCCAGCGCGCGATCAAGCTTCCACCACAGATTTTTGAGCGTCGAGATGAAGTCCGGGCAGGGAGCGATGTTGGCCTGAATGCCGCGCGATAATCCGGAGTAAAAATGGTTATGTGAGCAGACAATGCCTGGCATGACCAGACGACCATGCATCTCTTTTACCTGCGCCTGCGGGTAACGCTGGCTGAGTCCGGGGCCGATGTCGTGGAGGATATCGCCTTCAATGGCGATATCGACGTTTTCCATCACCATGGCCGGATAGAGCTGTGCGGCGGTGACATTTTTCAAAATTAACATGCTTATACCTCCACGCTGCCAAGCAGGTAGTGATGATGCTGATGCACATGGCTGATGATGCGGCAGGTGGCGTCAAGCTGCGGCGGTACCTGCTCAAAGCTGCCTTGCTCATCGATGTTCAGCACCCAGGTCTGGTTATCCTGGCGGACGTGCACGCGCGTATCCTCAATCAGGAAGCCGGGGTTGGTGCTGTTAGCGAAATCCTGAGGCAGGCTGAAAATGGTGAGCTTGTCTTTGTAGGGTTTGCCCTGCCACGGGCAGAATTGCGCGCAGTTGCCGCATTCGTTGCAGTAGGCATCCAGATGCAGCGTTTGAAAACGGTTCTGGAACCCCGGTACGGCAATGGAGACGTTGGCGCGGTTTGGACATACATCCACGCATTTGCTGCAGACGTAGTTACATTCCAGACAGCGGGAAGCTTCCTGCGCCACGAAGGCGTCGCGGTCGTCTTTATCCACTAGTGCGATGGAGATTGCCCCTTTGCGGCGATAGATGTCTGCCGGATCGACGTTGTTCCAACGTTTGTCTCCGTAGTGTGAACGGATGTTTTCCCGCGCAAGAATAACATCGGTAGCTCTACGGGCGTTGCCGATAGCAGAGACGATCGAAGACGGACCGCGTTGTACGTCGCCAATCAGGAACACGTCTGGCTTACGGGTCTCCCCGTCGGCGTTGACTTCCGGCCAGCCGCGCGTATCTAACGGGATCCCCATCGCGTCCAGCGCGTCGGCATCCTGCTGTTCGCCAATGGCCGTGATCAGCGTATCGACCTGTATGGTGCGGGTTTCGTCAGTCTCTACCGGGCGACGGCGACCTTGTTCATCGGCCTCGCCCAGTTTCATGACACGCACGGTCAGTGTGCCGTCGCGGTCGAATTTTTCCGGGTTGCTCAGGAACTGGAATTCGACACCGTCATGCAGAGCCTCTTCGTACTCCTCGCGCCAGGCAGGCATTTCCTGCAAGGAGCGGCGATAGACGACGGTGGCTTTTTCCACACCCGGTATGCGAAGCGCGGTACGCGCGCAGTCCATCGCGGTATTACCGGCACCTACCACGACAACATGTTTGCCGGGCTGTAAGGGTTTGCCGAGATTGTAATCACGGAGGAACTGCAGCGATTTCCAGACGTTCTGGTTATCGCCTGCCAGCTTCACGCCGTTGTTTTTTGCAGTACCGGTGCCGACCAGCACATATCTGAAGCCTTCCTGTTTTAGCTGATCGACTGTCAGGTGCGGATCGCAGCCGTAAACAATGTTTACGCCGTGGGCGACCACGAAATCAATGTCGTGCTGGATGAGTTCGCCAGGAATACGGAATTGCGGAATGATATTTCTGACCACGCCGCCTGCGTTTTCTTCGCGTTCAAACAGCGTCACCGGGTGCCCGGCACGGGCAAGGAAATAGCCTGCCGCCAGACCTGCCGGGCCTGCGCCAATCACGGCGACCGGGTTCAGAGAACCAGACCCCGCCGGTTTATGCCAGCGCTGCTGATACTCGTTCCAGCCTTTTTCCAGCGCGACCTTTTTCAGTTCGCGAATGTTCAGCGCGCTGTCGTAGTCGAGACGCGTACAGTTGTACTGGCACTGGTGATCGCAGATATGACCCGTGATGGCAGGCAGGGCGTTACGCTGGTAAATCAATTCCAGCGCATCGGCGTAACGGTGCTCACCCATCAGGCGGATGTATTCCGGGATGTCCTGCTTAATGGCGCAGGCTGTGACGCACGGCGCTACGTAGCAGTCCGTCATTGGCAGTTTTTCGCCGACGTCGATACGCTCTTCCGGTTTCCAGTGTTTCTGTGTGTACTCCATGCTGACGGCCCGTTCCGCCAGGGCGTTCAGGCGCGCAACATCGACATGGTTCATCTCCCAGCCGTCGGCTTGTTCCAGTTCGCGCATGCATTCGCTCAGACGCAGATAGCCACCGGGTTTCAGCAGATCGGTCGCCATGGTGATGGGGCGAATGCCGGTTTCGAAAATATCTTTAATCGTGAGCTGGCTGGCACCGCCGGAATAAGAGATTGGCAGTTTGCCGTCGAAAGCGCGGGAAAGCAGGGCGGCAACGTTGATGGAGAGCGGGAACAGCGCGCGGCCTGACATGTACATTTCATCACCCGGCAATGCACCTTTGTTGTTGATGGTGCCGAGTGTGTTGGTCAGCTTCACGCCAAAGCCGAGCCCTTTCTCTTTCGCCAGCACCATCAGGCGTTGCAGCATCTCCAGTGCCTGGCCGATTTTCAGGTCATGCTCGAAGGATTCTTCTTTCAGGCCGACATAATCAAAGCCGCAGGTATCGAGGATTTCACGCACCCGCTGATAACCGAGCAGCGTCGGGTTGAGTTTCACAAAGGTGTTAAGCCCTTTTTCTTCCAGCATGTAGCGGCAGATGGCTTCGATTTCGTCAGGCGGGCAGCCGTGCATAGTCGACAGAGTGACGCCATGGACCATCGTCGCTGGAATGTGCTCCGTCAGTGTGGCGAGCTGGCAGCGAATATCTTCGAGCTGGTGGCGGCGAAGGAACTCGTCATCACGCAGCCAGCGGTTCAGCGTGTCGCGGTAGAGCGCGAATTTCGGATGGGCGGCGGCGTTCATCATGTTGTCGATGAACTGCTGCATTGGCGGCTGTTTAATACCGTCAAGGTTATAGCCCACACTCATATTGAAGATGAAGGATTTCCCGGCGCGGGTCGGGGTGAGAGGGAAGATGGTTTCCAGCAGATGCAGTACAAACCAGGCTTTCAGGTACTCGTCCCAGGCTTTCAGCAACGTAAATTCGGTGGACCATTCGGTGTTGAAGCACTCGTCTTCAGCATCAATACAGGGCTTTTCCAGTTCCAGCCTGTCGAGGATTTGCACCGTTTTCAGTTCGATGAAGCGCCCACCCGTCAGCCATGAAGTAATGATGTTTTGCGCGAGCTGGGTATGCGGCCCGGCGGCGGGGCCAATCGGCGTCGCGCAGGTTTCACCAAACACACTGAGCTGATGCTCTTTCACCGGTGAATAGAACTGCTCTTCAGGAATACCGAAAATTGAATGGTGGTTCTGGTATTCATCAAAAATGCGCGTCAAAAGTTCCTCAAACGGAATGGGACGCATGATATCCCCCATAACCCTCTCCTTAGTTTCATATACACAGCGGTGTATCAGGTGGAATCAACATGGCCGGAATGGCAGTCACTCCGGCGGATTGGGTTAATCAGAGCAACATTCGCACCAGTTATTACCGTGGAAGGAAGGAAGAATGAAAAAATGTGAAGCGTCTCGAAAGTTAAGGTCGGTTTGTGAATTATCTCACGTCGGTTAAATGAGAATTACACTCACTCATTTCACCGCGAGGGTTATATTTCTCAAATATCATTTTTAACTATCATAATGATAAATTCACCTGCGAAGAGTTTATTTGCGGGCGCGCAAACGATTAACTGGGTAAATTAACCCCGATAATTATCTTGCAGGTTGATAAAATCTTGCGGCGTATCGATATCAAAAATGATTTCCGGTTCTTCCATGTCGATACAGCGATGTTTCCCGGTCAGTAACGCATTGCGCATCGAGCGGGTTAGCCGTTGAGAAACAGCAGCTTGTAGCGTGGACTGATTGATCAGCACAGGGTGGCCCGGCGTGCCGTTGTGGTGCGGAATAAGGGCGTAATCACCGCGTAACACCCAGAGTTTGCTGAAGATTTTTTCATTGAGACAGGGGATGTCGCCGTGGGTAATAAAACAGTATTCAGTTTCCACATGGCGGGCGCCCGTGACGATGGAAGAGAAGAGCCCGTTGGCATAATCAGGATTATCTACCAGCAGAAGATTATCATTTTTCGCGTAGCGTTGATGTAACGCATCGCCGCGAAAGCCAGTAACTAAAATAATACGCGAGCAAAATTGCATTGCGTTTTTAATACTTGCATCAAGAATTGTTCCTTGCTGCCAGGGTAACATCATTTTCCACTGTCCCATACGTGAAGATAATCCCGCAGCGGTAATAATACAGTCGATCTGTTGCATAGCTTACCCAATATAACCAGAAGCAATTTAGCGAATGGAAAATATACCTCAACGTGAAACCCTGTTTTGTGATTTGGGCGCATTTGTTCGCCCGCTGGTGATATCCGCCGTCGGCGCAGGGGGGAAAACCAGCACGCTGTTCTGGCTGGCGACACTCTTCCGCCAGGCGGGCAGACGCGTGCTGATCACCACGACCACCAATATGTTTCTTCCCGCTGAACAGTGCCCCGTTATGTTGTGTCGCAATCCCGCTCAACTGCCTGCGGCGTTTTTTCAACAACCGCTGGCGGCCTGCTTCTCCCGCTGGTTACCGGAGGCCGGCAAAGTACGTGGATTTACGCCGCAAACCATAGATGCGCTGGCGGCGCGTGCTGACTGTGACGTCATTCTGGTCGAAGCCGACGGCGCTCACGGTTTTGCTATTAAGGCGCCAGATGAGCATGAACCTTGCATACCTCAAACCAGTCATTGCGTGGTTGCGGTAACGGGCGGGGGAATGCTCGGGCAACCGGTGGGGCCAGACAATGTTCATCGCTGGCCTGTATTTTCCCGCATCACTGGCGCGGAGCCTGAAGATACGCTGGATTTCCCCATGCTGTTTCGGCTGGTTAAACACCCACAGGGGGCGTTCAAAAACGTGCCGCCTGGCTGTCGCCGGGTCTGGCTGCTGAACCAGATTTCTCAAAATGAGAAATTACCCGCGCCGCTGTTTTCCACTGTGCTGGAGAACGGAGAGGCCGATGCCGTCTGGTTGGGGGCCGTACAGGAAAACCCCGCCATCACACGCAGACTGGTGAGATAGCGACGCCGGACCGCTGGGGTCATTGAAGGGATATCCATTGAGGTTTTTATGAATATTTTCTCAGAAGCTGCAAAACTCGAAGAACAAAACCGACCGTTCGCCCTGGCGCAGATTGTCGACAGCAGGGGCTCTACGCCGCGCCACTCCGCACAGATGCTGGTGCGTGAAGACGGGACCATCAGTGGGACCATCGGTGGCGGAATGGTGGAGCGCAAAGTTATTGATGAAGCGCTCGACGCGCTGAGAGAAAAGAAACCGCGGATGTTTCATGGCCGCATGGCGCGAAATGGTGCCGATGCCGTAGGTTCTGATTGCGGCGGCGCGATGTCAGTCTACATCAGCGTTCACGGTTTACGGCCGCGTCTGGTGCTGATTGGCGCCGGGCACGTTAACCGCGCGATTGCGCAGGGTGCCGCGCTGCTCGGCTTTGAAATCGCTGTCGCCGATATCTACCAGGAGAGCCTTAATCCGGACTATTTCCCACCTTCTGCCGAATTACTGCATGCTGATTCCTTCACCGCGGCAGTGGATCAACTGGACATTAAACCTGAGAACTTCGTCCTCATCGCTACTAACAATAAGGACCGTGAAGCGCTGGATAAACTGATTGTTCAGCCGGTGGCGTGGCTTGGGTTACTGGCCAGCCGCCGTAAGGTGCAGGTCTTTCTGCGGCAGATGCGGGAAAACGGTGTGGATGAGAACGACATCGCGCGTTTGCATGCGCCGGTGGGGTTTAACATTGGCGCGGAAACGCCGCATGAAATCGCCATCAGCGTGCTGGCGGAGATCCTGCAGGTTAAAAATCACGCCGCGGGTGGGCTGATGATGGCGGCACCACATCCGTCGCAGCATCAACGTGTGGTGATCCGTGGCGCGGGGGATATCGCCACCGGCGTGGCACTGCGTCTCTGGCATGCCGGGTTCAAAGTCATCATGTTGGAAGTGGAAAAACCGACAGTGATCCGCCGCAGTGTGGCATTCGCGCAGGCGGTTTTCCAGGGTGAAACGCAGGTCGAAGGCGTGACAGCGCGACGGGTCGCGTCAGCGGAAGAAGCCATTAGCGCTGCTGACAGTGGCGTGATACCCGTACTGATTGATCCGCTATGCCAGTCGCTCGAGCTGCTGAAACCTGGGGGCGTGGTTGATGCCATTCTGGCGAAAGAAAACATGGGCACGCGCATCGACATGGCGCCGATTACCATAGCGCTCGGGCCAGGCTTCAGCGCCGGAAAAGACTGCCATGCGGTGATCGAAACCAACCGTGGTCACTGGTTAGGGCAGGTGATCTACCAGGGTACGGCGCAGGAAAACACCGGTATTCCCGGCAATATCCAGGGTTACACGTCTCGTCGCGTGATTCGCGCACCGGTCGCAGGTGTGATGAATGCCTGCGTTCAGCTCGGCGACATTGTCAGTGAAGGGGAGATGATTGCCCGTATCGGTGAAACCGAGATTCTGGCACCACTGTCGGGGATGGTGCGCGGGCTTTTGAACGACGGACTGGTGGTGAACAGTGGCTTTAAAATTGGCGATATCGACCCGCGTGGCGCGTCAGCCGATTTTACCAGCGTCTCTGACAAAGCCAGAGCGATTGGCGGCGGGGTACTGGAAGCGCTGATGACGCTGATGCATCAGGGCGTGAAATCCACCCGCGAACTGGTGACAGTGGCATAAAGAATGGCCCCGGTAGCAGCGCTCCGGGGCCTGTTCTTACTGGCTGATGACCGTACCGGTCTTACCTTCAATCCCTTCTTTCGCTTTACTGAGCACAGTAATGAGCGCCTCGCGGCCCGGGCGGGAACGGGCAAACGATGCAGCGGCTTCCACTTTCGGCAGCATCGATCCTTTCGCGAAATGCCCTTCAGCGATAAAGCGTTCGGCATCGCTGAGCGACAGCCGGTCAAGCCATTGCTCGTTCGGCTTGCCGAAGTTGATCGCCACTTTTTCCACAGCAGTGAGGATGATCAGCATGTCGGCATCAATCATCGCTGCCAGTGTTGCGCTGGCCCAGTCTTTATCAATTACCGCGCTGGCACCGCGCAGATGGTTTCCTTCACGGATAACCGGAATACCGCCGCCACCTACAGTGATTACCACCTGACCGGCGGCCATCATCGCTTTAACAGATTCTTTTTCAATGATATCGACGGGTTTTGGCGAGGCTACAACGCGACGATATCCACGACCCGCATCCTCTTTCATGGTGTAGCCCTGACGGCTCAACTGTTCTGCATCGTCTTTGCTGAAGAAGGAGCCAATCGGCTTCGTCGGGTTCTGGAATGCCGGATCGTTGGCGTCGACTTCCACCTGCGTGATAAGCGTCGCCACCGGGACGTTCATCCCACGGGACAGCAGCTCTTCACGCAGCGCGTTTTGCAGATCATAACCAATGTAGCCCTGACTCAGCGCTACGCAGACCGACATCGGCAGCATCGGGGTGTGCGCTTCGGTTTTCGCTGCCGCTTCAAACGCCAGATTGATCATCCCGACCTGCGGACCGTTACCGTGCGTGACAACAACCTGATGTCCCTGAGCGATAAGATCCACAATCGCTTGTGCGGTGAGTTTGACCGCTTTCATCTGCCCGGCAAGATCGTCACCTAAGGCATTCCCGCCCAGGGCGAGAACAATTTTCTTACTCATCCATTCCTCTCTTTATGGTTATTGACCCAGCGGGGAAACGCTCCCGTCCACGGGTGATGTTGGTGCGCTAAACGGTTTACGGCGCAGGAAGCGGCCCTGTCCGGCGACGCCGGAAAAGACGCCATCGTTGTAAATGACTCTGCCGTGAGAGAGCGTCTGCCGGATGGCTCCCTGGCATGCAAAACCTTCCCAGGGGGAGTAGTCCGCGTTGTCATGCAGTTCGGCGTGGCGAATGGTGGTGCGCTGGCGCGGATCGATAATCACAATGTCGCCATCGGCACCTGGCGCGAGCAGCCCTTTTTGCGGCCACAAGCCAAACAGCTTCGCGGGTGTGGCGCTGGTCAGCGCCACGAAACGTTCGGGCGAAATACGGCCGCTCATCACGCCGTGTGAGAACAGCAACAGCAGGCGGTTTTCCACGCCAGGTAAACCGTTCGGACAACGGCTGAAATCACCGCCAGATAGTTGCTGGCGCTGCGCATGCGAGAACGTGCAGTGATCGGTAGCCACGACATCGACCGCGCCATCGCTGATGCCGCACCACAGCGCATCGTTGTTGCGCGCATTGCGCAGCGGCGGACTGAGGAGATAGTTCAGCGCGTCTTCGCGCTCGTAGCAGCGGTCATCCAGCAACAAATATTGCGGACAGGTTTCCACCCATACAGGTTGATGGCGTGCCTGCGCCAGACGCAGGTAATCCAGCCCCAGCCCGTTAGACAGATGGACGATATACAGTGGCGCGTTGCCGGACAGTTTCGCCAGGTTGATCATACGGGCAATGGCTTCGGCTTCGCACTCTTCCGGGCGACTCAGTGCGTGATATTTCGGTGCCGTTTTCCCTGCGGCGAGAAATTCGAGGCGTTTGCGGTGGATTACTGCGTCATTTTCAGGATGAACAGTGGTCAGTGCCCCCGCCTGGTGGAGATGCCGCAGCGCCTGCAGTACCTCGTCATCATTCAGTTTGTACTGGTAGGTCAGATAGAGCTTAAAGCTGCTGATCCCGGCGTCTACCATCATTGGGATCTCATCCAGAATGGCGTGATTAATATGCTGGATCACGCCGTGGAAGCTGTAGTCGATCACCGCTTTGTGTGCGGCATAACCGTGATACACCTCCAGTTGGTGGTGTAGTCTACATCCAGCGGGACCAAACCCCATGTGGTCAATGATGGTTGTTGTACCGCCACACGCGGCGGCGCGGGTGCCGGTAAAAAAATCATCACAACTGCGGGCCATGCCGGTATCAATATTGAAGTGGGTATGCACATCAACACCGCCCGGCATCACATAGCAGCCATCGGCATCGATCACCTCGCAGGGAAGTTCAGGCGAAATGTGGTCGGCAATCTGGCGGATGATGCCGCTTTCGATGAGCAGATCCTGTTTCGCTTTTCCGTCAGCGTTAACAACCGTTCCGTTTTTAATCAGTACACGCATAGCTGCAAACTCCGGCCTCCCGCCAGGACAGTGGCGGGAGGCATTACAGGTGATGATTACTCAGTGGCCAGCCAGCTCAGTGGGATGGCGGCGTACATCGCAGCGCAGGTCACAAGATGCGCTTTCCAGGTTTTCTCGTTCGGCGCATGGGCTTCCGGCTCTTTACCCGGACCAAAGCCGATCACCGGAATACCGTGGCGACCCATAATGGAGACGCCATTGGTGGAGAAGGTCCACTTATCGACGACCGGCGACTGTCCAAACAGCCCTTCATAGGCGTTGCTCAGCGCTCTGACGGTGAAGTGATCTTCTTCGACTTTCCAGGTCGGGAAATAGCACTCAGTCGGATAAACCAGGCCAGTCCAGGACGGACGGTCATAGTTGTACATTGATACCACGGCATTCGCTTTCTTCACGGCTGGCAGTGCGCGGATCTCTTCCAGTGCACCTTCCCAGGTTTCGCCCCAGGTCAGACGACGGTCAATGGAGACCGCGCAACTGTCGGCAACGGCGCAGCGGCTTGGTGAGGTAAAGAAGATTTCAGAGACAGTCAGCGTGCCCTTACCGAGGAACTCGTCATAGCCAAGACGGCCGGCAAGCTCCTCGAGATCGCCCAGGATCGGGCCCATTTTGAAGATGGCGTTATCACCACGTTCCGGCGCAGAGCCGTGGCAACTGACGCCCTGCACGTCGATGCGGATCTCCATGCGTCCGCGCTGGCCGCGGTAGATCTGGCAGTCGGTCGGTTCGGTACTGACCACAAACTCCGGGCGAATGCCGGATTGTTCAATAATGTACTGCCAGCACAGGCCGTCGCAGTCTTCTTCCTGCACGGTACCGGTCACCAGCAGGGTGTATTCGTCTTCCAGCCCCAGATCTTTGATGATCTTCCCGGCGTACACCATCGACGCCATCCCGCCTTCCTGGTCAGACGCACCACGCCCGCCGATCAGCTCGTCGGTTTCCATCCCTTCGTAGGGATCGAAATTCCAGTTCTTAATGTTGCCGATCCCCACGGTATCGATGTGCGCGTCCATCGCTACCAGGCGTGGACCATGGCCGATATAACCTAAAATGTTGCCCATCGGATCGATAACGACTTTATCGAAGCCGACTTTTTCCATCTCTTCTTTGATGCGGTGAATCACGCGTTTTTCATCGCAGCTTTCGCTGGGAATGGCGATCATGTCGCGTAAAAAACGGGTCATGTCTTCCTGATAGTGATTTGCTTTTTCCAGAATCAGTTTGAATGGAATGTGCTTAGCCATCGGTAATTTCTCCAGTCCTTTCTGCCCCGCCTGGCGGGGCGAATATGTATCAATATGGTGGGATTAACGTGTTGCCGGATGTTTGCCTTCCCAGACCACTTCCCGATAATGTTTCGCGTCGGTATCGCCTTCAGTGCTGATCACCAGCACCACGGAGTCGCGGTCCAGCCCCAGTTTTTGCATCAGGGCGTCGCGTTGCGGGTGGTAATGAATGGCGGCGAGAATGCCGGTGCCAACAGCACCGGATTCACCGGAAATCACTCGCGGATCATGACCCAGCGGGTTGCCGAGCACGCGCATGCCGAGCGCCGCCACGGCGTCCTGGCAGGAAATAAACTGCGTCGCGCAATTGCGCAGCACTTCCCAGCCGAGCGGGTTTGGTTCGCCACAGGCCAGTCCGGCCATGATGGTGGCCATGTCACCGCCAACATTGACGATTTGCCCTTTCACACCAGAACGGTAGATGCAGTCGGCCAGCTCCGGTTCCACGACGACGGAATGGAGGTTGCTGGCGCCGTAGACATCCACCAGATAACCCAGTACGCCGCCTGCCATTGCGCCGACGCCTGCCTGCAGGAAGACGTGGGTTGGGCGGCTGATGCCCATTGACGTCATCTGTTCCACTGCTTCGTCAGCGAGGGTGGCGTAGCCTTGCATAATCCAGGTCGGGATTTTGGTGTAGCCTTCCCAGGCGGTGTCCTGCACCACTTCCCAGCCGTTTTCCTGGGCTACTTTCATGGTGTATCGCACGGTATCGTCGTAGTTCATGTCGGTGACGATGCATTCGGCGCCGAGTTTCAGAATTGCGTCGACACGCTCTTGTGCAGAGCCTTTCGGCATGTAAACCACCGCGTTCTGCCCAAGCTGTTTGGCCGCCCATGCCACGCCACGGCCATGGTTACCGTCGGTGGTGGTGGCGAAGGTCATCTTTTCTTTGATCGTGGTTTTGATGGTGTCGAAGGAAAAATCGTTGATGTTTAACTGGTATTTTTCACATAACAACCGTGCAATCGCGTAAGAGCCACCAAGCATCTTGAAGGCGTTGAGACCAAAGCGTTGCGACTCGTCTTTGACGAGAATATTTTTTATGCCCAGCAAGGCTGACAAGTCTTTCAGCGCATACAGCGGCGTCGGCTGATAGCCGGTAATTTTCTGGTGGAAATGCCGCGCCTGTTGCGCTTGCCTGCGCGAAAAGAGCGGTGACGTTTCGCCGTTAAAATAGCGATTGTCGGCAATATCAATTTTGAGAGAGAAAGCAGACATATTCTGTCCTTATCCTTCATAACAGTGAGTTGCAGGCCGACCCGCAGGCCGGCCTGACGTGTTATTTGAGGCGCGCTTGCGCTTCCTTGAGCAACTGGTCCAGCAGCATGCCCGGTCGGGCGTATTTACGGGCGAGGATCATGGCGGCGATGATGTACGGCTTCCAGCTCGCCTCTTTGTAAGTGGCGATGCGGTATTTTTCGAAGACGGCTTCGGTCACTTCCCCTTCGGCACAGGAGACGCCGGTGATATCCGCAGGTAGACAATGCATGTAGAGGGCATTGCCGTTGCGGGTCAGCTTCATCATCTCTTCAGTGCAGTGCCAGTCTTTGTGGTTGGCATTCTGCGCCAGGCAGGCTTTTTCCAGCGTTTTCAGGCCATCGTGATCGCTGGCGCGCAGCAGTTCGGTGCGTTTTTCCATCACCTTGTAAGGTGCCCAGGATTTCGGGTAGACGATGTCGGCATCTTTGAAGGCCTCGGCCATGTTGGTGACCTGGGTGAAGCTACCGCCAGAGGCTTTGGCGTTGTTTTTGGCCACTTCAATGACATCCGGGATCAGGTCGTAACCTTCCGGGTGCGCCAGCGTGACATCCATGCCGAAGCGCGTCATCAGGCCGATGATCCCCTGCGGCACAGAAAGCGGTTTGCCGTAGCTTGGGGAGTAAGCCCAGGTCATGGCGATCTTCTTGCCTTTCAGGTTTTCCAGTGAGCCGAAATGCTCACGCAACCAGGCGAGGTCAGCCATTGACTGCGTCGGGTGGTCAATGTCGCATTGCAGGTTGATCAGCGCCGGGCGCTGCGGCAGCACACCATGCTTGAAGCCATCGTCGAGCGCGGCACCCACTTCGCGCATGTAGGCGTTACCGGCGCCGAGATACATATCGTCGCGGATACCGATGGCATCGGCGCAGAAGGAGATCATATTGGCGGTTTCACGCACGGTTTCACCGTGGGCGATCTGCGATTTCCCTTCGTCAAGATCCTGCTGCGCCAGACCTAACAGGTTCAGTGCCGAGGCGTAAGAGAAGCGAGTGCGGGTGGAGTTATCACGGAAGACGGAAATGCCCAGGCCACTGTTGAACACTTTGGTCGCAATGTTCTCGGCCCGCAGCGTTTTTAAAGCCGCCGCGACATCCAGTACCTGCTTCAGTTCATCCGGGGTTTGTTCCCACGTCAGGAGAAAGTCTTTCTCGTGCAGGTGGGAGTTGCGTGTGTTGATATCCTTAATCAGCTCGTTAACTGTTTTCATCGTATAGTCCTGGTAGTGAATGACTGGCGTAATGACAATGTGGCTGTACAGTCGACGAACGGACGTTCAGAGAAGTGACTGTCAGCGATATTCACTGCTTAACAATAAGTGTGCCAGTTCCCTGAAATCGCGCTTTTCGTGGAGCAAGCGAGGGTGTTTATGAGATGTGCGTCACAAAATAAACGGTGTCTGTTTTATATTTCGTGAACGAAAACGTTTGGCTTTTTTCGCTGGAAAGTGTGTTTTTTGAATAGTTACGGAAATAAAATTGGCTGGCTCTATAAATTCCGCCAAATTGATAAAAACAGCGGGAAGATTCTCATATTGATATGAAAATGTGATGTTTCTTCCATATTTTTATCAACAAATGATAAAGAAGGAGCATCTTTATCAATATTGTCCGGCGCTAAGTTAGTATCATGGAATCATAAAAATACAATTATCGCACTTCTATAAATATCAGTCAGTTATTGATATTAAAGGTTACGCTATGATGCCCTCAAACACATTATCAGTTCTGATGCAGATCCAACCCACTATCCAGCGCTTTGCCCGAATGCTTTCCAGTGTATTGCAACTGGACGTCGAGATTGTCGACGAAGCGCTGTGCCGCGTTGCCGGTACTGGCGCGTATGGCAAATCGATCGGGCGTAAATTGAATGCGGATTCGCGTTTGCTTCGTTATGTTCTTGAAACGAAGAAAGAAAAAGTTGTGACGCACTCGCGGTTCGATCCGCTTTGCGAAGGGTGTGTCAACAAAGATAACTGTAAAGAGAAAGCTTTCCTCGGCACGCCGGTGATTTACCAGAACACCTGCGTCGGGGTGATTAGTCTCATCGCCGTGACACATGAGCAACAGGAACGTATTGCGGATAACCTTCATGCGTTTTCTGATTATGTTCGTCATGTTTCGTCAATATTTGTATCGCGACTTCTGGATGACCAAAGCGGTAACGATAATATCCGAAAAGTATTTCTCACCATGATTGAAAATATGGATCAGGGTGTTCTGGTGGTAGGCCAGGATAATCAGGTGAAGATGGTCAATCAGGCGGCATTAAAGGTGCTTGGTGTGACGCAGGCGAATATTCTCGGCAAAAACGTTCATTTTCGCCCGCTGACTTTTGAGCGTAATTTTACCAGCGGCCATATGCAGCATGTCGTATCATTCGATGATAATAGCGAGCTGATTATTGGTCAGTTGCATACTATTCAGGATCAGCAGCTGTTTTTGATGGCATTCCACCAGTCACACTCCTCTTCCACGCTGGCGCCGGTCCAGGACGAACCGCAAATTGAACATCTTGTCGGCGAATGCCGCCCGATGCGGATCCTGAAAAACCTGATTAGCCGCATCGCCCCCAGCCCCTCCAGTGTGCTGATCGTCGGGGAAAGCGGAACGGGGAAAGAGGTAGTGGCAAGAGCCATTCACAAGCTGAGCGATCGTAAATCAAAACCCTTTATCGCTATTAATTGCGCCGCCATTCCGGAACAGTTACTGGAAAGCGAGCTGTTTGGTTATGTGAAAGGCGCGTTTACCGGCGCTTCAGCCAATGGTAAAACCGGTCTGGTGCAGGCCGCCAACCACGGCACGCTGTTTCTCGATGAAATCGGCGATATGCCGCTCACGTTGCAGGCCAAATTATTGCGCGCTATCGAAGCGCGCGAGATCCAGCCAGTAGGTTCCAGTAACCCGGTGTCGGTGGATATCCGTATCATTTCCGCGACCAACCAGAATCTTGAGCAATTCATTGCCGACGGTAAATTCCGTGAAGATCTCTACTATCGTCTGAACGTCATTCCTTTGCGGCTGCCGCCGCTGCGTGAGCGGCAGGAAGATATCGAACTGCTGATCCACTATTTCCTCCATCTGCACACCCGACGGCTGGATCTGGTTTACCCCGGTATCGCGCCGGAAGTGATCGCGCTGCTCAAGCGGTATCGCTGGCCGGGTAACCTGCGCGAGCTGAGCAATCTGATTGAGTATCTGGTGAACGTGGTGCCGTCCGGCGAGGTTATCGATCTCTCCTTCCTGCCACCAAATCTGGTGAACAGTGGCAGGCTGCCCGAGCAGGAAACGGCAAGCGTGACGGTGCTCTACAACCCGAAAGAGGAAGAGGGCGTGACACCACTGGAAGAGATGGAAAAACAGATGATCCGCGAGGCGTTGTCCCGCTACAGTAATAAAAAACAGGCGGCGGATGAGCTGGGGATCGGCATAGCCACGCTGTATCGCAAAATAAAGAAGTACGAACTTATGAGCGCCTGAGGATCGGGCAGGTGTGCGGTTTGCACCTGCCCGGTTTTCGTTATTGCTCTTCTTCGCAGGCCTGAACGGTCTCAACTATCATCTGATATCCGGTGCAGCGGCACAGATTTCCCGCCAGTCCGCGGCGGATCTCCTGCACTGTGAAAGGTTTGACGTGAGGTTTAGCCAGCAGTGCGGTAGTCGCCATCACCAGCCCTGGCGTGCAAAAGCCGCACTGTACCGCGCCAGATTGCGTAAACGCCTCCTGCACTCGCGACAATTTCCCGCCCACGGCTTCCCCCTCCAGTGTGCGGATTTGCTTACCGTCAATCCAGGCGGCCAGATAGAGGCAGCTGTCCACGGCAACGCCGTCCACCAGCACGGTACAGGCGCCACATTCGCCGACGCAGCACCCTTGTTTCACGCTGAGCAGCCCATGCGAACGCAGCAGTTCTGACAGTGGCGTCGCCGGAGACAGCGTGAATTGATATGGCGAACCGTTGATGGCACATTCCACAGTCACCCATGTTGTATGATTCATAATACGCCCCCCGCGTGCGCCACTGCGTCGCTTATCACGCGCTGCGCCATGGTTTTGATCAGGTGTAAACGGAAATCTTTCGCTGCACGCCAGGAGGATCGTGGAGAGACATCCTGCAGCAGTGCTTCGCAGACTGCGCTCAGCGTTTGCCCATTAACGGGGGCATTGTGCGCGGCGAGTTCAGCCTGTTCGCAGCGGATCGGTGTCGGCGCGGCAACGCCAAAGGCCAGCCGCAACTCGTGGAAAATGCCGTCAGCAATGTGGCACCAGGCCGCGCAGCCAATTGTGGCGATGTCCATCGCATCGCGCATCGCGTATTTAAAATGAGCGCTGCCGATGCCCGTCGTGGGTTGCGCTGGAAAATGAAAAGCGACGGCAATCTCGCCTGGCGATAATGCCACTTTGCCCGGGCCGGTGTGGAAGCCACGCACCGGGGTAAAACGCGTACCCTGGGTTGAGATAATCTCCAGCGAAGCGTTGTAGATAAGCGATGGCGTGGCGGAATCCGCACTGGTGGCGCCATTACAGATATTGCCGCCGTAGGTCGCGACATTACGGATTTGTGGCCCGGCAATCGACGCGGCAGCGGCTGCCAGCGCCGGCAGGTGCTGTTGGATCAGCGGGCTTTCAATCAGCTCGGTAAAGGTTGTGCCGGCGCCAATGCGGATATCGCCGTGCTCATTGCAGGTAATACCGCGCAGGTCATCCAGCCCGTGAATGTCGACCACGTGGCGGTATTTGTCGTTGAGATGGTGAAGCTGAATAAGCACATCGGTGCCGCCTGCGATGAGCCGGGCTTCCGGATGGGCGGCGGTAAGGGTAACGGCATCCTGCAGGTTCGCGGCGCGGTGGTACGTTTCAATATCAAACATAGCGATTATCCTTCAATCAATCCGGCCTGACGAAACTCAGTAAACAGGCGTTTCGGCGTGAGTGGCAGGGTGTTGATCCCGACACCCGTCGCCATCAGCACCGCATTACGAATGGCGGCGGCAACGGAAATCAGCGGCGGCTCGCCCAGTGATTTATGCCCGTAAGCGGACTGTGGTTCGCAACTGTCGACAAACGCGCTTTCCAGCGTCGGCAGATCCATCATGGTGGGCATTTTGTAATCCAGCAGATTTGGGTTGCGTACCAGTCCACTGGTTTCATCGATGATCATCTCTTCAAACACCGACCAGCCAATTCCCATGCCCATGCCGCCATGCACCTGACCTTCCGCCAGCAACGGATTGAGAATGCGCCCCGAATCATGGACGTTAAGAATCCGGTTGATGGTGATTTTGCACAGCGCCACGTCCACCATGAGATCGACAAACGTGCAGCCGAAGGCTGGCGGATTAGTGATTGTTTTAACGGATGCTTCCGCCGTGAGCTGCGCGCCACGTTCCGGGTGATAGAACGCGTCCATCGCCACCTCGGCGACGGAAATCAGCGGCATCTCCGGACGTTCGGTCATTGCAATCATGCCGTGGCGCAGCGTCAGGTTTAGCGCCGACTGATGTAGCATTTCCGCGGCATGAAGAATGATTTTTTCCCGCAACTGGCGCGCGGCCTCGCGCAGCGCCGGGGCGGCGACATAGCTCTGGCGGGAGCCAAACGCGCCCGGGTCAAACGGCGTCACGTCGGTATCCTGCACGGAAATGACACGCACCTGGTTCACTGGCACGCCAATGGTTTCCGCCACCATCTGGCTGAAGACGGTATCGGCGCCCTGGCCGATTTCCGTCGCGCCGCTCTGTACGTGAATAAACCCGTCCTGATTCAACAGCACCCTCGCACCGGCAATTTCCACGCCCACCGGCCAGGTGTTGGAGCCATAACTAAAACAGGCGACGCCCACGCCGCGCCGCAGATTGCCATGCTGCGCAGCACACTCAGCGCGTCGTTTATCCCACTCAAACAACTCGCGACCTTTGCGCAGGCATTCCGGCAGCCCGGCGCTGTAGATGGTTTTCTTATTGACGGGGTTAATATCGCCTTCCTGGGCGGCATTGCGCAGACGAATATCAAGCGGATCGAGTTTCAGCGCGGTGGCGGCATCATCGAGCAGTGATTCCAGCGCGAAGATAAGCTGCGGCGCGCCGTAGCCACGCATCGCTCCGGCGGTGGGCAGGTTCGTGTAGCAGGTCGTGGCGCGATAACCAAAGGCGCTGCGCGGGTAGAGATAGCTGATTTTATTGCCGCCCGCCGCAGCGATGGAGTGGCCGTGCGAGGCATAGGCGCCAGTGTTGGAGAGCACGTCCATGCAGTAGCCTTTCAGCGTGCCATCGCGCTCAATACCCAGTTGCGCATCAATGGTAAACGCGTGACGGGTACGGGTCGCCATGAAGCACTCTTCCCGGCTGAGCGACACTTTGACTGGAATACCGCCGAGTCGGGAGGTCAGGAACGCCGCCATTGGCTCTTCCAGCACGTCCTGTTTGTTACCGAAACCGCCGCCGACATAGGGTTTGATGACGCGGATCGCCGACCACGACATGCCCAGCGCCTGGGCGACAATGCGGCGCACAAGATGCGGGATTTGTGTACTGGAGACGATGGTGATGCGTTGATCTTCTTCCATCCACGCGAAGCTGGTGACGCCTTCCATATGGCAGTGTTGCACGACGGGTGTCTGGAAATGGTTCTGAAACTGGTATTTCGCGGCGGCAATCATGCTTTGTGGATCACCGGCGCTGATCTCACTCGATTTCAGTACGTTGCCGCCCTCGTGGATAGCCACCGCCCCCTCGGCCATCGCCGCTTCCGGCGTGGTGATCACCGGCAATGCTTCCCACTCCACTTTCACCTTATGTGCGGCGCGCTCGGCGGTCAGTTCGTCGCGGGCCACCACAATGGCGACAGCATCGCCGTGATGGCGGACGTGACGGGTCAGAAGGTAGCGATCGGCGATATCCCGTTTCTCAGGATCTAATGTCCAGGCGTGGCCTGCCGTCGGGAAAGGTAGCTCAGGTACATCTTCCCAGGTGAACACCGCCAGCACGCCGGGCAGGGCGCGGGCTTCGGTACTGTCTATCTGGCTGGCGTAGCCATGGGCGATGGGGCTGCGCACATACTTTGCGTAACACATCCCTGCCATAACGTAATCATCCGTATAACGTGCGCGTCCGGTCACTTTGGCGATGGCATCCACACGCAGACACGACTCGCCGGTGGCGGTAGCTTCCCGCTCATCCATAATATTCCCCTTGTGATCTTTTAAGCATCCGGGAAAGAGGCAAGAAGTACGCCAGAAACGTGAGAACGCGTGGATGAGACGTTAATTTGTGATGCGCTTAAAAAATGTCCGCCAAAAGAGGGGGAGAAGGCGGAAAACAGCAGTGCGGTGAATATCATATTGAGCATTCGTAAACTCATTATGATAGAAAAAGCAGCCCTGCGGGCTGCCTGAGAAACGGGCTAGACCAGTGATTTGATGATGCTCAGCAACTTCGCCACATCTTCCGGGCGTGTATTGCCGGTGTCCGGATCAATGATGGAGCTGTAAACATGCGGCATCGCCTGCGCGATCCCCGTCTCAAGACAGGTTTGCAGAATAATGCCAAAATTATCAAGGTCGATGCCGCCTGTCGGCTCGATCAGCGTCATGCCATTGTTCACCGCCGCTTCCGTCAGCGCTTTCAGTTCCGGTAACGATTTTTCGCCCCCCATCGGGAAAAATTTCGCCGCATGAGCGCCCATATCCACCATCATGCGCACGGCGGCATCACAGGAGACGCGCGCCGGGCTCCCCTGGCTGCTGCTAACGCCGGTGGAAACAATCACTTCGCCAGGCACGCCGGTCGGGCTTACCAGCGCGTTGATCCGCGTGGTGATGCCGCCAGTGGCCGCCAGCGCGCCCGCGGCGAACCCGCAACCAGTAAAGGTCTGGTTAACGTGCGCCGGATGGACGCGGGCGGCAATCATCGCCGCTTTATAAAACTGCGCCGGATCACCCGCCCCCAGGCCGACAGAAATAGACGGGATGGCATCCATCCAGCGTTGTACGTCGTGAATACCGTCCTCAGGCGTGGCAAACTGCGCCGAAAGGACGCCGATCACCGCATGACCTTCAGCGGCGTCATAGATTTCCCGGGCATTGGCGATATCCTTTGCCAGCACATTTATCGCCACACGCTGACGATAAAAATTAATGTGTTGCATGTTGAGCAATCTCCTTCAGCCGCGCGACAATAATGTCCATCTCACCGGGCGCGAGCGTACGTGGGTCGATACTGAAAACCCCTTCGTGCAGGAAGTAACGGCGGGTATAAATCGCAATCTCGCCTTCCCGCAACTGTGCTTCGACCGCGCGGGCATCCAGTCCGAGTTCGCTTTGCGAGATACGGATACGAACACGCCAGATCGCACGTCCGGCTTCGTCCTGTTCGATGTCTGCCTGCATGCCGCGCAGAGCGGAAATCGCCTCCGCGACGGGGCGCAGTTGTGCTTCGGTGGGGCCTTGCGGCGTCAGGTGATAACGGTCGAGGGCGAACAGCAGCCCGACCATATTTTCCTTGCCGATTTTCATGGCGCGGGCAA
Source organism: Trabulsiella guamensis ATCC 49490 (assembly GCF_000734965.1). GTDB lineage: Bacteria > Pseudomonadota > Gammaproteobacteria > Enterobacterales > Enterobacteriaceae > Trabulsiella > Trabulsiella guamensis. The sequence continues at coordinate 111,982 of NZ_JMTB01000121.1, forward strand.
TACCGTGATGCTGCGCTTTGCAGGCGTCGATCCAGCGTTGTTTGCCGGTGATAAACCCGGAGGTCGGCGCGTTAAACGCTTTTGCTCCGCTGTAAATCACCATGTCGGCACCGCTGGCGACCCAGTGGCGTAAATCTTCTTCGGCGGCGGCATCGACGATCAGCGGCAGATTATGCGCACGCGCCACCTGCACGAAATCATCAATAGTCAGCATCCCTTTCTGTACGCAGTGGTGTGATTTCACAAACAGCAGCGCCGCGGTGCGTTCGCTGACAGCGCGTTCCAGTTGCCAGCGGGCAGCAAGATTACTGGCGCCCACTTCCACCACGCGCCCGCCGCCGAGGCGAATGGCGCTGGTGATCGGTGCGCCGTAATCCACGACATGGCCCCGCAGCATCAGGATTTCGTTCGCCAGACCGCTGCTGTCCGGCATTTGCGCCACGCGATCCGGTTCACCCTGAGTAATGGCAGCAGCGACAGCAATTGCGATCCCGGCAGAGGCGCAGGAGGTGATGTAGCTGTCTTCTGCGCCGGTGTGGCGGGAGACTCGCTCTCCCGCACAATCCACCAGTTTGTCGATCTCCACGAACGCGCCCGCGGCTTCGGCAGTGGCCTGCATCACCCCGGACGCCACGCTGGAGACGCCGAGAATCGTCATTTTGCCGCAGGCGTTAATCACCCGTTTCAGCCCCAGTTGCTGGTAGATGTTCTGGCTCATGGCTTACAACACTCCCAGCAGCGAGCAGGCGACGCTGATCGCCACAATTGACAGCAGGATCGTGGTGTAACGCGGCCCTTTTTTCACCAGATAGAAGTAGATGGCAAACACCGCCGCCAGCGGCAGCAAACCGGGGGCGATGGAGTCGAGGATCTGCTGAACCACCACTTCCGACCCTTTCAGGGCGCTGATTTTCAGCGGTGTGGTGATCTTCACGTAGCTTGCCGACAGCGCGCCCATCATGATGAGGCCGAGCACGTTCGCGCCGTAGATAAGCTCTTTTATCCTCCCCCCCTGTAGCAGCCCGACGATGGAATCGCGCCCCAGCGTGTAGCCTTTGTGGATCAATCCGTAGCTAATCGCCAGCGTCACCGCCGGGTAGAGGATCAGCGGTGCAATCCCACCGAAGGCGCTACCGCTGGCGGCAAACGGAATGAAGATGGCGATCAACAGCGGCATTACTGCCGCCCAGACGATCGAGTCGCCCATCCCGGCCAGCGGTCCCATCAGACCGGTTTTGATCCCGGTGATCGACGCGTCGCTGATCGGCTCGCCACGGGTTTTTTGCTCTTCCATGGCGATAGAGATCCCCTGGATCACCGCCCCGAAGGTCTGTTCCGAGTTGAAGAAGTTCAGGTGGCGCTTGAGGGCTTCAACCTGTTCCTCTTTTTGCGGATAGAGTTTCTTGATAATCGGCGTCATCGAGGCACAGAAAATCAGGCTCTGCAAACGTTCATAGGAGTTGGACACTTCCGCCCCCAGCCAGTAAATAAACCAGGCTTTGGTGATGTCCGCTTTCGTCAGCGCGTGGCTTTCGCGCGCACGCTCAACAAGTTCATGCTGCATTACGTCGCTGCTCATCATGCTGCTCCTTCATTTTTCGCCAGGCCTTTAATCAGGAAGGCCACGCAGGTGCCGAAAATCGCCATCGCCATGATGTCTACTTTGAGGTAGAGCACCGCGAAGAATCCGCCGATAAACCACGGCAGCAGGCTGCGTTTGCCGATAACCATGATGGTGATCGCGAAGCCCAGCGCTGGCAGGATCCCGCCCATAATTTCAAACGAGTGGGTGAGCCACTGTGGCATCAGTTTGAGGAATTTCTCGACCACGCTCTGGCCGTAATAGTTGGCGGCGAATACCACCGGGAAACGCAGTACCAGCCCCAGCAGCGCCGGGTAGATAAAGGCGCAGCGCATGATCCCCGCCATGTTGGCGGTTTCGGCATGCTTGTCCGCCATATGTACCCAGGCGGCGTTCAGCGTGCGGCGTAGCTGGTCGAGGAACACGCCAATCACGCCAAAAGGAATAGCCAGCGCAATCGCCATGTTGGGCTCCATGCCCGCCTGAACGGCAATTGGAATGGAGATACAGGCCGCCAGCGCCGGGTCGGAAGGCACGTTACCGCCAGGTGTGGAGGTGACCCCGAGATAAACCAGCTGCATACCGGCGCCGATGATCATCGCGGTCTGCATATTGCCGAGCAGCAGACCGACAAATACTGCCACCACCACCGGCTGGAGAAGCATCGCTGAGAAGGTGTAGCCCAGGCGTAAACGGGCGAACCAGTAATACAACCCCATCAGGCTCGCAAAAAGCAAAGTGTCCATAATATTCTCTCATTTTAGAGGGTTAGAATTTTTTCAGAATATCGTCCAGCGACTGCGGTTTATCTTCCGGGATCGTCTGGAAAAACACCTGAATTCCACGACTTTTCAAATCTTTGAGAATGCCCACGTCTTTCTCATCCAGGGTGATGTTCTGGAAGACGGCTTTGCGGTTTGGTCCGCCGCCCAGTCCGCCCACCTGAATGGTGCCGACGTCAAAACCGTTCTGTACTACCTGTTGAATCGCGGCCAGTGACGGGAACAGCACCAGCACGTTGCCATCACCCAGCCGGTTCTCTTTCCACGTTGCCGCGAAACTGTCGTTGCCATAGCAATCCACTTTGATGTTCGGCGGCGCCGCCATCAGGTAGATGTTCTTCATAAACGGATCGGCATCCAGTTCATCGCTGACCACCACAATGCGGTTCGCCTGAGACTGGCCGACCCACTTTGTGACCACCTGACCGTGGATGAGGCGGCTGTCGATACGGCATAAGACGATGTTTGCCATAATGTTTTCCTTGTTGTGGTGTTTAGGGTTGTTGTAATTGACGAACATGGGCGACGACATCGCGGCAACTGCTGCGTCCGGCATCCACCAGCGCTGCGACGCAATCGGATAACCGTCCGTGCTCGCGCTTGTCGAGCGCTTCCAGCAACAGCGTGGCGTTAAGCCCAGAGATCACCGCCACCGGATAATCCGCACTCAGCCGTGCCGCCACGTTGGAGGTGGTGCCGCCAATAAAATCAGTCAGGATCAGCGAGCCATCGGGCAGTGTTTTCACGACCGCTTCAACGCGCTGGTAATACTCCCCCAGCGTGTCGACCGGCATCAGCGCAATCTCCTTCACGCCTTCGATTTCGCCCATCACCATGCGCAAACTGTTGCATAGCTGCTGCCCCCAGCCGCCATGCGTCAGCAGCAGAATTTGGGACAGGGACGGAGTGGATGTAGTGGGTGTCAAAATGGCCTCCTGGCGCGGTTTCGTTTACACCCGAGATAAGAGCAAGCGTTGTGCCAGAGTTAGTGTCACGCAGGGTAAGGGAAGGGAAGAAAAACCGGGCGGCAGGGCGCAACCCGGCGGTATGACAGCGGTTTAACCAAACAGCAGCTCGTAAATATAAACGTATTCCGCATCGGAAAGTCGGATGGCATAGGCTTCTTCTACCGGCTGAAACGCCGCTTTGATGCCACTAAATGCCCGTGCGTCCATTTCGGGCTTCATTTCCAGCGCCATCTGTAACGGTTTGCGGTTAATGACGATACGCTCGACCATGCAACAGCAGTGGATCAGGAAACGTAGTGTCACCTGACGGCTCGGTTTGATGGCAAGCGTGGTGCGTAACTGGCTCAGTACGCCTTCCATTTCTTTCAGAATGCGTTGCGGGTTGAGCACGGAAATGTGGTTGATGATGCTCTCCATGGTCAGCGCGCTGATAAAGCGCGACGCGCTGCGCTCCATTTCAAGACGCCGCTCGGCGCTGGACAGATCTGGCGTCAGCAGGCTCAGCACCAGCTCCGGCCCCTGTTCGGAGAACAGCTCTTCCAGCGAAATAAACGGGATATCCGGCAGACCTGGCTGGAACGTCCCGACGATCCCCGCCAGCCGCTCGTGCGGGTTCAGCGCCTGCTGCACGCGTTCCGGGCTGCGCACCTCGTTGTAATCGAGGATCACCATTCGTGTATCCTGCGACATCAGTTCGCCGAAACTTTCCTCCAGCACTTTTTTGATTTTCTCGGCAGTGCCCATACCGGTAATGCAGGAGACCACCAGCACGTTGCCGACATTTTCCTGCTGCGGCGTGCAGAGCTGGCACGGAATGCCTTTGTTCTGCATCAGCTCGTTCAGTTGCGGCAAGTCGCGGGTTTCGTAGTTCAGATCAAGCCCGATCTCCAGCAGGCTGGTCAGGCTGATATTGGGCATCAGCAGCACGTCTATCTGAAACAGTTTGCTGATGGTACTGCCGAAATGCACCAGCGATCCGATATCGACCATCAGGATCAGCCGCTGCCAGCCGTGGGCGCGGATCATCTGCGTCAGCTTTTCCAGTGTGTCATGTACCGACTGCTCGAAAGGCATGTCGATGGCGCTGAACAGCTCGCGCTCCAGCACGCGGTTGGCGTATTGTGCCATGCTGGTGGCGGTCGTTGCGCCGTGGGCTATCAGAATAGCGCCGCAGTCCGGGCTGTCACTGATGCGCTGACGATAATGACGGCACTCTTTCAGGAACAGGCACAGCCAGACCACTTCCGTCGCCGGGCACTGAATATGCAGCAGTTCGTTGATTTTGCGGCACAGCAGGGTCGCGTTTTCGTATTCGTCCTTGCAGCGATCGAGAATCAAACTGGAGGAGTAAAGCTGCGGGATCAGCCCGCGCTGGACATAGCCAATCAGCGCCAGAAAGTGTTTTCGCAACGGATTGACCAGATTTTCCGGCAGGGCAAAGCCCAGCACCTGCTCAACACAGCCGATCAGCAGTGTCACGCGCTCTTCAAACTGATCGCCATAGCGTGGCGGGTTGGTGCCGCTGTCGCGGCTGTAGAGGCCGTATTCAAAAATTGAACTCAGCTTGTTTTTCAGGATCGCCAGCGTCTCAGCCGGCGGCACGTTACTGTTGCGCAGATTGACGTATTCGCGGGTCAGGAAGCTGTAAAACAGATCGCTCTCCTGCGGATCGCTTCCCGGCGAAAGCGAGCTTTTCAGTTGCGGCAGCGTGCGGGCGTCAATGTTCAGTTGTGCGCGACCGCTGAACAGCGCATCCACCAGCAATCTCTGTTCCGGTGTGGCATTAAACGGCGTGTCGACCAGTTTTTTATCGAGCCATAACGTGTCGCTGTGCGTCGCCATTTCCGAGGCCCACGCCTGGGCGCAGAGAAACTGAATATCGCTTTTGAGCTGGCCGATATTGCCTTCCAGCGGTTTGTTGAGCAGCCACAGCAACAGCGTTTTATCGATGCCAATCGTGCGTTCGATCTTGCGGCTTTCCCGTTGCAGAAAACCGACGATCAGCTCCACCTGCTCTTCCACGGAACGCTCACGAATACCGGGCAGATCAATGCTGACCTGCAACCGGCGCTGGAAAGTGCGCAGCAGTGACGAATTCACCGGTTCAGTGGTGGCGCAGATCAGGCGTAAGGAGATCTTACGGGCGCTGGCGCTGGAGCCCAGCGGGCGGTACTCGCCTTTATCCAGCAGGGAGAAGAGTTTTTCCTGGCCTTCATAAGGCAGACGATGGACTTCATCAAGCAGCAGATAGCCGCCGTCAGCCTGTTCGACTAATCCGGTTTTATCGCTGGTGGCACCGGTAAATGCCCCCTGACGATGGCCAAAGAGATGGGAGGAGAGCAGTTCCGGGTTGTTGGCGTATTCAGCGCAGTTGAAATAGACCAGCGGCGGCAGGCTGCCGGTGGTGTGCTCGCAGGCGTAGCGGTGCATCAATTCAGCAAAAAAGGTTTTGCCGACGCCGGATGGCCCGGTAAGCAACACGTGCAGCCCTTGTGGATAGAGCACGGCGGCTTTGCCTTTTTCGACAGCATCACGCAGGCTACGGTCGTGACCAATCAACGCAGTAAAGGGATCGTTATCCTGTTCGTCAGCGTGCGGCAGCAACGCCGACACCGACGGCAGCTCCCGTTCCGTTGCAGACAGCCCTCTGCCGAGCAATGCTTCCAGCGCCTGGCGATGCAAAAAGAACACCGGGCGACCACGGGTTTTCACCGCCAGCCCGTCATTGCACAGTTGATTAAGATCTTTACTGACCGAGTTGCGTGCCAGCCCGAGGTTAAACCCGATGCTTTCCGCCGTGAAGGCCACCTCCTGTTGCAAATCACTGACGTCCAGGGTGCGCGTAAGCCGCTCCAGTTCCCGCAACACTACTTCAATACGTCTCATCGCTTTACCGGTTTGAATGGTTGAATAATTCAGAACATACACCAAATGGCCGCCGGTGAAAGCGACCCGTCATGGAGTTGTGAGACGATGTACTTATCTCGCGTTATTCCATTCGATGGCGACGCGGATAGCTTCCCCCAGTTGCGCCACCACCCGCTGATGCTGTTCCGTGGGCGGCAGGCCGCAGTTCAGCCGCAGACAGTTGCGGTATTTCCCGGAGGCGGAAAACAGCGAACCGGGGGCGATCTGGATCTTCAGCCGGGCGAGTTGCTGACCGACACAGACCATATCGACAAGTTCTGGCAGCTCAACCCACAGCAGGAAACCGCCCTGTGGACGCGTCACGCAGATGCCACAGGGGAAATATTGCCGTACCCAGCAGGTGTAGGTTTCCATGTTCTGCTGGTAGATCTGACGCATCCGCCGCACATGGCGGTGATAGTGGCCTTCGCGAATAAATGACGCTACCGCCATCTGAGTGGTGGGTACGGTGGTGCCGCTGGTGGCGTATTTCATGTGCAGCACCCGGTCACGGTAACGGCCTGGTACAATCCAGCCCACGCGTAACCCCGGCGCGATGGTTTTGGTGAAAGAGCTGCACAGCAGCACGCGACCATCGATATCCCAGGATTTGATCGTTCGCGGGCGCGGATACTCGTTCGCCAGCTCACCGTAAATATCATCTTCGAAAATAGCGAGATCATGACGCTGGGCGAGCGCCAGGATCGCCCGCTTGCGATCATCCGGCATAATAAAGCCCAGCGGATTGTTGCAGTTGGGGACCAGGATCACGCCTTTGATCGGCCACTGCTCCAGCGCCAGTTCCAGGGCTTCAATGCTGATCCCGGTTTGCGAATCGGTCGGAATTTCAATGGCTTTGATATTAAATCCGCGCAGTAACTGCATGGTGCCGTAATAGCAGGGGGATTCGACGGCAACGATATCGCCAGGCTTGCAGACGGAAAACAGCGCGATGGAGAGCGCCGCATGGCAGCCCTGGGTAATGATAATGTCATCCGCAGTGGCTACAGTACCGCCATCAAGCATCAGGCGGGCAATCTGTTCGCGCAGGTCGCGGCGGCCAGCCAGTTCGTCGTAGTTCAGGATGTCGCCAGGATGGTGCTGTACGATGCGGCTCATCTCGCGCCACAGCGGTTTCAGGCTCGACTGCGACACGTCCGGCGAGCCGCCGCCAAATGCGGCCATACTTTTATCGCCACGCCCACCCAGCAGCGTCAGCACCTGCTCCCACTGGGTGACCTCTACCGGGCGCTGCACCGGGCGCGACATGGCCGGCACCGGCGGCTGGGCTTTGCGCGGGGCGACAAAGTAGCCGGAGCGCGGCTGCGGGGTGATGAGCTGTAAATCTTCCAGCTTCTGATAGGCCTGCTGTACGGTACTGATGCTGACACCATGCTCATGACTCAGCGCCCGCACCGAGGGCAGTTTTTCCCCGTGGCGGTACAGCCCCTGTTCGATACGCTCGGCAAGCAGATTGGCCAGATGTTGGTAACGCGTCATGCTGTATCCTTCTATCAACCATACAGATAGATAAACCAGTACAGATCGAGTGAAAAAAAGCAGCTCAGATACCGTTTTATAGCATCTGTATGTTAAAGAAAAGTGTATTCTGAATCTGTATCGTACACCCACATTCCATGAAGATAAGGCCCTCACTCACAGAAACGAGAGGTGCATCATGGAGTTTTATGAAAACCGGCCCAGAGCGCCGTTCTTAGGGTTGACGTTGATTGGAAAAGCGATCGCAAAATGGTGGCGGATCCACAAAACCCGCCGGGCGCTCGACCGCCTGAGCGAAGCGCAGCTAAAAGATATCGGGATTTCACGCCATGATATCGGCTAAGGGTGCGTGCGGATACACGCCGCGCTCCCTGACCAGCGCCACCAGCGCCCGCAGCCCGGGTGGGACGTGACGATGGCCAGGATAATACAGGCGCAGCCCGCCAAAGGGCTGCGCCCATTCATCGAGTACGCTGACCAGTTCCCCGCCATCCAGTTCCTGCTGAATATACAACTCCGGTAAAAAACCTATCCCCAGTCCGGCTTTCACTACCCGGATCGATGCATGAAGATCTGAGGTGGCAAAGCGTGGCGGCACCGCCAGTTCATAACGTTCTCCCCGCCGCTCCAGCTCCCAGCGGTAGATCCCGCCATGCGACATGCGCATGCCGACCCCCTGATGATGCAGTAGATCGTCCGGCGTTTCCGGTGTGCCATAACGGGCAAAGTAATCCGGTGTGGCGACCACCCGCTGGCGAAGATCCTTCGTTAATGGAATGGCGATCATATCCTGCGGCACGGATTCCGCGAGGCGAATCCCGGCGTCATACCCCTCCGCCACGATGTCGATCATTCGCGCTTCACTGACCGTTTCGACGCGCATTTTCGGGTAGCGGCGCATGTAGTCGATAAGCAATTCATCAAGGAACAGCGCGCCGATATTGTTCGGTACGTTCAGGCGCAGCGTTCCTGCCGGTTCGCCGCTATCGCTGTGGATCTCCTCGCTCGCCTGGCGGATCTCCTGCAGGGCCGGGCCAATACGGGCGACGAAACGCTGCCCGGCATCAGTCAGCGCCACGCTGCGGGTCGTGCGGTTAAACAGCCGCGTCTGCAAGCGGCTCTCCAGCCCGGCGATAGCGTTGCTGACCGCCGTGGCCGACATGCCCAGCTCCTGCGCTGCGCCACGAAAACTGCCCCGGCGCACTACCGCCATCACCACCTCAAGTTCTGTCAGTCCTGAACGATGCATAGAGATTATCCCGAAAATCGAAACACCGATTGCAGCATAACGCGGATTATCGCCACGATAAAGCTGTGCCAGACTGGGGTCATACAGCCTGAGGAGGCACTATGCGTACTATCGAACAGATCTTTATCAACGGCGAATTTGTCACCCCGCATGGCAGCGAATATTTTGATTTATACAATCCGGCCACGGCGCAGGTGACAGGCCGGGTGCGCCTTGCGGATGAACAGGATGCCGAACGGGCGATTGCCGCCGCGAAAGCCGCGTTCCCGGAATGGTCGAAAACCAGCAAAGCGCAGCGTATTGCGGCACTTGAACGTATGCACGCCGCTGTGGTGGCACACCACGATGAACTGCTGGAAGCGATTATTGATGAGTATGGCGCGCCCGCTTCACGCTCGTCGTGGATGGCCTGCTACCCGGCGGACGTCATCACCCAGGCCATTGCTGCGCTGGAAGCGTTTGAATTCACCACCCGGACGGGGATCGCTACCGTACAGATGACGCCGCTGGGCGTGGCCGGGCTTATCACACCGTGGAACAGCGACGCCGGATTCATCTGCGGCAAGCTGGCAGCGGCGCTGGCAGCAGGCTGCACGGCAGTGATCAAACCGAGCGAAATGAGCGCCCTGCAAACGCAGGTGATCACTAAAGCGTTAAGCGAAGCCGGGTTGCCGCCAGGCGTGTTTAACATCGTGACCGGGCGTGGTGAAACGGTGGGCGAGGCTATCAGCCGCCACCCTGATGTAGCGAAAATCTCGTTTACTGGCTCGACCAATACCGGTAAAGCGATCCTGCGCAATGCCGCAGAGAGCTTTAAGCGCGTCACGCTGGAGCTGGGCGGCAAATCACCGACCCTTATTCTCGACGACGCCGATGTAGCGCAGGCGGTGCCACTGGCGATTGCTGCCGGGTTCATGAACAGCGGGCAGGCGTGTGTCGCCGGGACACGGATCCTGGTGTCGCAGTCGCGTAAAGCGGAATACGAAGCGGCGCTGGCGCAGGCCGTGGCAGCAGTAAGATCCGGCGATCCGCGCGATCCCGCCACTGAGGTCGGGCCGATGGTCAGCGAAAAACAGTGGCAGCGCGTACAGGGGTATATCCGCAAAGGTATCGACGAAGGTGCGCGGCTGCTGGCAGGGGGCGAAGGGCGTCCGACCGGGACGCAGGACGGCTGGTTTGTGCGCCCGACGCTGTTCACTGATGTGACCAATCAAATGACTATCGCCCGCGACGAAATCTTTGGCCCGGTGCTGTCGGTGATTACCTACCGCGATGAAGCCGAGGCGATCGCCATCGCCAACGATACACTGTACGGCTTGAGCGCGCTGGTGCTGGGCCGTGATGTGGCGCGGGCGCAGAACGTGGCGCAGCAGATCGAATCTGGTCGGGTGCTGATCAACACCCTCGCCCATGAACCGAAAGCGCCGTTCGGCGGGTTTAAGCACTCCGGCGTCGGTCGCGAAATGGGCGAATGGGGCATCAGTGCCTTTATGGAGCCGAAAGCGCTGGTGAGCGCATAACTCAGCCCGCGCTCGCCTGTAACAACGCCAGCGTCTGCGCTTTGGGTTGTTGCAGCTGGGCGCAGGCTTCTTCGTAAGAACGAATATTGTTGTAGCCAATCATCAGCCCGTAGCGTTTAGTGGTGCCGCTGTACCAGTCAGAGAGCGCGTTGACGTGCAACTGGTATTGTTGCCAGCACGCCACGATGTCCTGATCACAGGTGCCTTTACTGAGAAACGCCACAATGTTCATTCCGCCGTCATTTTGCTCGGTATAAAACAGATCGCCATATACCGCCTGTAGTGCGGCAATCATCCATTCGCGCCGCGTCTGATACAGCGCGCGCATTTTTTTCAGATGCCGGAAAAAGTGGCCTTCGTTGAGAAACGCCGTAAGGATTTTTTGCATCAGTACCGGCTGGCCGCTGGTGAGGATTTCCGCACTGTGAATAAACGCCGGAATGGTGCTGGCGGGCATGACCACATAGCCGATGCGCACCGACGGCATAATGGTTTTGCTGAAGGAACCGATGAAAATCACCCGGTCGTGCTGATCGAGACTTTTCAGTGACGGTAGCACTTTGCGGGTGTAGTGAAACTCGCCGTCGTAATCATCTTCAATGATCCACGCGTCGTTTTGTGCGGCCCAGTCGAGCAACTGCTGCTTGCGCGGCAATGAAAGCGTGACTGCCAGTGGACTCTGGTGCGACGGGGTGACGACGGCGAAACGGGCGTCGTGGTGATGACGCAGCAGGTAGTCAGTATCAATTCCCTGTCGGTCTACCGGAACAGGATAAAGGCGCGGCGCAATGCGTTTCAGCAATTGCTGCCCCATAAAATAGCCCGGATCTTCAAACAGCACTTTGTCATTACGGCTGGCGAGGGTATCGATGATCAGGCGCAGGCTGCCGATGTAGCCACTGGTGATCAGCACCTGTTCGGCGGTGCAGGAGAGCCCGCGAGAAATATTCAAATAGCTGGCGATGGCCTGGCGCAGCGGATACCAGCCCGGCACGGGCGGGTTGAGCATCTCTTCCTGCCGCATCGCCCGTACCGCCTGGCCTGCCAGTAGCAGCCATTTTTTGTAGGGAAAACCGTCCAGTGCCGGGATACCGGGGCGCAAAAAGCCGGAGCGTCGGCGCAGGCTGGCGGGTGACTCCTGCGAGATACCCGGAGTTTGTTCAGCAGGTGAGGGCTGTGCCAGCGGAATATTTAAATCGGGGTTTACTCTTGTACCGCGCGCGCCCTGGCTGACCAGATAACCTTCGCCGACGAGAATAGCGTAGGCCGTTTCCACGGTTTTGCGTGCCACCTTAAGCTCTTCCGCCAGCACACGAATGGCAGGGACTTTGTCGCCTGGCTTCAGCACGCCGCGCGTAATGTTGTCACGGTAGCGGTGATAAATGTCCTGAAATCCCGGTTTCATGTCCTACCTCTTTTTACGGTTTTTGTACCTTTTTACTATGTCATCAACGGCGTAAATTTACTCCACTGAATTTCACCTGCCGCACAAAATGAGGAAAGTCTATGAGCACCCGCGTAAACCATTTTAAAGCCACGCCTGCGCTGGTTAAATCGCTGTCAGAACTGAGTATGGCGACAGGGAACGCCTCTGTCGCGCCGACGCTGAAACACCTGATCGACATTCGCGTTTCGCAACTGAACGGCTGTGCTTTCTGTCTGGATATGCATGTTAAAGAGGCGAAAATCGACGGCGAGCGTGAACTGCGGATCTACCATCTGCCGATCTGGCGTGAGTCGCCGCTGTTCAGTGCCCGTGAAAAAGCGGCGCTCGCCTTTGCTGAAGCGCTGACGCGGATTACCGAGCATGGTGTCAGCGATGCGCTGTACCGCAACCTGACAGAGCATTTTTCAGAAACCGAGATTGCGGAACTGAATTTCATGATCGCGGTGATTAACACCTGGAACCGCCTGCAAATCACGGCACGTGCAGTACCTGGCTCGATGGATGCCGCGTTCGGGCTGACGAAAGCGGATCTGGCATGATGTGAACATGCCCGGCAACAGACGGCTGCCGGGCGCGTTTTTGGCTTATACGGCGGCTTCCAGCGCCAGCATCACCGGGTGGAAGCGGCGTTTGAAGTAAATCAGCCCGTGACCTTCCTCGCCGCGTAAGATGATGTTCTTAATCTCCACCAGATAAACCAGATGGGTGCCGATGGTTTGCACCTGACTGATTTCCCCTTCGAGGCTGGCCAGAGCCCCTTTCAGCACCGGCTGCGCAAGAAGACCTTTTTGCCAGCAGCCGAGCTTAAAGCGTTCTTCCATCGCCATGCCGGTCATACCCGCGAAGTGGCGCGCCATCAGTTCCTGCTCATGGTTCAGCACATTGACGCACAATTTGCCGTTGCCCTGAAACACCGGGTTCATGGCGCTGTTGGCGTTAATGCACACCATTAGTGACGGCGGCGTGTCGGTCACCGAACAGACCGCCGTGGCGGTGATCCCGCAGCAACCGGCTTCGCCTTCGGTGGTGATGATATTCACCGCCGCCGACAGGCTGGCCATTGCGTCACGAAAACGCAGTCGTTGTTCATCCTGGTGCATCTCTACCTCCCGCTACTTGAGCAGCTTATCCAGCATGTTGATATCGGTGTTGTTGTGCAGATGCGGTACCGTCCAGCCATTCTGGTCGTACTCAGACAGGCAGCGGTCCACCATTGCCATCATCTTGTCCATATTGCCGGAGCTTTGCGCCTGGCGCAGACATTGCAGACGAATTTCGTCCTGGCTACCGGAATAGTTGATTTCGTACAGCTCGTGACGGCCGCCAAACTCGCTGCCGATGGCGTCCCACATCAGCTTGAGGATCTTAATGCGCTCTACGTGATCCATGCCGTTCGAGCCACGCACGTATTTCGCCAGATACTGGTCGATCTGCGGGTTGTTCAGATCACGGGCGCTGGAGGGCAGGTAGATAAGGCCGCTGGTGACGTTACGTTCAATGATGTTTTTGATTTTGGCATAGGCCATCGGCGCCATGACACGGTAGGTCTGCAGCGCCGCGTGATCCGGCAGCCAGGCGCCATTCACCCACGGCGTTGCTTCTGCGCACATCGAGTCGCTCAGCGCCCAGAACATGTTGCGCCAGGCCACCACTTCGCCGAGATCCGCCTGCACGCCGCGGAACTCCAGGGTGCCGGTACATTCGAGAGATTTTTTCAGCAACGCGGTGATGAAATCGAGTTTAACCGCCAGACGCACGCAGGCCTGCAGCGGGTACATGCGGGCAAAACCGCCTTCCATCGTCCAGCGACGGCAGCGATCGAAATCGCGGTAGATCAGTACGTTTTCCCACGGGATCAGCACATTATCCATCACCAGGATCGCATCGTTTTCATCGAAACGGCTGGAGAGCGGATAGTCAAACGGCGATCCGGTCGCGCCTGCCACCATCTCATAGGAGGCGCGGGAGATGAGTTTCACGCCGTCGGCGTCCATAGGTGCCACAAACATCAGCGCGAAATCCGGATCTTCGCCCATCACTTGTGCGGAGCCGAAACCGATCATGTTGTAGTGGGTCAGCGCCGAGTTGGTCGCCACCACTTTCGCCCCGCTGACGATGATCCCGGCGTCGGTCTCTTTCTCCAGTTTGACGTACACATCCTTCACTTCGTCGGCAGGCTTATGGCGATCGATCGGCGGGTTAACGATGGCGTGGTTGAAGTAGAGGCCGGTTTCCTGAATACGGCTGTACCAGTGACGTGCGTTCTGCTCGAACTGACCGTAGAAGGCCGGATTTGCGCCGAGCGCACAACCGAACGCGGCTTTGTAATCCGGTGTGCGGCCCATCCAGCCGTAGCTCAGGCGAGACCATTCGGCGATGGCGTCGCGCTGCTGACGCAGGTCGTCGGCACTTTTCGCCACGCGAAAGAATTTATGCGTGTAGCCGCCGCTGCCGGTATCGGTGTTCCAGCACAGCGTATCCTGAAGGGCTGGCGTATGCAGCGCATCGTACAGTTGCGCGACTGACGCGGCGGCGTTGCGAAAGGCCGGGTGCGTCGTGACGTCTTTCACGCGTTCGCCGTAAATGTAGATCTCACGCCCGTCCTGCAGACTCTTCAGGTACTCTTCGCCGTTTAACGGTCGCTTTGCGTCAGCGCGGAATGCTTCAGGTTTCATAGGGACCTCTTCACGATTATCGGAATAATTGTTAATTTTATGTTTTGTTTTTGTTGTTTAATTGAAGCGTCTGGACAGGGCTTCGTGAAGAGACTTTTGGGTCAATGGCAGGTACTTTTCAGGCAGGGCGTCAGAGTGTGATCTGCGCCAATAAAAAACGGGTGGCGCCGGAGCAACCACCCGTTAACGTTCAGCGTTGTCAGTGTCCTTATTCTTGCTCCACGGCAACACGCATGGCAGCCAGCGCTTTACGGGCTGATTTCAGCACCTGCTCGCACTGCTCAATGGTCAGCGTCAGTGGCGGTTCGATGCGAATCGTTTTCGAGTTGTTGAGCGTCCCGGCGACAAGCACCCGCTGGCGGAACATTTCGCTCGCGAAGTTGTAGCCCGTTTCGTTATCAACAAACTCAATCGCCATTAACATCCCTTTCCCGCGCGCTTCCTGCACCAGATCCGGGTATTCACGCACCAGGCTGCGGAAGCCATCCAGCAGCATGTCGCCTTTTTGCTCCGCCTGCGCAGGCAGGTTTTGCTCCAGCAGTACGTGAATAGTCGCCAGCGCCGCTGCACAGGCTAGCGGGTTGCCACCAAACGTAGTGGTATGCAGGAACGGGTTGTCGAACAGCACCGAGAAGACCTCTTCCGTGGCAACCGTCGCGCCAATCGGCATCACGCCGCCGCCCAGCGCTTTCGCCAGGCAAAGGATATCCGGTTGCACGTTCTCATGCTCGCAGGCAAACATCTTGCCGGTACGGCCCATCCCGGTCTGCACTTCGTCCAGAATCAGCAGCGCGCCGAACTCGTCGCACAGCTTACGTACCGCAGGCAAATAACCCTGCGGCGGCAGGATCACGCCGCCTTCACCCTGGATTGGCTCCAGAATGACCGCCGCCACGTCATCGCCCGTTTTTCTGCACTCACTGAGAACCGAACGCATGGCGGAGATATCGCCAAATGGAATATGACGGAAGCCGGGCAACAGCGGCATGAACGGCTTGCGGAACGTGGATTTCGCTGTCGCGGAGAGTGCACCGAGCGATTTCCCATGGAAGGCGCCACTGGTGGCAACAAAGGTAAATTTGCCGCGTGGCGACTGATAGGCTTTGGCGAGCTTAATGGCCGCCTCAACCGATTCCGTCCCGCTGTTGCAGAAGAAGCTGTATTTCAGTTTGCCCGGCGTCAGTGTGGCCAGCGTTTTCGCCAGCATCGATCGTAGTGGATCGAGGAGTTCCTGACTGTGAAGCGGTTGTTTCGCGAGTTGATTCTGTACGGCGGAGACCACTACTGGATTACGGTGCCCCACGTTGAAAATTCCAAAACCTCCCAGGCAGTCGATAAACTCCTGTCCCTGGGTGTCGACAAGCGTATTAAGACTCCCCGCTTGCCACTCTACGGCTCCGTAATCCCCGCCGGCAGTAACAGATTTTCGGTACTCTAAAAACCCCGGGTTCACATGCTCTTTAAAGTTTTCAATCACCTCTCGGTTAAGGGCTTTCATTTCCTCATGATCAAGCGTTCGCTTTTCAATGAGATTCAGTGCGTGCGCTGTACAGGCCAGAGCCGATGCGCTGGTAGGTAATCTGTTCAAAACGTGCTCCAGGGATTCGCGTATCACATGATACCGATTTAAGTATTGCAGGGATTACGCCATTCCAGGGAAGGCGGCAAAAATCGGGATAAACGCCAGGGAGAAACGTGGAGGTGCAATATTTTATCATTTCATTAACATTTAAACGGTGTTTACGGCTGAAACGGGACGAGAAGGAAAAAAGCTATTAATCATGCAGTTGCATCAAAATAGTGCAAATTTTGAACTAAAACAGGGCGCATAAAATCCGGTCGCTGAATTCATTTCAGACTGAAATTATTCAAAATCAATGAGTTGGAATACGCATAAAACTTAAGGTTTAAAGGCAAATTGCGATCTACATCAAATTTAACAACTAAAGTTAAAGTTTTTAGCGCCGACATAACATTTACACAAAATTTTATTGTCTTCTAACCTGCAAAGGATGCGCTCATGTCTTCCCAGCCTTACGTCAGCCAGCGGAACACCCCTCTGGATGATGACACCACCCTCATGTCCACCACGGATTTGCAAAGTTACATCACCCACGCCAATGACACCTTTGTGAACGTCAGCGGTTACCGTCTGGAGGAACTGACGGGACAGCCGCACAATATGGTTCGCCATCCCGACATGCCTAAAGCGGCGTTTGCCGATATGTGGTACACCCTGCAGCAGGGAGAGCCGTGGTCGGGCATTGTTAAAAACCGCCGCAAGAATGGTGACCATTACTGGGTGCGCGCCAATGCGGTACCGATGGTGCGTAACGGGAAAACCACCGGCTATATGTCGATTCGTACCCGGGCAACAGATCAGGAGATCGCCGCCGTCGAGCCGCTGTATGCGGCGCTCAATGCCGGTCGCAGCCATCTGCGCATTCATAAAGGGCTTGTTGTACATAAACGCTGGTGGGGCAAGCTTCCTGCCATGCCGTTGCGCTGGCGGGTACGCAGCCTGATGGCCGCGCTGTGGCTGGTGATGACCGGCGCGCTGCTGTTGACTCATGCCCAGGGGATGACATTGCTGGCGGGGATGCTGGTGATGCTCGCCGGGGATCTTTTTCTGGAGTGGCAGATTGTTCGCCCGGTGGAGAATGTCGCCCGTCAGGCGCTGAACATTGCCACCGGCGAGCGCAACAGTGTTGAGCACCTGAACCGCAGTGACGAGCTCGGGCTGACGCTGCGCGCGGTCGGCCAGTTGGGGCTGATGTGCCGCTGGCTGATCCACGACGTCTCCGGGCAGGTTGCCAGCGTTCATCAGGGCAGCGATACCCTGGCAAAAGGCAATGACGATCTCAACATCCGAACGCGCCAGACGGTTGTTAATGTGCAACAGACGGTCGCCACCATGAGCCAGATGGCGGCGTCGGTGCAAAGCAACTCTGAAACGGCGGTGGCGGCGGATAAGCTCTCCAGTTCGGCGAGCAGTGCCGCCACCCAGGGTGGGCAGGCGATGCAGACGGTGGTGAAAACTATGGATGAGATTGCCGACAGCACTCAGCGCATCGGTTCGATCACCAAATTGATTAACGACATCGCCTTCCAGACCAATATTCTGGCGCTGAATGCGGCCGTTGAAGCGGCGCGGGCGGGCGAACAGGGTAAAGGTTTTGCGGTGGTGGCAGGCGAAGTGCGTCATCTGGCGAGCCGCAGCGCCATGGCGGCTAACGACATTCGTAAGTTGATTGATGCCAGCGCCAGCAAAGTGCAGTCCGGGGCTGAGCAGGTGCATGCCGCCGGGCGGACGATGGATGACATTGTTGAGCAGGTGCAAAACGTCACACAGCTGATTGGCCAGATCAGCCTTTCGACGTCAGAGCAGGCGGCAGGGCTGAACGATCTGACCCGCGCGGTCGCTGAGCTGGATGCCATCACCCAGCAAAACGCCGGTCTGGTTGAGGAGAGCGCGCAGGTGTCGGCGATGGTCAAACATCGCGCCAGCCGTTTGCAGGATGCGGTCACCGTCCTGCACTGATCTCCATTCTTGCTCTTTCTCTCAACGTATCAACGCCGCTTATCGGTTTCCGACAGTGGCGTTTTTATTTGTAATGATTGTGAGGGTATATTGTTAATTTAATATTAAATTTCGCTGTTTTATCAGGCAAATTTATTCCGCAGAATATGACGGTTTTGTTTAGCTTATATTCAATTTTCCATGAAAGAGGGTTGTATAACGATCGATCCTTGAATATTGATAGTTGCTGGCTATTTGCAAAATGTGCTTTTAATGAAAAACCGATCAAATTCATAAAGTTAGATGATTTTCTGCCGATAGCGTTCTTCGTCGGATATATAAACCTGTCCACGGAGAAAATATGTTCTTACATAACGTGAAAATCAGCACAAAATTATTTCTGGCCTTCGGCTTCTTTATTCTTCTGCTGATCGCCAGTTCTACGCTGTCGCTGTTGAGCCTGAACCGGGCAAATAATGGAATGCAATCAATCATCACCAGCGATTATCCCACCACCGTCAAAGCCAACCTGCTCATCAATAATTTCAACGACTTCGTCAACACGCAGCAACTGATCCTGCTGGATGAAGAAGGCCGCTGGACGCAGGACCGACAGAAGGAACTGAATACCCTCAGCGCCAACGTCACCCGACTGCTTGATGAGCTGACGAAATCACGACAGGACGCCGAATCACAACGGATTTTTGCCAGCATCCGCGCAGTCCGTCAGCAGTTCCTGGAATCTCGCTTTCGCATTTTGCAGGAGATACAAAACGGCAATCGCCAGGCGGCGCTTCAGGAAATGATGACCACCACGCTCGGTATCCAGCAGGCGTATAAAGAGAAAGTTATGGAGCTTATCGCTATTGAAGATAAGCAGATGCGGGCATCGGCCGATCAGGTGGCGAATAACTTCAAAAACAATCGCGCGTTACTACTGGCGCTGGCCATTTTCAGCATTGTGGTCGGCAGCTGCTTTGGTCTGTATATCGTGCGCGCCATTACCCGTCCGCTGGGCGAGGCAGTGTCGTTTGCCCGATCGATTGCCGATGGCGATCTGACGCGCAATATCACCGCCAGCCATAGAGATGAAACCGGCGTTATGCTGCAGGCGCTGATGGAGATGAAATCCCGACTACTGACCATCGTGCAGGATGTGCAGCACAGTGCGGAAAGCATCTCCAGTGCGGCGGCGCAGATTGTCGCCGGAAACCAGGATCTGGCGGCACGTACCGAAGAGCAGGCCAGTTCCGTGGAACAGACTGCCGCGTCAATGGAGCAGATCACCGCCACAGTGAAAAACACCGCCGGGCATACGGCAGAAGCGGCTGACCTCTCCGCCAACGCGGCGACGGTGGTTAATAACAACGGCGAGATGATGAAGAACGTGACCGGGAAAATGCGGGCGATCAACGAGACGTCGAATCGCATGTCCGACATCATCAACCTGATCGATTCTATCGCCTTCCAGACCAACATTCTGGCGCTGAACGCGGCGGTTGAAGCGGCGCGTGCCGGGGAACACGGTCGTGGCTTTGCGGTTGTGGCCGGCGAAGTGCGTCAGCTGGCGCAGAAAAGTGCCTCGTCGGCGAGCGATATCCGCAGCCTGATCGAGAGTTCGACTCAGCAGGCGCAGGAAGGGATGGCGATGGTGGAAAAAGCGGAAGTGCTGATGCTTGGCATGGTGAACAACGTCGAAGAGATGAACACCATTCTGCGCGAAATCGGTGAGGCCAGCCGGGAACAGACGGAAGGCATTTCGCAGGTGAACAGCGCCATCGGGCTCATCGACTCCACCACCCAACAGAACTCCTGCCTGGTTGAGGAGTCTGTTGCGGCGGCGACCTCGCTGAACGAACAGGCGCTGCATTTACGCGAACTGGTGAAAGTGTTCCGCGTTCGCGATGCGGCGGCAGTGGCGTCAGTCTAACTGAGAGATTTCCAGCGCTGCGCGGTCAATCACGCCAATCACCTGTTTTAACTGCGCGGCGCTGAGTTCCTGCTGGTTCACTTTCAGATCCAGCACGGCTTTGAAATTCTCCAGCGCCCGTTTCATTTGCGGATCTTTGCGCAGCTCGTGGCCAACCATTCTGGCGTTCATCCGCGTCTGGATGTGGCCGAGATGCTCATGATTTTCCGCCAGCCATTGCGAGCCGTCGTCGGTGATGGCAATACGCTTGCGCCCGCCGTCTTCCACATCAATCGTGATAAGGCCCTGATCCTGTAGCAGGTCGAGCGTCGGGTAAATCACGCCCGGACTTGGGCTGTAGTGGCCCTGGGTCAGCGCTTCGATGGCTTTGATCAGTTCGTAGCCGTGGCTGGCATTGCGGCTCAGGATATCCAGAATCACCAGGCGTAGTTCGCCGTGACCGAAAAAGCGCTGGCGTCGGCCACCGCCACCGCAGCCACCACGCCCGCCGCGCATACCGTGATGTTCATGTTCGTGGTCATGAGGGTGTCGCATGATCGTTCTCCGTCGTGTTTTTTGATATATCTAATTTATATCTAAACTTTTCGTTTTCGCAATACAGAAACCAAATAAAAATTTAATCTGTTGATAATAAACGATTTACTTTTAGATTTTGACGTTTCTTGCGCTTATTTTCGCCTATATCAAAAAACGTCTTGCATTCTTTTCAGTTGCCAATCATTATCATTTACATCCATTTTAGATATATCTGTTTCACGTTCATGAAGGCGATGATGACCACAACAACCAAAGCAAAAAAGTACCCGCAGCGCGTTCGCAATGAACTGCGTTTTCGCGAGCTGACTGTACTGCGCGTTGAGCGCGTGAGCCGTTGTTTTCAGCGTATTGTGTTCGGCGGCGAGGCGCTGGACGGATTTACCTCGCGCGGTTTTGACGATCACACCAAACTCTTTTTCCCCGAGCCTGGCCATACCTTTACCCCGCCAACAGTGACTGACGAGGGTATCGTCTGGGCTGACGGGATTCGCCCTGCGACCCGCGATTACACGCCGCTGTACGACGCCGCACGTCACGAACTGGCGTACGATTTCTTTATTCATGATGGCGGTATCGCCAGCCATTGGGCGATGACGGCGAAAGCTGGCGACACGCTGACCATCGGCGGGCCGCGCGGTTCGCTGGTGGTGCCGGAAGAGTATCACTGGCAATTGTACGTCTGTGACGAATCCGGCATGCCTGCGCTGCGCCGCCGTTTGCTCGATCTGCACAAACTGCCGCAACCGCCTCAGGTGAAAGCGATAGTCACCGTGGCGGATGCTGAATATCAGGATTATCTCGACGGTTTTGATATCGACTGGGTGGTGGGGCACAGCGAGCAGGCGGTAGCCGAAAAGCTGGCGGCATTGCAGGTACCGGTGGAGGATTACTTCATCTGGGTGACCGGAGAAGGGGCGGTGACGAAATCACTGGTCAGCCGCTTTGAAACTGACGAGATCGATCAGCAACTGCTGCGCTATCAGGCTTACTGGCATCAGAAATAATTCCTCTCCCGGCGGGGAGAGGAGAGGGCGTGCTTCACGCCACTTCGTCAAAGCCAGATTCGAGGATCTGCTTTTGCAGTGTGGCGATGGTGTTCGACAGCGCTTTTTCCTGCTGACGGAAATAGGCTTCCGGGTTGGTCAGCGTGGAGACCAGTAGCCAGGACTTCTCTTTCGCCAGTTTCAGCATTTCGGTGTTCAGGCTGGTGATCTGCTGTTGAATCGACGCAACTTTCCGCTGTAACAGCGACAGATCGTTAAGCCTGTCGCTGGCGAGCATCGGCTGATGACCGTGTTGTAAGCGGGCCAGCAGGCTGCGGATGGTGGTCAGATCGCCACGCTGCCGCGCCTGGTTAAGCTGCGCCATCATGTCGTTGGCTTCTGCTTTCAGCGCATCGTCCACCAGATCCGGGTGGCATAATTTACTGGCCTGCCGCCACAGCCGTTTCAGCTCCTGGCGATCAGATTCGCTCATGTTTTCCTGTCGATCGCGGCGGTTCTGCGCTTTTTGTTGCTGCTCGCGATAGGTTTCATACTGCTCGCGGGCCTCATCCCGCGCCCGCCGCGCGACGATGTCATCATCATCCAGATTCATCTCGGCTTCGCGCTTGCGCAGCGAGGCTTCTGCCAGCACTTTACGCAGCCGTAGTACTTCTGTCATCAGCGGGCCGAGGCGCGACATGTAGAGATCGTTAAACTCATCCAGCCGGGCAATGCGGGCGTTGCGCTTGTCGATAAGATCGCGAAGTTGCTCTTCCAGCGCTTTCAGCTCCAGCTTGCAGGCCGCGATGCGTGGATCCTGCCAGTGGACGATCGCCCGCTGGCTTTGCAGCCAGGCCATGATCGCCGCCACAGCCTCACCGTAGCGCTTTTCCTCCAGCGCCAGCACGATGTCATCAATAACGGGATCGTCCGTCTCGTTTTTCAGGTGCGGTAACTGGCTGGCGATAATGTCATCATCTTCCAGTTCAATGGCGTTTTTGATGATCTCCAGCCGCTTAATGGGTTTACTCATGAGGCGTTTGCTCAGCGTCCTGACCGTCGGAATGGGTGGCAGATTAACACTCGTCACCGGGTGCCACTAGTCGGTATATCATAATATAAGTGACGTTATTTCAGCGGTTTACATATTCGACAGGAAATAAGGACTTAACACAGACTATCAGAACAACATCACGGACAGCGCGGAATTTCCCCGCCGCAAACCTGTGCTGCGACGGGGCGCGTTATCAGGCCTGCGACAGCGCCTGTTGCAGGTCCGTTTTCAGATCCTCCAGCCCTTCAATGCCGACCGAGAGGCGGATGAGTTGCGGCGTGATGCCGTTTGCCAGTCGCTGTTCGAGCGGGATCGACGCGTGGGTCATGCTGAACGGCTGGCTGACCAGACTCTCCACGCCGCCGAGACTTTCCGCGAGGGTAAACAGCTTCAGCTTTTTGATCACTGCCGCTGCCTGCTGCTCATCGCCTTTTATCACAACCGAGATCATCCCGCCCGGCAGTGACATCTGGCGGCGTGCCAGCGCGTAGTGCGGGTGCGATTCGAGCCACGGAAACCAGACTTTTTCCACCTGCGGCTGCTGTTCCAGCCACTGTGCCAGCGCCAGCGCGTTGCTGCTATGGCGCTCCATGCGCAAAGAAAGCGTGCGGATGCCGCGCAGCGTCAGGAAACTGCTGAACGGATCGAGCACGCCGCCAACCGCGTTTTGCAGATAACCCAGTTTTTCCGCCAGTTCCGGGTTATCGCCCACCACTGCCAGCCCGGCGACCACATCAGAATGGCCGTTGAGATATTTGGTTGCCGAATGCACCACGATATCAAACCCCTGCGCCAGCGGGCGCTGGATCACCGGTGAGGCGAAGGTGTTATCGGCTACACTAATAAGGTTATGGCGACGAGCGATCGCCGCGATCGCCTCCAGATCCGCCAGTTTCAGCAGCGGGTTGGTCGGCGTTTCTACCCAGATCATGCGGGTGTCCGGGCGAATGGTGGCTTCCAGCGCCGCCAGGTCATCCGGTTTCACCCAGCTCACCTGCAACCCGGCGCTGCGGCGACGAACGTTTTCAATCAGACGGTAGGTGCCGCCGTAGACGTCATCCACCGCCACGATATGGCTGTCTTTATCCAGCAACTCCAGCACCGTTGAAATGCCCGCCAGCCCGGAGGCAAACGCGTAGCCGCGGGTGCCGCCTTCCAGTTCGGCAATGGCGCTTTCCAGCGCGTGGCGCGTCGGGTTGCCGCTGCGGGAGTATTCATAACCGGTATGCTGACCCGGCGCCGGTTGCGCGTAGGTGGAAGTCGCATAAATTGGCGGCATCACCGCGCCGTGGCTGTCGATGAAGGTGCCGCTGTGCACGCTGAGCGTATCGAGAGATTTCATTGTGATTCCTTACTGTTCTAAACGGTTACGCCAGTGGGTTAAGACGTCGGTACGGGTGATGAGGCCAAGAAAACGTTCGTTATCCATCACTACCGCCACCAGGCCGCGATCAAAAATCGGTTTGAGCGCGCTTTCCGGCGCGCTTTTGTCGAGCTGTTCCACGTTGCGGGTCATCGCGTCACGCACCGGCAGGCCGAAGCGCTGGCTGTCGCCCTGGACGTGGCTGATGAGATCCCATTCGTCGACGATGCCGACGAGGCGATCATTTTCCAGCACCGGCAACTGGGAGATGTCATACAGACGCATGCGCGCCAGCACGGTGGAAAGGGTGTCGTCCGGCGCGGCGGTGACCGTCGCGCCTTCATCGTGACGCAGGGCGATAAAATCGCGTAAGTCGCCGTTTTCCGGGCGTGAGATCAGCCCCTGCTGGCGCATCCAGTCGTCGTTAAACATTTTCGACAGGTATTTATTGCCGCTGTCGCAGGCAAAGGTCACCACCCGTTTCGGCGAGGTCTGGGCGCGGCAGTAGCGCAGCGCCGCCGCCAGCAGCGTACCGGTGGATGATCCGGCGAGAACACCTTCGACTTTCAGCAATTCGCGGGCGGTGATGAATGCCTCGCGATCACTGATGCGCAGCGCTTTTTGCACGCCGTCGATCTTCGCCAGCGGCGGGACAAAGTCTTCGCCGATCCCTTCGACCAGCCAGGATCCCGCCTCGCCGTAATGGCCGGTTTCGACCTGATCGGCAAGGATCGAACCTGCCGGATCGGCCAGCACAAACTCGGTGTGTGGAGAATGTTCGGCAAACCATGCCTGTAAACCGCCGAGCGTGCCGCCGGAGCCAACGCCAACCACGATGGCATCAATGCGCCCGTCGAGCTGCGCGTACAGTTCCGGCGCGGTGGTAGTGCTGTGTGCCAGCGGATTAGCGTGGTTATTGAACTGGTCAATGTAAAACGCGCCGGGGATCTCCTTCGACAGCCGCTGCGCGTAGTCCTGATAGTACGCCGGGTGCCCTTTGCCCACGTCGGAGCGGGTGAGCACTACCTGAACGCCCAGCGCGCGGAGATGGAAAATCTTCTCACGACTCATTTTGTCCGGCACCACGAGGATCAGTTTGTAACCTTTTTGCGCGGCTATCAGCGCCAGCCCCAGGCCAGTGTTACCCGCCGTGGCTTCAACGATGGTTCCGCCAGGCTGTAACAGCCCCTGTTTTTCCGCTTCCTGAATCATCGACAGCGCGACGCGATCTTTAATCGATCCGCCGGGGTTCTGGTTTTCCAGCTTAAGGAACAGATCGCAGACGCCCGCTTCCAGTTTGTGCAGCTGCAGAACCGGCGTATGACCGATAAGGTCGGTCACGGAATGATAAATCGCCATGCCATTTCACCCTGAGTGAAGAAAGATGAGCAGAGTGTAGGACTGCGAAAATAGGCTGATAAAGAACGTTTCTCTGCTCTTTAGTATGAAAAGGAATATGACCTGCTGTTTCAGCAGTGTGGAAGGCAGGCCGTGTAGTCGTGCAGATGTATCGACGTCTGAATAAGGACTAATTTGCGCTTTTTTTCGCCATAAATCCCCTGTACCGCCGCAGACTTTGCCGCTTTTCGGATATCCATTGCTGAACTTTATCTAAGGGGTTTTCCCCGCATCTCCTCTGTTGTTATTGCTTATGGTTATAAGAAAGACCGATTTGTTTGTTGAAACATCTTCATCACTCGCTATATCGTCTGGACGTCCATACTGCTAAACCGTCATTTGCGGAAGCACAGTAAAAACCAATAACACGCAGCAGCGGATAAGCAGCCATATGATTGTTCTCAGGAATATTTCGAAAATTTTTGACCACGGGAAGGCACCGATTACCGCCGTCGATAACGTGAGTCTGTCGATCGAACAGGGGCAGATTTACGGCATCATTGGTTACAGCGGTGCGGGGAAAAGTACCCTGATCCGCCTGCTCAACGGGCTTGAAAAACCTACCGCAGGCAGCGTGACCATCAACGGTCACGACATTTCTGCCGCGAAGGGCGAAGCGCTGCGCCAGGCGCGCCTCAAAATCAGCATGGTGTTCCAGCACTTCAACTTGCTGTGGTCACGCACCGTCAGCGAAAACATCGCCTTTTCGATGCAAATTGCCGGTACGCCAAAAGCGGAGATCCGCAGCCGCGTGGCGGAACTGATTGAGCTGGTGGGGTTGACCGGGCGTGAGAACGCCTATCCGTCACAGCTTTCTGGCGGGCAAAAGCAGCGCGTGGGTATTGCCCGTGCGCTGGCGAACAGCCCGGACGTATTGCTGTGCGATGAAGCCACTTCGGCGCTCGACCCGCAGACCACCGATCAAATCCTCGATCTGCTGCTGGATATCAACCGCCGCTTTTCGCTGACCATCGTCCTCATCACCCATGAAATGCATGTGGTACGCAAAATCTGTGACCGCGTGGCAGTGATGGAGAACGGGCGCGTAGTGGAAGAGGGCGATGTGTTGAGCGTATTTACTCATCCGCAGCAGCCGATCACCCGCCAGTTTGTGCGTCAGGTGAGCCAGTATGCCGAAGAAGAAGCGTTCAATCAGGAACTGGCGAGCGACCTGACCGGCCACGTCATCAGGCTGACCTTTACCGGGCACAGCACGCATAAGCCGGTGGTCGGTGAGCTGACGCTGCGTTACGGCCTGCCGTTCAACATTCTGCACGGCAAGATGAATCAGACGGCTCATGGCGTTTTCGGACAGTTGTGGGTCCATGTGAATGCAACCCAGGATCAGCTCAGCAATATCCTTGCGGATCTGCAGCAAAGCGGCATTGAGAGCGAGGTGATCAAACATGGGTGAGTCATTTTTCCCGCATCTGAAGTGGGAACAACTGTGGGCGGCGACCCAGGAGACGCTGTACATGACCGCGCTCTCCGGCGTGGCGACTTTTGTATTAGGCATCGTGCTCGGGCTGGCGCTGTTTCTGACCGCGAAGGGCGGGCTGTTCCATAACCGCACCGTTTACAGCGTGATTTCGGTGATAGTGAACGTCTTTCGTTCCATTCCGTTCATCATCCTGATTGTACTGTTGATCCCGTTTACCAAGGCGCTTATCGGCACCATTCTCGGCGCCAACGCCGCGCTACCGGCGCTGATTGTCGGCGCTGCGCCGTTCTACGCGAGGCTGGTCGAAATCGCCTTGCGTGAGGTGGATAAGGGCGTTATCGAAGCCACGCGCTCGATGGGCGCGCGCCTCTCCACGCTGATTTTCCGCGTGCTGTTACCGGAGTCTTCCCCCGCGCTGGTGTCCGGCATCACCGTGACGCTGATTGCTTTAGTGAGCTACAGCGCCATGGCGGGCGTCATTGGCGCGGGTGGTCTTGGAAATTTGGCTTATCTGGAAGGATTCCAGCGCAATCACAACGACGTCACGCTGGTGGCGACGGTGACCATTTTGATCATCGTATTCATCATCCAGTTCTGCGGCGACGTGATTACCTCTCTGTTAGATAAACGCTAATTACACACAGGAACCATCATCATGAAAAAGACACTGACACTGATCGCCGCCGCTACCCTGAGTGCCCTGAGTTTTGCATCCTGGGCCGATACGCTGACCGTGGGGGCGTCCAACACGCCGCACGCGGAAATCCTTGAGCAGGCGAAACCGATTCTGGCGAAGCAGGGGATCGATCTGGAAATCAGACCGTTCCAGGACTACATCCTGCCGAACACGGCGCTGGCCAGCCGCGACATCGACGCGAACTATTTCCAGCACATTCCGTACCTGAACAGCGTGCTGAAAGATCATGCGGGCGAAAAAGATTACGATTTCGTCAGCGCCGGGGCGATCCACATCGAGCCGATCGGCATTTACTCGAAAAAATTCAAATCGCTGAAAGACTTGCCGGAAGGCGGCAAAATCATCATGCGTGATGCGGTTTCCGAAGAAGGTCGTATTCTCTCCATCTTC
Organism: Trabulsiella guamensis ATCC 49490; assembly: GCF_000734965.1. GTDB lineage: Bacteria > Pseudomonadota > Gammaproteobacteria > Enterobacterales > Enterobacteriaceae > Trabulsiella > Trabulsiella guamensis. Next base: position 139,925 of record NZ_JMTB01000121.1, read on the forward strand.
GAGAAAGAGGGCGTGATCAAGCTGAAACCGGGCGTGGACAAAGTTAACGCGCGCATCAGCGACATCGTCGATAACCCGAAAAAACTGCAATTCCTGCCGAATGTTGAAGCGTCTCTGCTGCCGCAGATGTACAACAACGACGAAGGCGCAGCGGTGGTGATTAACGCCAACTACGCCATCGACGCCGGTCTCGACCCGGTTCACGATCCGATTGCGGTTGAAAGCGGCGAGAACAATCCGTACGCCAACATCATTACCGTTCACCGTGGCGATGAGAAGAAAAAAGACATCGTTGCGCTGGTGGATGTGCTGCACTCAAAAGCGATTCAGGACTGGATCCGGACGAAATATAAAGGCGCGGTGATCCCGGTTAATAATTGATTCCGTCTGAGCTCGCTTTACATGGTTACATGCCAGTCTGGAAGCATGCTCGCAAAAGCAAACTATGCCGCCGAAATGCACTTTTCGGCGGCATATTGCTGATATAGAGTGTGCGCGTTGCGGCAAAATCCGTAACCGGGCGTAGGAACCTGAACAGCTCAACGAAGGCACAGAGATAATTTTTTGTGTCTGGTCGGCGTACATCGTAAGATTAGGTGGCGCTGGCGGGGCAGCCGAAAGGCTGGCCGATGTCGTTGAGGTCGGTATTCCTACCCCCGCCAGTGTCACCACCTACAGAGCGTAGGAACTCTGGTGGTGACGGCATCACTCAACGGAGATTTTCTTATGGCTTCACGTCCTGTTAATTATTGTACCCGCTATACCGATAGCATCATCGAGCGCCTGTTATCCACGCCTATTCCCGCCACGGCGGATCTGTTTGACGTCGCAGAAATCTGTTCCGCCTTCGTCAATGAGCTGATGGAATGCCATGACACTGCGCAGTCTCAGGCGCTATGTGGCCGCCTGTCCCACGCACTGGTTTTGTTGCATCGCCTGTGCAACGCTGATTTACCCCCGCACCGTATCGAACAACTGATGGCGAGTGAAGCCTCTCCCTCTGTGTTTCCCGACTACTGGGGAGACACCGACACGCTGGTGTCTTATGCCCATTGTGTGACGCAGGTACTGTTGAGCGGCACGCTGGCGGACTCGCTGACCGTCACAATGACCGGGTTACTGCACGACCTTGTGCATGCGATCGAGGGGTATATCAAGGAGCCACGAGTGGTGATGGAGCAGGTGCATTAACCTGATACGGCAGCAGGAAAACAACGGTATGAGCTTGTTTGACCGGAGGTAAGGGCTTGTCAAAATATGAGCTTAATTCAGCAGAAGAACGGTATCAGCCGGGCTCTGGAGACCTGGTTGCCGCGCGCCAATCAAAACGCGACACTCTGACAAAGAAAAATGGATCGCGGCGGCGATCCATTTTTAATAGTCAATCACTGCACATAGATGCTGGGAACTTCTTATACAGCGTCGACATTCCGACATCATAGATAATCGCGACACGCTGTCGTGATTCACCTGCTGCGATAAGTCTACCAGCTTGTGCCCACTGCTCCGGTGTCAGCTTTGGTCTACGACCTCCAATTCGACCTTTTGCGCGTGCAGCGGCGAGGCCTGCCAGTGTCCTTTCAACGATCAATTCACGTTCCATTTCTGCCAACGCGGACATAATATGAAAAATAAAACGACCCATCGGGCTTGATGTGTCTATGCTGTCTGTCAAGCTGCGAAAATGGACGCCGCGCTGCCGGAGTTCATCAACCAATAACACCAGATTCCGCATACTACGGCCCAACCGATCAAGCTTCCATACTACGAGCGTATCTCCCTCTTTCAGGGTGCGCAGCAGCTTCTTCAGTGCAGGTCTGTTAGCAATTGTACCGCTCATTTTTTCTTCAAAAATCTGCTCACATCCTGACCGCTGAAGAGCTTCTCTCTGTAAATCCGTATTTTGTTCACTTGTTGATACCCTGACGTAGCCGATTTGCATAATTTTTAATCAATCCCTTGTGAGTTGTAATGGTGATTTTATCGGCAAATTAACGGCCTTCTAAAGCCTCTTAAACGTTGGTTT
>NZ_JMTB01000122.1 GCF_000734965.1 Trabulsiella guamensis ATCC 49490
GTCTGGGTTAAATTTCCAAATGGGTTTCTGATGCAACGTGGTTCTCTTGCGAATACAAATCCATCATCTGGTATAGATATCACGTTTCCAACACCTTTTATTAACGCGCCAAGTATCAGTTTAAATGCAACAGCATCAGTCTCTATTAATACGAATTTCACAGGGGTAAGTAACATTAAGATATCGTCAGTGTCGACGTTCAACTCCTCAGGTGTTTCTCAGGCAAACGGTATTTCCTGGATAGCGATAGGGTTTTAATATGAGCGATTTTAACTATTCTTTTTCCCCCTCAAACTGTGCGTTTTATGCAAATACCCTGAAGGAAACCTATTACGCTCCTGCCAATGACTGGCCCAGTGATGCTTTTGAGGTTTCAGACGATGTCACTAATGAATTTACAGCACAGCCGCCAAATGGAAAGAAACTAGGAGTAGTTGATGGGCTACCAGTCTGGATTGATGTTCCTCCGCCAACACAGGAAGAGTTAACCGCTGAAAATGAGCTGATAAAATGCCGACTTCGAACGGTAGCGGACGCTGAAATTGCATGGCGTCAGGACGCTGTGGAGACTGGTATTGCGTCGGGTGAGGAAACCGCTGTGCTCGCAGAGTGGAAAAAATACCGGGTCTTGCTGATGCGTGTCGATACAGCAAAACCCGAATGGCCTACTGTCCCGGATGTGCAGGCCAGTTAATATTCGGAGCAAGACTGACATCAATAGTGTTCAGCATATCAATGTAAGCCAGCCATGCGATAAGGCTGGCTTTGTCTTTATCACTGATGACGTTCAGCAGCAGCTTTGTCTGCCAGATGCTGATCGTCGATTCTGCATTAGTCAGTAACTCCGATTTCTTCAACTTTGCCGAGGCGATGACTTCCTCGTGTGTTGGAGGCGGGTTCAGGATGGCATCAAGCTCTTTTTCAGTGAGCATTTTTTTATTCCCAATTAATTCATCTTGTGAACCATCATCTTCATAGGCATAAATTACACAAGATTCATCAATAAAATATTTCATCGTAATTCACCCCAGTTTGCTACCGTCCCTTGGTTAACCTGATAAGTTGAACCGTTTTTCACTATTGCAGAAAGTTGACCACGTATAGCAGCACCCGCATCAGTAAAATTTGATTGAGCACTGGAGCAAATGGTAACGCCGTCCACAAACAGCGTCGCAATTTTCATAGAACTATTCGTAATAATTGACGCCGTAATAAAGATCGCTTTCCCGGTAGTGTTTGTATACGTGATCCCCGTTTGCCTCTGTGAGGTTAGATCCCTCCATACCTGATCCTTGCCAAGAATGAATTCCTTT
>NZ_JMTB01000123.1 GCF_000734965.1 Trabulsiella guamensis ATCC 49490
GCTTCGTGGAGGCTCGGGTGATAACCAGATTCCCGCGACCGTCGGCCGTCAGCAGAACGCCGCGCTGTTTCCCCAGACGGTCGAGCAGATCAAACGCCGTTTCCCCCTGTTCGAGCACCACGCTGCCGAACACCTCTCCGGTGTCGGTTTCGGTGATGACGCTGATGCCGTATGGCTGGCAGATTTCCGCCGCCAGCTGCTCGAGGCGGACACCTTTCCACTGCCCGGATTTATGCACCACGGAACTGTCAACGAGGTCACCGGTTTTATCCCGACCCATCACGCGAATGCTGACATTCTCCGCGTCATAGCTCGGGATGAAATCATCGATATAGCCGGTTACCACGGTGTCCTCTCCCAGCAGGACAGTGCAGGGAAGGCCCTGTTTGATAACTCTGGGCGACGCCTCAGACCACTGCGTGGTGATGGTCAGATCAAACTCACCGGCAATCGCCTCCAGTGAGGACGTGATCGACATTTCCGTCCAGCCATCCCACTGCTGGCCGTCAACCTGGAGAATGACACTTTCCATTATTCCGTCACCTCAACTGATTTTCCTGGCAGAATAAAGGCCGGGTCGCGCAGCCGGTTGCGGGTGGTGATGGTGTCCCGGTTCTCTGTATCACCGGTTTCTCGCCAGGCAACCAGCGCCACCGGCGAGGTGGTGGTAAGCGTCACCATACGCACCTGCGGCAGCTGCGCGCTGCGCACCCGGACGTCATTCACCACGGCAAAGCGTAAATCGCGCAGGGTGTGCCACAGCTCACGCTGGCCGTTCTCCACGGCATACACGGCCTGTTCTGCCAGCCGTTCCGCGAGGGCGTCACCGGTGTTAATAGCCTCTTCGCTGCTTCTGAAATCGGTCTGTGCCACCGTCTCCGCCTGTGCAACCAGCGTTGAGACGACAATCAGCTGCCGGAAGTCACTGATATTGGCCTGCATCGCATCGGTCATCACCGGCACCACGTCAGGCAGACTGCTGGCAAAACCGTACGTGCCGTCAGCCACCGAGCCAGGTGTTACCAGCATGTACTGCGGCAACTGGCGCAGGGCCGCCGCCGTGGCGCGGTCGCTGATACCGGTTTTTGCGGTCGATGACGGCCACGGTGATGCCGATGATGAAGATGTAAACTGGTCACCCTGCCAGCGGTTGCGGAGCTGATCGTAGATACGCATTGACCAGAGCGGCTCCGTCACCGTCTCCCGGACATCGCTGACAAGGCCGAGAATATCGCTGATAAAGCCGGCGGGTGCGGCCACCACCAGATCAATCAGACCACGGAAACGCCCGATACGATCCGTCCATTCCGAGATGGCGGAGGGCAGTGTCAGCGCACCGACGACCAGACTTTCCATGTCGTCAAGCCACGTATCGGTCATCTCGCCAAGACCATCCAGCAGGGCAAAAACGTCGCCGTTCGCCAGCGCGGCCTTCACCCTGTCGGCGGCGCTCAGCACGGTCAGGCTGGTATTTTCAGCCGCAGACGGAAACAGACGTTCACCGGCTTCGAATACCTCAAAATCGACATAGGCAATGCCGCCTTCCTCGGTACTCAGCCGGTGGGACACCTTGCCCACCTGGACTTTCTGAATACCGAACCACGGATGCACCAGTTCACCCGGCCCCGGCGTGTTCAGTGCCTGAAGTAACGCCTCCAGATCACGCTGGTAATTGTTGCCGAGCAGCTTGCCCCGGATTTGCTGGCTGGTCAGAACAGCACCGTTATCCTCCGTCCAGCCCACCTCTTTTTTCGGGTACGCGCGGGGAATTGCCCGGCGGCCACTGCCGCCTTCACTGTCCACCAGATAAAACGCCACGCCACGGAATGACGCTTCGCGCAGGTCTTCCCATTCCGCCATCAGCTTTGCCCCACATCAGAAACACCCGCTGACGCGCTGAGCGTCACACC
>NZ_JMTB01000124.1 GCF_000734965.1 Trabulsiella guamensis ATCC 49490
TGGCTGGTTCATTTTGACGCTCTTCACGCGCGCATCACCTTCGACGATCACCCGCAGTTCCCCCTTAAGCTCCTGAGGAACCGGCGGTAACAGTGCCTGGTTGTTTTGCTGATTGCGGAAGAGTTCCCATGCGCCCGCTGACTCGATGTTAAGGTCATTGACCTCGTTAAGAACATCACGGAAGGTTTCCATAAGCGTGCCGTACTGGGGGATCTCGTACTTAGAACTGTCCCTTGTCTGATACGGATCCCAGCTTTTTTCCTGTACCGCAAAATCGGGGTTGGCATTCGCTTTCAGATCAACGCCGGTCAGGTCGGTCGACCATTGTTTCAGCGGTTCGCGGGCGTCACCGGAGAAGAATCCCTGCACCTCGTCCATCAGCATCTTGTCGAACTCGATGGCTTCCGGGTACTCGCTCGCAATATAGTCGTAAACCTCGGTCGCTGTGTAAGCCAGACCAAGTGCGCCACCGGCTCTTCCGGCAACGCCCATAGCTGCGGTGCCGAAGCTGCCTTTTCCGCCACCCGCACCCGGCTTACCCCCTGTGCCCGGCCCCGGTTTACCCGAAGTGCCTGACCCGTTTTTACCGCCACCGTCAGGCAGACCGCCCATACCGCCTTTGCCCATGTTCACGACATACACCGGCATAACACCGGAACCAAAGATGTCGGCCGCGCCACCGGCCGCACCACCTTTGCCGCCTTTCCCACGGATACTACCAACGAGATCCCATGCGCCTTTACCGAGCTTGAAAGCCTTGCGGGCTGCGATGATTCCCGCCCCGGCAATAACGAGATTCTTGCCGATTTCCAGCCAGCGCTGCACAGCTTCTGGATCCATGTCATTAATGGCATCAGCCAGCTCCTGAACAGGTTCTGCAAGATTGCTGTTGGCAAACTTGCGCCATGTCCCGTTCAGGCTGGTCACCGCTGATGTGAAATCTTGCGCCGCATACTTCGCATCTTTCATGATGCCGGTGCCATCTGCCGTAACAGACTGGTATCGTTTGAGATCGTCAGCACCTTTCCCGGCAGTAGCGTACCTGATAAGTCTCAGGCTCAGGTCACTGAATCCGGCATCATTCAGATATTCCCCCTGTTTAACTGAACCTGATTTGCTGGATTTTTCAGCAATTGACTGAAGGACAGTGGCTATATCAGTCACTTTGCCATCAGCACTTATCCCTTTAATTTTATTGTGGCGTAACTCTTTCAGAGTATCTGGCATTAAGATATCGGCTAAAAAACGCTCTGCCATAGTTGCCGCTTCTGCATCATTCTGAGTCAGACCCATTGCTGTCTGGAGAACGGCACCACCACTTTTCAGTCCCTGAACACCAGTGGCACCAGCGGCATTCGCGGAAGCAAAGAACTGAACGCCTTTCTCCGCCATGTTTGTCAGTTCAAAAGCACCTTCCTTGCCAAGATTATTTAGTGAATCCATTGCATACAGGTAATCTTTCTCATCTTTCATGCCGTAATTTTTGAGAACCGAAAACAGTGAGCCCATCGCTTCACCTGTAACTTCAGACCCTGTGGCAGCAATACTTGCCGATATGATTTCCTTGTTTTTGATCCCGAAATCCAGATCGCCAGTAACAGTACCGATTTTGGCTATAGCAGAGAGAACTGCACTATCGTCAACCCTGAATCGAATGGAAACGTCAGAGACATCCGTCTGTAATGTCTTCATTTCGTCACGGCTTTTTCCTGCTGCCAGCCCTATTCGGGTTAACTGTCTGTCCAGTTGAATATAGTTTTTCAGCGTGGCACCACCGGCAAAGCCTGCTATCAGCCCGACATAGCGGTTACCGAGTGCGTCAATACCCCGGCCAGCCGCTTCAGATGTTGACCTGACGATGGACATGGCCCGCTGGTTGCGGGTC
>NZ_JMTB01000125.1 GCF_000734965.1 Trabulsiella guamensis ATCC 49490
ATCGCATTATGGCAGGGATCAACTTAATCTTGCATTGTGACGGAGCCAGTCGCGTGACAATATGGCGTGGTTTGTGTTTCTTTGTGCGGCGTGATCTTTGCGTTATCCTGTCTGTATCGATGTTGTGAGGTCCCATGAAACAGAAAACCACATCAGCAACTGTTGCAGCCATTGTTGCAAGCTTGTCGGCCTCTCTGGCGCCAGTACCGGCAAAGAGCACAATACTGCCTGTCACCGTTGCGGAATCAAGAACACATGCCGGAGTAACTCAGGCGCTGACATTCGAGATCCCTGGTGGTCAGATATTTCTTCCGCTGGATGCAGCCACCGCTTACCTCAGCGGAATAAACGCTAACCAGCGATCACTATTGAGCAACATTATTCAAAAAAGGCAGATGAAGGGCAGTGGCGCCTTACTGGTTAGCAATTCAGCCAGGACTAAAAAAATCTGTGAAGATGCCATAAAACAACACACGCGCATTAAAGAAGCGATCAAAATTGTAATGGCACCGGACAACCTCGCGAAGATGTATCCTGACAGTCTCGATCTCAGGGTACGATTTCGTGATGCACTGGTTCGTTTTGGCCGGGAAGTCGCGCAGAGTGAATTTCTTGCCCGTGACATTATAAACGCTATAGAACGAAGCCAGCCGCCAGCAAAAACTATCAGCCTGAAAGACATGCCATCCGATGAGGATGTTAAATCAATGATCGCGGCTGAGCATAAGAATCTAGGGATTTCAGCCCCGGAGTTCTCCTGATGGTATGCAGGGTAACTATACACAAAGATGTTGAATTCCCTGAGACAGCAAGAGCCTATGGCCGGGCACTGGAGAACTGGCAAAACACAGGTATTCTTCCTGACAGGTTCGGCAATGATGGACAATGGGAAGATAATTCAAGGCTGTGCAATTCATTCGTGTACAAACTCCACATCCGATTACCATCGGAGCCAGCATGGAAAAAATCAAAAGCTCAGATCGACAGGACATCAAATAGTTATCTGGTTTATGCCAGGCACTGGATGGACTACAACAAGATACAGATTATCAGCATCATGACGCCAGATGCGCATGAGAAAGCCAGAACGTCATTTATGGCTGAACTGGAAAGACGCGCGGAAGACTTTCAGAATTCATAAGCTGGCATAAACCCATACAGGCGGACAGGGATATGAAGAAAGTATTGATGTTAATGGCTTTAGTCTTACTTGCGGGATGTAAGCCAGGTGCAGAAAAGGCAATCGAATTAGCGAAGAAAGAGATCGCTGATGATGTCAGGGATCCGGACAGCGTGAAGTTCAGGTATGTGCGCTTTGTTCAGGATGAAAAGTCGGATGCCAAATCGGTAAGCGGTTTCGTTTGTGGACAGGTAAACGCAAAGAACGGCTTCGGGGCTTACGAAGGATTCCAGCCATTTGTTCTGAAGATTAGCATGGAGTCAAAGGGTATGTTTTCCTCTGGTGTGCATTACTCTGTGTCGGAGAAAAACATTTACACACGATTTAGCGATCCGGTTCCGCCATCGTACCGGGAGAAATGCGGCGCTGATGAGTGAGTCGTTAACTCCAGACTCAGTAAGCCAGAAAGCCCCGTCGAGTGCGGGGCTTTTTTATTACAAACCTGAACTTACTTTGATGTGTGGTCGATATGTGGACATTAGTTGAAATAAATCCTTTTATTTCAGTGGATTAAAACAAAAAAATAAGCCCGCGTAAGGGAGATTACACGGGCCAAGGAGGTGGTTCCTGGTACAGCTAGCTTTATGGGTTATGTTTTTCAGCGTAGTGATAATACCCGTAATGAACGAAGCGGTATGTGATCGGATTCTAAGAATCTTCCGCGCAGAAAAAATAACCCAGATTAACTACTTACCGTGCGGGTTGCGGGTACTCTGACCCGCAAAATTACGCATCAAAAGTGCATAATTCAGCACCAGTTCTTCGGGGACCGGCAACCAGACAGTGTAACCGTCGCCTGGCGCAACCGGCATGGCTTCACCTTTGGCGTTTTCCATATGCTCCAGCGTAAAGTTGATGTTGCCTTGTGGCGTCATCAGTTCAAGGCTGTCTCCCACGCTGAACTTGTTTTTCACCGCCACGGCGGCCAGCGCGCCATTACGCTCGCCAGTGAATTCGCCGACAAACTGCTGACGTTCAGAAACCGAATAGCCATATTCGTAGTTCTGATAATCGTCATGGGTGTGACGGCGCAGGAAACCTTCGGTATAACCGCGATGCGCCAGCCCTTCCAGCGTTTCCAGCAGGCTGGTATCAAACGGTTTTCCGGCCGCGGCGTCGTCGATAGCTTTGCGGTAGACCTGCGCGGTACGGGCGCAGTAGTAGAAGGATTTGGTGCGGCCTTCGATTTTCAGCGAATGAACGCCCATGTGCGTCAGGCGCTCAACATGCGCAATCGCGCGCAGATCTTTCGAGTTCATGATGTAGGTGCCGTGCTCGTCTTCGAACGCGGTCATGTATTCGCCCGGGCGCTGCGCCTCTTCAATCATGAAAACTTTGTCCGTCGGCGCGCCGATGCCCAGCGTAGGTTCTACGTTCTGCACCGGAATCGGCTCATATTTATGCACGATGTTGCCGACGTCGTCCTCTTTGCCTTCCTGAACATTATATTCCCAGCGGCAGGCGTTAGTGCAGGTACCCTGGTTCGGATCGCGTTTGTTGATATAGCCAGAAAGCAGGCAGCGACCGGAATACGCCATGCACAGCGCGCCGTGAACGAAAATTTCGATCTCCATGTCCGGCACCTGAGTGCGGATCTCTTCGATTTCTTCCAGCGACAGTTCGCGGGAGAGGATCACGCGGGTCAGCCCCATCTGCTTCCAGAATTTCACCGTTGCCCAGTTAACGGCGTTGGCCTGCACGGAGAGATGGATTGCCATTTCCGGGAAATGCTCGCGCACCAGCATAATCAGCCCCGGATCGGACATAATCAGCGCATCCGGCCCCATTTCCACCACCGGTTTCAGATCGCGAATAAACGTTTTCAGCTTGGCGTTATGCGGCGCGATATTGACCACCACATAGAATTTTTTGCCGAGCGCATGGGCTTCGTTGATCCCAAGCTGGAGGTTTTCGTGATTGAATTCGTTATTGCGCACGCGCAGGGAGTAGCGCGGCTGGCCCGCATAAACGGCATCGGCACCATAAGCAAAAGCGTAACGCATATTTTTCAGCGTTCCCGCCGGGGAAAGGAGTTCTGGTTTAAACATGATTTTCTCGTTCTGATGACAGGTCAGATCCGCCTCACAGGGTAAGGCGGCAGGGGAGTTCCCATACTTTAAGGGCGGGAATTGTAGCGCCGGGCAGCAGGGGAGTAAACCGAAGATTCTAGCCGATACGGCAGGCGTCCGCTTCCCAGCGGTACCCGACGCCATACACGGCGCGAATAAAGGACTGCTCAGCGTCCAGCGCCTCCAGTTTACGGCGCAGGTTTTTGATGTGGCTGTCGATGGTACGATCGGTTACCACGCGGTAATCGTCGTACAGGTTATTGAGGAGTTGCTCGCGGGAAAACACTTTCCCCGGCTCGCTGGAGAGCGTTTTCAGCAGGCGAAATTCAGCAGGTGTTAAATCCAGCAGCTTGTTCTGCCACGACGCCTGAAAACGACCTTCATCGACAATCAGCGGGCTTTCGGCATCCAGCGCCTGCAGTTCGCGCTTCGGCTTGCAACGGCGCAAAATGGTCTTCACACGGGCAACCACTTCACGCGGGCTGTAGGGCTTGCAGATGTAATCGTCAGCGCCAATCTCCAGCCCAAGCAGACGGTCGATCTCTTCGATTTTAGCGGTCACCATCACTACTGGCACTTCTGAAAAACGGCGTATTTCGCGGCACAATGTCAGCCCGTCGGTACCGGGCAGCATCAGATCCAGCAGGATGAGATCGGGCGGCGTCTGATGCACGTACGACAGCACTTTGTCGCCGTGACTGATGAGTGTCGGCGCATAGTTCGCCGCCTGCAGATAGTCGATCAGCAACTGTCCCAGTTTGGGTTCATCTTCCACGATTAAAATCCGTGGTGCGTTGTCATCAATGGGTAGCGTGGTCATACGTCTCTCGGTATATCTCGTTCCAGCGGTAGCTCTACTTTAATGCTAACCCCGCCAAAAGGCGAATGCGTGGCGTTGAGCGTGCCGCCGTGCGCCTCGACAATATTCATGCAAATCGCCAGACCCAGGCCGGAGCCGCCGCTGGCACGGTTGCGGGAGCCTTCTGTACGGTAAAAGCGCTCGCAAAGTAAATTCAGCTGTTCGTCAGTGACGCCGGGCGCGCTGTCGGCGAAATCAATAGTCACGGTATGGTTCCCCGTCACGGCGCTAATCAGTAGCTTGCCACCACTGTCGGTATAACGCAGGCTGTTTTCCAGCAGATTATTGAAGAGTTGCATCAGACGGTCGCGGTCGCCGAACACGGTGATGGTTTCCGGCAGTGAAAAGGCGATGGACAGCCCGCGGCTGGCGAACCGTTCACGGAAAGCGCCTGCAGCCATCTCCAGCAGCATCACTACATCAACGGTGGCTTTCTGGTAGGCCAGTGCGCCTTCGTCGGACATCGAAAGCTGATGTAAGTCTTCCACCAGCTTGGTCAGCGTGGCGACCTCCGCCTGCAGCGACGCGACGGAATCTGGCGTGAACTGACGCACGCCATCCTGAATGGCTTCCAGCTCGCCGCGCAGCACTGCCAGTGGGGTACGCAGCTCATGAGAAATATCGGCCATAAAATCGCGACGCATCTGTTGGTTGCGTTCCAGCGTGCTGGCGAGCTGGTTAAAGTCCTGCGCCAGTTTTCCCAGCTCATCAGCACCGGTGGCGGTGACGCGGGTGGAAAAATTCCCTGCTGCCAGTTGATGCGTACCTTCCACCAGCCGTTTCACTGGTGCCAGCAGGCCGCGGGCCAGCGGGAAGGTCGCCAGCGCCGCCAGCAGGGTGGAGAGCGCGACGATAAGCCAGCTGGTGCGCTTTTGCTGACGGTCGAAATTGATATCGGTGTTGCGCGTCAGGCGCTCAACCGGCGAGGCGATCACGGCACCCACTTCGGTGCCATTGACGATAATCGCGCGCCGGGTGCCGTCCGGCGGAATCGGCGCGCGTGGGCCAACCAGCACGTGTGCGTCCTGATCAACGACCCAGAACTGCGTCCGCCAGCCGTGCGGTGGCATGCCGGGGCCGGGGCGATCTTCGCCCCCATCGTGCTCAAGCGAGCGCAGGATCTGGAAGACAAAGCGATCGTTATTGCGTAAAAAACGCCAGTTGCCATGCAGCGCATACTGTTCGCCGAGCGCATCGCCCAGCAGTTGCAAACGCTGCTCGTTGCCGCGCTTGATGTAATCAATAAAACCATGTTCAAAGCTCAGCCGCACTGCCCAGTGCATGGTGACCAGCAGCACAATGCAAGTGGCAAAAATAGCGAGAAACAGTTTACCGGTGATCCCCGGACGCCATAATTTCACGATTCCCTCCTTTACGCCGGTTTATTACCACGTTTTTCGTGATGTCGTCGGGGACATGCCTGAAAATTAATGCCGGCAGCGCAATGATCACCGCCATGCTGAGATAGGTATAGAGAAAAATATGATGCGTGGCGCTGGAATCAGTGGCGACATGTTGCTGTCCGTACAGCCCGAGCAGCAGTCCGGCGACAGTGACGCCAATACTCATCGACAGTTGCATAATCATCGATAGCAGGCTGTTGCCGCTGCTGGCGTATTCGTCCGGTAAATCTTTCAGCGTCATGGTGTTCATGGTGGAGAAGCGGGTGGAGTTCACCATCCCCTGCACAAACAGCACCACCGGCAGCAGGTAGTACCTTCCGAGCAACGCGACGGACACAAACAGCAGACTGACCAGCGCCAGCCCCAGCGTTGACGCTACCAAAACCCGGCGATAGCCAAAGCGGTTCACCACCTGCACGATGATACGTTTCATGCCCATGCTGCCAATGACCATCGGGATCATCATCAGCCCGGCATGAAACGGTGAGAAACCCAGGCCAATTTGCAGGAACACTGGCGTCATAAACGGCAGCATACCGCTACCGATACGCCCGGCGAAACTGCCGCCAAGCCCCAGGGAAAATGTCGGTGTGCGGAACAGTTTGAGGCTGAACAGCGCAGTGTCGTTATCACGCGCATGCCAGAGATAAAACAGAATGGAAAACAGCCCGACGGTGACCAGAATGCCGAGCATCAGCGGCGACAGGCCAAGCCCTTTTTGCCCGTCCAGCGCCAGCGTCAACGTCGCCATGCCAATCACCAGCAAAATAAAGCCCGAGATATCAAAGCGCCGCGTCTGTAACGTGTAGTTGGGCATTAGCATCAGCGTGGCAATCGCGCCAATGATCCCGACCGGAATGTTAATGAGAAAAATCCAGTTCCAGGAGGCGTATTCCACCAGGATCCCGCCGAGGGCCGGTCCCATCAATGGTCCTACTTGTCCGGGAAGCGTCACAAAGGTCATCGCCGCCATGTATTGATCGCGCGGCACGATTTTCATGACGGTTAAGCGCCCGACCGGCACCATCATTGAGCCACCCACGCCCTGCAATACACGGGCCATTACCAGCTCATTCAGCGTGCTGGATTGCGCGCAGAACAACGAACCGGCGGTAAACAGGACGATGGCGGTGAAAAAGACGTTGCGCACGCCGACGCGGTCAGCGAGCCAGCCGCTGGCAGGCAGCATGACGGCGACCGTCAGGACATACGAGACGATCACCATATGCATGTGTAACGGGCTCTCCCCGAGGCTTTTCGCCATTGAGGGGAGGGCCGTGTTGACGATGGTGGTATCCAGCGACTGCATAAAAAGCCGAAGGCCACAATCCATAGCTGCCAGCGAACGCTACGCGGAAGATCTACCATGTTCACCCGGTTACAGGTTGTCGGGATTTGCGGGCAAAGCGCAAACGCAGACGGTCAAAGAAAAGGTACACCACCGGCGTGGTGTACAGCGTCAGTAGCTGGCTCATCACCAGACCACCCACAATGGTAATCCCCAGCGGCTGTCGCAGTTCAGAGCCATCGCCGCCGGATAACACTAACGGTAACGCGCCAAACAGCGCCGCCAGCGTGGTCATCATAATCGGCCGGAAACGCAAAAGGCAGGCCTGAAAAATGGCTTCTTCAGGCGGCAGATTGCCGGTGCGTTGCGCCTCAAGCGCAAAGTCGACCATCATGATGGCATTCTTTTTAACGATACCAATAAGCAGCATGATACCAATCAGGGCGATTAAGCTAAATGGGGCGCCGAAAAGTTGTAGCGCCAGTAGCGCGCCGACCCCGGCCGACGGCAGCGTAGAAAGTATAGTCAGCGGGTGTACATAGCTCTCATAGAGGATCCCCAGCACGATATAGACCGTCGCGATGGCGGCCAGAATCAGGATCACCTGTGATTGCATCATCGACTGGAAAACCTGCGCCGTACCAGCGAAACTGCCACGCACGCTCGGCGGTACGCCCAGTTGCGTCATGGTGCGTTCAATGGCTGTGCTGGCATCCGACAGCGATTTTCCGGTCGGCAGGTTAAACGAGACGGTGGAGGCCGCCGAAAGCCCTTCATGATTCACCGACAGCGGCGCGTTGGCGGGCTGCCATTTGGCAAAATAGGAGAGCGGAATTGCTTTGCCGTCGCTGTTAATCACGAACATCTGATCCAGCGCACTGACATCCTGGGTATAGACCGGGTCTACCTCCATCACCACTTTATACTGGTTCAGCGGCTGATAAATGGTCGAGATCTGGCGCTGGCCGAAAGCGTTGTTCAGCAGGCTGTTCGCTGCCTCCACGTTGATGCCCAGCCGCGACATGGTTTCGCGATCGTAAACCAGATCCATCTCAGCACCGTTGTCATCGCTGTCGGAGTTGACGTCCGCCAGTTCCGGCAAGGCCGCCAGCGCCCGGCGGATTTTCGGCTCCCACTCGCGCAGGGCCGCGAGATCATCTGACAACAGGGTGTACTGATAACTGGCGTTAGCCTGACGACCGCCCACGCGGATATCCTGCACCGCCATCAGAAACAGATTCGCGCCGGGCTCTTTCGACAGCTTAACGCGCAGCCTGTCGATCACCTGCTGTGCGGTCTCCTGACGCTGATCGCGGGATTTCAGGGTAATAAACATCATGCCGCTGTTCACCCGCGAACCGCCGGTAAAGCCAGTGACGTTATCAACGGCGGGATCTTCACGGATGATTTTCATGAAGTCCTGTAATTTGCCACGCATGGCCTGGAAAGAGATGCTCTGATCCGCCCGAATACCGCCCATCAGCACGCCGGTATCCTGTTCCGGAAAGAAGGTTTTCGGAATGGAAATATAGAGCCAGATGTTCAGCGCAATGGTGCCCAACAGCACCACGCCGACCAGCCGGGTGTGGTTCAGCACCCAGCGCAGCGAGCGGCCATACCCCTGTTGCATCGCTACCAGCATACGGCCAAAACCGCGTTTGCGCACCGGTTGATGCGCCTTATGGCTTTTCAGCAGCCAGCCGCACATCATGGGCGTCAGGGTTAACGACACCGCCAGCGAAATCCCGATGGCGACCGAGAGCGTCACGGCAAACTCACGTAATAGCCGGCCCGGCAGTTCGCCCATCAACAGCAGCGGTAAAAAGACCGCCACCAGCGACAGGCTCATCGACAGAACAGTGAAACCAACTTCACGGCTCCCCTGAAGCGCGGCCTGTAGTGGTTTTACCCCCGCTTCAAGGTGCCGCGAGATATTCTCCAGCACCACAATGGCGTCATCGACCACAAACCCGGTGGCGATAGTCAGCGCCATCAGCGACAGGTTATTCAGGCTGAAACCGCATAAATACATGGCAGCAAAGGTGCCAATCAGTGAAACAGGTACCGCTACCGCCGGAATCAGCGTTGCGCGCCCGGAGCGTAAAAAAAGGAACACTACGAGGATCACCAGCGCGACAGAGATCACCAGTGTCTGCTCCACTTCTTCCAGTGAGGCGCGAATGGTGGGGGAGCGGTCCTGGGCAATTTGCAGGTCAATGGCGGCAGGAATGGTCTCTTTGAGTTCCGGCAGGCGGGCGCGGATCGCATCAACGGTCTGAATGATGTTGGCTTCCGGCAGTTTGCGGATCATCAACAGAATGGCTGGTTTCGCGTTGGTCATCCCGGCATTACGCACGTCCTGCACCGAGTCGCTGACTGTCGCCACGTCGCCAAGACGCACCGCCGCACCATTGTTGTAATGAACGATGACCGGTTTGTATTCATCGGCGGTTTTCAGCTCGTCATTGGTGGCAAGTTGCCAGCGATGGCTGCCATCTTCGATAGCTCCCTGTGGCTTACGCACGTTAGCGCTGCTGATGGCGCTGCGAACGTCATCCAGCGAAACACCCTGGTTGAACAGTGCCTGCGGGTTGAGATCGACACGCACGGCGGGCAGCGAACTGCCGCCGACATCCACATCGCCCACGCCTTCGATTTGCGCCACCGTCTGCGCTAATTGCGTTGAGGCGTAATCGTACAGTTCGCCCTGCGAGTAGGTGTCTGACGTTAACGTCAGGATCATGATCGGCGCGTCAGACGGGTTGGCTTTGCGGTAGGTCGGGCGACCCGGCATGCCGGTGGGCAACAGGCTTTGCGAGGCGTTAATCGCCGCCTGCACATCACGCGCCGCGCCATTAATGTCTTTATTGAGATCGAACTGCAGGATGATGCGCGTGCTGCCAAGCGAGCTGGTGGAGGTCATTTCATTGACCCCGGCGATGCGCCCTAACGACCGCTCCAGCGGCGTGGCGACGGACGAGGCCATGGTTTCTGGCGACGCGCCGGGCAGTGAGGCGCTGACCATGATCACCGGGTAATCCACCTGCGGCAGCGGGGCGACCGGCAACAACCGGAACCCCAGCACGCCGCAAAGCGTGATGGCGAGCGAGATGAGGATCGTCGCCACCGGGCGGTAAATGAAGAGGGCGAAAAACTTCATTTACGCCTCCTCTTCACGTTTCGGGAAACGGCTCTTCAGATACAGCGACAGACGGTCAAACAGCAGGTAGATAACCGGCGTGGTGAACAGCGTTAACACCTGGCTGACCAGCAGGCCGCCGACCATGCCGATCCCCAGCGGACGACGCAGTTCGGCGCCTACCCCAGTACTCAGCATCAGCGGCAGCGCGCCGAGTAGCGCCGCCAGTGTGGTCATCAGAATCGGGCGAAAACGCAGCAGACACGCCTGATAGATCGCATCGCGTGGCGCCATACCCTGCTCGCGTTCGGCGGCCAGCGCAAAGTCGATCATCATGATGGCATTTTTCTTCACAATACCGATCAGCAGAATAATGCCGATGATGGCAATCACGTCGAGTTCGCTACCGGCAAGCAGTAGCGCCAGCAGCGCACCAACGCCCGCCGTGGGCAGCGTCGACAGAATAGTGATCGGGTGAATAAAGCTTTCATACAGAATACCGAGCACGATGTACATCGCCACAATCGCGGCGATCACCAGCCAGACGGTACTGCTGAGCGCTGACTGGAACGCCAGCGAGCTGCCCTGGAATTCAGTACGAATATCGGCGGGCAGGTTCAGCGTTGTCTCCGCGTTCATAATGGCGTCGACCGCGTCGCCCAGTGACGATCCCTGCGCGACGTTGAACGAAATGGTGGTGACGGGGAACTGATCCAGATGATTTACCGACAGCGGCGTAAAGCGCTGCTCAATTTTGGCGATAGCCGTTAACGGTACACTGCCGCCACTGCTGCTGGCGAGGCGAATGTTGTCCAGCGCCGCCAGCCCCGGCGTTTCACTGGTGTCATGCTCCAGCACCACACGATACTGATTGGACTGGGTGTAAATCGTCGAGATCAGTCGCTGACCAAAGGCGTTATATAGCGCGTTATCGACATCCGCCATCGAGATCCCAAGACGGCTGGCGCTGTCTCTGTCGACGTTAACATAAGCCGCCAGCCCTTTGTCCTGCCAGTCGCTGCTGACGTCAGCCAGTTGCGGCAGGGCCTGCAATTGCGTCATCAGTTGTGGTACCCAGGAGCTGAGCGCGTCCAGCGAGTTCGCCTGTAGCGTAAACTGATACTGCGTTCGGCTGACGGTGGTGTCGATGGTCAGATCCTGCGTTGGTTGCAGGTAAAGGTCGACGCCAGGAATACCATCGATCTCGCGTTGCAGACGGCGGATAACGGTCTGCACGCGATCGTCACGCTGGTCCAGCGGCTTGAGGTTAATCTGCAGACGAGCGCTGTTCAGCGCCGGATTGGTGCCATCAACGCCGACAAATGTGGTCATGCTTTCTACAGCGGGATCGCTCAGAATTTTATCTGCGGCCTGATGCTGGCGTTGCGCCATGCTGGCGAAAGAGACCGACTGCGGTGCCTGTAATGTACCCTGAATAATGCCGTTGTCCTGCACCGGGAAAAAGCCTTTTGGAATAAAGACCCACAGCAAAATGGAGAGAACCAGCGTTGCCAGCGCCACGCCCAGCGTCAGCCACGGGTGGTTCAGTACCTTTGCCAGCCAGTGGCCATATCCGGCAATCACATTATCAAAGAAGCGCTCGCTGGCGCGCGAAAAGCGGTTCTGCTTGCGCAGTGATTCGTGACTCAGCATGCGCGCGCACATCATCGGCGTCAGTGTCAGCGAAACGATGGCAGAAATTAAAATCGCCACCGCGAGAGTGACCGCAAATTCGCGGAACAGTCGCCCCACGATATCGCCCATAAACAGCAGCGGGATCAACACGGCAATCAGCGAGAAAGTCAGTGAAATAATGGTAAAACCGATCTCCCCGGCCCCCTTCAGCGCCGCGGCCAGTGGTTTTTCGCCTTTTTCGATATAGCGAGAGATGTTTTCGATCACCACAATGGCGTCATCAACCACGAACCCGGTGGCAATGGTGAGCGCCATTAGTGTCAGGTTGTTGATCGAGAAGTCGAGGAACACCATCACCGCAAACGTACCAACCAACGACAGCGGGACCGCTACACCGGGAATAATGGTGGCAGGCACATTGCGCAAAAACAGGTAGATAATCATCACCACCAGCGCGATTGCCAGCATCAGTTCAAATTGCGTGTCGCTGACTGACGCGCGAATGTTAGTGGTGCGATCAGACAAGACTTTCACCTGCACCGATTTCGGCAGGCTTTCCGTCAGTTGCGGCAGCATCTGGCGAATGCTGTCGGCGGTATCAATAATGTTCGCGTCCGGCTGTCGCTGGACGTTCATCACAATCGCCTGTTCTTTGTTGGCCCAGGCGCCCAGCCAGCTGTTTTCCGCCCCCTGTTCAACAGTTGCCACATCGCCCAGACGAACAGGAGCACCGTTCTGATAGGCAATGATTAACTGACGATACTCTTCGGCGGACTGCATCTGGTCATTCGCCGACAGCGTCACTGCGCGTGTCGGGCCGTCAAGGCTCCCTTTTGCCGAGTTGACGTTCGCGCTGGTGATCGCCGTACGTACCGTCTCGCTGGTCAGACCCAGCGCGGCGATAGCCTGTGCATTAAGTTTCACCCGTACTGCCGGGCGCTGGCCTCCCGCAAGGGTGACCAGACCGACGCCATTGACCTGGGAAATTTTCTGCGCGACACGGGTTTCGACCATATCTTCCACCTGCGTCATTGGCATGGCGGAAGACGTGACGGCGAGCGTCATGATGGGGGGATCGGCAGGGTTCACTTTGCTGTAAACCGGCGGATTAGGTAAATCGTCGGGCAGCAGGTTGGTCGCCGCATTGATGGCGGCCTGAACCTCCTGCTCGGCGACATCCAGCGGCAGCGTCAGTTGAAACTGCAGGGTGACCACTGAGGCACCACCGGAGCTTTGCGACGACATCTGCTTGAGCCCGGACATCTGTCCGAACTGGCGCTCGAGCGGCGCGGTAATGGCTGACGTGACTACATCAGGACTGGCGCCAGGATACAGTGTGACCACCTGAATCGTCGGGTAATCGACCTCCGGCAGGGCGGAGACCGGCAGGAAGCGATAACCAATCACCCCGGCGAGCAAAATCGCCACCATCAACAGCGTGGTGGCGACAGGACGCATGATAAACAGGCGGGACGGGCCACCCGTGCTGTCCGGCGGTAATACCTGCATCAGGAGCGTGCTCCTTTCTGTCCATAGTTACGCGCGGTCGGTTTTTCTGCCGGGGTTGCGGCGGCGCTGTGCGCTTCCACCACTTCCACTTTCGCGCCTTCTGTCAGACGGTCGATACCGTCCGTCACCACGCGGTCGCCTGCCGATAACCCGGCGCTGATGACCACTTTCTGGCTGTCCTGAATCCCCGGGGTGACGTTGTGCTTACTGACCTTATTGTCCGCATTCAGTACCCAGACGAAATGACCGTCATTACCCATCTGCAGCGCTGCGCTGGGAATCACCACCGCGTTTTGTTCGGTATCTACCAGCATGCGCGCATTGACGAACTGGTTAGGAAACAGCGCGTCATCTTCATTGTTAAAACGCGCTTTCAGCTTGATGGTGCCAGTGGTGGCGTCAATCTGGTTGTCCAGACTCAGCAGGCTACCGGTGCTCAGTTTCTGCTTATTGGTGCGATCCCATGCTTCTACCGTCAGGGTTTTGCCGGCTTTTTGCGCCTGAACAATAGTCGCGATGTCGTTCTCCGGCAGGGTAAAGACCAGATCGATGGGATGCGTCTGGGTCAGCACCACAATGCCGTTGGTGTCGCTGGTGGAGATCTGATTGCCGATATCCACCTGTTTCAAGCCGACGCGGCCGTCAACAGGAGCGGTGATGCGCGTCCAGTCGAGTTGTAACTGCGCGCTGGCGACGTTCGCCTCATCAGCTTTTACCGTGCCCTGACTTTCGCTGACCAGCGACTGCTGAGTGTCGAGTTCCTGACGGGAGATGAGACTGGTTTTCACCAGTTGCTGGTAACGCGCCAGATCGCGGCGCGCATTGGCGAGGGTGGCGGTGTCTTTCGCCAGTTGGCCCTGCGCCTGGGCGAGTGCCACTTTGAACTGGCTGGGGTCGATTTCTGCCAGCAGATCACCGGCTTTAACCTGCTGACCTTCCTGGAAGTGAATCGCCAGCAACTGACCCTCCACCCGGCTACGAACGGTAACGGTGTTGGCCGCGGTGATGGTGCCAAGACCGGTGAGATAGCGGGGTACGGATTCGCTGGTGGCGGTTGCCGCCTGAACGGGAGCCAGCGCAGCACCAAAGCGTCCGCCTCTGCGCCCTCCGGCGGCAGGCTGTTGCCCCTGGGCTTTCGCGACGGGCGTTGTTGATTCCGGCGCGGAGCGGCTGTACCAGTAGCCTGCGGCGGCAATCACGACCACCAGTACGGCCAGTGTACTTCCCCAGCGGATTTTCTTGCTGCCTTTCATCGATATCGACTCTCATCCTGAAACGTGTCGGAGATGATACTAGTTTAGTCATCGCCTTCCCCGGAAAAATGGAGGAAATATGAAACACCGTCAGGATTCGTCTGAGAAGCGATAACTATCAGCGTTTTACGAGGCACCTTGCAAGGCAGAAGGAAAGCTGAACAGGAAACCCGCGTTGCGCGCTAAAGTGCGTACCGGCAAGGAGGTCAGGCTGAAAGGATTTCAGTAAGGGGCTGAAACGGGAAAGCCCCTCCCGAGGCAGATCGTGAAATCAGGCAAAGATGACCTGCGCCCAGCGCGCCAGCCCGGCAGTTACTGAACCGAAATCATCACCCCCGGCAACCGGAATGCCAGGAAGCTGTTCGCTCAGTGCTTTGCGGATCAACGGTGAGCGTGCGCTACCGCCGGTCAGGTAGATGACGTCAGGGCGTACGTTGCTGTTATCAAGCGCTAACTGTACCTGTTCCAGGATACGCGCCAGCGGCTGGTTCAGCGCCGCTTCCAGCCCGAGCTGGTTGATTTCCGTCGCCAGTGTTTCGCTGATAAACGGCAGGTTTGTGAGGATTTCCTGACGGTCGGAGAGGGCGATTTTGCTCTCTTCGGCGCTACGTACCAGCCGGTAGCTCAGACGTTGTTGCCAGACTTTCAACAGCAAGGCGACTTTATCGGCGTCGCGCGCGTCACGAACCATATCTCTTAGCGCACGACCATTGGCACTGCTGTAGAACTCGCTTTGTGCCGGAACGTCGTTGATGGCGACGGCGTTCCACCACGGCAGTACCGGTAACGCGATACCTTTTTCCGTTTCGCCACCCATACCCAGCAGCGGCATCAGGCATTTAAACGCCAGCGCGATGTCCAGATCGTTACCGCCAATGCGGCAACCACTATGACCGAGCAGGCTTTGTGCGCGATCCTGACGGTGACGCCATGTCGGACCCATCAGCAGCAGCGAACAGTCGGTGGTACCACCACCAATATCTACCACTAACACGCGTTTTTCTTCCGTCAGCGTGGCTTCGAAGTCAAGCCCTGCGGCGACTGGTTCGTACTGAAAGACGACATCGCGAAAACCGGCGCGTTTTGCCGCTCGTTCGAGGATCCCCTGTGCCTGCTGGTTTGCCTCTTCGCCGCCCAGTCCCTGGAAGTTAATCGGACGGCCAATCACTGCCTGGTCGATGCTATCCGGCAACTGCGCCTGCGCCTGCTGTTTAATATGCAGCATCATTGCGCAGACCAGATCCTCAAACAGCGCCACCTGCTGCGGCTTCAGGCCGCTGGCGCCAAGGAAGGATTTGGGCGATTTGACGAACCAGACTTCTTCAGGATCGTCCATATACTGTTTCAGCGAGGCGAGGCCGAACTGAACGCTGTTTCGCAGCACTTCAATGTCTTCATCGCGATTGAACGTAATAGCCCGGCGCAACAGCGCCTGGGTTTCATCACCGATTAACGGCACATCATGATGGCGGTACAGCCATTCGCTGACGGCTTCGCGCGTAGGTGCGCAGAGCATCGATGGCAGCAGGGTGCTGCCGTTTTCCATGGTGAGCAGTTGTGGGCTGTCGCCCTGCATGACCGCCACTGAACAGTTTGCGGTGCCGTAATCAAAACCAATAAACACGTCACTTATCCCCATGCCAGTGAAGAAAGGGTGGCGACTTTAGCGGAATGTGGCGACGACGACAACTGGAATATAAAAGCAAGGCATGATGGCATCGATGCTGGTCACTGATGAAAAGAGCTTACGTTTACATATGTCACAACACACCTACAATCAATGCAAGGGCAAGGAATTGACTTTCAAAGTAAAACGACTCAACTTGCGGTAGCAAGTACGTTATTTCTTTCTTATAAAGAGATAAAGTTTTGCTATCCCTATTCCTAAGATTATTACAACCACAAGAAATACCAGAGCTGGAGAAAATAAGATCGGATTATTGAAGCGTGTATCAAAAATTTTAGTAACTTGCTCATCAGGAACATAGCTAAGTAACAGATTGTAGATGATCGTGAATGAAAGCACAATTGAGATTAAATATATCAGTATGTTTTTCATCTTCAGTCCCTGAATCTATTCCTAAGAGTAATTATGAGAAAACAGAGTTTCTCTATTACTTTTCCCGTCAATAAACCGCATATTCCAGGTGCTATTATAAATGACATAAAAGGTGGCAGAATCCATCCTAAACTCGCAAATAAAAACCATTAGGAGATGATTGGCTAGATATTGCATTAATAGCTATAATATCATTAGAAGTGAAATAATGAATGACATTAAATGTACCTTTATCTCTTTCACCTTTTGCTCCTTCAGAACATAGTTCGTTCAA
This sequence comes from Trabulsiella guamensis ATCC 49490, assembly GCF_000734965.1. Classification (GTDB taxonomy): domain Bacteria; phylum Pseudomonadota; class Gammaproteobacteria; order Enterobacterales; family Enterobacteriaceae; genus Trabulsiella; species Trabulsiella guamensis. Next base: position 16,669 of record NZ_JMTB01000125.1, read on the forward strand.
GGATAACACTATGTCACAAAGCCACTAGAAGCAGCAAATGGAGATGATTAAGGTTGTGAAGTTCGATGGCCAGCATATTATAATTACGATTTCTGTTTCATGACGGATGAATACGATCATGAGCCCTGTTATAATATGATGAGGACTGATATTCGATTTATAAACTTCCTGCAACGATATGTCAAAAAATAATGAAGCAAAAATTGCCGATGCGTTGTATGAGGTCTTAACAAGGGAGTAAAGGTCATGAAAGATTTTATTATGTGGATGATTATTGATGTCCTAAATATCGGAATTATTGTTACATTGGCTCTTATAGTTGGTGGAATCTATGTGATAGCCTATATTCCTTATTACCCTTTGGTTGTTTTTCTCAGTATTGTATGGATTATACTGATGTTTTATCTGTTTGTTAAGTTTTTTGGTAAATGGACGTATTTTGATTTTTTTGGTAAATGAACGATTTCTATACAGAATACTGTAGCCCTGTCGCAATCACATACACGAAAGGGTGGCGACTTTAGCGGAATGTGGCGACGACGACAACTGGAATATAAAAGCAAGGCATGCTGTCGGCGTGACGTATATGCTTTAGCCACTGATAAAGGAGATTGCATGTATACACTGCGCTGGCTACCGCCTTATGACTGGGAGTGGATGTTTGGTTTTCTGAAGATGCGCGCCGTTGAGGGCGTTGAGGTGTTCAGCGACGGGCGTTATACCCGCAGTTTTGCCCTCGACGGGCATCGGGGGTTGATGGTACTGGAGCCGGACGAAAACACGCAGACGCTGCGGGTGACGCTGAGCGATGGCCTGCTGCCAGTCGCCGATGCGTGCCTTGAGCGCATAGAACGGCTGCTGGATTTGCAATGCGATCCTCAGGCGGTTTCCCGTGCGCTGGGACCGCTTGGCGCGCCGCGTCCGGGGCTGCGTTTACCGGGCGCACTGGATGCGTTTGAACAGGGAATTCGGGCAATTCTGGGGCAACTGGTGAGCGTGACCATGGCGGCAAAACTGACCGCGAAAGTGGTGCACACCTGCGGGGCGCCGCTGGAAAACGAGCCGGGGTTTTATTGTTTCCCGACGCCGCAGCAACTGGCGCAGGCCGACCCGCTTCGTCTGAAATCTCTCGGTATGCCACTGAAGCGCGCCGAAGCGCTGATCCATCTGGCGAATGCAACGTTGAGCGGGGAACTCCCGTTGACAGCACCTGATAACATCGAGCAGGGGATGAAGTCATTGCAGTCGTTTCCGGGCATCGGGCGCTGGACGGCGAACTATTTCGCTCTGCGCGGCTGGCAGGCCAAAGATGTCTTTCTGCCCGACGATTATCTGATTAAGCAGCGTTTTCCTGGCATGACGCCTGCACAAATTCGCCGCTATGCTGAACGCTGGCAGCCATGGCGCTCGTATGCCTTGCTGCATATCTGGTACACCGACGACTGGTCGCCGGACATCAGTTGATCGCGAAATAGCTGCTGTGCAGAACCAGCTCCAGCGGCTGGTTTTGTGAAATGGTATCGCCGTAAATCATATCAATGCCAATGCCCGACAGCGTGTCCATCACCAGCGATTCGTTGGTTGGCCCGGCGATGGTTTTCATCCCCAATCGGTGCGCATGGCCGTGCACAATGGTCGCCATCATTTCATCCATCAGATTGAGATGCACGTTAACGACGGTGTCGGGGTCAAGCATGATGTAGTCGGCGGAGTCCGGCGTCAGACGGTTGAAGATCTCCAGATCCTGACCCGGGTGGCTGAGAATGAGTTTGCAGCCAGCCTGGCGTAACCGCAGAATGCTCTGCGCCATCACCCGATCCTCACTGAGCAGACAATCGCTGCTGATGACAAAATGCAGCAACCGCGGGGGTATCTGGCTTTCCGTTAGTTGACTGAACAGCTCGTCAATCAACGCCACGCTGGAGAGGCTCGTCGACGATAATGGTAAGGATACACTGATGCCTTTCGCTGCCACTTTGGGTGCCCATTGCAGGAAGAATTCAGAGAGTAACCGGCGGTCCAGAGCTCGTAACAGCTCGCTTTCGGACAGGCTGTTACGAAACGCTTTCTCTTCCAGCATTTCGCCTTCACTGGTCCACAGCCGCAGCGACAGTAGCCAGAAATGGCTGGCTTCCGGAATGCGCGGCGAAGCCACGCTACGGGCCATAAACACCAGATGGTTCTCTTTGATGATGCGCCACTTCTCATCGGGCGGCATCGTCCTACGCGCGGGCGGGTTATCCTGCTGCGGTTCGTATACCGTGACCATGCCGCGCCCGCCGTGTTTTGAGGTATAACAGGCGATATCGGCCTGCGACATCACCTCCGAAGCCACGCTGTTATTCTCATCAATCAACGTGATCCCGGCGCTGGCGCCAACGCGATGGGTACGATCTTCCCAGCGGAACTGGTAATCATTGATAGCGGTGATGATGCGTGTAGCGGTAAAGCGGGCGCTTTCGGTGTTGCAGTCCGGTAGCAGCAGACCAAACTCATCGCCGCCCAGTCGCGCCAGAATGTCGCTGGTACGTAACATACTGAGCATCAGTGCTGACAATTCGCGCAGCAGCGCATCGCCTGCCGCGTGCCCGGCGGTATCGTTAACGGCCTTAAAGCGATCAAGATCGATAAACACCAGCGCATGTGTTTGATGCGTTTCATGCACATTGTGCAGCAGTCGTTTGAGGTGATTCTCAAAGCTGACGCGATTTCCCAGTTGCGTCAGGGCATCGTGGGAGGCGCTGTAGCTCAGCTGGCGCAGCATTTTGCGTGATTCAGTCACGTCCTGAATTACCAGAACAGTACCGATGTTATGACCGTCCAGCGTGCTGAGCGGCGTTATGCTGTAGTGAATATCGTAGCTGCCACCGTGACGGCTGTGCAGCACCAGATCCTGTTCAATGTCGGAACGCGAGAAATCGCCGCTGTAGATGTTTTCCATCAGCGGTCCGTTGTCGCCAAAGGTGATGTGCAGCACGTTGAGCAGCGGCTGTTGCAGTGCCTGTTCCTGCGTCCAGCCGCTCATGTTTTCCGCCACCGGGTTCATAAAGGTGACATTCATATGGATGTCGGTACACAGCACTGCTTCGCCGATGGAATCAAGAGTGATGTGCAGACGCTCTTTTTCCTGAAACAGCGCTTCGTTAAGCTGTTTTACCTCGGTCATATCTATATTGATGCCGAGAAGACGTTCTACTTCACCGTTTTTATTCAGAACGCGGTTGGCGAGCGAGCGAATATGACGAATGCCATCCTTCACCTGAATGCGAAATTCCAGCTTGAACGGCGTACGGGCGCGCAGGGCATTGCGAACGGTCTGCTCAGCATGGGCGCGATCCTCTTCCAGTAAGCAGTTGTACCACATCTGCCAGGTGGGTTTGAGGTGCGACGGGACGTCATACATTTCAAACATACGCTTGTCCCAGCTGATCACATCCGGCTCCAGTTCCCATTCCCAGATGCCGATCCCCCCGGCTTCGTTGGCAAGGGTGATACGCTCCATCAGCCGTTTGTTTACCCATTCGGTGTGCTTGAGATCGTTAATATCTTCAATCTGGGCGATGAAATAAAGCGGCGAGCCGTCAGCGTGGCGCACCAGCGACACCGCCAGCAGCGCCCACACCACGTCCCCTTTGCGGGTGTAGTAGCGTTTTTCCATCGAATAGCTGTTGATATCACCCTTTACCAGCATGTCCAGCTGGACGAGATCGCTGTCGAGATCTTCAGGCCAGGTCAGTTGCTGAAAGGTCAATGCCCGCAATTCGTCCTGGCTGTAACCGAGGAACTGACATAACGCTTTATTGGCCTGCAACCACTGTCCTTCAGTGCCGACCAGCGCCATGCCGATTGCCGAATACTCCATCGCATTACGAAAGCGCGATTCGCTCTCGGTGATGTGCTTACGCTCGGCGCGAAAGGCGTACATCACCATCGTCATGACATTCGCCGGCAGCAGGATCATCAGAAACGGCAGCCAGGCGGCATTGTTCAGCACATAGGTGTGCGGCACGGTGATGATGTCAGGATCGGTTGCCATCATCAGCGATACCATCATGACCGTCAGCAGAAAAACCAGAAATGCTTCGATGCGCGGCAGACGAATCGCGCTCCACATCAGCAGCACAATCACACAGGTGAAAGGCCAGGGCAGCCAGTGCATGGCCAGCCCGCTCAGCGCCAGCGTTACGGCGAGGATGAGCAGTGTCTCCAGCAGCAGCCGTGGGTCGCGATGGCGCAACAGATAATGCGATTTAAACAGCAACCCCAGCGGTACCAGCGCCAGAGCGCCAATGGTTTCTGACAGCACCCAGACCAGCGTCACTTGCAGCGGTTTGTCGCCAGGCATCAGCAACCAGACCAGAAACGCACCAAACAGGGGCGGGATTACCGCACTGCCGATAGCCAGTCGTACCCAGTCGTTGAGATTCTGCAGCGGGTTATAGTTCGGCAGCAGCTTACGCAGCAGCACCGCCCCCAGCATCGCTTCGGCAATGTTAATAGCCACATAGCCCAGATTCGCGGCTGAGGCGGGAAACAGCACTAATGAGGCGGCGATGTTGCCAGCGGAGCAGACCAGTGCAATGGTCGGCCAGTATTTTCCCGCATGGCGGTAAAAAGCGACCATCATGATCGAGGTCGGGAACCACAGAGGAGCCAGCAGGGTGCCAAAGCGTGTCAGCTCAAGCGAAAAAAGCGTAAAAATGAAAGTCACCAGTCCCAGGCTGGCAAAATGCAGCAGAGGATGGGCCGGAGTAACAAATACACGATGGTGTGGTTTCTTCATTACTACATTAATCCGCGTAGCTTTCCCGTCAGGAGCAAGCCCGGACGACTGAGAGATTATCTGAAGTTATGCTAGTACAAACAATTTACAATTCCTATTGCGGTTGTTCATATTTTGACAGCTTCGAGATATTAATTATTTAGGATGGTTGAAAACTGACGATGCTGCTTTAAAAGTAGTCGTAAAAATTTGCGCTAAGGCGGATATTGCGCATTTCTGTATTTGCTTTGGCAGATTCACACGCATTACTGGTATCGGCGCGTTGAAATCCCTATAATTGCCGCGTTTGACGCTCCGGCGTCGCCCTTCCCAAACTCCAGGTTAATCAGGTCGCAAAAATTTATGACTGATAAGTCTCATCAGTGCGTCATCGTAGGTATCGCAGGCGCATCGGCATCCGGAAAAAGTCTTATTGCCAGTACGCTTTACCGCGAATTACGTGAACAGGTTGGTGATGAGCACATTGGTGTCATTCCTGAAGACAGCTATTACAAAGATCAAAGTCATCTGTCGATGGAAGAACGCGTCAAAACCAACTATGACCATCCGAACGCGATGGACCACAATCTGCTGTTCCAGCATCTGCAAATGCTCAAGCGCGGCAATCCCATAGAACTCCCGGTTTACAGCTACGTTGAACACACCCGCATGGCAGAGACGGTTCACGTCGTGCCGAAAAAAGTCATTATCCTCGAAGGGATCCTGCTGCTGACCGACGCGCGTCTGCGCGAAGAGATGAACTTCTCCATTTTTGTTGATACCCCGCTCGACATCTGCCTGATGCGCCGCATTCGTCGCGACGTGAATGAGCGCGGGCGGTCGATGGATTCAGTGATGGCGCAGTACCAGAAAACAGTACGTCCGATGTTCCTGCAGTTTATTGAACCATCGAAGCAGTATGCCGATATCATCGTACCGCGCGGGGGTAAAAACCGCATTGCGATTGATATCCTGAAAGCGAAAATTAGCCAGTTTTTTGAATAAACCCCGTGAATTGTGTAACGTTCAGAGAGAATCTGTTTAGCCCTTATGCCCTGAAACGGTAAGGGCGCGATGCACGAAAGGAGAATGCGCATGCGTCTGTGTGACCGAGATATAGAAGCCTGGCTGGACGAAGGCCGCCTGTCGATTACCCCGCGTCCGCCCGTTGAGCGTATCAACGGCGCTACGGTGGATGTCCGTCTGGGCAATAAATTCCGCACCTTTAGTGGTCATACAGCGGCGTTTATCGACCTGAGCGGACCGAAAGCCGAAGTGAGCGCGGCGCTGGATCGCGTCATGAGCGAAGAGATTGTGCTGGCCGAAGGCGACGCGTTTTACCTTCATCCGGGCGAACTGGCACTGGCGGTGACTTATGAATCCGTCACGTTGCCAGCCGATCTGGTCGGCTGGCTGGACGGGCGTTCGTCGCTGGCGCGTCTCGGATTAATGGTTCACGTGACCGCGCATCGCATCGATCCCGGCTGGTCAGGGTGCATTGTGCTGGAATTCTATAACTCCGGTAAGCTGCCGCTGGCGCTGCGTCCGGGGATGCTGATTGGCGCGTTGAGTTTTGAACCGTTGTCCGGTCCGGCGGCGCGCCCGTACAACCGTCGTGAAGATGCCAAATATCGCGATCAGCAGGGTGCTGTCGCCAGCCGTATTGATAAGGACTGAGTCCGCTCAGTTGTATTGAGGGTGCCATGAGACGACTTCTGACGACGCTGATGATTTTACTGGTGGTGATTATCGCCGGACTCTCTGCGTTGGTGCTGTTGGTCAATCCTAACGATTTCCGCGCTTATATGGTGCGGCAGGTTGAAACGCGAAGCGGCTATCAATTGCGACTCGACGGACCGCTGCGCTGGCACGTCTGGCCGCAGCTCAGCATTCTCTCCGGCAGAATGTCGTTGACGGCGCCTGGCGCCAGCGAACCGCTGGTGCGGGCGGACAACATGCGTCTTGATGTCTCGTTGTTACCGCTGCTCTCTCATCAGTTACAGGTACGACAGGTGATGCTGAAAGGCGCGGTGATCCAACTCACCCCGCAGACCGAAGCCGTGCGTGGGCAGGATGCGCCAGTCGTACCGAAAGAAAACACATTACCGGAAGTGGCGGAAGATCGCGGCTGGTCGTTTGACATCGCGAAGCTGAAAGTGGCGGACAGCGTGCTGGTGTTTCAGCACGACAGCGATGAACTGGTGACCGTCCGTGATATTCGTTTGCAGATGGAACAGGACGAACAGCACAAAGGCACGATGGAGTTTGCTGGTCGGGTCAATCGCGACCAGCGTGATCTGGCGCTCTCCTTTACTGCCGACATTGACGGCAGCGACTATCCTCATACGCTGGCCGCAAATCTGACACAACTCAACTGGCAATTTCAGGGCGCTGATCTGCCGGCGCAGGGCATTACCGGTCAGGGAAGCCTGCTGGCGAGCTGGCAGGAAGAGAGTAAAACACTGGGTTTCAGCAAGCTCAATCTGACGGCGAATGACAGCACAGTTACCGGCGAGGCCCATGTGGTGCTGGCGGACAGCCCGGAATGGGCGCTGGACCTGCAGTTCGGTAAGCTCAATCTGGATAATCTCCTGACGCCTGCCAGTGCCTCGACAAACAACAGTGTGACGCAGCAGGGGCAAAGCCCGGTGAAACAGCGTCCGGTGATTGCCGATGGCAACCCGCAGCCTGATTACAGCGGTCTGCGCGGCTTTACTGCGGCCATTAAACTGAAAGCGAACCAGATCCTGTGGCGCGGCATGAATTTCACTCAGGTAAGCGGTGATCTCAGCAACCAGTCGGGTTTGCTGACGATTGCGGAGCTACAGGGGCGGCTGGGCGACGGGCAAATCTCATTGCCGGGTAAACTCGATGCGCGCCGTAACGACGTGCAGGCCGAGTTCCAGCCGAAGCTGGACAACGTTGAAATTGGCACCATTCTGAAGGCTTTTGATTACCCCATCCAGTTGACAGGCTCGATGACCCTTGCCGGGGATTTCAGCGGCAGCAAAATTGACGCCGATGATTTCCGTCGTAACTGGCAGGGCGAGGGGCACGTTGAATTGCTCAACACCCGAGCGGAAGGTCTGAACTTCCAGCAACTCGTACAGCAGGCGATTGAGCGCAGCGCCAATGTGCAGGCGCAGGAAAACTACGAGACAGCGACCCGGCTGGATAAACTCGCCACCGATCTGCAACTCGACAACGGTGTGCTGACGCTCAGCAACATGGACGGGCAGTCTGCGCTGCTGGCGCTGACCGGACAGGGTTCGCTGGATCTGGTGAAAGAGCAGGGCGATATGCGTTTCAACGTTCGCGTGCTGGAAGGCTGGAAAGGCGACAGCAAACTGGTGGAAATGCTGAAACAAACCGCTATCCCGCTGCGCGTTTATGGTCCATGGCAGGCGCTGAACTACAGTCTGCAGGTTGATCAGGTGCTGCGTAAGCAATTGCAGGATGAAATGAAACGCCGCCTGAACGACTGGGCTGACAAGAACAAAGAGAGCCAAAGCGGCAGAGACGTGAAAAAGCTACTGGAAAAACTATGATAATAATCGGG
>NZ_JMTB01000126.1 GCF_000734965.1 Trabulsiella guamensis ATCC 49490
TATTTACCGGGCACTGAAATATCAGACCCCGACCAGGCTTTCTAAAGGAATACCAAATTGCTTATGAAGGCGGCGAATCATTGGCAGTGTCAGGCTGCGAGTACCGCTAAATATTTCATAAACACGATTTGGCTTCCCGATCGCAGATTCCAGATCTTTAACACTTAACCCTTGCTGATCCATACGGAATTTTATAGCTTCGACAGGGGTTGGTGGCTCGATGGGATAATGTTTTTTTTCATACTCTTCAATGAGTAAACACATTATTTCAAAATAATCCCCTTCTGGCGTATCCAGAGCGGGTTCATTGTCGAACATCGGTTCAACTGCCTGCAGGGCAGCTTCATAATCCTGTTCTGTTCTGATTGGTTTAATGTTCATAATCTACTCCAGTTCAACCATTTCAGCGTCTATAGCGTCATATTGTCTGTGAGTGCCGATAAACTTAACGAACAGCCATCCTCGTTGATAAGCAATTGCTACGATTAATCGGTAGTTATTTCCCTTAATGTTGAATACCACGCGTCTGTTTTTCAAAATAGTGGCGCTGCGGTACTGTTCCTTTATCTCTGCCGGGGTTTTCCAGTCTGCTTTTGTGACTTCATCTACCCAGGCCTTTAGCGGTTGCTCTGCATCGGGATTCTCCGCCCAAAAATCCCTTAATGTCTTAACAGAGATTATTTTCATGGCGCTATGATAGTCCCATTATGGGACTAAGTAAAGAAATAAGTCCCATAATGGGACTGATATTCATACATCATAACAAACCTCATCAAGCCTCGTAATCAGGAGTTTCATCCGGCGGGAAAATCTGCACCCGTTGCACGCGGTGGTTTTCCACCTCCAGCGTTTTCAGCGTAAAGCCATCCACCACCACTTCTTCTCCCGCCTGTGGTACCCGTTGCAGATGCTCCATCAGCAAACCGGCAATGGTGTGGTATTCCCGTTTCTCATCAAGAGGGATGGGGACAAACTGCACTAGATCTTCCAGCGGCATATGGCCGTTTGCAGTCCAGCTACCATCGGCGTTTTTCTGAATATCATGGCGTGCGTCGATCTCTTCTGCCTCGTTAGGCAGATTCCCGGCGATGGTTTCGGTGACGTCGCTGAGGGTGACAATCCCTTCCACTGAACCAAACTCATCCACCACAAAAGCAAAGTGAGTACGGGCATTGCGGAACTGTTCCAGCGCAGGCAACAGCGGCAACGTCTCCGGGAAGACCAGCGGCTGGCGAATCAGTACCCGCAGGTTGAGCGGCTCACCGCGTAGCGATTGCTGTAACAGGTCGATGATATGCACCACGCCCAGCAGATCTTCGTCATCGTCATTGCTGGTGACTACCAGGCGAGTGTGCTGGTTTTTCTCCAGCAGGGCGCGGATCTCCGATTCTGGCGCGTTGAGGTCGATATGCTCAATATCATGGCGCGAGGTCATAATGCTGCTGACGGTGCGCTGGTTGAGATTCAGCACGCGCTCGATCATCAACCGCTCCTGTGGATTGAACAGTTGACTGTCGTTGTGATCGGCAATCAGCAAGGCGGTTTCGGCGTCCAGCTCCGCATCCTCTTTCTGCCCACTTAACAGACGCATGACCGCTTCTGTGGTGCGCGCGCGCAGCGACTGGTTCGCTGACAGGAAACGGCGACGGTTGAAAATCGCCAGCTGGTTCAGGGCTTCGATCATCACCGAGAAACCAATTGCGGCGTACAGATAACCTTTCGGAATGTGGAAGCCGAAGCCGTCAGCAATCAGGCTAAAGCCGATCATCAGCAGGAAGCTGAGACACAGAATGACAATGGTCGGATGGTTATTGACGAAGCGGGTGAGCGGTTTACTGGCCAGCAGCATCAGGCTGATGGCGATAATTACCGCCGCCATCATCACCGCAAGGTGGTCAACCATCCCGACCGCGGTGATGACCGAATCCAGCGAGAACACCGCATCCAGCACCACTATCTGCGTCACTACGGCCCAGAATTTCGCTCCCCGTCGCTGCGTCGGGTTCTCGCTGTCTTTCCCTTCGAGCCTTTCATTTAATTCGACGGTGGCTTTAAATAACAGGAACAGCCCGCCGAACAACATGATCAGATCTCGGGCGCTGAAGCTGAGGTCGCGAATACTGAACAACGGTTTCGTGAGGGTGACGAGCCAGGAGATAGACGCCAGCAACAGCAAACGCATCAGCATCGCCAGAATCAGCCCCGTCACGCGCGCGCGGTCACGCTGCCCGGGCGGAAGCTTTTCAGCAAGGATGGCGATAAACACCAGGTTATCAATACCCAATACCAGCTCGATGACAATCAGCGTCATCAGACCGGCCCAGATTGAGGGATCGGCGATCCATTCCATATACGGATTAATACCTTTCGTAACGTAAAAAAATGACACAAGGAGATCATGGATAAAGCGGAGTTGAAATGCAATCTTTACCTGAGATTTATCTCAATAAACGAATTCCGCCGGTACCAATATAACCTTATTGTTTCAGGTATTTATTATTACCTTTTTGTATCGTTAAGCTGAAATGATCTTAGCGAAAAAGAACACTCGCAATTTGTCAATATAAATAAAATCCTAAAAGTATAAAAATGAGCGATTAATATTAATCTTAAAAACTCCATTTAGGGAGGTTGTTACCTTGCCTGATATTGGCTTAGCTGCAACAATTCTTCCAGCATATCGTGAGTAATAATCTTTTGCCTCTTTCATTAGTGTCGTATGAAAGCCTGAAAATGATTTCACAATATGCCTCAGGAATATTCTCTGGTAAGCCCTGTGAAGCAGGGTTGTATCTATTAATTATCTGATTTAACAGTGGATTGGTAACTGAAAGCCAAGGGCGGTAGCGTGCCTGAAGGCGTGACAACCTGCTTCGATTATTCTGTCAATAGCCTGCGAGTAAATAATGTCTTTTTAGGATAGATACCAATTATATTGCGTTTCGATTAAATGCATTCTGCTTCAACTAAGAATGGAAAAAAGAACGTTATATTTTATTCGCACAGGATAATTTTCTGCCAAAGTGATAAATAATCAATGATGAAATCCAAACTAAAATTGATGCCATTATTGGTGTCGGTAACCTTCATGAGTGGTTGTACTGTCCTTCCCGGCAGCAATATGTCTACCTTCGGTAAAGATGTGATCAAACAGCAAGATGCTGATTTTGACATTGACCGAATGGTGAATGTTTATCCGCTGACCCCGCGACTGATTGACCAATTACGTCCACGGCCGAATGTGGCGCAACCCAATATGTCGCTGGATCAGGAGTTAAACAATTACCAGTATCGGGTAGGGCCGGGCGATGTGCTTAACGTGACGGTCTGGGATCACCCGGAACTCACGACCCCGGCAGGCCAGTACCGCAGCTCAAGCGACACGGGTAACTGGGTACAGCCAGACGGAACGATTTTCTATCCGTATGTCGGCAAAGTGCAGGTGGCCGGGAAAACGCTCGCCGAAATTCGTTCGCAGGTGACGTCGCGTCTGGCGGCCTATATCAACGACCCGCAGGTCGACGTTAACGTCGCCGCGTTCCGCTCGCAGAAAGCCTACGTTTCCGGGCAGGTGAATAAATCCGGGCAACAGGCGATCACTAACGTACCGCTGACCGTACTGGATGCCATCAACGCCGCGGGTGGTCTGACGGAAGACGCCGACTGGCGCAATGTGGTGCTCACTCATAATGGCCGCGAACAGCGCATTTCGCTGCAGGCGCTGATGCAAAACGGCGACCTCAGCCAGAACCGTCTGCTCTATCCGGGCGACATTCTGTTCGTGCCGCGTAATGACGATCTGAAAGTCTTCGTGATGGGTGAAGTGAAGAAACAAAGCACCCTCAAAATGGACTTCAGTGGCATGACCCTGACCGAAGCGCTGGGCCAGGCGGAAGGCATCGACATGACGACGTCCAACGCCAGCGGCATCTTCGTGATCCGTCCGTTGCAGCAGGACAAGAACGGCAAGATTGCTAACGTTTACCAGCTCGATATGTCCGATGCGACATCGCTGGTTATGGCGACCAACTTCGTGTTGCAGCCGTATGACGTGGTGTATGTCACAACCGCACCAGTTGCCCGCTGGAACCGTCTGATCAGCCAATTGCTGCCAACCATCAGTGGCGTTCGCTACATGACGGATACAGCAAAAGACATCCATACGTGGTAATGCGCATGTTTAACAAAATACTGGTCGTTTGTGTGGGGAACATCTGCCGTTCCCCCACCGCGGAACGTCTGCTGAAAGCCTATCACCCCTCGCTGACCGTGGAGTCGGCGGGTCTGGGGGCGTTGGTGGGAAAAGGCGCGGACGACGCCGCCGTGAGTGTTGCCGCTGCCCACAATATCTCGCTTGAGGGGCACCGCGCGCGGCAGATTTCCGGGCGGATGTGCCGGGACTATGACCTGATCCTGGCGATGGAAAAACGGCACATAACGCGCCTGTGCGACATGGCTCCGGAGATGCGCGGCAAAGTCATGCTGTTCGGTCACTGGGATGACGAACGCGAAATCCCCGATCCGTATCGCAAGAGCCGTGACGCCTTCGAAGCGGTTTACTCGTTACTTGATCAGTCTGCCCGACAGTGGGCACAGGCACTCAAAGCTCAGCAGGGATAACAATGACAGAAAAAGTAAAACACGCTGCCCCGCAGGCCTCGGGCAATGATGAAATTGATATCGGACGCCTGATAGGCACGATTATTGAGGCGAAGTGGTGGGTTCTGGGTACGACAGCGCTGTTTGGGCTGGCGGCGGTGGTTTATACACTGTTTGCCACCCCCATCTACAGCGCCGACGCGCTGGTACAGATAGAACAGAACGCCGGTAGTTCGCTGGTGCAGGATATTAACTCAGCACTCAACAGCAAACCGCCCGCCTCGGAAGCGGAAATTCAGCTGATTCGTTCGCGTCTGGTGCTGGGCAAAACGGTCGATGATCTGAACCTTGATATCAGCGTCACCAAGAATACCTTTCCGATCTTCGGCGCAGGCTGGGATCGCCTGATGGGGCGGCAGAACGATACAGTACATGTGGAAACGTTCACGCTGCCTGCGGGCATGAAAGAGCAGGTATTTACGCTGGAAGTTCTGGGGCCAAAACAGTATCTGCTGACCAGTGACGGGGGCTTCAGCGCCCGCGGTGAAGTCGGTCAACCGCTCAGTAAAGCGGGGGTCACGCTGCTGGTAAGCAGCATTAATGCGGAAACCGGCGGTGAATTTACCGTCACCAAATTCTCCACGCTGGGGATGATCAACAATCTGCAAAACAACCTGACTGTCACTGAGACCGGGAAAGATACCGGCGTTCTGAGCCTGAACTTCGTCGGCGAAGACCGTGAGCAGATTCGCACGATCCTGGACAGCATCACCCGCAACTATCTTGAGCAGAACGTCGAGCGTAAGTCAGAAGAAGCCGGGAAAAGTCTCGCGTTCCTCGCCCGACAACTACCGGAAGTCCGAAGCCACCTGGATGTCGCTGAGAACAAACTCAACGCCTACCGTCAGGAAAAAGACTCCGTTGACCTACCGCTGGAAGCGAAATCAGTGCTTGATTCGATGGTAAACATCGACGCGCAACTGAATGAGCTGACCTTTAAAGAGGCGGAGATTTCCAAACTCTACACCAAACGTCACCCTGCTTACCGGACGCTGCTGGAAAAACGCCAGGCGCTGGAAGAAGAGAAGGCCAACCTGAATCAGCGTGTGACGGCGATGCCGAAAACGCAGCAGGAGATTGTGCGGTTGACGCGTGACGTCGAGTCTGGGCAGCAGGTCTATATGCAACTGTTGAATAAACAGCAGGAGCTGAAGATTCAGGAAGCGAGCACCGTGGGCGATGTCCGCATCGTTGACCACGCCATCACCCAGCCTGGTGTGCTGAAGCCGAAAAAGGCGCTGATTATTCTCGGCGGCCTGATCCTGGGCCTGATGTTGTCCATCGTTGGAGTACTGCTGCGCGCCTTGCTCAACCGTGGTATCGAAAGCCCGCAGGCGCTGGAAGAGCAGGGGATCAGCGTTTACGCCAGCATCCCGCTGTCGGAATGGCAGAAGTCGCATGACAGCGTCAAAACCATTCGCGGCGTTAAGCGTTACAAGCAGAGCCAATTGCTGGCGGTGGGTAATCCGACGGATCTGGCGATTGAAGCGATTCGCAGCCTGCGCACCAGCCTGCACTTCGCCATGATGCAGGCGAAAAATAACGTCCTGATGCTGACCGGGGTGAGCCCGTCAATCGGTAAAACCTTTGTCTGCGCCAACCTGGCAGCGGTGATAAGCCAGACCAACAAGCGTGTGCTGCTGATCGACTGCGATATGCGCAAAGGCTATACCCACGAGTTGCTCGGCACCACCAACGTTAACGGCCTGTCGGAAATTCTGGTGGGCAAAGCGGACATCGTCGGCTGCGCCAAAAAGACCGCTATCAACAATTTTGATCTGGTGCCACGAGGCCAGGTGCCGCCGAACCCGTCTGAACTGCTGATGAGTGAGCGCTTCGCAGAACTGGTCAAGTGGGCAAGCAGCAACTATGACCTTGTGCTGATCGATACTCCGCCGATTCTGGCTGTCACCGATGCCGCCGTGGTCGGTCGCCTGGCTGGTACTACGCTGATGGTCGCGCGCTATGCGGTAAACACCCTGAAAGAGGTGGAAACCAGCCTCGGTCGTTTCGAGCAGAACGGCATCGAAGTGCGCGGGGTGATCCTCAACTCCATCTTCCGCCGGGCCACGGGCTATCAGGATTACGGTTACTACGAGTACGAATATAAGTCTGACAACAAATAAGTTTTCCCTTCTCCCTGACCCTCGCCCCTGAGGATGAGGGCAGGGCGAAGGGTCAGATACTTACCGGGGAACATAATGACCAATCATCGTCCGCTTATTTCAATCTATATGCCGACATGGAACCGGCAACAGCTGGCCATTCGCGCGATTAAATCTGTTCTTCGTCAGGATTATCCGCACTGGGAACTGATGATAGTGGATGACTGCTCCGCCTCGTTCGAACAGCTGGCGCAGTTTGTCGCCGAACTGAACGATCCACGCGTGAACTACACCCGTAACGATTTTAACTCAGGCGCCTGCGCGGTGCGCAATCAGGCCATTTTGCAGGCAAAAGGGCAGTACATCACCGGCATCGATGATGATGATGAATGGACGCCAAACCGCCTGTCAGTCTTTCTGGAACACAAGCACCAACTGACGACCCACGCGTTTTTGTATGCCGATGATTATGTTTGCGAGGGCGAAGTCTACTCTCAGCCCGCCAGCCTGCCGCTGTACCCGAAGTCGCCGTATTCCCGCAAGCTGTTTTATAAACGCAATATTATCGGCAACCAGGTCTTTAGCTGGGCGTGGCGCTTCAAAGAGTCGCTTTTCGATACGCAACTGAAAGCCGCACAGGACTATGACATTTTCCTGCGCATGGTGGTGGCGTATGGCGAACCATGGAAAGTAGAAGAGGCAACGCAGATCCTGCACATCAATCACGGCGAAATGCAGATCACCTCATCACCGAAAAAGTTTTCCGGTTACTTCCATTTCTATCGCAAACACAAAGATAAATTCGACCGGGCCAGCAAAAAATATCAGCTGTTTACGCTCTATCAGATCCGCAACAAGCGCATGAAGTGGCGCACGCTGTTGACGCTCTTTTCGCTGCGTAACGGTAAACGTCTGGCTGACGGGCTGCGGGGGAAATAATGCTACTGGAAGATTGCCGCGCAAACAGCTGGAGTTTGCGCCCCTGCTGCATGGTACTGGCCTATCGTGTAGCTCATTTCTGCTCGGTGTGGCGCAAGAAAAATATCATCAACAATATCTGGGCCGCGCCGGTGCTGGTGCTGTACCGCATCATCACCGAGTGCCTTTTTGGTTATGAGATTCAGGCCGCCGCGACAATTGGCCGTCGCTTCACCATTCACCATGGCTATGCCGTGGTCATTAATAAAAATGTGGTGGCGGGCGACGACTTTACCGTGCGCCATGGTGTGACCATTGGCAACCGTGGTGCAGACAGCCTGGCCTGCCCGGTGATCGGCAACAGCGTCGAGTTAGGCGCTAACGTCATCATTCTTGGTGCTATCACTATTGGTAACAACGTCACTGTCGGTGCGGGCAGCGTGGTGCTGGATGACGTGCCGGACAATGCGCTGGTGGTGGGCGAAAAAGCGCGAGTGAAGGTCATTAAATGAATATCTTACAGTTTAACGTGCGTCTCGCCGAGGGCGGGGCGGCGGGCGTGGCGCTGGATTTGCACCAGCGCGCATTGCAAAAGGGACTGCATTCACAGTTTGTCTACGGTTACGGCAAAGGCGGTAAGAAAAGCGTCAGCCATGATAATTATCCGCAGGTAATCAAGCAGACGGCGCGCATCACTTCGATGGCCAATCTGGCGCTGTTCCGCCTGTTCAACCGCGACCTGTTCGGCAACCTCAACAACCTGTATCGCACAGTGACCCGCACCCGCGGGCCGGTAGTCCTTCATTTTCATGTTCTGCACAGCTACTGGCTGAATCTCGACGACGTGGTCAGCTTTTGCCAGAAAGTGAAAGCGCATAAAGATGATGTGACGTTTGTCTGGACATTGCACGATCACTGGAGCGTGACCGGGCGCTGCGCGTTTCTCGATGGCTGTGATGGCTGGAAAAGGGGCTGCCAGAAATGCCCGACGCTGAGCAATTACCCGCCGGTGAAAATCGACCGTGCGCATCAACTGGTCGAAGGTAAGCGCCAGTTGTTTCGCCACATGCTGGCCCTTGGTTGCCAGTTTATTTCACCCAGCCAGCACGTCGCGGACGCCTTTAACAGCCTGTACGGTGAAGGGCGTTGCCGAATCATCAATAACGGCATCGACGTAGCGACCGAAGCGATTCTTGCAGAACTGACGCCGCTGACGACAACGGCAGGCAAACCGAAAATCGCGGTGGTGGCGCATGATCTGCGTTACGACGGCAAAACCAATCAACAACTGGTGCGTGACATCATCGCGCTGGGCGAGACCGTGGAAGTCCACACCTTTGGCAAGTTTTCGCCCTTTGAAGGGAAAAACGTTATCAACCACGGTTTTCTCACCGACAAGCGCCAGTTGATGAATGAACTGAATCAGCTCGATGCCTTGCTGTTCAGCTCCCGCGTGGATAACTACCCGTTAATTCTCTGCGAAGCGTTGTCGATTGGCGTACCGGTGATCGCCACGCACAGTGAGGCGGCACAGGAAGTGTTACAGAAATCGGGCGGCCGGACGTTTGACAATGACGAGGTGTTACAGCTGGTGACGCTGCCGAAAGCGGAACTGGCGCAGGCGGTGTTTGGCGATTCGCTGCAGGCGTTTCGCGACCGCAGCCGCAAGGCTTACAGTGGACAACAGATGCTGGAGGAATATGTCTCGTTCTATCAGAGTCTGTAGCTATCTGCTGCTGCCGTTAATCTATCTGCTGGTTAACGTCAAACTGGCGCAGCTGGGCGAGAGTTTTCCGATTACCATCGTGACCTTTCTGCCCGTGCTGCTGCTGTTGTATGTCGAACGCCTGAATCTGAAAAAACTGATGATTGCGCTGGGCGCTGGTGCCGGACTGACAGCATTCAACTACCTGTTCGGCCAGTCGCTGGATGCCAGCAAATATGTCACCTCGACCATGCTGTTCATCTACATCGTGATCATCATCGGTATGATGTGGAGCATCCGTTTCAAAACGATTTCGCCACATAACTACCGCAAAATTCTGCGTTTCTTTTATCTGGTGGTGGGGCTGGTGGTGATGCTGGCCGCCGCGGAGATGGCGCAGATCATACTCAGCGGCGGCAGTAGTTTAATGGAGTCGATTTCGAAATATCTTATTTACAGTAACAGCTATGTTCTGAACTTTATCAAATTTGGTGGTAAGCGAACCACCGCACTTTATTTCGAACCGGCATTTTTTGCTCTGGCACTAATCTCAATTTGGCTCAGCATCAAACAGTTTGGTATCAAAACCCCAAAGACCGATGCTATGATTCTCGCAGGGATAGTTCTTTCAGGATCGTTTTCAGGAGTGATGACATTTATCCTGTTTTACCTGCTGGAGTGGGCATTCCAGTATCTGAATAAAGAGGCGATTCGTAAGAAATTGCCGCTGGCGATTATCTCATTGGCTGTTTTTTTGCTGGGGGTGATTTTCGCATTCCCGTATATTTCAACACGACTCGGCGATTTGGGCACTGAAGGTTCATCATCTTACTACCGAATTATCGGTCCGTTGGTGATGGTGGGCTATTCCCTGACCCATATTGATGGTGTGGTACGTTTTGGTTCTCTTTACGAATATGTTGCATCATTCGGAATCTTTAACGGTGCTGATGTTGGTAAAACAATAGATAATGGCTTGTATCTGTTAATTATCTATTTTTCCTGGTTCGCGGTATTACTGACAGCATGGTATCTGGTTAAGGTTGCAAAAATGACGATTAACGCCTTTGGTAATAACCAGAATTTTGGCGTGCAGTTGTACCTTTTTACACCAGTGTCACTGTTTTTTACCGGCTCAATATTTAGCCCGGAATATGCGTTTTTAATTGTGTGTCCCTTTATTCTGCGCAAGGCGTTGAATATTGTGCACAAAGTATGAGGTGGAAACGAATATGCTGCTGAGCATTATTACCGTGGCGTTTCGCAATTATGACGGGGTCGTGAAAACGAAAGCGTCACTGGCGCACCTGGCGCGCGAAACCGACCTCGATTTCGAATGGATTGTGGTGGATGGCGGCTCGACCGACGGCACCGCAGAGTATCTGGAAAACCTTAACGGGGAATACAACTTACGCTACGTCAGCGAACGCGACAACGGCCTGTATGATGCCATGAATAAAGGCATCGCCATGGCGCAGGGTAAATTCGCGATTTTCCTCAATTCCGGCGATGTTTTTCATGAAGATATTGGCCATTTCGTTCGCCAGCTGGCAGACAAAAAAGAAGATGCCATGTATATCGGCGATGCGCTGTTAGATTTTGGCGATGGCACGAAAATTCGTCGTGGCGCAAAACCTGGCTGGTATATTTATCACAGCCTGCCGGCCAGCCATCAGGCTATCTTTTTCCCGGTGACGGGACTAAAAAATCACCCCTACGATCTGCAATATCGCGTTTCATCGGATTACGCGCTGGCCGCCCGTATGTATAAATCGGGTTATCCATTTAAGCGTGTTAAAGGTCTGGTTTCCGAATTCTCGATGGGCGGCGTGTCTACCTCGAATAATCTTGAATTATGTCAGGATGCAAAAAACGTGCAGCGCAAAATATTGCGGGTGCCAGGCTTCTGGGCAGAATTGTCTTATTTAATGCGGTTGCGTACCACCGGTAAAACCAAAGCGTTATATAACAAAATATAAATATCGGGAAAACTTATGCAAGAGTTAAGCGGCTTCTCCGTGCCGAAAGGGTTCCGGGGCGGGAATGGTATTAAGGTGCAACTGTGGTGGGCTGTTCAGGCTACTTTATTTGCCTGGTCGCCACAAATACTTTACCGCTGGCGCGCTTTCCTGCTTCGTTTATTTGGCGCAAAAATCGGAAAAAACGTAGTCATTCGGCCGTCGGTAAAAATCACCTATCCATGGAAATTAACCCTTGGTGATTATGCCTGGGTCGGCGATGACGCGGTTTTATATACCCTTGGCGAGATAACGATTGGTGCTAATTCTGTCATCTCGCAGAAATGTTATTTGTGTACCGGCAGTCACGATTATTCCAGCGCGCATTTTGATATTAACGCGACGCCGGTTGTGATTGGCGAAAAATGCTGGCTGGCGACGGATGTGTTTGTCGCGCCGGGCGTGACGATTGGTGATGGCACCGTCGTTGGCGCACGCAGCAGCGTATTTAAATCGCTACCGGCAAATGCGATTTGCCGTGGCAACCCCGCAGTGGTGACGCGCGAACGCGTGGTAACAACTCAACCCTGATAAAACAGAGGAATATAATTATGTCAAAAGTCGCTCTCATCACCGGCGTAACCGGACAGGATGGCTCGTATCTGGCAGAACTGCTGCTGGAAAAAGGGTATGAAGTTCATGGGATTAAACGTCGTGCTTCTTCGTTCAATACCGAACGCGTTGATCACATTTATCAGGATCCGCATACCAGCAACCCGAAATTCCACCTGCATTACGGCGATCTGACGGATACCTCCAACCTGACCCGCATCCTGCAGGAAGTGCAGCCGGACGAAGTGTACAACCTGGGCGCCATGAGCCACGTTGCAGTCTCTTTTGAATCCCCGGAATACACCGCCGATGTGGATGCGATGGGCACGCTGCGTCTGCTGGAGGCTATCCGCTTCCTCGGCCTGGAAAAGAAAACCCGCTTCTATCAGGCTTCCACGTCTGAACTGTACGGTCTGGTGCAGGAAATCCCGCAGAAAGAGACCACGCCGTTCTACCCGCGCTCTCCGTATGCCGTCGCGAAACTGTATGCTTACTGGATCACCGTTAACTATCGCGAATCCTACGGCATGTATGCCTGCAACGGCATTCTATTCAACCACGAATCGCCGCGCCGTGGCGAAACCTTCGTGACCCGCAAAATTACCCGCGCGATTGCCAACATCGCTCAGGGGCTGGAGAAGTGCCTGTACCTCGGCAACATGGATTCTCTGCGTGACTGGGGCCATGCGAAAGACTACGTCAAAATGCAGTGGATGATGCTGCAACAGGATCAACCGGAAGATTTCGTCATTGCCACCGGCGTGCAGTATTCCGTACGTCAGTTCGTGGAAATGGCGGCAGCGCAACTCGGTATCAAACTGCGCTTTGAAGGCACTGGCGTGGACGAAAAAGGCATCGTGGTTTCTGTCACCGGTCACGACGCACCGGGTGTCAAACCGGGTGATGTGATGGTGGCGGTGGATCCGCGTTACTTCCGTCCGGCGGAAGTGGAAACCCTGCTCGGCGACCCGACCAAAGCGCACGAAAAACTGGGCTGGAAACCGGAAACAACCCTGCAGGAAATGGTTTCTGAAATGGTGGCAAAAGATCTGGAAGCGGCGAAGAAACATTCTCTGCTCAAATCCCACGGCTACGAGGTCGCCATCGCGCTGGAGTCCTGATCCATGACCAGAAAACGTATTTTTGTGGCGGGCCACCGGGGAATGGTGGGCTCGGCCATCGCCCGGCAGCTTGAGCAACGCGATGACGTGGAACTGGTTCTGCGCACCCGCGATGAGCTCAACCTGCTCGACAGTAACGCAGTGAATGCGTTCTTTGAAACGGAACGCATTGATCAGGTGTATCTGGCGGCGGCGAAAGTGGGCGGCATTGTCGCCAATAACACCTACCCGGCGGATTTCATCTTCGAGAACATGATGATTGAGAGCAACATCATTCACGCCGCGCATGTGCACAACGCGGATAAGCTGTTGTTCCTCGGCTCCTCCTGCATTTACCCGAAACTGGCGAAACAGCCGATTCCGGAAAGCGAACTGCTGCAGGGCACGCTGGAAGCGACCAACGAGCCTTATGCGATTGCCAAAATCGCCGGGATCAAGCTGTGTGAATCTTACAACCGCCAGTACGGTCGTGATTATCGTTCCGTTATGCCGACCAACCTGTACGGGCCGAACGATAACTTTCACCCGAGCAACTCGCATGTGATCCCGGCGCTGCTGCGCCGCTTCCACGAAGCCACGCAGGAGAATGCGCCGGATGTGGTGGTGTGGGGTAGCGGTACGCCGATGCGTGAGTTCCTCCATGTTGATGACATGGCGGCGGCGAGCATCCACGTAATGGAGCTCGACAGCGAGGTGTGGAAAGAGAATACCCAGCCGATGCTGTCGCACATTAACGTCGGTACCGGCGTTGACTGCACCATTCGCGAATTGGCACAGACCATCGCGACGGTGGTGGGCTACAAAGGCCGCATCGTGTTTGATGCCACGAAACCGGACGGTACGCCACGCAAGCTGCTGGACGTATCGCGGCTGCATCAACTGGGCTGGTATCACGAAATCACCCTTGAGGCAGGGCTGGCCAGTACGTACCAGTGGTTCCTCGAAAACCAGCAGCGTTTCCGGGGGTAACCATGTTTCTTAAGCACGAAGATTTTGCCACCGTGGTGCGTTCAACGCCGCTCATCTCTATAGATTTGATCGTCGAGAACGCGCGTGGACAATTTCTGCTCGGGAAACGCAATAACCGTCCGGCACAGGGCTACTGGTTCGTGCCGGGCGGGCGCGTGCAGAAGGACGAGACGCTCGCTGACGCCTTTGCCCGTCTGACCGGGGCGGAACTGGGCCTGCGCCTGCCGATGTCGGCAGGGGAGTTTTACGGTGTCTGGCAGCACTTCTATGACGACAACTTTTCCGGTACCGATTTCACCACTCACTATGTAGTGCTCGGTTTCCGCCTGAAAGTGGACGCAGACGCGCTGAATTTACCGGTCGAACAGCATAACGACTACCGCTGGCTGACGTCAGCGGAACTGCTGGCCGCCGATAACGTGCACGACAACAGCCGCGCCTACTTCCTCGTTGAGAAGCGCGCAGAGGTGCCGGGACTATGAAGATTCTGGTTTACGGCATTAATTATTCTCCCGAGTTGACCGGCATCGGTAAATACACCGGGGAGATGGTCGACTGGATGGCCCGCCAGGGCCACGAGGTACGGGTGATCACTGCCCCGCCTTACTACCCGGAATGGAAGGTCGGCGAGCGTTATTCCGCCTGGCGTTATCGTCGGGAAGAGGGTGTAGCCACCGTCTGGCGCTGCCCGCTGTATGTGCCGAGACAGCCTTCCACGCTGAAACGATTATTGCATCTCGGCAGTTTTGCCCTCAGCAGCTTTTTCCCGCTGATGGCCCAGCGACGCTGGAAACCGGACCGCATCATTGGCGTGGTGCCGACGCTGTTCTGCACGCCGGGCATGCGCCTGCTGGCGAAACTCTCCGGCGCGCGCACGGTACTGCATATTCAGGATTATGAAGTTGACGCGATGCTCGGCCTCGGCATGGCCGGAAAAGGCAATGGTGGCAAAGTGGCGAAACTGGCCAGCGCGTTTGAACGCAGTGGCCTGCACAACGTCGACAACGTCTCCACGATTTCACGTTCGATGATGAACAAAGCGCAGGAGAAAGGCGTTCCTGCGGAGAAAGTGATTTTCTTCCCCAACTGGTCCGAAGTGGCGCGCTTTCGCGACGTCAGTGCGACGCAGGTGGCGGTATTGCGCGAACAGTTGGGGTTACCCGCCGATCAAAAAATCATTCTTTATTCCGGCAACATCGGGGAAAAACAGGGGCTGGAGAGCGTCATTGATGCGGCTTCGCAACTGCAACACCAGCCATGGCTGTTCGTGATTGTCGGGCAGGGCGGCGGGAAAGCGCGTCTGGAAAAGCTGGCGGCAGAACGCGGCTTAAATAACGTCCGCTTTTTCCCGTTGCAACCGTATGAAGCGCTGCCTGCGCTACTGAAAATGGGCGATTGCCATCTGGTTATCCAGAAACGCGGTGCCGCTGATGCGGTGCTGCCCTCGAAGCTGACGAACATTCTCGCGGTCGGCGGCAATGCGGTGATCACCGCTGAAGCGGAAACTGAACTGGGCCAGTTGTGCAATGCCATTCCCGGGATCGCGGTTTGCGTCGAGCCGGAGTCCGTTCCGGCGCTGGTGACAGGAATTGAAAGCGCACTGGCGCTGCCGAAAGATAACCGGCTGGCGCACGAGTACGCTGAGCGCACGCTCGAAAAAGAGAACGTGCTGAGCCAATTTATTGCTGATATTCGGGGTTAAACAATGAGTCAGTCACAGTTATTTCCCGTCGTGATGGCCGGTGGCTCCGGCAGCCGTTTATGGCCGCTGTCCCGTGTGCTTTATCCCAAACAGTTCCTCTGCCTGAAAGGGGAGCTGACCATGCTTCAGGCGACGATTAATCGTCTCAACGGCGTGGAATGCGAAAGCCCGGTGGTGATCTGCAACGAGCAGCATCGCTTCATCGTGGCCGAGCAGTTGCGTCAGCTCAACAAGCTGACGGAAAACATCATTCTCGAACCGGCAGGGCGCAATACTGCTCCGGCCATTGCGCTGGCAGCGCTGGCGGCTAAACGCAGTTGCCCGGACAACGATCCGCTGATGCTGGTGCTGGCGGCGGATCATGTCATTCAGAATGAAGACGCCTTCCGCGCTGCAGTGCGCGACGCGATGCCCTACGCTGAAAGCGGCAAACTGGTGACCTTCGGTATCGTGCCGGATCTGCCGGAAACCGGCTACGGCTACATTCGCCGTGGCGAAGTCTGCCCGGGCGAAAAAGACGCGGTGGCATTTGAGGTGGCGCAGTTTGTCGAAAAACCGAATCTTGAAACTGCTCAGGCGTACGTTTCCAGCGGCGAATATTACTGGAACAGCGGCATGTTCCTGTTCCGTGCCGGACGCTATCTCGAAGAGCTGAAAAAATACCGCCCGGATATTCTCGAGGCCTGCGAAAACGCGATGAACGTGACGGACCCGGATCTCGACTTTATTCGCGTTAACGAAGCGGCGTTCCTCGCCTGCCCGGAAGAGTCTATCGATTATGCGGTGATGGAACGTACAGCGGACGCGGTGGTTATGCCAATGGACGCAGGCTGGAGCGATGTCGGCTCGTGGTCCTCACTGTGGGAAATCAGCGCCCATACCGCCGAAGGCAATGTGCACCATGGTGATGTGATCAGCCACAAGACCGAAAACAGCTATGTGTATGCGGAATCGGGGCTGGTGACCACTGTCGGGGTGAAAGACCTGGTGGTGGTACAGACCAAAGATGCGGTGCTGATCGCGGATCGCAATGCGGTGCAGGACGTGAAAAAAGTGGTGGAGCAGATCAAAGCCGATGGACGCCATGAGCACCACATTCACCGGGAAGTGTATCGCCCGTGGGGAAAATACGACTCCATTGATTCCGGCGAGCGCTATCAGGTGAAGCGCATTACCGTGAAACCGGGTGAGGGACTCTCATTGCAGATGCATCACCACCGTGCGGAGCACTGGATTGTGGTGGCCGGGACCGCCAAAGTCACTATCAATAATGAAATCAAATTGTTGGGAGAAAACGAGTCGGTCTATATCCCGCTCGGTGCCACCCACTGTCTGGAAAACCCCGGGAAGATCCCACTCGACCTGATTGAAGTCCGCTCCGGCGCGTACCTCGAAGAGGATGACGTCGTGCGATTTGCGGATCGGTACGGACGCGTATAGCACGCATTACCTTGCCCGGTGGCGCTGCGCTTACCGGGCCTACGGACTGGCGCATCGCTATCCGGCGATGAAAATAACTCAATAAAAAATGACCTGCGAGGGTCAGGGCTCACTGTTGCCTGAAAAAGGGTAAAACCATGACAAAATTGACCTGTTTTAAAGCCTACGATATTCGCGGCAAGCTGGGTGAAGAGCTGAATGAAGATATCGCGTGGCGCATTGGCCGCGCGTATGGCGAATACCTGAAACCGAAAACCATCGTCCTCGGCGGCGATGTACGTCTGACCAGCGAAGCGCTGAAGCTGGCGCTGGCGAAAGGTCTGCGCGACGCAGGCGTTGATGTGCTGGATATCGGTCTGTCCGGCACCGAAGAAATTTACTTTGCCACGTTCCACCTCGGCGTGGATGGCGGCATCGAAGTGACCGCCAGCCATAACCCGATGGACTACAACGGCATGAAACTGGTGCGCGAAGGCGCGCGCCCCATCAGCGGCGACACCGGCCTGCGCGACGTACAGCGTCTGGCAGAAGCCAATGATTTCCCGCCCGTAGATGAAAAGAAACGCGGCAGTTACCAGAAGATCGACCTGCGTGATGCCTACATTGACCACCTGCTTGGCTACATCAACACCAAAAACCTGACGCCGCTGAAGCTGGTGATTAACTCCGGCAACGGCGCGGCAGGCCCGGTGATTGACGCCCTCGAAGCCCGCTTCCAGTCCCACAACGTTCCGGTGACCTTCATCAAGGTCCACAACACGCCTGACGGCAATTTCCCTAACGGTATTCCGAACCCGCTGCTGCCGGAGTGTCGCGCCGATACCC
Source organism: Trabulsiella guamensis ATCC 49490 (assembly GCF_000734965.1). Lineage (GTDB taxonomy): Bacteria > Pseudomonadota > Gammaproteobacteria > Enterobacterales > Enterobacteriaceae > Trabulsiella > Trabulsiella guamensis. The sequence goes on from NZ_JMTB01000126.1 coordinate 18,015, forward strand.
GCAACGCGGTGATTGAACATGGCGCAGACATGGGTATCGCCTTTGATGGCGATTTTGACCGCTGTTTCCTGTTCGATGAAAACGGTCAGTTCATTGAAGGCTATTACATTGTCGGCCTGCTGGCAGAAGCGTTTCTCGAGAAAAACCCTGGCGCGAAAATCATCCATGATCCGCGTCTGTCCTGGAACACCGTCGATGTGGTGAGTGCCGCAGGCGGTACACCGGTGATGTCCAAAACCGGCCACGCGTTTATCAAAGAGCGCATGCGTCAGGAAGACGCCATCTACGGCGGCGAAATGAGCGCCCATCACTATTTCCGTGATTTTGCCTACTGCGACAGCGGGATGATCCCGTGGCTGCTGGTGACGGAGCTGTTGTGCCTGAAGGGGCAGTCGCTCGGCGAACTGGTCCGTGACCGCATGGCGGCGTTCCCGGCGAGCGGGGAAATCAACAGCACGCTGGCAGAGCCTGCGGCGGCGATTGCCCGGGTCGAACAGCACTTTGCTCAGGATGCGCTGGAAATTGACCGTACCGACGGCATCAGCGTGGCGTATGCCGACTGGCGTTTCAACCTGCGTTCATCGAACACCGAACCGGTGGTGCGGCTGAACGTGGAATCACGCGGCAATCCGGCGCTGATGGAAGCGCGAACGAAGGACATTCTGGCGCTGTTGAAACAGTAAATCCTTCCCCTCCCGGACGGGAGGGGAATCTCTGAACAGGAACAACGATGACGACTCTAAGAAAGCGCGAGCGAGCCAAAACGAATGCATCGTTAATCTCAATGGTGCAGCGATTCTCTGACATCACCATCATGGTCGGTGGCCTGTGGGTGGTCTGTAAGGGAGCGGCACTGCCCTTTCTGTATATGCATTTGCTGATGGCGTTGATTACCCTGGTGGTCTTTCAGATGATCGGCGGAATGACCGATTTTTATCGCTCATGGCGTGGTGTACGCATCTCAACAGAACTGCTGTTACTGCTGCAAAACTGGACGCTGAGTCTGGTGTTCAGCGCCGGGTTGCTGGCGTTTAATGATGACTTCAACAACAGCTTTGGCATCTGGCTGGCGTGGTATTTGCTCAGCACCACCGGCATGGTGGTGAGCCGGGCGTTTATCCGCTCCGGTGCGGGCTGGTTGCGCAATCAGGGTTACAACACGCGTCGCGTGGCAATGGCCGGTGATTTACCGGTCGGGCAGGCGTTACTCGACAGCTTCCGCAATCAGCCGTGGTTAGGTTATGAAGTGATCGGCACCTATCACGATCCCAAACCGGGCGGTGTGGGCGCTGACTGGGCCGGGAATACGCAGCAACTGCTCGAAGATGCCCGCGCGGGCAAGATCCATAACGTCTATATCGCCATGCCGATGCGTGACGAAGCCTGCATCAAAAAACTGGTTCGCGATCTCGCCGATACCACCTGTTCGGTGATCCTGATCCCGGATGTCTTTACCTTCAACATCCTTCATTCCCGCGTAGAAGAAGTGAACGGCGTGCCTGTGGTACCGCTGTACGACACGCCGCTGTCGGGCACCAACCGGGTGCTGAAGCGCCTGGAGGATATCGTCCTTTCCGCTTTTATTCTGCTGCTGATCTCCCCGGTATTGTGCGCGATTGCCCTCGCCGTGAAGCTGAGTTCGCCAGGCCCGATCATCTTTCGCCAGACCCGTTACGGGATGGATGGCAAGCCGATCATGGTGTGGAAATTTCGCTCCATGCGGGTAATGGAAAACGACAAGGTGGTGACCCAGGCGACGCAGAACGATCCGCGGGTCACGAAGGTGGGAAACTTCCTGCGCCGCACCTCGCTCGATGAGCTGCCGCAGTTCGTCAACGTGCTGACGGGAGGGATGTCGATTGTCGGCCCGCGTCCGCATGCGGTGGCGCATAACGAACAGTATCGTCAGCTGATTCTGGGCTACATGCTGCGTCATAAAGTCAAACCGGGGATCACCGGCTGGGCGCAAATCAACGGCTGGCGCGGTGAGACCGACACGCTGGAGAAAATGGAAAAACGCATTGAGTTCGATCTCGAGTACATCCGCGAATGGAGCCTCTGGTTCGATATCAAAATTGTTTTTCTGACGGTGTTCAAAGGCTTTGTTAACAAAGCGGCGTATTGAGGTAGCGGCATGAGCCTGAGAGAAAAAACCATCAGCGGCGCGAAATGGTCGGCAATGGCGACAATCGTCATTATCGGCCTCGGCCTGGTGCAGATGACCGTGCTGGCGCGGATCATCGATAACCACCAGTTTGGTCTGCTGACGGTGTCGCTGGTGATCATCGCCCTGGCCGATACGCTGTCGGATTTCGGCATCGCCAATTCCATTATTCAGCGCAAGGAGATCAGCCATCTGGAACTCACTACGCTGTACTGGCTGAACGTCGGGCTGGGGATTGTGGTCTTTGTCGCCGTCTTTTTGCTGAGCGACCTGATCGCTGATGTGCTGAATAACCCGGACCTGGCACCGCTGATGCGCACGCTGTCGTTCGCGTTTGTGGTCATTCCGCACGGGCAGCAGTTCCGCGCGCTGATGCAAAAAGAGCTGGAGTTCAACAAAATCGGCATGATTGAGACCTCCGCTGTGCTGGCGGGGTTCACCTTTACGGTCGTTGCCGCACATTTCTGGCCGATGGCGATGACCGCCATTCTGGGGTATCTGGTCAATAGCGCGGTGCGTACGCTGCTGTTCGGCTGGTTCGGTCGTAAGATTTATCGCCCGGGGTTGCATTTTTCGCTGGCGTCAGTCTCCTCCAACCTGCGCTTCGGCGCCTGGCTGACCGCGGATAGCATTATCAATTACGTCAATACCAATCTCTCCACCCTTGTGCTGGCGCGTATTCTCGGCGCCAGCGTGGCGGGCGGTTATAACCTGGCTTACAACGTGGCGGTGGTGCCGCCGATGAAGCTCAACCCGATCATCACCCGTGTGCTGTTCCCGGCGTTCGCCAAAATACAGGATGACACCGAAAAGCTGCGCGTGAATTTTTACAAGCTGTTGTCGGTGGTGGGCATTATCAATTTCCCGGCGCTGCTGGGGCTGATGGTGGTCAGTAACAATTTTGTACCGCTGGTGTTTGGTGAGAAGTGGGCGGGCATTATTCCTATCCTGCAACTGCTGTGCATCGTCGGGTTGCTGCGCTCGGTGGGTAACCCGATCGGCTCGTTGCTGATGGCGAAAGCGCGTGTCGATATCAGTTTCAAATTCAACGTCTTTAAAACGTTTCTGTTCATTCCCGCCATCGTCATTGGCGGCCACCTTGCCGGCGCACTGGGCGTCACGCTTGGTTTCCTGTTGGTGCAAATCATCAACACCGTGCTCAGCTATTTCGTGATGATAAAACCCGTGCTCGGCTCCAGTTACCGGGAGTACATCCTGAGTCTGTGGCTGCCGTTTTACCTCTCGCTGCCGACGCTTATGGTCAGTTACGCGCTGGGCATTCTGCTCAACGGTCACTTGCCGTTGCCGCTGTTGCTGGCAGTGCAGATTGCTGCAGGGGCGCTGGCGTTCCTGGTGATGATAGTACTGTCGCGTAATGCGCTGGTGGTGGAGATGAAACGCCAGTTGTGCCGCAACGAAAAAATGAAAACTCTGCTGCGCGCAGGGTGAAAAGAACCCCCTTTTCAGAGGTCACTATGAAATTATTGATTCTTGGCAACCACACCTGCGGCAACCGTGGTGATAGCGCCATTCTTCGTGGGCTGCTCGATGCGATCAACACGCTCGAGCCTGATGCGGATGTGGATGTAATGAGCCGCTACCCGGTGAGCTCGTCCTGGCTGCTTGACCGCCCGGTGATGGGCGATCCGCTCTATTCGCAGATGAAACAGCACAACAATGCCGCCGGCGTGATGGGGCGGGTGAAAAAACTGCTTCGTCGCCGTTATCAGCACCAGGTGTTGCTCTCGCGGGTGACCGACAGCGGCAAGCTGCGCAATATCGCCATCGCCCAGGGGTTTACCGATTTTGTTCGCCTGCTGTCCGGCTACGACGCCATCATTCAGGTCGGTGGTTCATTTTTTGTTGATCTCTATGGCGTACCGCAGTTCGAGCATGCGCTCTGTACCTTCATGGCGAAAAAGCCGCTGTACATGGTAGGCCACAGCGTCGGGCCGTTCCAGCAGCCGCAGTTTAACCAGCTGGCGAACTATGTTTTTGGTCATTGCGATGCGCTGATCCTACGGGAATCCGTGAGCCTCAATATGATGAAACGCAGCGACATCGATACCTCTAAAGTTGAGCAGGGCGTTGATACCGCCTGGCTGGTGGATCACCATGAGTCGGATTTCATTGCCAGTTACGCGGTGCAGCACTGGTTGCAGGTGATTGCACAGAAGAAAACGGTCGCTGTTACCTTGCGCGAGCTGGCGCCATTCGATAAGCGTCTCGGCACCACCCAGCAAGCGTATGAAAAAGCGTTTGCTGACGTGGTGAACCGTATTATTGATGATGGCTATCAGGTGGTGGCGCTGTCGACCTGCACCGGTATCGACAGCTATAACAAAGATGACCGCATGGTGGCGCTGAATCTGCGCAAATATCTGCGCGACCCGTCGAAATACCATGTGGTGATGGACGAGCTGAACGATCTGGAGATGGGCAAAATCCTTGGTGCCAGCGAACTGACTGTCGGCACGCGCCTGCACTCAGCGATCATCTCGATGAACTTCGGCACACCTGCCATCGCAATTAATTATGAGCACAAATCAGCGGGCATCATGCAGCAACTGGGGATGCCGGAAATGGCGGTGGATATCCGTCATCTGCTGGATGGCAGCCTGGGGGCGATGGTCAGCGATACGCTCGGTCAGCTTCCGGCAGTTAACGAACGTCTGGCGCAGGCGGTTACTGCTGAACGCGCGACAGGCATGAAAATGGTGCAGTCGGTACTGGCACGAATCGGGGAGGTGAAATGAAGGTCGGGTTCTTCTTACTGAAATTTCCGCTTTCGTCGGAGACCTTCGTCCTCAACCAGATCGTGGCATTTATTGAGATGGGCTATGAGGTGGAGATTGTCGCGCTGCAAAAAGGCGACCTGACCAATACCCATGCGGCTTACACGAAATATCAGCTGGCGGAGAAAACCCGCTGGCTGCTGGACGAGCCAGAAGGCAGAGCGGCGAAACTGAAATACCGGGCGCTGCATACCGCGCGCGGCCTGACGCGCCCGGCGACCTGGAAAGCGCTGAACGTCCGGCAATATGGCGATGAGGCGCGCAATCTGATCCTTTCCGCCATTTGCGGCATGATGCCGGAGCCTGTCCGCGCAGATGTGTTTATCGCCCACTTTGGCCCGGCGGGCGTGACCGCCGCCAAACTGCGTGAGCTGGGGGTGATTCAGGGCAAAATCGCCACCGTCTTCCACGGCATTGATATTTCCAGCCGCGAGGTGCTCAACCATTACACACCGGAATATCAGCAACTGTTTCGCCGTGGCGACCTGATGCTGCCGATAAGCGATCTCTGGTCACACCGCCTGCAGACCATGGGCTGCCCGGCAAAAAAAATCGCCGTCTCACGCATGGGTGTGGACATGGACCGCTTTGCGCTGCGTCCGCTGAAAACCCCCGGCGATACCCTGCAGATCATCTCCGTTGCACGTCTGACCGAGAAAAAAGGGTTGCATGTGGCCATTGAAGCCTGTCGCCAGTTGAAAGAGCAGGGGGTGAATTTTCACTATCGCATCCTGGGCATTGGTCCGTGGGAGCGCCGCCTGCGGACGCTGATCGAGCAGTATCAACTGGAAGATGTCGTAGAAATGCCGGGCTTTAAGCCGAGCCATGAAGTCAAAGCGATGCTGGACGAGGCGGATGTGTTCCTGCTGCCGTCGGTCACTGGCGCTGACGGCGATATGGAGGGCATTCCCGTTGCGCTGATGGAAGCGATGGCGGTGGGCATTCCGGTAGTCTCTACGCTTCACAGCGGTATTCCTGAGCTTATTGATGCCAATGAGTCCGGCTGGCTGGTGCCGGAAAACGATGCCAGCGCGCTGGCTGAACGTCTGCGTGAGTTTTGCGCCATCGACCCTGATGCACTGCAACCGGTAGTGCAACGCGCCCGCCAGAAGGTCGAAACTGAATTTAACCAGCAGGTGATTAACCAACAACTGGCGAGCCTGCTGTACGCGCTTTAAAACCAGCCCGCCTGGCGGGCTGGTGCATATCAGAGAGGAACTATGCCTGATAACCGACTTACACTTTCCCGCCGTCGTTTTCTCTCGGCAGGCACTGCTCTTGCCGCTCTCCCGTTACTGCATTTTCCCGCCGCGCGCGCCGCTGGCGGTGGTGCGTCCGTTGATATCCGCGATTACGTTTCAAACAATGACTGGATCCGCGCCTTCCGGGAGGCGTTTGCCGCAGCGGATGTGGTTGAGGTTCCGGCGGGCGTCGTGTGCGATAACATCAACACCGGCATCATCATGCCGCCGGGCAAAACGCTGCAGGTGCGGGGATCGCTGAAAGGCAACGGGCGAGGGCGCTTTGCTTTGCAGGAGGGCTGCAACATCATCGGCAAAGACGGCGGAAGCCTCTACAACATCGCGCTCGATGTGCGCGGCTCTGACTGTACGATTCAGGGCCTCGCGATGAGTGGCTACGGCCCGGTGATGCAGATTTACATCGGCGGTAAAAAGCCTGCGGTGATGCGCAACCTGCTCATCGACAATCTGACCGTGACCAAAGCCAATTACGCCATTCTGCGACAGGGTTTCCATAACCAGATGGACGGCGTAAAAATTACCAACTGCCGCTTCAGTGACCTGCAGGGGGACGCCATCGAATGGAATGTCGCGATTAACGATAAGAACATCCTCATTTCCGATCATGTCATCGACAACATTAATTGCACCAACGGCAAAATCAACTGGGGCATCGGGATCGGTCTTGCCGGCAGCACCTACGACAATACTTACCCCGAACACCAGGCAGTAAAAAACTTTGTTGTCGCCAATATTACCGGCAGTAATTGCCGCCAGCTGGTGCATGTCGAAAATGGCAAACACTTTATTATCCGTAATGTGAAAGCGAAAAACATTCTGCCATCGTTCAGTAAACAGGCGGGTATAGATAATGCCACGGTGGCGATTTATGGTTGTGATAATTTCGCCATTGATAATGTCGATATGGTCAATAGCGCCGGAATGCTAATTGGTTATGGCGTTATCAAAGGTAATTATCTTTCAATTCCGCAGAATTTTCGCCTGAATAATATCCATATGGATAACAGTCGACTGGCATATAAAGTCCGTGGTATTCAGATCTCCTCCGGCAATGCCCGGTCGTTCGTTTCCATCACCAATCTTGATATGAAGCGTGCGTCACTGGAGCTGCACAATAAGCCGCAGCATATTTTTATGCGTAATATCAATGTCATGCAGGACGCCGAGCGCGGCCCGGCACTCAAGATCAATTTCGACATGCGCAAAGATGTGCGGGGCAAGTTTATGGCGCGCGAGGACACGCTGCTGTCGCTGGCAAACATCACGGCGGTTAACGAAAAAGGGCAGCGTTCGGTGGATATCGACCGGGTTGATCAGCATGTAGTGAACGTGGACAGATTGAATTTTGCACTGCCTGGGAAATGATTTGCGAACAATCCTGGAAGCTTAGGCCATTTCTCAGATTTGCACTGAAGAATAAGCCGTTTTCTAAGGAGTAGAATAGAAAAATTCATACTGGCTTAACGCGGTTTTAAGACTATAATTATTCAACCATTTACAGGTGGACATGCGATGATGAATTTGAAAGCAGTAATTCCGGTAGCCGGTCTGGGCATGCATATGCTGCCAGCCACTAAAGCCATTCCAAAAGAGATGCTGCCGATCGTTGACAAGCCGATGATCCAATACATCGTCGACGAAATTGTTGCTGCAGGGATCAAAGAAATCGTTCTGGTGACTCACGCGTCGAAAAACGCCGTTGAGAACCACTTCGACACCTCTTATGAACTTGAATCACTGCTTGAGCAGCGTGTGAAGCGCCAGTTGCTCGCTGAAGTACAATCTATCTGCCCGCCCGGTGTGACGATCATGAACGTCCGTCAGGGGCAACAGCTGGGTCTGGGGCACTCTATTCTGTGCGCGCACCCGCTTGTTGGTAATAACCCGTTTGTTGTCGTGCTTCCGGATATCATTATTGATGAAGCCACCGCAGACCCGCTGCGTTACAACCTGGCAGCAATGGTCGCACGCTTCGAAGAGACCGGTCGTAGCCAGGTACTGGCGAAACACATGCCGAGAGATCTCAATGAATATTCTGTGATCCAAACCAAAGAGCCGCTGGAAATCGAAGGCAAAGTCAGCCGTATTATTGAGTTTGTTGAAAAGCCGGATGAACCGCAAACGCTGGATTCTGACCTGATGGCTGTGGGCCGCTATGTGCTTTCGGCTGATATCTGGGCTGAACTTGAGCGTACCGAACCCGGCGCCTGGGGCCGTATTCAGTTAACGGACGCCATCGCTGAACTGTCGAAAAAACAGCCGGTGGATGCGATGCTGATGACGGGCCAGTCTTATGATTGCGGTAAGAAACTGGGCTACATGCAGGCGTTCGTTCAGTACGGGCTGCGTAACCTGAAGGAAGGGGCGAAGTTCCGTAAAGGCATTGAGAAGTTGCTGGCGAAGTAAGCTACTCCCGACATTAACAGGAAATGTTGATGGTTAGAACAGACGGCAGAGGGATTATGGTATGCTAAGGCAAATCATAATGACCACTGCCGTTTTTGCATTGGAAACAATGGGTTACATCGGTTATTGTCGCAGCTATCGAAAGTAATGAACCCGATCTCCTATTGTTTTGAGTTTGGTTTAAGCACACAATAATCACTTCGGTTGGCTGGCGGCTTTGCACAAGCGAAGGGATAAGTAATATCTGAGCAGAAAAATGGATTTGTGTGCAGTGCACTGGTAGCTGTTGAGCCAGGGGCGGTAGCGTACATATTAATCTTTGGGCTGTCGCATGAGAGCAGGGACGTCATTTCAATCATTGCTGGTAACATTAGTATGATCATAAACAATAATAATAATGTTATTTTTCTTGCCAGAGATGATTATTCCATTCTTTAAATACAAACAGGTTTTTAAATGAGCGAAATATTACCTTTGATCGGACGTCAGCATGCGCTATTTACTAGCGATGTCTTAGCAAAAGAAGAAGAGTTAAAGAAGATTGTTTCTGATTCGCGCTTTTTGGTTTTAGGTGGTGCAGGTTCGATTGGGCAGGCGGTAACTAAAGAAATATTTAAGCGAAACCCCAAAAAGTTACATGTTGTTGATATAAGTGAAAACAACATGGTTGAATTGGTTCGTGATATCAGAAGTTCATTTGGCTACATTGACGGCGATTTCCAGACATTTGCACTAGATATTGGATCGAAAGAGTACGATGCTTTTATTAAAGCAGATGGGCAATATGATTATGTCCTTAATCTTTCCGCATTAAAGCATGTACGCAGTGAGAAAGATCCATTTACTTTGATGCGTATGATTGAAGTGAATATACTAAATACAGAAAAAACCATCCAACAGTCCATTGCTGCTGGCGTTAAAAAATTCTTTTGCGTGTCAACAGATAAAGCTGCTAACCCTGTTAATATGATGGGTGCATCAAAGCGAATTATGGAAATGTTTTTGATGCGCAGAAGTAAAGAAATCAACATTTCGACTGCTCGCTTCGCTAACGTAGCATTTTCAGATGGTTCTCTGCTTCATGGGTTTAACCAACGTTTGCTAAAAAAACAACCCATTGTTGCACCAAATGATATCAAACGTTATTTTGTCACTCCTCAGGAATCAGGCGAACTATGCCTCATGTCCTGCATTTTCGGTGATAACCGCGATATCTTTTTTCCAAAGCTGAGCGAAGCTCTTCATTTAATTTCTTTCGCGGATATTGCTGTCCTGTACCTCAAGCAGCGCGGCTATGAACCTCATCTGTGCGAGACAGAAGATGAAGCTCGTGAACTCGCTAAAACACTACCTGAACAGGGCAAATGGCCTTGTTTGTTTACTTCAAGTGATACAACAGGTGAAAAAGATTTCGAAGAGTTTTTCACTGATAAAGAGACGCTGGATATGGAGCGCTTTATCAACCTGGGGATCATTAAAAATGAACCGCTATTTGATCCGGCACTTTTAGCTCATTTTGAAGAGCGAATTGAAGCTATGCAAACATCGCTGGAGTGGAATAAAGACGATATTGTAAAACTGTTTTTTGAAATGATCCCTGACTTCGGACATAAAGAAACAGGCAAATACCTCGATAGTAAAATGTAAGCAAGGCATCTCGAATGAATATCACTTCAATTATCGATTTTGTTCGCGACGTATACAAAACGGATGAGTTTATTCCTTTGCATGCGCCTGTTTTTAGTGGAAATGAAAAAGCATACGTGCTTGATACTCTGGAAAGTACCTTTGTCTCGAGCGTCGGCAAATATGTTGACGATTTTGAGCGCAAAATGGAGTCTTACACGGGCACGGCAAGAGCCGTTGCGACAGTAAATGGCACTGCAGCGCTTAGTGCCGCGCTTTATCTTGCTGGTGTTAAGCGGGGCGATCTGGTTGTCACTCAGGCGCTGACTTTTGTCGCTACTTGCAACGCGCTGTATCATCTCGGTGCGGAGCCGGTATTTATTGATGTTTCCCCGGTTAGTCTCGGACTTTGCCCGGTAGCGCTGGATAACTGGCTTTCTGAGAATACCGAATTAACAGAGCATGGCTGCGTACATCGTAAAACCCGACAGGTAGTCCGGGCCGCTGTACCGATGCATACTTTCGGCCATCCGGTTGAACTGGATGAACTCATCGCAGTGTGTAAGAAGTGGCATATTGTTCTTGTCGAAGATGCGGCAGAAAGCCTGGGCTCATTTTATAAGGGTAAACATACCGGTACGTTGGGTGAGTATGGCGCGCTAAGTTTTAACGGTAATAAAATCATTACTACTGGCGGTGGCGGAATGGTCTTTTGTCGTACGCCAGAAACCGGTGTACGCGCGAAACATGTCACGACTACCGCTAAAGTTCCGCATCCGTACGAGTTTTACCATGATGAACCGGGCTTTAACTATCGCATGCCGAATTTAAATGCTGCGTTGGGTTGTGGGCAAATGGAGCAAATTGGAATGTTTCTCGAGCAGAAACGCGCCCTGGCAGAGCGCTATGAGGCCTTCTTTGCAGGATCGGAGTTTACATTCGTAAAAGAGCCTGAATATGCGAAGTCCAATTACTGGCTAAACGCGGTCATTTGCGAAAACCTGGACTCCCGCGATGCCATCCTGGCACAAATGAATGAAGCGAAAGTGATGGTGCGGCCAATCTGGAAGCTTATGCATCGCTTGCCTATGTTTGAGCGGGCGATGCGAGATGATCTTAAACAATCAGAACGGATTGAAGCCCGTCTGGTTAATTTACCAAGCTCGCCTGTGGAATGGCACTCATGAAATCTATAAAGCGCAAAGTTGCGGTTTTCACCGGGACGCGGGCTGAATATGGATTGCTTTATTGGCTATTGAAAGATATCCAGGCCGATCAGGAACTGGAACTTCAGCTCCTGGTCAGCGGCATGCATCTCTCTCCAGAGTTTGGTAACACCTGGCAGCAGATAGAGAAAGATGGATTTTCAATCGATGAAAAAATTGAAATTCTACTCTCCTCTGACACCCCGGTTGGTACTGCAAAAAGCATTGGCCTGGGAGTATTAGGCTTTGCCGATGCGCTGTCGCGGTTACAGCCCGACGTAATTGTAATACTCGGTGACCGCTTCGAAGCGCTTGCTGCCGCACAAACTGCGATGATTCTACGTATACCCATTTTTCATCTTCATGGCGGTGAAATTACCGAAGGTGCCTATGATGATGCGATAAGGCATGCCATTACTAAGTTGAGTTATCTTCATGGTACATCGACAGACGAATATAAAAGGCGCGTGATCCAGCTAGGCGAAGACCCTTCTCGTGTGGAGAATGTTGGCGCGATTGGGCTGGATCATCTCATACGTGGGAAATTTATGTCAGTTGATGAATTATCAGCAGCTTTAGATTTTCCACTAACGAAACCCTATTTTCTCGTCACCTATCATCCGGTGACTCTGGGAGTAGAACCCGCAGAAGCGAGTTTTAAATGCCTGCTGGAAGCGCTTGATGAATTTCCGGAATACCAGGTGATCCTGACGTATCCTAATGCTGATGACGGTGGCAGAAAGATTATTCCATTACTGGAGTCTTATGCTGTAAAACAACCGGAACGCGTGCTCGCAATTCCATCACTAGGACATGCGCGCTACCTCAGTGCCGTCAAGCATGCTGTTGCAGTAGTCGGTAATTCGTCCAGCGGAATAATTGAAGTGCCAGCATTTGATGTCCCAACGGTAAATATTGGCGAACGCCAAAAAGGCCGCCTGGCAGCAAAAAGCGTACTGAATTGTGATGCAACGAAGCAATCGATCGCCGAAACGTTAAAAATAGCGGTTTCGCGTAGCTATAAAAAAAGTGACGAGAAAATTGTTAATCCTTACGGACAAGGAGATGCGAGTTCAAGGATCATCGAAATGATCAAGACTATGCAATTTATTCCCGGTAAGACTTTTTACGACATCAAGTGAAACTATATGACGCTTATCATTGCTGAAGCCGGTGTAAACCACAACGGCGACGAAAAACTGGCTTTTGAACTGGTTGATGCTGCTTATAAAGCTGGGGCAGATATTGTTAAATTTCAAACGTTCAAGGCGAAGAATTTGGTAACAGCGCAAGCAGTTCAGGCGGAATACCAGGTTGCCAATACCAAAAGACAGGAATCACAGCTTGAAATGCTAAGCCGTCTCGAACTCTCCTGGGATGTGCATCACAAGTTAATTGAGCATTGCAATCGGCTGGGGATAGAGTTTCTCTCCACTGCTTTTGACTCTGAAAGTCTGGCATTCCTTGTCAATGAACTGGGCATTAAAAGGCTGAAGTTGCCATCCGGCGAATTAACAAATGCTCCGCTTGTGTTAGAACACGCACGCACGGGGTGTGACATCATTGTCTCAACAGGTATGGCGACACTGTCTGAAATTGAGTCTGCGCTCGGCGTTATCGCATTTGGGTATACCGCATCAGAAGAATTGGTACCTAGCACAGAAGCGTTTCAACGGGCTTATGCGTCAGAAGCAGGGCAAAAGGCACTGAAAGAAAAAGTCGTTATCTTGCATTGTACTACCGAATACCCTGCGCCGATGGAAGAGATCAATCTCCGCGCAATGGATACGTTGCATCAGGCATTTAACTTGCCGGCGGGGTATTCTGATCATAGTGAAGGCATTACAATACCTATCGCTGCTGTTGCTCGTGGCGCGTTGGTGATTGAGAAACACTTCACACTTGATAAGACTATGGAAGGTCCCGATCATAAAGCTTCTCTGGAGCCTCATGAATTGAGCGCAATGATTACCGCTATTCGCCAGGTTGAGAAAGCGTTAGGTCATCCGATCAAAACTCCGACAGTATCTGAAATTAAGAATAAAAGTGTTGCAAGAAAGAGTCTTGTTGCGGCAAGAGCAATCGCGCCTGGTGAGAAGTTTACTTCTGAGAACCTCTCTATCAAACGACCAGGTACTGGAATGTCTCCATACCGTTACTGGGAAATACAAGGCAAAACAGCCAGCAGAGAGTACAAGGCCGGAGAATTAATCGGTGAATGATCGTCCGTCGACAAAACCAATTGTCGTCATTGGCGGTGGTGGACATGCCAGTGTAATTGTTGACATTCTCAAACAGCAAAAACGCGATATAGCGGCAATCATAAGCCCAGATGATGTCAGTGGAAGAAAGGTTTTTGATAATATCCATGTCCTTAAATGTGATGACGATATTTCATGTTTCCATCAAAATGATGTTGTATTAGTTAATGGAATCGGTGCTTTGCCTGGCTCAGCAATCAGAAGGAAGGTGAATGAATTCTTTAAAAATAAAGGCTATTCATTCGAAACACTGGTTGCTGATACAGCCTTTGTCTCTCCGTATGCAGTTCTCTTTGAGGGAGTGCAGATCTTTCCGGGGGCTATTGTTCAACCAGGTGTGATTATCCATTCCCATTCAGTAATTAATACTCGAGCAGTTATCGAGCATGACGTCGAGCTTGGTGAGTATAATTTTGTATCGCCTGGTGCTGTCGTTTGTGGGCAATGTAAAACGGGTGAAAATGTGTTCATCGGTGCTGGCGCAACAGTAATCCAGAATATCAATCTGGGCGCTAGTTCTGCCGTCATGGCGAATGCATTAGTGACCGAAAATCTTCTTCCGAATCAAAAAGTATATGCAGCGCGGGCTGTCATCAGGTAACACTGCAGAAGGTATAAAATGACTCAGCAATGGAAAAAAATATTAATTAAACCTAATAATACAATTCGAGAAGCGCTTGAGATTATAAATAATGAAGCATTACGTACAGCACTTGTCATCAATGAAGATAATAAACTAGTTGGCGTTGTAACAGATGGAGATATCCGTCGAGGATTGCTTAATAATCTTCCTTTGTCGGCTGAAATTCATCATGTAATGAATAATAATCCTGTAACGGTCTCTTCTGAAACCACCAGAAAAGAATTGAATAAGTTAATGGCCATACATGGTATCTTAGTTATACCGGTACTTAAGGACGGAATAGTTATTGGTCTGGAAACATTATCAGGATTGAAGGCTAATAAACATTATGAAAATCCTGTGTTTATTATGGCCGGTGGGTTTGGAACACGTTTGCGTCCATTGACGGACCACTGTCCGAAACCAATGCTCAAAATTGGTGATAAACCAATCCTTGAAATACTTCTTAATCAATTTGTAGAGGCTGGGTTTAAAAATATTTATATTTCAACCCATTATATGCCTGATCAAATTACAAGCTATTTCGGAAATGGAGAGTCCCATAATGCAAAGATTACCTATATTCATGAAAAGACGCCATTAGGAACCGGCGGGGCTCTGGGTCTGCTTCCAGAGGATACGCCTTCACTTCCATTAATTATGATTAATGGTGATGTACTAACGACGGTAGATTTTGAGCGTTTGCTAGAATTCCATAATAAATTTGCACCATCAGCCTCAATGTGTGTACGTGAGTATGATTACCAAATTCCGTATGGAGTGATCTATGGTGATGGTCATCGAATCATATCCATGCAGGAAAAACCAGTGCAGCGTTATTTTGTTAATGCTGGTATTTATGTGGTCAGCCCTGAAGTATTTAAAAATGTGCCACATCAAGAAAAAATTGATATGCCAACACTTTTGGAGCAAGAAATAGCTCAAGGGAAAGAAGTTATTATGTTTCCTATCCATGTATATTGGTTGGACATTGGCAGGATGGATGATTTCAACAAGGCACAAATTGATATAAAAGGACTGATATAGTGTCAATGACAATAGCTGTTATCCCGGCACGTGGTGGAAGTAAGCGGTTGCCCAAGAAGAACATAAAAATGCTTGCGGGTAAGCCACTAATAAAATGGACAATAGATGCTGCACTGGAATATGGTGAGTTCGACATGGTGATTGTAAGCACTGACTCACAAGAAATTGCAGACATTGCCGCCTTAGCTGGCGCAACTATCCCTTTTTTACGCCCAGCAGAATTAGCCACCGATACAGCAACAACAAATGATGTTATTACAAATATTGTCGATTGGGTTGAAAATCATCATGGTAAGGTTGATAGGGTGGCTCTTCTACAGCCGACGTCTCCATTGAGAGATGCAAGTGACATCAGAAATGCATTATCTCTATATGATGAACGTAGCGCATTATCAGTCATCTCGGTATGTGAATTAGAACATCCATTACAATACTGTAATAAATTATCTGATGATTTATCTATGAATGGTTTTCTTCCAGAAATCATGAATAAAAGAAGTCAAGAATTGGAGACTTATTTTCGTTTAAATGGTGCGATATATATTTTTGATAGACGATTTGTTGGTTCTCTCGAAAAGATATACTCAGAGGGATCTTTTGCGTATATTATGAAAAAAGAGAATTCAGTAGATATAGATGACGCATTTGATTTTGTTATGGCTGAAACTTTAATTGACTTGAAGAAAAATATAATTTAGCACATCAATCAGACTAATGTTATTATAGTTAATTCACTATGGTGTATTATTAATGTGATTTTAATCTTTTAGAATTGAATGTCTTTTTACAGAAGGGAATAGAAGCTAAACATTTTTTAGATAAATAATTATAATCATGTTCGGCTGGTGAGATATGGTTAAAGAAAATAACAAATTTACTTTTCTTGTAATACTCCTTTTTTTTACTCATGGTTTTTTATATTTCTTTACTGGTGATATTTATAATGAAGAAAACCCTATTAAATTAGTGAAATATTGTTTATTGCTTTTATTTGCTTTGAGTATAGGAAAATCGTTGAATTTTTTTCATACCAATGAAATCTTGTTGTTTCTTTTTTTGGTGAATTTCATTCTTACAATTATAATTTATTATTCCTCGAATGTAGCATTGTTTTCAACATTGATGTTTATATTTCCATTACTTTTTTTCTTTATGCATAGAAAGATTAACTATGAAAAGTTTATAATAATTATAAAAACGACTCTTTGGTTAGCTTTTGCTTTTTCAATTTTCGAATTTTTCCTCTACCAAGATTTAAGTTCTCGATTCAGTAATACTGGCTTCAGAAGCATATCTATTTTTGTCAATCCCAATAACTTTGGCATATTTGTTGCGTTAAGTTTGTCTTTAATTGTTGATTATTCTTTAAGAACTCAATCTACAAGAGTGCTAATTTATTGGTGTATATCTGCACTCTGTATTGCTTTAAGTGGATCAATGACAGCAGCAGGAATTTATCTCTTTCTATTAATGGTGCGAGCATTAAAAATTTTAAACAACTCTTTGCATACGATGAAAATAAAAAAATGTATATAGTTTTTTTGTTATTATCATCATTATCCTTGTTATATTTTCCGTGATCAATTTAGATGGCATTTTAAGGAAAACAGATTCTGTTGGCATGGATAATGTGACTGCTCGTTTAGAATATCTGACGAATTTTTTTTCATCAGTGTCAGAAAGTATTTTTTATCCACAATTATCTTCCACTACCTTATATGCTGATAATGCATTCATTTATTCATGGATCACTATTGGCTTCATCGGGGCTTTACTTTATTTCATTTTGATTTTGTCGATGATCTTTATCAGTGTAATGAATAAAGAAAAAAGACAATATCTTTTGTTTTTCTTGTCTGTTGCCTTGGCTACAATGACTACCAACATATTTAATATATGGCCTATAGCATACATGATATGGGGGTGTGTTGGCTATAATTTAATGCCTGAAAATAATAGGTTTGAAAAAATAACATATGAATAGTAAAAAAGATTTTGAGATCATTAAAAAAATCTCTTGAGAACGAAATGTGTGTTGATTCCTATCTTATTAAATCATTCGGTCTCAAAACAAAATGGGTATCTTATTTCAAAGTTGCTCGTTTTAGGGACAAAATACCTACTTATGCTGCTATATGTATTTCCCTAATGGCACCCTTCTTTTTTTTAATGCAAATAATTAGAAGCCTTCAAAATGGTAGAAACCAGTCTGTGGTTACAGGAAATAATTCGCACTGCCTTTTTCTTTCTTTTACTCATTCTCCGAAAATTATTGAATTATACAATAAGTATGGGCATGATCAGCCTTTTAAGCAATGCATATCAGGTCGTTTGCTTTTTTTTATCCAAGAAATGACTACATACGAAATTGCCAAGTCATTTTTCATATCCTTAGAATATTCAGTTCGTTTTCTTCTTTCGGTTCATCCTCGTTATTTTTTGCATGTGACAAGTATATTCGAGTTAGTAGCTTTTAATAATTATCTTGAGAACCTGTCCAGAAATAATATTAATGAGGTAACACTTACAAATCATTATGATCGTTGGATTACTCTTATATGTGAAAAAGGTCACTTCAATGTAAATATCATTCAGCACGGACTGGTTGTAACAGATTTTCTACCAAAGCAAAAGCTTCAGAACGTAAAATCGGTCAGAGGGTTTAATGAAGAGCAACTTGATATATTTTGTACAAATATTTCTGCCAGACCAGAATTTACTAGATTATTACAGAAAACTAATTTAAATATTTCCAAAGATGACCGATGTGAAGTTTTAATTATTAGTAATCCATTTCACCTGACAGAAGAATTAGAGATATATCAGGAGCTAAAAAAACATTCTATCGATGTAAAATTTAGACCACATCCTTTATATATAAATAATGAAGTGCTAAAAATAGTTGAAGCGAATGATCTATGTCAGGGAACTCGTTACCCAAATCCAAGTTATTGTTTGTGCAAGAGCTCCACTTTAGGTTATGAATATCAGTCACTGGGTTATAAATTGATCTCCTGGAATGAAGAGATTGATATGAAATCTATATTGGTTTTATTAAAAAAATGAAGCGGTTTTTACTTTATGGATTAGCATCAGGATTCAATCGTGGTGGAATGTTTCTTATTTTGCCATTGCTTTCAACATTTTTGAGTATTGCTGATTATGGTCGTTTTTCGATATATATCGTTCTTGTACAACTATTAGTTCCGTTTATTAGCCTGAATATCGTTTCAATAATTGGGCGTGAAATTTTTGAAAAGTACAGAGTAACCGTTTTTTTCACTGTTGCCTTTGTTAGATTTGCAAGTGCATCTATCCTGCTCTGCGTTTTGGGATACATCCTCTTTCAAAGCGTTACCTTGCTTATTATTATCTATGCATTAATGGAAGCTATATTTTTAATAATATCAACTTTCGTTAGGTTTAAGGATTCTGCTGAAAATTATTTTTATATTTGCATTGGTAAAATGATTTTGTTAGTTATACTACTCGCAATTATTTTTTTCACCTATCGAGCATATCTTTCAAAAGTTGATGTCCTTCTTATAATCTTCGCTTTGTCAAATTTAACTATAGTGCTTCCATTTTCCAAATTCCTAATGGCTATTAAAATAAGGAATAGACAATTATTTGGAACGTTGAATAAGCAAAGGGTAATTATATTTTTTGCTGTCGGCATATTGCCTCATACTCTCGCTCAGTGGGTCACTTCAGGTGCTGACAGATTTTTTGTTAAGTACTACGGTGGTGACATTCAGTTAGGTTATTATTCATATGGCTATGCAATTGCTGCTGTGTATATGGTCGTTAATAGTGCATTAGCTCTAGGAATGCCGCAATTGTGCGTCCAAAAATTTACGAGTTACAATAGTGATGTTTTTTTTAATCGATATAAATATCTGGTAACCGCATCATGGCTTGCATTTTTCACAATAGTGAATATCGGTCTATTCACAATAAAAACTAAATATAATGTTACTGAGTTGTATTGGGTGATATATTTCGTTTTGGTTGGGTTGTATTTCTTATCATATTATTATTACTATTCATCATATTTATTTTATGCAAGAAAATCAAAGCAGCTTTCGGGGATAACAATTGTTACAGCACTTTTAAATATCGTGCTTATTTTGTTCTTGACTCCAATATTAGGGATAAATGGGACAGCAATAAGTACTGCAGGTTCGTATGGGATATATGCATGTTTGACTTACTATTATGCTTCCAAACATTATCAGATTAGGGGGGTGACGTTCCCGATAATTTTCATGACATCCTTTACGATACTGCTTTTCATTATAGATTATTTTACTGTGCAATTATAACTAATCGGTGTTATTTATGTTTAAAAACAAAGTGTTATTAATTACTGGCGGAACGGGTTCTTTCGGTAATGCAGTTTTGAATCGTTTTTTAGAGACAGATATTAAAGAAATTCGGATTTTCTCTCGTGATGAGAAAAAACAAGATGACATGAGGAAAAAATATAATAATCCGAAGCTGAAGTTTTACATTGGTGACGTTCGTGATTATTCAAGTGTTCTCAATGCTAGCCGTGGTGTTGACTTCATCTACCATGCAGCTGCCCTTAAGCAAGTCCCATCTTGTGAGTTCCATCCGATGGAAGCTGTCAAAACAAACGTTCTCGGTACTGAGAATGTGCTGGAAGCTGCAATTGCAAACGAAGTGAAGCGGGTTGTTTGTTTAAGCACAGACAAAGCAGTTTATCCAATCAATGCCATGGGGATTTCTAAGGCAATGATGGAGAAGGTGATGGTCGCAAAATCTCGTAACATTGATAGCAATAAAACAGTCATTTGTGGTACTCGTTATGGGAATGTCATGGCATCTCGCGGTTCAGTTATTCCTTTGTTTGTTGATCTAATAAAAACTGGCAAAGCGCTAACTATTACAGACCCAAATATGACTCGTTTCATGATGACCCTCGAGGATGCCGTCGACCTGGTCCTGTATGCGTTTGAGCATGGTAACAACGGGGATATCTTCGTACAAAAAGCACCAGCAGCAACGATTGAAACGTTAGCTATTGCGCTTAAAGAACTCCTTAATGTTGAAGATCATCCAGTTAACGTCATCGGTACTCGCCATGGTGAAAAATTATACGAAGCACTATTGAGTCGTGAAGAGATGATCGCCGCAATCGATATGGGTGATTATTATCGTGTCCCACCAGATTTGCGTGATTTAAACTATGGGAAATATGTTGAGCAAGGTGATAGTCGTATCTCAGTTGTAGAGGATTATAACTCTCATAATACACAGCGATTGGATGTGGAAGGCATGAAAGCGATGCTCCTTAAACTTCCGTTTATTCGTGCACTACGTGCAGGCGAAAATTACGATCTGGACTCTTAATATGAAAATCCTGATTACTGGAGCTGATGGCTTTATTGGTCGTAACTTATGCTTACGTCTTCAGGAAGCAGGGTATAATGACCTTGTTAAGATTGATCGTGATTCCAGTCTGGCTGAACTTGAAACTGGGTTACTAGAAGCAGAGTTTGTTTATCATCTTGCGGGCATCAATCGTCCTAAAAATATTGAAGAATTTACTGAAGGCAACAGCAATCTGACACGGCAGATTGTTGATTTTCTGTTGGCGAAGAATAAAAGCATACCCATGATGATGAGTTCTTCGATACAAGCCGAATTAGATAACGCCTATGGGCAGAGTAAAGCTGCGGCAGAAAAACAGATTGAAAGATATGCATCTGTAAGTGGTGCAACGTGCTTTATTTATCGATATCCAAATGTTTTCGGCAAATGGTGTAAACCTAATTATAACTCTTTCGTTGCAACATTCTGCCATAATATCGCTAACAATATAGATATCACTATTAATGACCCATCCGCCGTGGTAAATCTTGTTTACATAGACGATGTTTGCGCAGATGCGATTAAGCTTCTCACCGGAACCATTGAAGGCGGATACAAGAAGGTTGTACCTGTTTATTCAACAACCGTAGGCGAAGTCGCGGAGTTGATTTATCGCTTCAAAGAAAGTCGCTCCACGCTTGTAACGGAAAATGTAGGGGAAGGATTTACTCGGGCATTATATTCAACATGGTTAAGTTATCTGCCTACCGAAAAGTTTACCTATACGGTTCCATCTTACGGTGATGATCGGGGGATCTTCTGTGAGATGCTAAAAACTCACGCGGCGGGGCAGTTTTCATTTTTTACCGCGCACCCTGGTATCACCCGTGGTGGGCATTATCATCATACGAAAAATGAGAAATTTCTGGTTATACGCGGGCAAGCCTGTTTCAAATTTGAACATGTAATTACCGGCGAGCGTTATGAATTGAATGTATCTTCCGATGAGTTCAGGATCGTTGAGACGGTGCCAGGTTGGACCCATGACGTCACGAACATTGGGAATGATGAACTAATTGTCATGCTTTGGGCAAACGAGATTTTTAATCGTAATGAGCCTGATACGATTGCGAGACCTCTGTAATGAAGAAACTTAAAATTATGTCCGTCGTTGGGACGCGTCCTGAAATTATCCGTTTGTCACGCGTTTTGGCTAAACTTGATGAGTACTGTGAGCATATCATTGTCCATACTGGGCAAAACTATGATTATGAATTGAATGAGGTTTTTTTTAACGACCTCGGCGTGCGCAAACCTGATTATTTTTTAAATGCAGCCGGTAAAAACGCAGCTGAGACGATTGGCCAGGTTATCATTAAAGTTGATAGTGTGTTAGAAACAGAGAAGCCTGAAGCTATGCTGGTGCTAGGCGATACAAACTCATGTATCTCCGCTATACCCGCTAAACGTCGAAAAATTCCTATCTTCCATATGGAAGCTGGCAACCGTTGTTTCGATCAGCGCGTTCCTGAAGAAACTAACCGACGCATTGTTGATCATACCGCTGATATTAATATGACTTACAGCGATATTGCTCGTGAATATTTGTTAGCTGAAGGAATCCCTGCAGACAGAATCATCAAAACCGGTAGTCCAATGTTTGAGGTGCTCTCATACTATATGCCTCAAATTGATAGCTCGGATGTACTGTCGCGATTGAACTTACGACCAGGTGAATTTTTTGTTGTGAGCGCTCATCGTGAAGAGAATGTCGATTCTCCGAAACAACTGATCAAGCTTGCAACCATTTTAAACACTATTGCTGAGAAATATAATTTACCTGTTATCGTATCCACTCATCCGCGTACACGTAATCGTATTAATGAGCAGGGAATTGCGTTCCATTCTAATATCAATCTGCTGAAGCCGTTAGGTTTCCATGATTATAATCATCTTCAGAAAAACTCGCGTGCTGTACTCTCTGATAGTGGTACAATCACGGAAGAATCATCGATCATGAATTTCCCCGCAGTAAATATTCGAGAAGCGCATGAAAGGCCTGAGGGTTTTGAAGAAGCTTCGGTAATGATGGTGGGGCTCGAGTGTGATCGTGTGCTTCAGGCATTAGATATTCTGGCAACTCAGCCACGTGGTGAGACGCGTCTTCTTCGCCAGGTCAGTGATTACAGCATGCCAAATGTATCAGATAAAGTCGTCAGAATAGTTCACTCATATACAGACTACGTTAAGAGAGTCGTCTGGAAAGAATATTGATGAAACTTGCGCTTATCATAGATGATTATCTGCCCAACAGTACGCGTATTGCGGCAAAAATGTTTCACGAGTTGGCTATAGAATTTATTCGTCGTGGACATGATGTTACTGTAATTATCCCTGATACGACCTTACAGGAAGATGTGTCATTTGACACTTTTCAGGGGGTCAAAACGTGGCGTTTTAAGAGTGGAGCGCTCAAGGATGTGTCTAAAATCCAGCGTGCAATCAATGAAACTTGTTTGTCATTTCGGGCCTGGAAATCATTTAAAAATCACATAGCAAAAGATACTTTTGATGGTGTGATCTATTACTCCCCTTCAATTTTTTGGGGGCATCTCGTTAAGAAAATCAAAGCCCGTTGTAACTGCCCTGCGTATCTCATTTTGCGGGATATGTTCCCACAATGGGTTGTCGACGCAGGTATGTTAAAGGCGGGTTCTCCCATCGAACGGTATTTTCGGCTTTTCGAGAAATTATCTTATCGTCAGGCAAACCGTATAGGTCTAATGTCTGAAAAAAATCTTGAGGTATTCAGGATAACGAACAAAGGATATCCTTGTGAGGTTTTACGTAACTGGGCCTCGCTGACCCCAACGGTTCCGCCCCAGGATTATTTGCCACTGCGTAAGCGTCTGGGTCTCGAAGATAAAGTGATTTTCTTTTATGGCGGGAATATCGGTCATGCCCAGGATATGGCGAATTTGATGCGCCTTGCACGAAGCATGGTGGAGTATCCAAACGCTCATTTTCTGTTTATTGGTCAGGGTGATGAAGTTGAATTAATCAATGAGTTAGCAACTGAATGGGCTTTGACAAATTTCACTTATTTACCCTCTGTTAATCAAGATGAATTTAAATTCATCTTATCAGAAATGGATGTAGGCTTGTTTTCACTTTCGGCCAGACATTGTTCCCACAATTTCCCTGGTAAGTTATTAGGCTACATGGTGCAGTCTCTACCCATACTGGGCAGTGTGAATGTCGGCAATGATTTGCTCGACATCGTCAATCAGAATAATGCCGGATGCATTCATATTAATGGCGAGGATGACAAACTTCTCCGTTCTGCACTGTTAATGCTTCAGGATAGTGATATGCGACGCAAGCTTGGTAACAGCGCAAATGACCTGCTGAAAGAACAGTTCTCAGTTGAGTCCGCGGCGAAAACGATAGAAATGAGGCTGGAGGCATGTAATGCGGTTAATTGATAGCGCTCAGCTCGAAGCATTATATGAACAAGCAAAGCGATCAGAACGTCTACGCTCACATCTTTTGTTGCATAACTCGCATCAGGATAAAGTGCAGCGGCTGCTCATTGCTTTGATCAAAGGCAGTTATGTTGAACCTCATTATCATGAACTTTCGCACCAGTGGGAGATGTTCATTGTCATGCAAGGTCAACTCCAGGTCTGCCTCCATGGCGATGATGGCGAGATTGTTCAGAAATTTATTGCTGGAGAGGATACCGGCATAAGTGTTGTAGAGTTTGCGCCTGGAGATATACATAGTGTTGAATGCCTGTCCCCACAGGCTCTCATGATGGAAGTGAAAGAAGGACCTTTTGATCCTTCCTTCGCGAAAGCGTTTGTTTAGCTGGCCATAAGTGCATCTTCCGCTAACAGTATAAGCATTTCCTGAGTTAACATCTAAGCCACATTTCAAGCCGCGCACGCGTCGCGGTGACCACACCTGACAGGAGTTTTGTAATGTCCAAACAGCAGATCGGCGTCGTTGGTATGGCGGTGATGGGGCGCAACCTGGCGCTCAACATTGAGAGCCGTGGTTATACCGTCTCCATTTTCAACCGCTCCCGCGAAAAAACTGAAGAAGTTGTTGCCGAAAACCCGGGCAAAAAACTGGTTCCTTATTACTCCGTTCAGGAGTTCGTTGAGTCTCTCGAAACGCCACGCCGCATCCTGCTGATGGTGAAAGCGGGCGCGGGTACTGATGCTGCTATCGATTCCCTGAAACCGTACCTTGATAAAGGCGACATCATCATTGATGGCGGCAATACCTTCTTCCAGGACACCATTCGTCGTAACCGTGAACTGTCTGCAGAAGGCTTCAACTTCATCGGTACCGGTGTTTCCGGTGGTGAAGAAGGGGCGCTGAAAGGTCCTTCCATCATGCCTGGCGGCCAGAAAGAAGCATATGAACTGGTTGCGCCAATCCTGACCAAAATCGCAGCTGTGGCTGAAGATGGCGAGCCTTGTGTGACCTATATCGGTCCTGATGGTGCGGGTCACTATGTGAAAATGGTTCACAACGGTATTGAATATGGCGACATGCAGCTGATTGCCGAAGCCTATTCTCTGCTGAAAGGCGGCCTCAATCTTTCCAATGACGAGCTGGCAAAGGTCTTCTCCGAGTGGAACGAAGGCGAGCTGAACAGCTACCTCATCGACATCACCAAAGACATCTTCAACAAAAAAGATGAAGAGGGTAAATACCTGGTTGATGTGATCCTTGATGAAGCTGCAAACAAAGGTACCGGTAAATGGACCAGCCAGAGCTCGCTGGATCTCGGCGAACCGTTGTCACTGATTACCGAATCCGTCTTTGCACGTTATATCTCTTCACTGAAAACGCAGCGCGTTGCCGCTTCCAAAGTGCTGTCTGGCCCGCAGGCCAAACCGGCAGGGGATAAAGCCGAGTTCGTTGAGAAAGTGCGTCGCGCGCTGTACCTCGGTAAAATCGTCTCTTACGCGCAGGGCTTCTCTCAGCTGCGTGCTGCGTCCGACGAGCACAACTGGGATCTGAACTACGGTGAGATTGCCAAAATCTTCCGTGCCGGTTGCATCATCCGTGCTCAGTTCCTACAGAAAATCACCGATGCCTACGCTGAGAATAAAGGCATTGCCAACCTGCTGTTAGCGCCTTACTTCAAAAAAGTGGCGGATGATTACCAGCAGGCGCTGCGTGATGTTGTCGCGTACGCTGTACAAAATGGTATTCCGGTGCCGACCTTCTCCGCTGCGGTGGCTTACTATGACAGCTACCGCTCTGCGGTTCTGCCTGCGAACCTGATTCAGGCACAGCGTGACTACTTTGGTGCACACACTTACAAGCGCACTGATAAAGACGGTGTGTTCCACACCGGGTGGCTGGATTAATCTGATTTAGCCGTTGCTCTGAATGAAGCCCGAAGCTTGTCTTCGGGCTTTTTTATGCCTGCTATGGCTGACTTTTCGCATGACAGGATTCATCAACCACGACTCAATGTCTTGTCTGGTAAGGGATTCAGCGCCTTGACAGTCCGTTGACTGAAGAGGTAAAACCCCACTCAGTCCTTAATTATCGTGACGGCCAGCGTGCCGTCGCCACGGTTAAACTCACATAAGTTGCAATCGAATGAAAATAACTATCTCCGGTACTGGTTACGTTGGCTTGTCAAACGGCATCCTGATCGCGCAACACCATGAAGTTGTCGCACTGGACATCGTGCAGGCGAAAGTGGATATGCTGAACAAGAAGCAATCTCCCATTATTGATAAAGAAATTGAAGATTATCTCGCTAATAAACCGCTGAATTTTCGTGCAACGACCGATAAACACGATGCTTACCGTAATGCCGACTATGTGATTATCGCCACGCCAACCGATTACGATCCGAAAACGAACTATTTCAACACCTCTTCCGTAGAAGCAGTGATCCGCGATGTTATCGAGATCAACCCGAAGGCAGTGATGGTGATTAAATCCACCATTCCGGTGGGCTTTACTAACTCCATCAATGAACAATACGGGATCGACAACGTCTTTTTCTCACCGGAATTCCTGCGTGAAGGCCGGGCGTTGTACGACAATCTGCATCCGTCACGCATTGTCATCGGTGAGCGTTCTAAGCGCGCTGAGCGCTTTGCGGCATTGTTACAGGAAGGGGCAATTAAGAAAGATATCCCGACGCTGTTTACCGATTCCACCGAAGCGGAAGCCATCAAGCTGTTTGCTAACACCTACCTGGCGATGCGTGTTGCGTACTTCAACGAGCTGGACAGCTACGCAGAAAGTCTGGGGCTGAGTTCTCGTCAGATCATCGAAGGTGTGTGTCTGGATCCGCGTATTGGTAATCACTACAACAACCCGTCATTTGGTTATGGTGGTTACTGTCTGCCGAAAGACACCAAACAGCTGCTGGCGAACTATGACCAGGTACCGAACAACCTCATCTCGGCCATCGTTGATGCTAACCGCACGCGTAAAGATTTTATTGCTGACTCTATTCTGGCGCGTAAGCCGAAGGTAGTGGGGGTGTATCGCCTGATCATGAAGAGTGGCTCTGATAACTTCCGTGCCTCTTCTATTCAGGGGATCATGAAGCGTATCAAGGCCAAAGGCGTAGAGGTTATTGTCTACGAACCGGTCATGAAAGAGGATGAATTCTTCCGCTCTCGTGTCGTGCGTGATCTTGATGCGTTCAAGAAAGAAGCGGATGTGATTGTTTCCAACCGGATGTCAGAAGAGCTGGCAGATGTGGCGGATAAAGTGTATACCCGCGATCTGTTTGGCAACGATTGATACTACCCCCCGGCCACCATGTGGTCGGGGGATACAGGTTCAGACTTTGTAAAACTCGCGATACCAGTCAACGAAGTTTTTCACCCCGTCTTTGACAGATGTCTGTGGCTTAAAGCCAATCACCTCATACAGCGCTTTAGTATCGGCGCTGGTATTCAGAACGTCACCCGGCTGAATCGGCATCATGTTTTTATCCGCTTCAATACCTAACGCCTCTTCCAGCGCCGTAATGTAATCCATCAGTTCCACCGGTGAGCTGTTACCGATGTTATAGATGCGATAAGGCGCGGAGCTGGTTGCCGGCGATCCCGTCTCGACGGTCCATTCCGGGTTGGCTTCAGGAATCACATCCTGCAGACGAATAATGGCTTCGGCGATGTCATCGATATAGGTGAAATCACGCTTCATCTTGCCGTAGTTGTAAACGTCGATGCTCTTGCCTTCAATCATCGCTTTGGTGAATTTAAACAACGCCATATCCGGGCGTCCCCACGGGCCATACACCGTGAAAAAGCGCAAGCCTGTGGTTGGCAGACCGTAGAGGTGCGAGTAGGTGTGCGACATCAGCTCGTTGGCCTTCTTGGTTGCGGCATACAGCGATACCGGGTGATCAACGGAGTCATCGGTGGAGAACGGCATTTTGCGGTTCAGGCCATAGACCGAACTGGACGAGGCATACAGCAGATGCTGAACCTGGTGATGTCGGCAACCTTCGAGAATGTTCAGATGCCCGATCAGGTTTGACTCAGCATAGGCATGCGGGTTTTCCAGCGAATAACGCACACCGGCTTGCGCGGCAAGGTGGATAACACGATCAAACTTCTCACTGGCAAACAGGGCTTCCATGGCAGCGCGGTCCGCCAGATCGATTTTATGGAAGCTGAACTGCGGGGAGACGAGTCGGTCAAGGCGCGCCTGCTTCAGACTCACATCATAGTAATCATTGAGATTATCGATTCCCACTACCTGATGTCCCGCTTTCAGCAATCGTTCGCTGACGTGAAAACCGATAAAACCAGCGGCTCCTGTTACCAGATATTTCATAGCATTCCCTCAAAACACACGCTCAGGAAGACATTCTCGCCTTCAACTGTTACGAAAGGCAAAATAATACCCGTCAAAGGTGAAAAAAGATAATCATAATCTACAATTATCATAGCCACCGAAACCGGTAAATTCCTCGAAAATCAGGATAAATTCCGATAGCAATCGGCAGGTTAATCCGTAAACTAAATCACTTTGTGGGTATTCCATCTTTGTCCTGTATAAGGTTCGTATGACACAAGACAACAATAATGGATCTGACGCGCGCCGTGTCGATTCCGAACAGATTGATTTAATTGACATAGTAGTACAGCTTTGGCGTGGAAAAGTGACGATCGGCATCTGTATCATCGTTGCCATTCTTGTCGCCGCAGGTTACCTGTTTATAGCGAAAGAAAAATGGACATCTACTGCTATTATTTCACAACCCGATACGGCACAAATTGCCACTTACAGTAACGCCTTAAATATTCTGTATGGCACTACTGCACCGAATGTTAGTGATTTACAGACGCGGGTTGTTGACCGTTTTAATTCGGCGTTTTCCGCGTTAGCCGAATCACTGAATAACCAGGAAAAACCGGAAAAACTGACGATTGAGCCAGTGGTCAAAACCGAAAAGGTTCCGCTGCAGATTACCTACCAGGGGCAGACTGCTGAAGGCGCGCAGCAGCAACTGGCAAAGTACATTCAGCAAGTTGATGAGCAAATCGCAAAAGAAATCGACGTTGACCTTAAGGACAACATTGCGCTGCAAATTGATACCCTCGGCGATTCACTGAAAACCCAGGAGAAGGTGGCGCAGGAGCAGAAAGATCTGCGTATTAAGCAGATTCAGGAAGCGCTGAAGTTTGCTGAGCAGGCAAACATTACTAAACCGCAGGTGCAGCAGACGCAGGATGTCACGCAGGACACCATGTTCCTGCTGGGTAGCGATGCGCTGAACTCGATGATTCAGAATGAATCCACGCGACCGCTGGTCTTCTCGCCTGCGTACTTCCAGACCAAACAGACGTTGCTGGACATCCAGAACCTGAAAATCGATCCCACCACCATTCATGCATACCGTTATGTCATGAAACCGGATTTGCCGGTTTACCGCGACAGCCCGAAACGCGCGTTAACGCTGGTGCTGGCAGTTCTGCTGGGCGGGATGATCGGTGCCGGTGTGGTGCTGGGGCGTAATGCCATACGCAGCTATCGACCGAAGCAGTAACTGAGATAAAAAAACGGGCAGTAATGCCCGTTTTTTTATGCCTGATCTATTTGTGCCGCTTCCTTAAGTTTTCAATCACCGTGGTCAAATCCAGATCCTGATCCTGCAGCAGCACCAGCAGGTGATACATCAAATCCGATGCTTCGTTAGTCAGCTCATCGCGATCATGCACTGTCGCCGCCAGCGCGGTTTCAACGCCTTCTTCGCCCACCTTCTGCGCAATGCGCTTGGTACCGCTGGCATACAGTTTCGCGGTGTATGAACTGGCCGGGTCGGCGGTTTTACGTTCTGCCAGCAGTTGCTCGAGCTGATAGAGAAACAGCCACTGGTGACTGGTCTCGCCGAAGCAGCTGGAGGTGCCTTTATGGCAGGTGGGGCCAACCGGGTTCGCCAGCACCAGCAGCGTGTCATTATCGCAATCCGGCGTAATGCTGACCACATTTAACACGTTGCCGGAGGTTTCTCCTTTGGTCCACAAACGCTGCTTCGTGCGGGAGAAAAAGGTGACTTTGCCCGTCTCCTGCGTTTTCGCCAGCGCATCCTGGTTCATATAACCAAGCATCAATACTTCGCCGGAAATCGCGTGTTGAATGATGGCGGGCATCAGTCCGTCGGTTTTTTGCCAGTCCAGTTGTTCAGTTAACATACCCTGATCTCCACGCCCTGTGCTGCCAGGTACGTTTTTAATTCACCAATATTAATGATCTGCTTATGGAACACGGAGGCGGCCAGCGCGCCGTCAACGTTTGCCACGCGGAACGCATCAAGGAAGTGTTCCATCGTGCCCGCGCCACCGGAGGCGATCAGCGGGACGTGGCATACCTCACGCACTTTTTTCAGTTGCTCAAGGTCGTAACCGTTACGCACGCCGTCCTGATTCATCATGTTGAGAACGATTTCCCCGGCACCGCGCCGTTGTACTTCCTGCACCCAGTCGAGGGTTTCCCATTGCGTCACGCGGGTGCGGCTTTCATCGCCGGTATATTGATTGACGTGATATTTGCCGCTGTCAGCGTCAAACCAGGTATCAATGCCCACGACAATACACTGCACGCCAAAACGATCCGCCAGACGGGTAATCAGCTCCGGTTCTGCGAGAGCAGGGGAGTTGACCGAGATTTTATCAGCACCGAAAGACAGAATCTTCGCTGCGTCCTCCACCGACTTAATCCCCCCCGCGACGCAAAACGGAATGTCGATCACTTCCGCCACCCGCGCCACCCAGCTCTTATCCACCACGCGACCATCGCTGGACGCGGTGATGTCATAGAACACCAGTTCGTCGGCGCCTTCGTCGGCGTAGCGCTGCGCCAGCGGCACGATATCGCCGATGATTTCGTGATTGCGGAACTGCACGCCTTTTACGACCTGCCCGTCACGCACGTCAAGACAGGGGATTATCCGTTTTGCCAGCATTGAATCGCCTCCGTGACGTTAAATTTACCTTCCAGCAGCGCACGTCCGACAATCACGCCACGCACGCCGGTGCCGCGCAGTGCAGCGATGTCGTCCAGTCCACCGATACCGCCTGATGACTGAAACGCCACCTGCGGATAACGGGCGCAGACTTCTTCATACAGCGAGACGTTTGAGCCTGCCAGCGTGCCGTCGCGGGAGATGTCGGTGCACAGTACATGTTTCAGCCCAACCGGCAGATAGGCGTCGACCAGCGCTTCCAGCGTCACGCCGGAGTTTTCCTGCCAGCCGCTGACAGCGACTTGTTTATTGCCCTGATCATCGATGCGTACATCCAGCGCCAGCACCAGTTTTTCCGCCCCGAAGCGGGTAAACCAGCCTTTTAGCTGTTCTGGCGATTTCACCGCTGTCGAGCCAATCACCACGCGTGACACGCCCGCATCCAGCAGCGCTGCGACGTCATCTTCAGTACGCACGCCGCCGCCGACCTGTACCGGGACAGTAACGCCCGCGACCAGCGTTTTAATCAGCGGGATCTGCCGTTTCGCCGGATCTTTCGCGCCGGTCAGGTCAACCAGATGCAGCACTTCGGCACCCTGAGCGGCATAGTCCTGCAAACGCGGCAGCGGGTCGGTACCATAGTCGCGCTGCTGGCCGTAATCGCCCTGATGGAGACGCACCACCGTGCCGTCAATTAAATCTAAAGCCGGAATTATCATCACATCTCCAGAAAGTTTTTCAGCAACTGAGCACCTGCTTTACCGGAACGCTCAGGGTGGAACTGGACGCCAAAGAAATTGTCTTTTTGTACCGCGGCGGTGAAGGCATCGCCATAATCACAGCGGGCGATGGTGTACGGGTTGACCGCCATCGCGTAGCTGTGAACAAAATAGAAGTACGCACCGTCGTCGATGTTACGAAACAGCGGATTACCGGCCTTCGCGTAAACGCGGTTCCAGCCCATATGCGGCAGCGGCAGGCCGCGGTCGATCATCTTCGGTACGTCCTCGCCGATAATGCCGAGCATATCGACGCCGTGCGACTCTTCACTGCGACGGCCAAGCAACTGCATGCCAAGGCATATCCCCAGCACCGGCTGAGTACAGGCTTTAATGAGTTCGATAAGTTCCCGTTCGCGCAACTGGTCCATTGCCGCCTGTGCGGTGCCAACGCCGGGCAGAAACAGCTTATCGGCGCGCAGAACCACCTCCGGTGCGCGGCTGACCACCGGCTCATAGCCGTGACGACTCACCGCAGACTTCACCGAGTTCAGATTGGCGCAACCGGTATCCAGAATCACCACGTTCATCACAGCACTCCTTTCGATGACGGCAGCGCATCGCCCTCGACGCGAATCGCCTGGCGCAGGGTACGACCAAACGCTTTGAACAGACTCTCCACGCGGTGGTGATCATTCTTGCCTTTGGTTTTCAGGTGCAGTGTTACGCCCATGGTATAGGAGAGAGAACGGAAGAAGTGTTCGACCATTTCGGTGCTTAAATCCCCCACGCGCTGGTAAGTGAATTCCGCGCGGTATTCGAGGTGCGGACGACCGGAGATATCCAGCGCGCAGCGCGCCAGGCACTCGTCCATCGGCAGGACAAAGCCGAAGCGGTTGATGCCGCGTTTGTCGCCCAGCGCCAGTTTTAGTGCTTCGCCGAGTGCCAGCCCGGTATCTTCCACCGTGTGGTGGTCGTCGATATAAAGATCGCCTTTCACGGCAATCTCCATGCGGAACCCGCCGTGAGTCGCAATCTGATCGAGCATGTGATCGAAGAAACCCACGCCAGTGTTGATCTTGCTGCCGCCTTCACGATCCAGCCATATTTTGACATCAATCTGCGTTTCGCGGGTGGTACGTTCAACATGGGCGTAACGGTCGCGCTTCGTCAGTTGCGCGCCAATCGCCTGCCAGTTCAGTGTATCGCGGTTATAGAGCAGGCCGGTGATGCCCATATTGTCCGCAAGCGTCACATCGGTGGCGCGGTCGCCAATCACGTAGCTGTTCGCGGCGTCCATCACGCCTGCCTCCAGCCAGCGGGTGACCAACTGTGTTTTCGGCTTGCGGCAGTCGCAGTTATCCGCAGGCAGGTGCGGGCAGATCAGCACATCTTCAAACACCACGCCCTGCGAGGTGAGGATCTGCATCATCAGGTTATGCGGACCGTCAAAATCGGCCTGCGGGAAGCTGGTCGTTCCCAGACCGTCCTGGTTGGTGATCATCACCAGCTTAAAGCCCGCTTTCTGCAATGCCAGCAGCGTCGGAATGACGTCCGGCTCGAAGGCCAGCTTATCGAATCTGTCGACCTGAAAATCGCTCGGCGGCTCGGCAATCAACGTGCCGTCACGGTCAATAAAGAGAAACTTCTGGGTCATACATTCTCCGCTCTTAAGGCATCAATGACGCGCTGGCTCTCAGCACGGGTACCAATCGTGATACGCAGACAGCCGCTCAGTGTGGGTTGGCGGTTCTGGTCTCGTAAAATAATGCCCTGATCCCACAGGGATTTAAATACTGCGCTGGAGGCGGTGATGCGAACCAGAATGTAGTTGGTTTCCGAATCGAAAACCTGCTCAACGCACGGGATGTCGCGCAACTGGCTTATCAGATACTGGCGCTCGTCGATGATCTGCGTCACGCGCTGGCGCATGGCGACAATTCCATCCGGGCTCAATGCCTGTGCCGCGATATCCGCTACCGGTGTGGAGAGCGGGTAGGGGGCGATGACCTTCATCAGCAGAGCGATCACGTCGTCGCTGGCAAGCGTAAAACCGCAGCGCAGCCCGGCGAGGGCAAAGGCTTTCGACAGCGTACGCAGCACCACCAGGTGCGGATATTCTTCCAGCCAGTTGACCAGCGTCGCCTGTGGGCAGAATTCAATATAGGCTTCGTCAGCCACCACCAGCGCTTTACCACGTGTCATTTCCAGCAGGTCACGCATATCCTGCGGGTTGATGATTTGCCCGGTCGGGTTGTTCGGGCTGCAGACGTAGACCAGTTTTACGCCATCCAGTTTTTCTGCAATTGCCGGTAAATCAAGCTGCCAGCCTTCTTTGGCCTGAACGGTTCGATACTCAACGCCAAACGTTTCCGCACTGACGCTGTACATGCCGTAAGTTGGTGGGCAGAACAAAATCGCATCTTTACCCGGCTCGCAAAACGCACGGATCAACAGCTCAATGCCTTCATCTGCGCCGCGGCTGACCAGCACCTGTTCCGGTTTCACACCAGCGTAGCGGGCATAGTTGTCGATCACTGCTTTCGGCTGGCATTCCGGGTAACGGTTCAGCGTCTGCTGCGTCAGGCCAAAGGGCACCGCGGTGGGAAATTCGTTGGCGTTCAGCCAGACGTCGCCTTTACCGCCAAGACGGCGGGCAGACTGATACGGCGTCAGATTGCGGACGTTCTCGCGGGCTAAATCTTCAATGCTCATGCTTGCTCCTTGAGGGCTGCAACACGCAGCGTAACGGCATTTTTGTGGGCAGTCAGACGCTCGGCAGTCGCCAGAATTTCAATGGTGCTGGCGAGGCTCGCGAAACCGTCACGGGAAAGCTCCTGCACAGTCATGCGTTTCTGGAAATCGGCGAGGCCAAGGCTCGAACAGGTGGCGGTGTAACCATAGGTCGGCAATACGTGGTTGGTGCCGGAGGCGTAGTCACCCGCTGACTCCGGCGACCAGTCACCGAGAAATACCGAACCGGCGCTGGTGATGCCATCAACCAGTTCGCGCGCGTTGCGGGTCTGGATAATCAGGTGCTCAGGGCCGTACTGATTCGAAATGTCCACACACTGGGCGATATCGTTCGCCACGATCAGGCGGCTGGCAGAGAGTGCCTGGCGGGCGGTTTCTTCGCGCGGCAGGTCGGTTAACTGGCGAGCAACAGCGTCGGCCACGCGGCGTGCCATGTCGGCATCCGGCGTCAGCAGGATCACCTGCGAATCCGGGCCGTGCTCCGCCTGTGACAGTAAATCAGACGCGACAAAATCCGGGGTGGCGCCGCTGTCGGCAATCACCAGCACTTCGGACGGGCCGGCAGGCATGTCGATCGCCGCACCATCAAGACGCTGGCTGACCTGGCGCTTGGCTTCGGTGACAAAAGCGTTACCCGGGCCAAAGATTTTATCAACAGACGGGACGGTTTCAGTCCCGAAAGCCAGAGCGGCAATCGCCTGCGCGCCACCAACGTTAAACACCTCCTGCACGCCGCAGAGCTGTGCCGCGTAGAGAATTTCATCGGCAATCGGCGGCGGCGAACACAGCACCACGCGTTTACAACCGGCGATACGCGCCGGTGTCGCCAGCATCAGAACCGTTGAAAACAGGGGTGCAGAGCCGCCAGGAATGTACAAGCCAACGGATGCCAGCGGGCGGGTCATCTGCTGGCAGCGCACCCCTGGCAGCGTTTCAACGTCGATAGTCTGTAACTGCTGCGCGGTGTGGAAAGTGTCGATATTTTTAACCGCCACTGTCATCGCCTGTTTCAGCTCCACGCTCAGGCGGTCGCCTGCCGCCGCCATCTCTTCGGGCGTTACCTTCAGCGACACGACATCGGTTTTATCAAAGCGGGCGCTGTATTCACGCAGCGCAGCGTCGCCGCGCGTTTTTACATTTTCGAGGATCTCCATCACGCTGCGGGTAATGGTCTCAGACGCGGACATCGCCGGGCGCATCAGCAGTTCACGCTGTTGCTCGGGGCTGCACTGGTTCCAGTCGATAATTGTGTTGAAGCTCATGGTGGTTACTCCATCATCTTCTCAATCGGCAGTACCAGAATCGAGCTGGCACCGAGCACTTTCAGCTTTTCCATCGTCTCCCAGAACAGGGTTTCGCTGCTGACCATGTGCATCGCCACGCGCTGTTGGTCTCCGGCCAGCGGCAGAATGGTCGGGCGCTCGGCGCCAGGCAGCAGGGAAATGACTTCTTCCAGACGTTCAGTTGGCGCGTGCAGCATGATGTATTTGGATTCGCGGGCCTGAATCACGCCCTGAATACGGGTCAGGAGTTTGTCGATCAACTGCTGTTTGGCGTCGTCCATGTCACCGTCTCGCTGGATCAGACAGGCTTTTGAGCGGTAAATCACTTCCACTTCACGCAAGCCGTTGGCTTCCAGCGTCGCCCCGGTGGAGACCAGGTCGCAAATGGCGTCCGCCAGTCCGGCACGCGGCGCAACTTCCACCGAACCATTTAACAGACAGGATTTAAAAGAGATGCCTTTCTGGTCGAGGTAACGCTTCAGCAGGTGAGGGTAGGAGGTGGCGATACGTTTGCCGTCGAGAGAGGCGGGGCCGTCCCAGACATCATCAACTTCCGTCGCCAGCGACAGGCGACAGCCGCCGAAATCAAGACGGCGCAACGTGAAGTAACGCGGATCTTCGCCCTGCGCGCGGCGGCTCAGCAGCTCTTCTTCCAGCACGTTCTCACCAATAATGCCGAGGTCCACCACACCATCCATGACCAGACCGGGGATGTCGTCGTCGCGTACGCGCAGAATATCGATGGGCATATTTTCAGCCAGCGCAATCAGACGCTGGGTGTGGAGATTAATTTTGATGCCGCAGCGGGCCAGTAATTCGCGTGAGTCTTCACTCAGACGCCCTGATTTCTGAATAGCTATGCGTAAACGGCTGTTATCTGACATTGTTATTTCCTCTGTATACCTGTCTGAAAGCGAACCAAAAAAAAAGCCCCCGGAAGATGATC
Source organism: Trabulsiella guamensis ATCC 49490 (assembly GCF_000734965.1). GTDB lineage: Bacteria > Pseudomonadota > Gammaproteobacteria > Enterobacterales > Enterobacteriaceae > Trabulsiella > Trabulsiella guamensis. The sequence continues at coordinate 54,913 of NZ_JMTB01000126.1, forward strand.
TTCCGGGGGCTCTCTCTTGCGTTCATGCACCACTGGAAGATCTGAATGTCTTCCAGCACACATCGCCTGAAAGACTAGTCAGGATGATGGTGATGATGGTGGTGTTTAAATTGAACGCTCATAAAATTCTCATTGAATGCTTATTCACACTATGCCTTTTAACCTAAACCACTTTTGTCTCCGAAAGCAAGGGCTTTTTTCCATTGTTTATTGAATTCATATTGATGCTATGAATTGTCAGTTTCGGTGGGCTGGCGTAGCCTTAATACAGGAGACCAAATGAGTCAGGAGATAACGCATGAAAAAAGTCGCGATTGTCGGATTAGGGTGGCTGGGCATGCCGCTGGCGCTGTCGTTAACGGCGCACGGCTGGCAGGTCACGGGCAGTAAAACCACCCGGGATGGCGTGGAGGCGGCGAGGATGTGCGGGATCGACAGCTATCCCTTACGGCTGGAACCTCAACTGGTCTGTGAAACGGAGGATCTGGATGCGCTCATGAATGTGGACGCGCTGGTGATCACCCTTCCGGCGCGTCGCAGCGGTCCGGGCGAGGAATTTTACCTTCAGGCGGTGCAGGAAATTGTGGATTCTGCGCTGGCTTACCATATCCCGCGGATCCTCTTTATCAGTTCCACCTCGGTATATGGTAATGCGACGGGTACCATTAAAGAGAGCACGCCACGTGAGCCTGTTACTGCCAGCGGCCGGGTGCTGAAAGAGCTGGAAGACTGGCTGCATCATCTGCCGGGGACATCGGTGGATATTCTGCGGCTGGCCGGACTGGTGGGGCCGGGGCGGCATCCAGGGCGTTTTTTCGCTGGAAAACAGGCACCGGATGGCGAGCATGGCGTCAATCTGGTGCATCTGGAGGATGTGATTTCCGCCATTACACTGCTGTTACAGGCTCCCAAGGGGGGACACATCTATAATATATGTGCGCCGAAACATCCTTCGCGCGCGGTGTTTTATCCGCAGATGGCGAGGGAACTGGGGCTGGAGCCGCCTTCCTTTGTTGCCGGAGACAGTAAAGAGAAGGGGAAAATCATTGATGGCAGCCGGATTTGCAATGAACTCGGTTTTGAATATCAGTACCCTGATCCGCTGGTAATGCCGATGGAGTGACATACTGGCGGCCAAATCGCGCCACGCAAAGGAGCGACGATGAAGCCACTGCTGGATGTCCTCATCATTCTTGATGCGCTTGAAAAAGAGGGGAGCTTTGCTGCGGCATCGGCAAAGCTCTACAAGACGCCCTCGGCGCTCAGCTATACCGTTCATAAACTGGAAAGCGACCTCAATATTCAACTGCTCGACCGTAGCGGACACCGCGCCACGTTCACTCGCACCGGTAAACTGCTGCTGGAGAAAGGGCGCGAGGTGCTGCACAACGTGCGCGAGCTGGAACAGCAGGCTATCAAGCTTAACGAAGGCTGGGAGAATGAACTCATTATTGGCGTTGACGATACGTTCCCTTTCTCCCTGCTGGCGCCACTGATTGAAACTTTCTATCAGAGTCACAGCGTCACCCGGCTGAAATTTATCAATGGTGTACTGGGAAGCTCGTGGGACGCGCTGATCCGTGGACGGGCGGACATCGTCATCGGCGCACTGCGTGATCCGCCGCCGCACAGCGGTTTCGCTTTCGCAACACTTGGTGAACTGGAACATGTTTTTGTCGTCGCGCCGCATCACGGGCTGGCGCAGGAGAACGAGCCGCTCAGCCGACGCACCATCAAACGTTTCCGCGCCATTGTCGTGGGCGACAGCGCCTCGCCGGAATGCCCAGCATTCAGGCAACTGTTAGAAGATCAGGACGCCATCACGGTCTTTGATTTTAAAACTAAACTGGAATTACAAATCAGTGGTCTGGGATGTGGATTTGTGCCGCGTTATATGGCACAACGTTTTCTTGATAGCGGCGCGCTGGTAGAGAAAAAGGTCGCCTCCTGGTCGGCGTTTGATCCGGTCTGGATTGGCTGGAACGAACAGACGTCAGGGCTTGCCAGTGCGTGGTGGCGGGAGGCTATTTTAGCAAATAGTGCCATAGCTGCGGTCTATCATAAAATGAGTGTTTAAAATTCAACCGTTTATTGAAAAGTTTTTTTTGACGGCGCTCGCATTCGCTTGTTTTTAACAATCGTTGGGGGCACAATACGCCGCCTGCAAAATCAGAGACTAACCGACGTTTTTTTAACTCGTCGGTTATTTTTTTGCATAGCGTTTCGTCATTTAAAACCAAGAGGCCGGGCTTCGTACCGGATAGATACTTACCAAAAACCGACAGTTGTTGTCGCTGAGGATTCCAGAACAATGGGGCAATTTTTTGCTTACGCGACGGCATTCGCCGTAAAGGGGGATGACCATGTCGCATAACGTTACTCCAAACACCTCTCGCGTGGAATTACGTAAAACGCTTACGCTGGTTCCGGTTGTCATGATGGGCCTTGCCTATATGCAGCCGATGACGCTGTTCGATACATTTGGTATCGTTTCAGGCCTCACTGATGGTCATGTTGCGACGGCTTACGCCTTTGCGCTGGTCGCCATTCTCTTTACTGCGCTGAGCTACGGTAAACTGGTTCGCCGTTTCCCGTCTGCTGGCTCGGCGTATACCTACGCCCAGAAATCCATTAGCCCGACCGTAGGCTTTATGGTGGGCTGGTCGTCGCTGCTGGACTACCTGTTCATGCCGATGATCAACATCCTGCTGGCGAAAATTTACTTTGAAGCACTGGTGCCTTCCGTACCGTCGTGGATCTTTGTGGTGGCGCTGGTGGCCTTTATGACCATCTCTAACCTGCGCAGCATCAAGACCGTCGCCAACTTCAACACCCTGATTGTGATTCTGCAGATGGGTATTGTGGCGGTGATCGTGGGGCTTATCATCTACGGTGTTTCTCATGGTGAAGGCGCGGGTACGCTGACCAGCACCCGTCCGTTCTGGTCTGAAGATGCGCACGTGGTACCGATGATCACCGGTGCGACGATCCTCTGCTTCTCGTTCCTGGGCTTTGACGGCATCTCTTCGCTGTCGGAAGAGACCAAAGACGCTGAGCGTGTGATCCCGAAAGCGATTTTCCTGACGGCGCTGATTGGCGGTCTGGTGTTCATTGGCGCCTCTTACTTCCTGCAGCTCTATTTCCCGGATATCTCTCGTTTCAAAGATCCGGACGCGTCGCAGCCTGAAATCATGCTGTACGTGGCAGGGAAAACTTTCCAGTGGGGCGTGCTGATTTTCTCCAGCGTGACCGTACTGGCTTCCGGCATGGCGGCACACGCAGGTGTTTCTCGTCTGATGTATGTGATGGGGCGTGACGGTGTGTTCCCGAGCCGTTTCTTCGGCTACATTCACCCGAAATGGCGTACGCCGGCATGGAACGTGCTGCTGGTGGGTGCGATTGCTCTGCTGGCGATCAACTTTGATCTGGTCACGGCGACAGCGCTGATCAACTTCGGTGCGCTGGTGGCGTTCACCTTCGTTAACCTCTCCGTGATCTCGCAGTTCTGGATCCGCGAGAAGCGCAACAAGACGCTGAAAGACCATTTCAACTATCTGGTACTGCCGGTGTGTGGTGCGCTGACAGTAGGTGCGTTGTGGATCAACCTGGAAGAGAGCTCGATGGTGCTCGGCCTGATCTGGGCGGGTATCGGTCTGGTCTATCTGGCCTGTGTGACCAAAAGCTTCCGTAACCCGGTGCCGCAGTACGAAGACATCGCGTAATTAACGCGAACCGCAATGGAAAACCGGAGACTGTGTCTCCGGTTTTTTTTATCAGACGATTTCCTGTGCGTACTGATACAGCGCCTTGAGCAGCCCGAGTTTTTCGCTGTCCCCGTCATACTGACCGTATAACATTTCCAGCTCCTGGGCGTAGGCCTGCAGAAACTCTGGCGTAAAGACGTTGCGGCGATGCTGTAACCAGCGCTGTTGTTCGGTGTCATCCAGCGTCCCCGGGAAATTACGGGCGCGATAGTTAAACAGCAGACGTTCGATGCGTTTGTCAGCAAACGTCACATCCAGCGCTGGCAGATTACGCGGTTCGGTTTCCAGCACGATTTTCATTGCCGCCCGATCGGCATCGCTGAAAAAGCCGTTATACAGTTGCGCATCAACGTTCTCAGAGGGAACAAATGGCTCCGCTTCAGCGAAGATCGCCACTACTTTATCCCGGACTTGTGGATTTTCCCGCAGCACTTTGAGGTTATCGAGGCAATGCTGGCGGTTGATACCCAGACGGTCAGCGTCTTCCGGACGCAGCGTATTGGCCTGCGCCAGCACCGGGCATTTATTCAGATGCACCAGTTTCACCGGCACCGGTACATTGTCACCAAGATCGGCTTTGGCGGTGTAGAGCCGCTCACGCAGGGCGTCGGCATTCAGTTCAAGCAACGGCGAGATATCACCCGCGAGGTCAACCATAATCACTGCGTTGCGGTTGTCCGGGTGCCAGGCGAGCGGGGCGACCCAACTGGTGTTGCCACGCCAGGCGCCAAACATCCCGGAGACATGCACCAGCGGTTTCATCTGCGGCACGTCAATCAACGGGACAAGTTTCTGCTTGCTGCGGTGGGCGTAGAGATAATCAAACAGGCGCGGTTGCTGGCTTTTCACCAGCTTCGCCATGGCAATGGTGGCGTAAACGTCAGCCATCGCGTCATGGGCGTTACTGTGTTCAATGCCATTGGCTTTGGTGAGATGCTCAAGGCGGAAGCTCGGTAACCCTTCGTCGTTATCCGGCCAGTGGATCCCTTCCGGGCGCAATGCGTAGCAGGCGCGCATGACGTCGAGCAGATCCCAACGCGAATTGTCGTTTTGCCAGCTCCAGGCGTAAGGATCGTAGAAGTTGCGATAAAAAATATTGCGCGTCACTTCGTCGTCAAACCGGACGTTGTTATAACCCACCACGCAAGTTTTCGGCACGGTAAAGATGTCATGAATGCGGCGGGCAAACGCGGCTTCGTTATCACCTTTCGCCCGCGCTTCCTGCGGCGTAATACCGGTAATGAGTACCGCTTCGGGCTGCGGCAGATAGTCATCGGCAGGCTTGCAGTAAAAAACCTCAGGCTCGCCGATAATATTGAAATCCGCGTCGGTACGAATGGCGGCGAACTGCGCTGGCCTGTCCAGAGACGGACTGGTGCCGAAGGTTTCGTAATCGTGGAAGAGAAAAGTAGGCTGCGTTGCGGAATCAGACACCCGAAGCTCCATCCTGTATGAATATGATGGGGTATGGTAAACGATTGTGGCTTCACATCCGAATAAAAAGCCGTGCTTTCTCGTGCCTCTGCACAGAATGGCGCGTGATGAAAGTGGGGGCTGTCACATTTCATTGCAATTTTGCCAGGCGCTGACACGCGAACTTCCGTAAAAAGAGCAGCGATTTTTATAACGTTCTTGAGGATATGCTATTGAAACGCCGTTTGTTTATTGCTGCATCTTTACTCGCGATGAGTATTTCATCGGCACTGGCCGCCGAAACGATTGAATTTTCCCCCACCGCGCCAGCTATTCAGGCGGGCTCCTGGGTTCTGATGGATTACACCACCGGCCAGATTTTAACCTCCGGCAACGAACATCAGCAGCGCAATCCCGCCAGCCTCACCAAACTGATGACGGGGTATGTGGTTGACCGCGCGATCGACAGCCATCGCATTACGGCGGACGATATGGTGACGGTAGGGCGTGACGCGTGGGCAAAAGGGAATCCGGTTTTTGACGGGTCATCACTGATGTTCCTGAAAGCAGGCGACCGTCTGACAGTGCGCGATTTGAGCCGCGGTCTGATTGTGGACTCCGGTAACGATGCCTGCGTGGCGCTGGCGGATTACGTGGCGGGAGGTGAGCCTCAGTTTGTGGCGATGATGAACGACTATGTGCAAAAACTGGGGCTCAGGGATACACACTTTGAGACCGTCCACGGTCTCGATGCGCCTGGCCAGCACAGCTCTGCTTACGATCTGGCCGTGCTGTCGCGGGCTATCATCCACGGCGAGCCTGAGTTCTACCATATGTACAGTGAGAAGAGCCTGACCTGGAACGGTATCACTCAGCAGAACCGCAATGGTTTGCTGTGGGATAAAACCCTGAATGTGGATGGTCTTAAGACCGGTCATACGTCCGGGGCAGGGTATAACCTGATTGCGTCTGCGGTTGATGGTAAGCGTCGCCTGATCGCCGTCATCATGGGCGCGGAAAGCATGAAAGGGCGTGAAGTTGAGGCACGTAAGTTGTTGCAATGGGGGCAGCAGAATTTTGATACCGTGCAGATCCTGCAACAGGGCAAGCAGGTCGGTACCGAGCGTATCTGGTACGGTGACAAAGAAACCATCGCCCTCGGTACCGTTGAAGATTTCTGGCTGACCCTGCCGAAAGCGGAAATTCCGCATATCAAAGCGAAATACATACTCGATCAGAAATCGCTGGAGGCACCGCTGGCAGCGAACAAACGGGTCGGGGAAATTGAACTTCTTGATCGCGATAAAGTGGTGGCACATATGCCGCTGGTCACGCTGGAGGGCGTCGGGAAGGGCGGTCTGTTTTCGCGCTTCAGCGACTGGCTGCATCATAAAGCGTAATTTTGTGAATCGTCGCACATACTATCAATGACTCCTCTGCTAGCTTTATATGTATATATATACAGTAAATCACCAATAATGGAGGCAACATGGAATACAGCATCAAGCCACAAAATCAGCGCACGATTGCCGGGTTTCATTTGGTAGGACCATGGGAAGAAAAGGTCAAACAGGGATTTGAACAACTGATGGCGTGGGTGGATGGCAAGCAAATTCATCCGCTCGAATGGATTGCCGTTTACTACGACAACCCGGAGATCACCCCGCCAGAAAAACTGCGCTGCGATACTGCCGTGACGGTACCTGATGATTTTACCATCCCGGCAAACAGCGAAGGCGTGATGATGACCACCGTCGAGGGCGGGAATTATGCTGTGGCCCGCGCGCGGGTAGAAAATAATGATTTCGCGACCCCGTGGTATCAATTCTTCGAAAGCTTGCAAAAAGATGCGACCTGGCAGTTCGCGCCGAAAGCCACGTTTGAAGTCTACCTGAACGATGGTGCTGTTGACGGCTACTGGGACATCGACATGTACGTTTCGGTTGAACGTAAGTAAGCGAGCGGACATTTCCCCTGCGAAAGTTAAGGATTGTTACCATAGCGTGATGCGATCGGCAGAAAACCCGTTACAATTGTGCTTTACGGCGTTGCCGGAGAGTAGGTGTGCGTGCTGACAAATCACTGAGTCCTTTTGAAATTCGCCTGTATCGTCACTACCGTGTTGTTCATGGTGTGCGGATAGCGCTGGCATTTATTCTGACTTTTTTGCTGGTCCGCGTGTTTGACATCCCGGAAGGAACATGGCCCCTGATCACGCTGGTGGTGGTGATGGGGCCAATTTCGTTCTGGGGAAACGTGGTTCCACGCGCCTATGAACGCATAGGCGGCACCATTCTTGGCTCCGCGCTAGGGCTGGTGGCGCTTAAGCTTGAACTCATTTCTCTGCCGCTGATGCTGATCTGGTGTTCTGTGGCGATGTTTCTCTGCGGCTGGCTGGCGCTGGGGAAAAAGCCGTACCAGGCCCTACTGATTGGTATTACGCTGGCCGTGGTGGTGGGTGCGCCGCCCGGCGATCTGACTACTGCGCTCTGGCGAAGCGGCGATGTCATCTTCGGCTCTTTGCTGGCGATGCTGTTTACCGGCATCTGGCCGCAACGCGCTTTCCTCCACTGGCGAATTCAGATGGCGAATTTTGTCACCGTCTACAATCGCCTCTACCAGACGGGGACCTCACCCAACCTGCTCGAACGCCCACGGCTGGATAAACACCTGCAAAAGATGCTCGGCGAGGTCGTCAAAATGCGTGGGCTGATCACGCCTGCCAGCAAAGAAACGCGTATCCAGAAATCGATTTTCGAAGGTATTCAAACCGTCAGCCGTAATCTGGTATGCATGCTGGAGTTGCAAATCAACGCGCACTGGGCGTCGCGTGAAAGCCATTTTGTGATGCTCAATGCCCGGACGCTTCGTGAGACACAACAGATGACTCAGCAAACGCTGCTGACCATCGCCCACGCCTTGTACGAAGGGAATCCACAACCGATACTGGCTAATAGCGAAAGATTAAGTGAAATCGCCGCCGAATTACGGCAGCTAATGCAGGAGTACCACAGTGAAAACCTGTCGGAAACGCCGATCCACGGCTACGTCTGGCTCAGCATGGAGCTCGCGCGGCAGCTTGAGATACTCTCCCATCTGATCTGCCGTGCATTGCGCAAATAAAAGACAGACGGGCAGCGGTGTGATGTCAGGTTGTTTCGATTCAGCGGCATTTAGGGTTATGATGGCTCCAAAGCAATAACCATTGTCATCAGCGATTGCTATACGTAATGTATCCCTACGGCGATAGCGGTTGCTTTAACGAATCCGAGTTTTAATTAGCAGGGGTGTAAAAATGGAAACAACTAAGCCTTCATTTCAGGATGTACTGGAGTTTGTTCGCCTGTTCCGACGCAAGAACAAATTGCAGCGTGAAATCCAGGACGTTGAGAAAAAGATCCGTGACAACCAGAAGCGTGTTCTGCTGCTCGACAACCTGAGCGACTACATCAAGCCAGGCATGAGCGTCGATGCTATTCAGGGCATTATCGCCAGCATGAAAAGCGATTACGAAGATCGTGTTGATGACTACATCATCAAAAATGCTGAGCTGTCCAAAGAACGCCGTGATATTTCAAAGAAGCTGAAAATCATGGGCGAAGTCAAAGTGCCTGAAGGTAAAACCGAATAAACCGGTTCGCGGTGAGAGCCTGGCTCTCGCCGTTTCCTCTTCCTTTCATCCTGATGTTTGTATGAATCTTATTTTATTCAAACCTGCCCCATTTCTGCATCAGGAACCCGCAATATGATTGTTATCACCGGTGGCGCCCGCAGCGGTAAAAGTCGCCATGCCGAGTCGTTGCTTAGTCATTATCGTTCCGTGCTTTACATCGCGACATCGCAAATTTTCGATGACGAGATGGCAGAGCGGATTGCCCATCACCGCCAATATCGCCCGGCGCACTGGCGTACTGAAGAGCGCTGGCAGCGCCTCGAACAGGTGATCACGCCGGATAACGACCCCGACGAGGCTATCCTGCTGGAATGCATTACGACGCTCATTACCAATATCCTTTTTGCAGAAGGCGGTGACAGTGATCCGGACACCTGGGATTACGCCGCGCTGGAGCAACGGGTGGACGAGGAAATTACACATCTGATTACCTTGTGTCAGCGCTGTCCGTCGCCGGTTGTGCTGGTCACGAACGAAGTGGGAATGGGTATTGTGCCGGAGAACCGGCTGGCACGGTATTTTCGTGATATTGCCGGACGAGCCAATCAAAAACTGGCGCAGGCGGCAGAAGACGTCTGGCTGGTGGTGTCAGGTATAGGAGTCAAAATAAAATGAACAGGGTTTTCTTTGCCACGCTCTCTTTTATGAGTCGTCTGCCTGTGCCGCAGCGCTGGTCTCAGGGGGTGGAACTGCAGGATTATGTCCGTGGCATCATCACCTTCCCGCTGGTCGGCCTGCTGCTGGGGGCGCTGAGCGGAGTGGTGTTCTCACTGCTGCATACCTGGTGCGGTACGCCGCTGGCCGCGCTGTTTGCGGTACTGACACTGGCATTGCTGACTGGTGGGCTGCATCTGGACGGGCTCGCGGATACCTGCGACGGCGTTTTCTCTTCGCGCCCACGTGAACGGATGCTGGAGATCATGCGTGACAGCCGTCTCGGGACGAATGGTGGGCTGGCGCTCATTTTTGTGTTGCTGGCGAAAGTGTTGCTGATTAGCGAACTGTCGCTACGTGGCGTCTGGTTGCCTTCGGTGATTGCAGCCGCCTGCGCCGCCGGGCGTGGCGTTTCGGTCCTGCTGATGTACGGACAGCGCTACGCCCGTGATGAAGGGATGGGCAACCTGTTTATTGGCAAAGTGACGTTCAGACAGGCCGCTATTACCGTAGGTATCACCGCCGTGCTGGCGATAGCGCTGCTGGGGATGAACGGGCTGGTGGCATTCTTGTTCACGCTTGTTGCTATCTATGTGATCGCAAAATTGCTCAAACGCACGCTTGGCGGACAGACCGGCGATACGCTGGGCGCGGCAATCGAACTGGGCGAAGTCGTCTTTCTGCTGGCTCTGCTGTAACAGGGAACGTTGAAGATGCAAAATCTGAATGCGTTATTAAATACTATTCCGCAACCTGATACAGAAGCGATGGCGCGTGCGCAGCAGCATATTGATGGTTTGCTGAAGCCGCCGGGTAGTCTCGGGCGACTGGAGGCGCTGGCCGTACAATTAATGGGCATGCCCGGTCTGGCCGGTAAGCTACGGCTTGATAACAAAGCCATTATTGTTATGTGCGCCGACCATGGCGTCTGGCATGAAGGCGTTACCATTTCACCGCAAATCGTCACCGCTATTCAGACCGCAAATATGGTGCGCCAGAATACCGGCGTCTGCGTGCTGGCGAAGCAGGCTGGCGCGCAGGTACATGTAATTGATGTCGGCATTGATGCTGATCCGATCCCCGGTGTCGTCAACATGAAAATGGCAAGGGGCAGCGGCAACATTGCACGGGAAGCGGCGATGACGCGCGAACAGGCCAACGCATTACTGGTGGCCTCCATGCAGTACACACGCCAGCTTGCCGCCGATGGTGTGACGCTGTTTGGCGTCGGTGAATTGGGAATGGCTAACACTACGCCTGCTGCCGCGGTGGTCAGTGTACTGACACAAACCGAACCGGAAGCGGTGGTTGGCGTCGGCGCAAATCTCCCTGTAAACCAGCTGGCGCATAAAGTCGATGTGGTGCGTCGCGCCATCGACATTAACCAGCCTGACGCCAGGGATGCCATCGATGTGCTGGCAAAAGTGGGTGGATTTGATCTCGTCGGCATGACTGGCGTGATGCTCGGCGCCGCCAGCTGCGGTCTGCCGGTCATGCTGGATGGTTTTCTGTCATACGCATCTGCACTTGCCGCCTGCCAGATTGCGCCTGCGATCAAACCCTATCTGATTCCGTCTCATGTCTCTGCTGAGAAGGGCGCCCGCGTGGCGCTGAACGCGCTACAGCTTGAACCTTACCTGAATATGGAAATGCGCCTGGGTGAGGGTAGCGGCGCGGCACTGGCAATGCATATCGTCGACGCCGCCTGCATGATGTACAACCAGATGGGCACGCTGGCAGGAAGCGATATTGTGCTGCCGACGGCGTAGTTTAGTGTGTTGGCTGCCGTGAGAGCATTCGGCAGATGCATCAAATGCAGTTGAAAAGCAAAAAGCCTGCTCGAAAGCAGGCTTTTTAAATCTGGCTCCTCTGACTGGGATCGCCATTGCCAGTAACTGGCTGTTTATTAAGCTAGTGCAAAAAACCATTTCTGTCAAGACCACCAAAATGACCACCATGTAACATTACTGCTGAACACATCAAGAATTTCGTGATCTTAACCAGTCATGTTGATCGCTCACCAATAACTCTGTGTGTACTGGGGAAACACATCAGTATAATCAATATAATCACCATTATGGCTATGGTACAGTGGTGCAACCTGAATGCTGGTAGCACAAAATGTTAAAATATATCCTGTTCATAATAATTTTTTATAAATTCAAAATAAAAACAATGAGTTATGCTTAGTTATAATCTCCGGGTAATTTGTTTTCATGGAAAAATCACTTATCATCCATGCTGTTATCCTGTATGCTTGGAATCCCTGACAATAGATTAAATATCTTCAGTAATACTGCCATGATTAAAGGTTATCTTGTCAATGATAAATTTGAGTTCTGGTCAGGTGATAATCTTCCGGTACTGCACGCAGACCAGAGCATTCATTACAGTCTTACAGTGCCAGCATCACAATGTTATTTATTTCTTTTAAAAAATTACCAGGGTTTTGCCAGAGTTATTCGTTGAATGTATCAATATAATACAGGGTGCCGCCACGGGGTGTGTCTCAGTATAATATCGCGATATAAAATAAAATGAGTAAAATTATGAAGGTGAAATATATTTTTGCTGTCATTATCACAGTTGTTTCTGTGTTCGTGGCTGTTCATGTATCCAAAACTGAAGCAGATGCAAACAGAATCAACTGTATCGCCAGAATGGTTTATGTTCAGGGTGGGGTAATACAACATCTTACACTCGGCTTTAACTTCAATAAGCAGACTCATTCAGGCGTTGTTAATGTTGAAGGTATCCTGTTTCCGGGATGGGGAAATGAATTGAATATTAACAGGGATATATATTTTGATTTTATGCAGGATGCAAATAGTTATACGCTAATCTCCGATGAAGTTCATATTATAAAAGGAGAAAGTCCTGGACGGGATGTGCTTGAGCAGACACTCCCGGAGTTCTATTCAGCAGCAAATAAAAAAATAAATTATACTATATCCAGAGAGGAAAACTCAGGGTATCTTTTTTCGAATGCAGGAATGCCACTTTTTTTTTGTGAATGTTCTTGACCCGCCATATCCAGACAGCTTTTGTATCTTAAGTTAACGATGCCCGCTGACGCCGGTATTCCCCCGGAGAGTGATATCCCGGTGCACTTTACGGGGGTTTTTGCTGTTGTGCAGTACCAGCGATAAGTGCCTCCGGCCAGCCGGAACTCAGCAACTGCCGCCACCAGTTCAGCGTCCGTGTTGAGATACCAGAGGCTTCTGAGGAAGCCGTATACTGTGCTTATCCCGGAAGTGTAAAGCCTTCATTTTCATTGTCGGTATGCCAGCCATCAGAGAAAGCCCAGGAGCGTAACCGGGGAGTACTGAGGATAACCAGACATTGAACGATTCAGACGCCATTTTGCACATTCATCACGGAGCGATTTTTCTTTTTTTTATTTGTTAATTCATTAAATCATTTTAGTTATGAATAACTGGCATTAATTAACATTTTACATGGAAAAAGCCACAATTAACTAAGATTAATAGACTTATTGATTAGGATGGTATTCCCGTCTGATTTACTGTGAAGGCGATAGTTTGTATTAAGGAGGCATTGAATCAGGGAGGAGCCGTAATAAGTCATATGTCATCCTGCCAACGCCAACGCCAACGCCAACGCCAACGCCAACGCCAACGCCAACGCTTAAATGACATATATTCCGGCACACTGAAAATTAACAGTAAATCAATCTGCATGGATATGTAGTAGGTGGTATTAAAATGAACAAGACATACAGAGTCATCTGGAACGAATCGTCTCAGGCATGGGTCGCCGTTCCTGAGTTTGCAAAAGCGCGTGGTAAACGTGGGCGGACAGCTGTCGCTGCAGCAGTTGTACTGGGACTGACCGGATATCGCCAGCTGTAACAGCTTCAACCACACCGTGTGGCACGAATGACTGCAGTAACCTGACATATACGCCAGGAACAGCCAATAATGAGGGGCGCGCTTTTATTATTGACGATAATAGTGACTATACTTTAGGCGGAACAGTTAAATTTACTGGTGCTAGCGGCGTTTCTGTTCAATATTTGACAATCGCTGCACTTTATCAATCTGGTTATGCCACAGGCCCAGTTGACCCTTCATCATTCCAGAGAATAGAGGTGGGTTCTCAATCAATTGGTATCGCAGTAACAAATCCGGCAACAAATATTACGACTACTATTACAACATATGACACCAGTAAACTATATTTGGGGTCTAATAGTGGGACGACACCTATTTATTCACCATCCCCTACGGGTAGCGGTCCATTTGTTGATGCGAAGATTGCAGAGGTTTCTGGTGGTGGGACGTTTAACATGAATGCCTCCGGTGCCGTTAACGCTTCTGTTAAAAATACGACATATATAGATGTTACTGATGGTACAGCAAACTGGAACTCTGTTAACGCTGTGGGATTTGCAGGGGATGCAGCAGGGATTGATTCATCAGCATTCGATCCACGTACTATTACGGCGTCAAATTTTACATTCGCAGGGAATTTTACAGTTACTTTGGCTGATGGCTCAACAGTACAGAAAACAGTAAATAATCTGGATGATTTAAAAAACTATAACACCTGGCTTCAGCAACAGGTTGCGGCAAAGAACTTTGGCTCAGGGAGTGCTGCACAAAATGCGTACAACAGTGCTTTTAATAAAGCGTACATTGTCACTAATTACCAGTATACACTGACACCTCCTTCAATCCCGGCAGATGATCCTGCAATGATACCAGCCGGTGAGCGAATCGTTATGCGCGCTAATGGAGCAAATGCTATAGCTCAGATATCATCCACTGGGGGTATTAACATTGGTAGTGCAGGTGGTGCTATGTCTGCCATAGTATTAAAAGCTAAAAACGGTGGTACCGCTATTAATGATGGCATTATCAATGTTACAGGTCAAAATGTGAAAGTTTTCGATGCTGATAGTGGTGGCCATATTATAAATAATGGGGTTGAAAGCAGAACAAACTCAACTAATGTAGTTGATACTATTACAGGTGCCGGAACTACGCTTGAGAACTACGGTACAGTAAATATGGGAGGTACAACAGTCAATGGTGGCTGGACAAGCAAGTGGCTGGAGATTAGTAATAATGCTACTGCCACAAATAATGGCGCTGTAAATATTGGTACTACAATTGATGGTAACGTATCAGGAAATCCTAACATTATTAACGTAACTACGGGTGGTGCGTTTATAAATGCTGGTGCGGATGGAAGCGCTAATGGATATGCCGGTGTTATATATTTAGGCAGAGAGGCTTCAGTTAATACTTCATCCGACCCAGTTTCACGCGGGGGGGATGATGTTGTTCATACAGGTTACACGGGTATTCGGGGTGCATCTGATTCTACTGTGAAGAACGATGGTCAGATTATTATTGGTACTGGCATGCAAAACTCCAATGCTATAGTTGCTACTGGTACAAACGTTAATGTCACTGTGGGTAAAGACGGTGTGATTACCGACAATGGTAATTACCCTGTTGCCGCAGGTAACGCACCATTGCGCAATGCTGCCATCTACAGTAATGCCACTTCAGGTACCGTGAATAACGACGGTACCATCAACCTTAACGGTGCAAACGGAGCAGGTCTGTATACCTACGGGGGTGGGATTGCTTCATCCTCGGGTACC
>NZ_JMTB01000127.1 GCF_000734965.1 Trabulsiella guamensis ATCC 49490
CGGTTTCAGTACCACTCAGTACAGAACCGTTCACCCCGCCAACATCGTCAATCACATCCGTGATGGCGAGTTTGCTGCTGTCTGGTGGCGTGAAGTCCAGGATCAGCTCGAAGTTATCCGAGGCAACACTGGTGTTACCAGCCTTGTCGGTGGCAGTCACATAGAACTGGTGACTCCCCTCGTCCAGACCCGCGGTCGGCGAGTAACTCCAGGTGCCGTCAGCGCGTGCGGTGACGGAGCCCAGCAGACCGCTCTGATCGTAGATCTTCACGATGCTGCCCGCTTCCGCTTTACCGTTCAGCGTCGGGGTCGGGTCATCAGTCATACCATGGTTAGCCAGGGTGCCCTGACTACTGCCCACATCATCATTCGCAGCATCAATGCTCGGTTTCATCGGGGCATCAATGTCAATGGTGATGGTCCAGCTGCTGCTGACAGAGTCATTACCTGCCGGATCTTTTGCCGTCGCGGTAAAGGTATGGTTGCCTTTACCCAGATCGCCGGTTGGTGTAAAGCTCCAGTTGCCGTCAGAGCCTGCGGTGGTGGAGCCCAGCACATTGTTGCCATCGGTGATGGTAACCACGCTGCCGGCCTTCGCCGTACCGGTGATCTCCGGACGGGTGTCGTCCGTCACGCCGTTCTGCGCGACATTAGCAGTGACATCGCCCACGTCATCCTTAATGGCGGTGATTTCAGCCTGGCCCGGGGTGACGTCAACGATAATGTTCACGTGCGTCCCTTCAGGTCCGGTGTTACCCGCCGTATCAGTCACTTTCGTGGTGATGTCGTGCGGACCATTCGCCAGCGGCGCACCCGGTGTGAAGCTCCAGTTACCGTTGATATCTGCAACCGCGGTGCCAATAACGGTACCGTTGTCGATGATGCTCACCGTGCTGTCCGCTTCCGCCTTGCCGCTGATGGTCGGGGTGTTGTCATCGGTGGTGTCATTGTTATTCACCGGACCGGTCTTCGCGCCGACGTCATCGGTGATCAGCAGGTCGGAGACCGCAGACGGCACAGTGGTATCCACAACGATGTTGAAGCCGCCGGTTGCCGGGCTGACACGTCCTACGGTGTCAGTGACGGTCGCAGTGAAGTTATGGTTGCCGTCGTTCAGTGCCGTATCCGGCGTGAAGCTCCAGCTGCCATTGCTCGCCACGGTCGTCGTGCCAATCAACGTGCCATTGTCGTAAACACTGATGATACCGTTGGCCACACCTGTACCACTGAGGGTCGGGGTGTTGTCATTGGTCATATCACCTTTCTGCAGGAAGTCCACACCCGGCGCCAGGTCATCGTAGACGTTATCCAGCGTCGGTGCCTGCGGTGCAATGGTAGATACCGTAAAGACATATTCATTCGACGGACCCGCTTCGTTACCAACACTGTCGGTTTCCTTCGCGGTCAGGACATACGTACCGTTTGGCAACGGTGAAGACGGTTCCAGTTCCCAGGTACCATCGGACTTGACGGTGGTGGAACCGATCACCTTATCGCCGTTGTAAACGGTGATGATGTCACCCGCTTCTGCGCCAGTACCCTGGATCAACGGACGGTTATCATCCGTTTCACCGTTATGGGCTACCGAGCCAGTTTGCGTCGGCTTATCATCAATCACATCTGTGATAGTGATTTTGCTGCTGTCCGGCGAGGTGAAGTCCATCACCAGTTCAAACACATCAGACGCGTCGCTGGTATTACCAGCCTTGTCGGTGGCAGTGACATGGAACTGATGGCTGCCTTCGTCCAGTCTGGTGGTCGGTGTGTAGCTCCAGGTGCCGTCAGCACGGGCGGTGACGGAGCCCAGCAGCCCGTTCTGATCGTAGATCTTCACGATGCTGCCCGCTTCCGCTTTACCACTCAGCGTCGGGGTCGGGTCATCAGTCATACCATGGTTCGCCAGGGTGCCCTGGTTACTACCTACATCATCCATTGCACTGTCGATGCTCGGTTTGATCGGCGCATCAATGTCAATGGTGATGGTCCAGCTGCCGCTGACAGAGTCATTACCTGCCGGATCTTTCGCCGTCGCGGTGAAACTGTGGTTCCCCTGCGCAAGGTCGGTCGTCGGAATGAAGCTCCAGCTTCCATCAGAACCCGCAGTGGTGGAACCCAGCACAGTGCTGCCATCGGTGATGGTGACAATGCTGCCAGCCTTCGCGGTACCGGTGATTTCCGGACGAGTATCGTCCGTTACGCCGTTCTGCGCGACATTGGTGGTAACACTGCCCACATCATCTTTCACTGCAACAATGGTGGCCTGCCCAGGGATCACGTCAACGATAATGTTCACGTGTGTCCCTTCCGGTCCGGTATTGCCCGAAGGATCGGTCACTGTAGTGGTCAGGTCGTGCGGACCATTAGCCAGTGGTGTGGACGGTGTGTAACTCCAGTTACCGTTGACATCCGCCACAGCAGTGCCAATGACGAGGCCGTTATCGATGATATTTACTGTACTGCCCGCTTCAGCTTTACCACTCAGGGTCGGGGTATTGTCATCAGTGGTGTCACCATTGCTCACCGGCCCCTGATAAGTGCCGACATCATCGGTAATCAACAGATCAGACGTTGCAGATGGTGCTGCGGTATCAATGATAATCTCATGACCACCTGTTGCCGGACTGACACGACCAATGCTGTCTGTCACGGTAACTGTGAAGTTATGGCGACCATCGAGCAGCGCCGTATCCGGCGTGAAGCTCCAGCTACCATTGCCGCCTACCGTGGCGGTACCAATCAGCGTACCGTTGTCGTAAATGCTGATCGTGCCGCCAGGCAGTCCACTACCATTCAGCGTTGGACGGTTGTCGTTGGTGACTTCCCCTTTCTGCACGTTATCAACATTTGGTGCCACGTCGTCATAAACGCTATCCAGCGATGGAACTGGCGGTGCCTGCGTAGACAGCGTGAAAGTAAACGCGTTAGACGGGTCAGAGACGTTGCCAACGCTGTCGGTTTCCTTCGCCGTTAATGTGTACAGACCATCCGCCAGCGGTGTGGTCGGTTCCAGCGACCAGGTTCCATCTGCCATGACGGTAGTAGAACCAATCACCGTCGTGCCATTGTAGACAGTGATGATGTTGCCTGCTTCTGCGCCAGTACCGGAAATGCGCGGACGGTTATCATCAGTGATGCCCCCGTCTGCCACCGGACCGATGCTCTGCGGTTTATCATCATAAATACCAGTAATGGTAACCAGGCCGCTATCAGGCGCCGAGTAGTCGGTGGACAGCACGAACTCGTCGGAAGCCGGGCCGGTGTTACCGGCTTTGTCAGTGGCCGTGACCGTGAGACGGTGCTCGCCTTCCGGCAGCGGTGTGGTCGGCGTGAAGGTCCAGGCGCCGTTGTTGTCCGCCACGGCAGAGCCAATCAGCTCGCCGTTGTCGTAGATATCCACCCGGCTGCCTGCCTCCGCAGTGCCTTTCAGCGTCGGGTTGGCGTCATCGGTGACGCTGCCGCTGGTCAGATCGCCGCGCACGTTGCCCACGTCATCACTGGCCACGGTAATGGCCGGTTTACCCGGTGAGGCGGTATCGACGGTCAGATCGAAGGCCGGAGAGGTGACGGTGCCGCCCGCCAGGTCGGTGGAGACCACCGTCAGGCTGTGGCTGCCGTCAGACAGGTCAGCTGACGGCGTGAAGCTCCAGCTGCCGTCCGGCTGTACCGTGGTGCTGCCCAGGACGGTGGTGCCGTCCATCACGGTGACCACGCTGCCCGGCTTACCGCTGCCGGTCAGCTCCGGACGCGCGTCATCAGTGACGCTGCCATCCGTCAGGTTGCCGGTCACCGGTCCCTGATCATCTTTCACTGCACCAATGGTGACCATGTTCGGATCGGTGTCCACGGTGAAGCTGACGCCCGGTGACGGTTCACTGGTGTTACCCGCCGGGTCGGTGACGGTGGTGGTGACCTCATGCTCCCCTTTCGCCAGCGGCGTTTCCGGGGTGTACGTCCACTTACCGTCATCACCGGCGACGGCTGAGCCCAGCACGACGCCGTTGTCGATCACCGTGATGATGTCACCCGCCTGTGCCGTACCACTGAAGGTCGGGGACTGGTCATCCGTGGTGTCGCCGTCGTTCACCGGACCGGTGTACTCGCCGACGTTATCCGTAATCAGCAGATCACCGGTGGCAGACGGTGCTGCGGTGTCGATCACCACCGGGAAGCTGCCGCTCTCCTTGTGGTTACCGGCCGGATCGGTGGCGGTGACGGCAAAGTTATGGTTGCCGTCCGCCAGCGCCGTATCCGGCGTGAAGCTCCAGCGGCCGTTACTGTCTGCGGTCACGGAGCCCAGCACGGTGCTGCCGTCGCGGATGGTGACGATATCGCCGGCCGCCGCCGTCCCGTTCAGGGTCGGGGTGCTGTCGTTGGTCACGTCGCCCTTCTGCAGCGCGCCGGTGTTCGGTTCGCTGTTGTCGATCACGCTGATGATTGACGGCTCAGTGCCGGTCGGGATCAGCAGGGTGATGTCGTAAGCCGGCGCTTCGCCGGTGATGCGGTTACCGGCCGGATCCTGGGTTTCCAGGGTCAGGCTGTTCAGCCCTTCCAGCAGCGGTGCATCCGGGGTCAGGCTCCATGTGCCGTCCGCCTCAACCACCGCCGAGCCGATCAGGTGTTTCCCTGCCGCGTCGGTGGTGTAGACGAACACGGTGTTACCGGCGGTGCCGATACCGCTGATGGCCGGCTGGCTGTCATCGGTGATCGCGCCGCTGGCGACGTTGCCCTGCAGATCGCCGATATCATCCGCCACGGCGGTGATCTTCAGGCTGTCTTCCGTGGCCACCGGCGGGGTGTAGTCGGTGGACAGCACGAACTCATCGGAGGCCGGGCCGGTGTTACCGGCTTTGTCAGTGGCCGTGACCGTGAGACGGTGCTCGCCTTCCGGCAGCGGTGTGGTCGGCGTGAAGGTCCAGGCGCCGTTGCTGTCCGCCACGGCAGAGCCAATCAGCTCGCCGTTGTCGTAGATATCCACCCGGCTGCCTGCCTCCGCGGTACCTTTCAGCGTCGGGTTGGCGTCATCAGTGACGCTGCCGCTGGTCAGATCGCCGCGCACGTTGCCCACGTCATCACTGGCCACGGTAATGGCCGGTTTACCCGGTGAGGCGGTATCGACGGTCAGATCGAAGGCCGGAGAGGTGACGTCATTACCTGCCGGATCGACAGAGGTCACCGTCAGGCTGTGGTCACCATCCTCAAGGTCTTCAGTTGGTGTGAAGCTCCAGCTTCCATCCTGATTCACAGTCGTCGAGCCCAGTACCTCATCACCATCTTTAATGGTGACCACGCTGCCCGGCTTACCGCTGCCGGTCAGTTCCGGACGCGCGTCATCAGTGACGTTGCCGTCAGTCAGGTTACCGGTGATCGGTCCCTGATCATCCTTGACAGCGCCAATGGTGACCTGGTTCGGATCCGGATCAACCGAGAAACTGATGCCCGGTGACGGTTCACTGCTGTTACCCGCCGGGTCAGTGACCACGGTGGTGATTTCATGGTCGCCTTTACCCAGCGGCTCTTCCGGCGTGTATTCCCACTTGCCGTCGTCGCCGACCACGGTGGAGCCAATCACTTTGCCGTTATCGATGATTTCCACCACGCTGCCCGGTTCAGCATTACCTCCAAAGGTCGGGGACTGATCGTCAGTAGTTTCACCGTCTTTGACAGTACCCGTGACATCGCCAACGTCATCGTTCGCGGCCACATTACCTGCATCTGGTGCGGCTGTATCAATGGAAATCGGGAAGTTGCCACTGTCGGAGTGATTGCCTGCCGCATCGGTAGCTGTCACAACAAAGTTGTGATTGCCGTCAGCCAGGGCGGTGCCTGGCGTAAAGGTCCACTTACCATTGCTGTCCGCCGTCACTGAGCCCAGCACGGTGCTGCCGTCGCGGATGGTGACGATGTCGCCCGGTGCAGCGCTACCAATCAGTGTCGGGGTGTTATCGTTGGTAGCATCACCCTTCTGCAGCGCACCAACATGCGGTTCATTACTGTCTACTACGCTGGTGATTGCCGGTTCGGTACCCGTCGGGATCAGAAGCGTGACGTCGTAAGCCGGGGCTTCGCCGGCAATGCGGTTACCGGCCGGATCCTGGGTCTCCAGGGTCAGGCTGTTCAGACCTTCCAGCAGCGGAGCATCCGGGGTCAGGCTCCATTTGCCATCCGCATCAACGACAGCCGAGCCAATCAGGTGTTTGCCTGCGGCGTCAGTGCTGTAAACAAATACGATATTTCCTGCTTCACCAATACCAGTAATGGCAGGCTGGCTGTCGTCGGTGATGCCGCCGCTGGTCACGTTGCCCTGTTGATCGCCGACATTATCAGCAACACCGGTAATTTTAAGTACATCTTCGCCAGCCTCTGGCGGAGTCGTATCAACGCCAAAATCCAGCGAGTCAGACGGTTCGCTGGTATTTCCTGCCGGGTCGGTTTGCGTCACGGTGATGCTGTGATTGCCATCGTCCAGCGATTCTTCAGGAGTGAATGACCACTTACCATCATCGCCAATGACAGTAGTGCCCAGGACTTCATCACCGTCATAAATGGTGACCGTATCGCCAGGTTCCCCGCCACCGCTGAAGGTCGGTCTGGAATCGTCAGTGATACCACCGTCCTGAATCTTGCCGGTGATCGGATCGTTATCATCCAGCGCGTTCGCCACGTCAGGTTTCGGTGGCGGTGTGGTATCGACCACAATCTGAATCGGGTCTGAAGGGTCGCTGATGTTGCCCGCTTTGTCCTTCTCGCTCACTTCCAGTTCGTGCTTACCTTCCCCCAGGTCATCTTTAGGGGTGTAGCTCCACTTACCATCGTCCCCCACCACGGTGGAACCAATCTCTTTACCATTATCTTTGATGATAATGACGTTACCCGGCGTACCATCACCGTTAAAGGTGGGCTTGGTTTCATCTGTGACATCGCCAGGCTCCAGCGGGCCGGTCTTTGGACCCGTTTTGTCAAGAACCTCTGGCTGGTCAGGTTTTTCAGGGGCTGCAGTGATAACGCTGAAGTCACGAACCGGAGAAGAATCGCTAACGTTACCCGCTTTGTCTGTCTGTTTTACGGTGATGTCATGATTGCCATCAGCCAGATCCTGGGTCGGTTTGAAATACCAGCGACCATCAGCATTCACTTCGGTCTGTCCGATAGCTTTACCATTGTCGTAAATGGTAATAGTGGCGCCCGCTTCACCGGTACCACTCATTTCAGGACGAGTATCATCAGTCCAGCCGTTATGGTTAATTTCTCCAACGACATTACCCACCTTATCAATGACGTGTTGAATGGCAGGCGCGTCCGGCGCAAGGGTATCTACGGTGATAACAATCGGATCGGAAGGCTTACTTTCATTACCAGAGGGATCTTTTTCCGTGACGGTAAGTTCGTGTTCACCATCATCCAGAGGTTTCTCCGGTGTGTAGCTCCATTTACCATCATCACCCACTTTTACCGAGCCGATTTCTTTGCCCTTGTCGTAAATATGGATGGTATCGCCCGGCTCACCGCGGCCACTCAGCGTGGGCGTGGTGTCGTCAGTCTGGTCACCACTTTTCAACGGACCGACAACATTGCCTTCGTTATCAATGGTTTCGCCAATGGCAGGGGTTTCCGGGGCATTACGATCAGAGATATCATCACTGTCTTCATTCATGGCAACTGCGGCACCGACACCGATTGCGCTGGCTGCCGCGAGGAAACCTAACAGACCGAACAGAGAATCGTTGTCATCACCGGGTGCCGTGAAAATACCACTGCCTGGTCCCATAGGCTCACCGCCCAGGGCAACCGGTGACATACTACCA
>NZ_JMTB01000128.1 GCF_000734965.1 Trabulsiella guamensis ATCC 49490
TTTATATACTCCAGACATCATGATATGTAGCCAGGACGCTTCCATTCTTGAACAGGCAAAAGGTCCCTTATTCGGAAGAGCTGGCGCTAACTTATCATCAATTAGTTAATCAAAACATGAACACCATCTCGCAGAATTTCCTCTTCGCTAAGCTGCGCCTGATAGCCCTTAGTCATTCCTACCTCTGAAATATCTCATAATCCTATGTTTTATAACGAAATTCACAGGCAACCGCTTGCGTACTGCGTTGACAGAGCGGCATTCTCCTTATCGAAACAAAGAAAAAATAAGTAATATGCAAATAAATTAAGATGTTCTTAAATTCACCGTAATAATTTCTTGATCACAAAATCATTTTGTATCTGATTGCACGTTTCACAAATACAGCGAAGCAAACAGGAAAAGCAATATCAAAATGATATTGCTTTTCCTGTTTCAGAATGGTGTTTTTAAGGAAAAATGTCAGCGACAATGGAAAAAGAGATCAGAGAAGCGCTTCACACCAAGCTTCCGCAATATATTGGATTTATGCGCACTGATCGTTTTTTCACTTCGTGACAACCGGATAGATATCGCCTTGTTAGTAGCGCCGTCAAGGCACATTTTCAGGATTTCAATCTCCCTGCGTGTAAGGCCTGCCGAAGCGTAGTACTCATCATTTAACATTGCTGAGCCATTATTCATTATCGAGTGGACATCCCATGAATAACAATAACCACCATTGCGTATGATGTTGATTGTATTTATAAAAAAATCGATGTCACTCTCACGCTTAATCACACCATGAACATGGTCGATCTGCTCCAGATACTTTTGCCATGGCTGTTCCTCTTCCACCAGAAACAGAACGGGGCAGTTGAGCAGCTGTGAGATTTGCTTCAGTTGGTACGCAGGACACGTATGCAATGTCTTACCGTCAATAATAGCTATGCTGTACTGCTGCGGTTCAGTACCTTCTTCGAGAAAATTTTCGATACTTTTCAACGTAACCGACGCCATCTGGTAGCTGGCCTCAATGATGCTGATAATGCCCAGACTGCCGAGATTCTTTTCACCCAGATATAATGCTTTCATAAATCATCCCTATTTGCCTTGATGCTAAAAGTCGTAGTAATGCTAATAGCTAACAAGTGCCTGACCCTATCGTTTCCTTACAATAGGGTCCTAAAGGTTTTTATCGTCATATGAACAGGCAGACAGCGCTGCCTACTAAAGTAAACATCGTGTTACACGACACTGAATACATTTCGTCTCATCAATAGGGATAAAAAGTCTGTATCTGAAGTCGATAAATATTGAAGATACGAAGATGAGATTTTCCAGGCGTAAGTCATTTCCTTGAAAATGTTTAAAACAATGCCGATAACACTTGACGCGTTATTGACACAATTCTTTACAAATTCTGAATTACTATCATGAGAATATCCTTAATACCAAAAATAGTCAATCTTTTGCATTCACTAGCGTCAATACAAACGTCAATTTTCATACACAACAAAACACTTCCCAGGCGAAACTTGTACTTTTTTTTACTATATTTACCGCATTCACGTAAGATAATTCTTAGATGTACTGTTTTTTTTATCAGTATTGCTTAGCAAATCCAATTAATACTTATAAAAATTCTAATACAAACTAAGACAATAATCATAGAGAATATTTCCTGGTTTTATTTATCTCAGAAAATAATACTATTATTTCTTTTAATTATTCCCTACACTATGATCAATACTCCTAATAAACTCGCAAAAAAAACCTCATAAAGCACTGTTTACCAGGAGAAAATTACACAAGAAATATCGTCAAAACTATACCCCCCAAAAAAATGCTGCTTTTTCCTTAGAAAAAAGCAAAATGAGGATTTAATAAGTATTCAATGTCGATGGAAATTTACAAAATAGTAACAATTCTGTCTTTTTGAAGATCCTCCTCATTCCGCTAAACAGTGACTGTACATTTATCTTTGCCGACGAGTTTCATTTCCGTTTCTTTGATTTTTTTATCACCGCTCACAAATTTCATTTTTCCTTTCGCCCAGGACTTGTCTGAACGAAAATTACACTATAACGTCCTCTGTAACGATTTAGTGTAACGTTACAGAAGAATAAGAAAGTCGTAGTCATGCCCTGACAGACCGTGCTATCGGTCGGGAACAATAGAACAACTGTTTTCACACAAGGATTAACATGATGAACATCCAGCAACCTTTTTTCCGTAAAACTCTCGTCGGAACCTTACTTACCTCTATGCTGTTCGCGGCTGGTGCAGTGACCAACCTTGCCGAAGCAAAAGTGACCTTTCGTGTTTACTCGTCGCTGACGGCAGATGACAACTCTGCACACTACATCTGGTTTAAACGTTTGCAGTCGAACATCGAAAAAGATCCACAGTTGAAGGATGAGATTAAACTCAACTACTTCCCTAACGCGATGCTCGGTAAAGAAGCGGATGCGACACAACAAGTGCGTATCGGCGCCATCAACATGATGATTTCCGGTACTTCTATCTGGGCAACGCTGGTGCCTGAAATCGGCGTGCTGGATCTGGGTTATCTGTTTAAAGACTGGAATCAGGTGGGCAAAGCACTGGACGGTAAAGCCGGTAAAGAGCTGTCTGATCTGATGCTGAAAAAAGCCAACGTGGTGGTTGTCGATTACGCCTACAACCTTGGTGCTCGCAACATCTATACCAAAAAACTGGTCGAAAAACCGGAAGATCTGAAAAACCTGAAAATCCGCGTTCTGCCGGTACCTAACTTCATCGCCACCATTAACCATATGGGCGCCGTTTCTATTCCGATGCCAGGCGGTGAAGTTTATTCCAGTCTGCAAATGGGTGTCATTGATGGTCTGGAGCATGACTCCGCAACCGTGCTCGCGAACAAGTTCTATGAGATCGCCAAAAACGCAAGCCTGACGCAGCATATCTATAACCCGATCATGATTGCGATGAACAAAAACAGCTTCCAGCAAATCCCGGAAAAACTGCGTCCTGGATTCCTGGCGGCGGCTCGCGAAGCAACCGAATACGAACGTCAGCAATCTTATAAGATCGAAGAGAAAGCGGTGGCGCAACTGAAAACTCTCGGTATGCAGTTCCATGAGATTGATCGCAATGCCCTGCGCGCAGATGTGAAAC
This sequence comes from Trabulsiella guamensis ATCC 49490, assembly GCF_000734965.1. Lineage (GTDB taxonomy): Bacteria > Pseudomonadota > Gammaproteobacteria > Enterobacterales > Enterobacteriaceae > Trabulsiella > Trabulsiella guamensis. Next base: position 3,139 of record NZ_JMTB01000128.1, read on the forward strand.
CCGTCTGGGATGAGTTCCTGGCAAAATATCCAAATATGAAAACTGTCGTTGATGAAGTGACTGCAGCGGAGTAATTCCCGCCCCTTTCATTCATCCTGGCGGCCGGCATCTGGCTGGCCGCCACCGACGGGAGCTTTATAACGAGGTTCGATATGGCTGACACATCGATGGCAATCAAAACCCCCGCGCGGCCGCTGGCTTATCTTTCCCGGCTGAATAAATTCCTGACAACACTGACCGCCTGGGCCGGCGGGCTGGTTTTACTGATCAACGTACTGGTGGTTTTCGCCTCCGTCATCTGGCGCTATGCCCTCCACTCCCCGATCGAATGGGCGGAAGAGATGGCGCGCGCCATGATGATTGCGTTGGTATTCTTCGGCGTGGCGACCTCGACCGGGCGCGGCGGACATATCGGTGTTGATCTCTTTTTGCGCTTCATTCCGGAATCTGTCCGTCCTTATATTGTGCATGCCAGTCGTTGGATACTGCTGCTGGTCGCTATCGGACTGGTGGTCTCCAGCTACGATCTGCTGATGGCGGCTCGCCTGCAAACCACGGAAACCGGGCTGCCGCAAATTATCTCGGTCATTCCGGTGCTTATCGGCACCAGTGTGATGATGCTCGCCGCGCTGGAACACGCGCTGAAAGCGCCGGCGAAAGTTGTCCTGATCAGTGGCGCAGGTATTCTGGTGTTAATTCTGCTGGGATGGCTGAAACTCTCCCTGATGGCAGACCCGGCAACCGCTGCCGCCGGACTGATGTTGATCTGTTTTGTGCTGGGCATTCTCGCTGGCGTACCGATTGCCTTTACGCTTGGGATGTCCGCGATGGCATTTTTCATCTGCGACCCTTCCCTGCCGTTCGTCTTCTTCTCCCAACAGGTCGTCGCCGGGGTGGATCACTTCGTGCTGCTGGCGATTCCGTTCTTCCTGCTGGCGGGTGCGGCAATGGAAATCAATGGCATGTCAACGCGCCTGGTGGAACTGGTCGTGCGAGGCATGGGGCGTTTCCGCGGCGGTCTGAACATGACCACGGTGCTGTCGATGGCCTTCTTCTCCGGGATTTCCGGGTCGAAACTGGCGGACGTTGCTGCCGTGGGTGGTGTGTTAATGCCAGCCGTTCGTCGTGCGAAAGAAGACTCTGAAGAAGCGGCGGGGGTGTTTGCTGCTTCCGCGGTCGTCGCGGAGACCATTCCCCCTTGCGTTAACCTGATTGTGCTGGGCTTCGTAGCTAACATCTCCATCGGTGCGCTGTTTATTGCCGGTCTGATGCCTGCCGCCTGTCTGCTGGTACTGATGCTGATCGCGGCTAACCGTTTTGGTGGCAAGATCAACATTCGCGAAGCCTACCCGCAAATGCGTCCTTTGTTGCAACTGTGGTTAGGGGCGATTGTCGGTCTGGCGATGATCTTCATGATTGGCCGTGGAGTCATGATGGGGATCGCGACATCAACGGAAATCTCCGCATTTGCGGTGGTGTATGCGATTGTGATTGGTCGCCTGGCTTTCCGTGAACTGACACTGCGCGCTACCGTGAAGATGTTTATCGACATTGCGGCAATGTCTGGCGTGCTGTTGTTCATCGTCGCCTGCGCCACCAGCCTGTCGTATGTGCTGACGATCCAGATGATCCCTCAGCAAATTGCGGAATTGCTGGTCGGCATTGGCCACTCGCAAGGTGCCTGGGTCTTCCTGCTGCTGACCATTATCATCCTGATTGTCTTCGGTGCGGTTCTGGAAGGAGCGCCAGCGCTTATCATCTTCGCCCCGATCCTGGTGCCAATTGCCGTACAGCTGGGCTTTAACGCGCTGCACTACGGTATCGTGATGATTCTGGCAATGGGCTTCGGCTTGTTCTCACCGCCTATCGGCCTGGGGTTATATACCACCTGTGCCATCTGTGGGGTGGAGATGAAGAACGTGATCCGCCCGATGGTGAAGTATCTGCTGGTATCTCTGTTCGGCATCATCCTGATTGCGATGATCCCTGTCATCACCACCTGGTTACCGGGTCTGGCAGGATACTGATCGCTAAAAGGGTTGTATTAACAGATAATTAAGTAAACGCGTAAATAATGAGGGCAGTATGGCTAATATCAGGGATGTCGCGAATCACGCTGGTGTTTCCGTCAGTAGCGTGTCGAATGTGCTGAACGGTCGCACCAATCAGATGCGCCCCGAGACACTTGCGCGCATCCGGCAGTCCATGCGTGACCTGAATTATCTGCCAAACCGGGTGGCTCAGCAGTTGAAAACCGGCCAGGCGAGAATGATTGGCTTATTGGTGCCGTCGATTGTGAACCCCAGCTTTGCCATGCTGACGCGTGAAGTTGATCGCGTCGCCAAAGCCAATCAGTACCGGGTACTGTTAGGGAATACCTATCGCCAGGAAGACGAAGAAAAAGCCTTTCTGGAAGATATGTTTGCCCATGGCGTGAAGGGCGTGATTGTTGTCGCAACGGCAATGGATCGCCCCCACTTCGCCAACGCTGCCCGCCACGGCATGGTAATGGTGAACTACGACAGCCTGATGTCAGTACATGCGCCGGACGGTAATCCGCCGTTTGACAGTGTATCGATGGATAACGTCGAAGCAGGACGACTGGCGGCAGAGCATTTAATTGAACGAGGTTGCCGACAGCTGGTGTTCGTCACCGAAGCCACACAGTTGCCAAGCCGTCTGCATAAAATTGAGGGCTTCTATTCTGCCGTCAACCGCCATGGTCTGCAGGAGAGCGCACAGGTTATTGAAGGCAAAGCCGGGGAAGCCTACGGCGATGCTGAAATGACCGAACTGGGTCGCTCGCTGGCGGCCAAAGTGCTTGAACAATCGCCTCGCCCGGATGGCATAGTCGCCATCAACGACGCGATGGGCATTGGTCTGATGGCCGGGTTACGCAGCGCGGGAATACGCATCCCGCAGGATATGTCGGTCATCGGCATTGATAACATCCCGCTCGCTGATCTGGTACAGCCGCCGATGAGCTCGGTGATGCCGCCGCTGGCTGATATGGTCACGATGATGGTCGATCGCCTGCTGACACGCATTGAAAACCCGGATCTTACACCGGAGGAGTTTTTATTTGTTCCCAAACTCATTAGCCGCCAGTCGGTAATTGAGAAGGGAGAGCCTTAATTTTCTTTAAGGAAAGAGCGGCGGCGTAAATAAAGCTGCCAACACCAGGGAAATTTATTGGTCAGAAATGGCCAGGGGCCGTTATTGCCTTAAAAAAGTAATGAAGGCCACAAAATAATAATTCAGATTTGCAGTTTGTTAATCGCAAAAATCATATACAGGAGCTTAAAATGGGTAATCTTTCCGGAAAAAAAGTGCTGATTACTGGCGCAGAACAAGGGATCGGCAAGGCGACCGCGAAAGCGCTGATCGAGGCCGGATGCGATATTTATATCCATTACTTTAGCGGAGAAGAAGGTCCGAAAGAACTGGCGGCGCTGGCAACCTCTCTGGGGCAAAAAGCGGCTTACGGTCATGCGGATTTAACCAATGAAGTCGATGCCGCGAAATGTGTTTCTCTTGCCGCGGAATTCCTCGGTGGTATTGATATTCTGATCAATAACGTCGGCGGGATTATTGCCAGAAAATGGATGGGCGAAATTGACCAGGCCTTCTGGAAGACCGTTATTGACGTCAACATGACCACCATGCTGAACGTCACGCAAAGCGCGTTGCCGTACCTCAAAGCTGCCAAAGATGGTGCCAGCATTGTCAACCTCGCCTCGCTGGCAGGCCGCTCTGGCGGGCATTCTGGCTCACTGGTCTACTCTACTACCAAAGGCGCGGTACTGACCTGGACACGTTCGCTGGCAGCTGAGCTGGGGCAGTATGGTATTCGCGTTAATGCCGTCGCGCCTGGGCTGATTCTTGGCACCCGTTTCCATAATGTCCATACCACTAAAGAATCCGCTGATGAAACCATTAGCGCCATTCCGCTGGGACGTGCGGGTACCGCCGAAGATGTGGCGCGCACCATTCGTTTCCTTGCTTCTGAATACGATGGTTTTATTTCCGGTGCCACTATTGATATTAACGGCGGCATTTATCGTATGTGACGGAAAAGCAGTGGCAACCGTCAATTTAAACATGCCAGGATCAATAATGGCCTGGCACGTTTTACAGGGATCATTATGCTTAAAACAGACATTATTCACCCGGAGCTATTAAGCGTCCTGGCAAAATGTGGACATAAAACGAAAATATTGCTCGCCGATAGCAACTATTCTTTCGTGACTAATTCTGCCCCCACCGCCACGATCATCTATTTGAATTTTGCTCCCGGGATGATCAACAGCCCGTTAATTCTTGAGAAACTGCTGAAATATATCAATGTGGAAAGCGCGACGCTGATGGCCTCCCCCGCCGACTTTGATAATACCATTGAAAAAGAGTATCAGCGCCTGTTATCACCCGATACGGAATTTAACTGGCTGGCGCGCGAAGCATTTTACGCCGAGGCCAAATCTTCCGATACGCTGCTTGTGATTGCTTCCGGCGAAACGCGACGCTTCGCCAATATTATTCTGACCGTCGGGGTCGTGCGGGTATAACTTACCGCTGCGCCACCTCGCGCGCCAGCGCCAGAAACGCCGCCAGTCCGGCGGAGGGGTGGCGTCTGCCAGGATAATAAAGACACAGCCCCGGAAACGGTGGCGTCCAGTCATCCAGCAGGCGCACCATGCGCCCGGCGGCAATATCGTCGATCACGTTCTGTTCGAGGAAGAAACCGATGCCGAGCCCTTCAAGTACGGCGGCGCGGGAAAGCGCCGCATCGTCCAGCGTCAGCGGCCCGTTCACTTCCACATGCGCCACCTCCCCCTGCTTTTCCAGATGCCAGCGATAAAGCGCGCCGTCCGGCAGACGCACGCGAAGGCAGGCATGTCTGAGCAGATCGCCGGGCGTCGTCGGCGTGCCGTGTTGTGCAAGGTAACCCGGTGACGCAGCCACCGCAAAACGCTGCGGTCGCCCGAGAGAGAGGGCAATCATATCCTGTGGCACCAGACCGGCAACCCGGACGCCGAGATCAAACCCTTCCGCCACGATATCCACCAGCCGCCCTTCGGTGACCAGATCAATATGCATCTGCGGGAAACGGCGCAGAAACTCGACGATCAGCGTCGAAAACAACGTGAGTGCAGCAAATGGCGGCGCATTGATGCGTAACACGCCGGACGGCGTCCCCTTACGCGCGCGTACCGCCTCCAGCGCATCATTTACCCCCTGCAGTGACGGCCCCAGTTGCTCAACCAGAAGTTGCCCGGCCTCGGTCAGCGCCACGCTGCGGGTGGTGCGATTAAACAGTCGCACCTCAAGCTACGCCTCCAGCCGTGCGATGGTATGGCTCAACGCGGTGGTCGACATATCTAAATCGATCGCCGCCGCCCGAAAAGTTCCCCGGCGGGCGATAGTGAGTACCGCCTGTAAATCATTCAGCGTAACACGCGACATTATCCCGATTCCTTCATCAAGGCGTTTATGTTTATCCCTGTTGTCCAAATTATCGCCCTTCCCTAGAGTTAACAAGCACGATTAACCAGATAACTGAAATGAACAACAACGCATCGGGAGAGAATTAAATGGCGGAATTTCTGTCGCTGGAAGGTAAACGCGCACTGGTCACCTCCGGTACCAAAGGCGCAGGGGCGGCAACGGTCGCGCTGTTTCGTGAACTGGGGGCGCAGGTGATGACCGTGGCACGTCACCGCCCTGAAAATAGTCAGGATGATACGCTGTTTGTCGCCGCTGATTTAACCACTGACGCCGGGTGCCGGCAGCTGGCGCAGCAGGTACAGGCACGCCTCAGCGGCGTGGACATCATCGTGCATATGCTGGGAGGATCGTCATCCCCTGCCGGGGGATTTGCCGCGCTGGATGAACAGCAATGGCAACAGGAACTGGCACTTAATCTGCTACCCGCGGTGCGGCTGGACAGGCTGCTGCTGCCGGACATGATTGCGCGTGGCGCAGGGGTCGTCATTCATGTCTCGTCCATTCAGCGTCTGATGCCCTTGCCGGAAGCGACGACCGCCTACGCTGCCGCGAAAGCCGCGCTCTCGGCCTACAGCAAAAGCCTGTCAAAAGAGGTGTCGCCCAAAGGCATTCGCGTGTTGCGCGTCGCGCCGGGCTGGATTGAAACCGAAGCCGCCGTGCATCTGGCAGAGCGACTGGCTGAGCAGGCGGGAACAGATTATGCCGGGGGTAAAAAAATCATTATGGATTCACTGGGTGGGATCCCGCTCGGACGCCCGGCAAAACCCGAAGAGGTGGCGAACCTGATTGCCTTCCTGGCTTCCGATCGCGCGCGGGCGATTACGGGGACGGAATACCTGATCGATGGCGGCACCGTCCCTACGGTGTGATCAGCTGGTCGCCTGTGAGATAGCTTTTCGCAGCCCATTCACCCCGCTGGCATTGAGCGGCGTGACTAACGCATAGTTATAGTGTTCGTCGCTCCAGTATTGCGCCATCACCTCTTCCCCCTGGCGCTCGCCCTGCGGTAATTTCACCGGGCTTAACGGGCGGATATACCAGCCGACACGGGTTCCCTGCGGATCTTCATACATTACCAGTGCGGCCGGGCCTTGCGCGGTCGCCATCAGCCGTGCGCCCCGCAGTTTGAATCCGTACTGTTCGAGATCCGGCGGCGGCACGCCATTGATAAAATAGCGTGCAACCCAGCGACTCAGTTCAGTCTGCCGGGTAGCCACCACATCCATGGGGGTGAGCGCGGCGTTGTCGAAAAGCTTATAGGCCTGCACCGCATCTTCCATGGGTTGATGGCTCATCAACAGTTGCGATGCTTTCATCTGCCAGCCAGTCACCCCACCGACGCCCAGCGCCAGCACCAGCGCGCAGGCGGTGGCCAGTCGCCACTGTCGTTGCTGGCGAACCTGACGACGGAAATAATGGGGTTCAGGGCTTTCCAGTGCGACAGTCTGGCGGTTCATCGCCTGACGCAACTGCTGCGCGTCCTGGCGCCAGCCTGCCACCCGGGCTGCCGCGTCGGGGTTTTCAGCCAGAAAACGCTCCACGCGCGCTGAGGTCGCGTCATCTGCTTCGCCATCCATCCAGGCATGCAGATCGTGTTCATCCGGGGGCAAAGTCATTTCAGTCTCCTCAGCGGTAACGGCGTTACCTTACCTTCTAATTTCTCATGGAGCAGTTTACGCGCCCGGGAGAGCCGTGACATCACGGTGCCGGGCGGAATATCCAGCGTTTCAGCGACCTCTTTATAACTCAGCCCTTCAACGCTCACCAGCAGCAAAACGGCGCGATAATCGGTCGGCAGCGTGGCGAACTGCGCCAGCGTATCGTCGGTTATCGCCAGCGATTCGGTGGAATACCCCACCGCCTCCTCACCGGTAAAAAAAGAGAGGAGCTTCAGATAGCGTTTGCGCCGCCGCTCGCCATCAATGAACTGGCGGTAAAGGATGGTGAACAGCCAGGCGCGCAGGCTGTGCGCGTCGTCATGTTGCGGCTGGCGGGTGAGCGCCTTGGTCAGGCAGCTTTGCACCAGATCCTCCGCACTGTGCGGATTACGGGTCAGCCACAGCGCAAAACGGTGCAGATGCGGCATCACCTGGCGGATCTCAGAATCAGTCAGCTGTGACATAACACTCCTTCACCGTTTACGGGTTCCCGACATGCTCTGGAATACGCCGTCGCGGAGTATCAGCGCATGGCGTAGCGCCGCAGCCAGATGCAACATTACGGTGGCAAACAGCGCCAGCGCAACCAGAGAATGCAGCGGGCGCAGGATCGCATAACTGTCGTTGCTCACCGGCAGGATCGGCGGTAACACGAAGCGCCCGCCCAGGGTAATCGGATACCCCGCTGCCGACAGCATCGCCCAGCCGATCAGCGGCTGCGCCAGCATCATCGCATACAGCGCCCAGTGCGACGCGTGCGCCGCCACACGCTGCCAGCCAGGTAACGAATCCGGCAACGGCGGTGTGGCAGTTGAGAAACGTAACCCCAGACGCACCACCACCAGCACGAGGATCATCAGCCCCAGCGGTTTGTGGATAGCCACCAGCAAACCGTGCAGTGACGATACCGTGGCGACCATCGCCACACCAATAAACAACATAGTCAGTATTGCTGCGGCCATTAACCAGTGCAGCAGGCGTAGCGCCGGGTGAAAATACGCAACCTGTTTCATAAATGCTCTCCTGCCTGTTCACGGGTGCGCGCGTTGTAGGATTTGGCATAAGCAGAGGAACGCGCATTGAGTAAAGGATCGTCGGAGGCGGCAATGCCGTCTGGCAAAATCAGCGGATCGTAATTGATGTCATTGCACGGCCCCTGCGCCTGAGCAGTGGCGTGGGTCAGTACTAACGTGCCGGCATTAATGACTTGCCGATCTGCGGGCCAGCTTTTTGCCGCATCACTGCCATCATCTTCTGCATGAGCGACGGTGATCAGCAGATCCCATTTCAGTGGCCCCTGCGCCAGTCGCTGTTGCAGATCAGTCTGCAGGAAATTGCTGTTGTTTTTATCTTCCGCAGTGATCGGCTGATAGCTGGCATGCGGCACCATGCTCCAGCGCACCAGATGCGTTTCGCCGGACCGATTGATAAAACGAAAAGCATTCAGACCATTGAAACGGTCACTGGCCCAGCTTGATGACGGAACATACTGCTTAGACCAGGCGAGAAAAGGCAATATCTGCGGATGTTTCGCGATAAACGCCTTAAATTTTTCCGGGTTCGGTTTGCCGGTCGCCGGATCCGGCAGCGTCGCCACCTGAAGCTCGTAGAAATCTTCTACTGTGGAGATCGGGAAGAATGGCATGGCGTTCATGCCGGTGCGCCACTGTTCGCCGTCGGGTAACTGAAACGCCAGCGCCATGCTGCGCACAGGTACGGCATAATCCGGCGCGGCAGGGTTACCACCGGCAAGAGCAAAGCGCCCGGTGACCGGCGTTTCGCCTGGTGAAAACACCGAAGCGCGCGAAATCGCGCTGGCGTTGCCATTGGAAATGAAATTGCCGGTTACGCAGATACCTTTGGCATGGTTACGGCGATAACCCGGATGTTCGCCGCCGGACTGCTGCAACACCGTGATCAACTTATCGGAGGTCAGGCGCTGCGGCGTCAGCCAGCCGCCGACCCACAAAAACAATACAATCAGTACCAGTGGCACAAGGGCGACCAGCGCGAGACGGGCGATTTTCTGGCCGGGGGTTAATGAAGTGGTCGTCATAATCAGGCTCACCTTGCAAACGTTGAACCTATAAGACGAAGAGGCGGGACGTTTATTCCCGCCTGCGAGAAATAATCTTCCTGTTTAAAAAGGCGCGATAAACCCGCTACTTTTTCCTGTCGTCAAACATCGGAATCGGCGTGCCGTGGATATAACGACGGCGTAACCAGGCCGAAAGGGTGTCCATGGTCATCACCACCGCCACCAGCACGAGGGTAATAAACATGACGACATCCCAGTTCCACAAACGCATATTCTCAGCGTAAATCAGGCCGATCCCCCCTGCTCCCACGAAACCCAGTACCGCCGCAGATCGGGTGTTGGATTCAATCTGATACAGACTGAGCGCGAGAAAAGTCGGGAAAGATTGCGTGAAAATGCCGAAGCGATGCTTTTGCAGGCCGTTCGCACCAACCGCCATCAGGCCGCGGCCCGGTGAACGCTCCACCGCTTCGTGCCCTTCCGCATACAAACGCCCCAGCAACCCGGTGTCCTGCATGATGATCGCCATCACGCCAGCCAGCGGCCCCAGCCCAACCGCGCGCACGAAGATCAGCCCCCAGATGGCCATATCAATGCCGCGCAGCACGTCAAACAGACGACGCATCAGCAACGCGATAATGCGCGTCACCGGGCCCTGCATAATATTGCGCGCCGCAAGGAATGAGAGCAGCAACGCGATCACCGTCGCGGTCATGGTGCCGGCAAAAACAATCCCCAGGGTGACGAGGATTTGCGTGAAGTAATACTGAAACGGCCAGTTGAGAAAATCCCGCCAGACAAACATGCGCAGGAAATAGCGCCCCAGTTCCTGCACACCGTTAAATACCTGCGTGAGCGGAAGGCCAAACTGCAGGAAAAACCAGACGTAATAAAGCACTATCGCCAGCGCCAGCAGGCCGATACGGCGCAGATAACGAGGCTGCGCATGGTACAGCTCCGCATGTTTCTGCCGGCTGGTGATCAGATCAGGTTCAGTCTGCCAGGTTTTCATTTGTTGCCCTCCAGCACCCAGTGACGTAAACGGCCGGAGAGCATATCCAGCAGCGATACCACAATAATGATCAGCAGCAGCGTCATGCTCACCTGATCGTAACGATCGAGTTTAATGTTGGTCATCAGCTCCTGGCCGATGCCGCCCGCTCCTACCAGACCCAGAATGGTCGAGGAGCGAAAATTAATCTCCATGCGCATAAAGCTGTAGGAAATGAAGACAGGCTTCACCTGCGGCCAGAGCGCGAAACGCATTCGCTGAAAAGGCGTGGCGCCGCAGGCGGCCAGCCCACGTACGGGTTTGTCCTGCGCGCTTTCGATGGCTTCATAAAACAATTTTGTCAGGCTGCCGATAGTGTGCAGCAGCAACGCCAGAAAACCGGGGATCGTGCCGATACCGAACGCCATTACAAAAATCACCGCCCATGCCAGTTCCGGCATGGTACGTAAAAAAGCGACTAACGCCCGGATGCTGTAACGTACCCAGGCTGGCGACCAGGCATTGCTGGCGGCAAGAAAAGAACACACCGTCGCCAGCCCGGCGGCAGCGAGCGTCGCTGCCAGCGCCAGTTGCAGGGTTTCCCAGATCAGCGGTAACTGAATTGGCAGCCGATAGCCCCAGTAGGCCAGCGATCCTTTGGTATGCGAGTCGGCAAACAGCACGGAGACATGCAGCGTAGGGATGGTTTCGACGATGTAATCGAGAAAATTCGGCAATGCGTGCCAGACAGTCAACAGATTAAACTCCGCGATATTGCCCGCCGCGAAGTACAGCGCCAGTAACAAGAGTGACCAGGTAAAGGTATCCCGCGTCTGGCGTAACTTTATCTCCCGAAAGTAACGTTCAAATTCGGTGTTTCGCATGTTCACTCACTGGGTTATCACTAAAAAAATCCCCCGGACTACAGGCCGGGGGAGCAGGCAGGACGGGATTAGCGGGCAGTAACCAGCTCGCGTTTCATCTCGATGATCTGTTTGAAATCGTCGACGCTTCCCGGACCGATGTGCTGTGTGCCGCCCATGGCTTTGGTGAAGCAGGCATGATCTTCTTTATCCAGTTTTTTCACGGCAGCGATTACTTTGGCTTTAAAGTCTGCCGGCAGGCTGTTGCTCACCAGAATAGGGCCGTTCGGGATGAGCGGCGATTGCCAGATAATGCGGATTTGCTTCATCAGATCAGGATGATCCATGCGAATCAGCCGATTGAACGCGCCGGTGGTATAGCCGGTATTGTAATCGCCGACCATCGACGCCCAGGTCACGGCCCCCGCGAACTGGTTATTCAGCACGCCGAGAATGTCCTGCTCGTGACCGCCGGAGAACGTCACGCTGGAGAAGTGGTTGTTGTATTTGTCGTCCGCAGAGCCGCCAAACTTCTGTTTGAATTCCTGGTTCGGAATCAGGAAGCCGGAGGTGGAATCCGGGTCTGCAAAGCCAAACGCGGTGCCTTTCAGGTCTTCCAGCGTTTTGTACGGGCTGTCCGCTTTCACAATCACTACGGAATGGTAACCACGGGACTGATCTTTGTCGTCCACCGCGATGCCGACGATATCGACCGCTTTCGGGTTGCTGATATACACCGAGGCATAAGAAGACGGCGACATGCTCAGCACCACGTCCACTTTACCGCCGAGCAGCCCCTGAATAACGCCAGAATAATCAGAAGAATTACGCAGTTTGGTATCAACGTTTAATTCTTTATCGAGAAATTGCTTCACACACTGGTTATCACCAATCTGCTGCGTCGCATTTTGCCCGCCAAGAATACCCAGGTTAAGTTCTTTCGGTTGTTCAGCTGCATTGACCTGCCAGGCAAATACCAGGCTTGCCATCAGAGTGGAAATCCTAAATGCGCGAGTCATCGATTTTTTCATTATGCGTGTCCGTAGTCGTAGGAAAGAAATTAATGTAACTGGCTGATTTCATCGCCATAAAGCTTGTGCAAAATATCATCGGTTAACAGGGCGGGATTACCATCGAAAATAATCTCACCCTTCGCGATGCCAATCGCACGCGTGCAATACGTTTTCACCAGATCGATGGAATGAAGGTTGACGATGACGCTGATCCCCTGCTCGCTGACATCACTCAGCACGCGCATGATGCGCTGGGTATTTTTAGGATCCAGTGACGCGACCGGTTCGTCGGCCAGCAGAATGGAAGGGTTCTGGATCAGTGCCCGGCAAATCGCTACACGCTGCATCTGCCCGCCGGAGAGATTTTCCGCGCGTTGCAGGGCATGCGGCAGCATGTTCAGCCATTCCAGCAAGTCGATGGCTCTTGCCCTGTCTTCCTGTGAGAAAACCTTGAACAGTGATTTCAGCGTCGATGTCTGGCTGAGACGCCCGAGCAGAACGTTGGTCAGGACATCCAGACGCGGCACCAGGCAGAAATCCTGGAAAATCATCCCGCATTTGCTGCGCCAGCGGTTCAGCTCACGCCCGCGCAACACAGCGACATCCCGCGGCATGCCGACATCCGGGTAATCGAGGATCTCACCTGAGGTCGCCGGATGGGTGCCATTCAGCACATGCAACAGGGTTGATTTACCCGCACCGGAGCGGCCGATAACCCCCACCATTTCACCGGCATGTAGATCGAAATTAATATCTGAGAGTACAGGTGAATGATTATTATAAGATTTGTATAAATGCTTAACGCTTAATACTTTCTTATTTTGCAGTCGCAGGTAATTCACCTTCGGCAACACCGCCGGGGCATGTTCAATGATTACGTTTTGTGCTTGTGCTCTGTTCATCATATTGTCCAGAGAGTTATGTCATTCGAGGGATATTAACAACGTCGTTGATGACGCTTTAATGACAAACAGACGAACAAAAAATGAACGCGGCGTTTAAGCCCCAGCAACGCGAAAATCACCCGGTCATATTTTTGTCAGATTTCCTTGTTTTAATTCCCGAAACAGAAAGATAAGAGAAATCACCATGAAGCTGGCAAAATTAGCAGAAACCTGGATTGACCCCAGTGTCCGGATCCGTGAATGCCGTATCGGTTTACAGTGTGAAGTACTTGCCAGCAGCGTGATGGAATACAGTACGCTGGGTGATTTTTCCTATCTCGGCGAATACGTCACGGTGGCCGATGCCACAATTGGCAAGTTTGTGGCGATTGCCAATAACGTCCGCATTGGCGCGCCGAACCATCCGATGGAGCGTCCGTCGCAGCATCGCATCACCTATTGCCCCGAATACTATTCTCCTCACGCCGTTCGCGATCATGCGTTTTTCTCTCAGCGTCGTGACGCGGTAGTCACCATCGGCAACGATGTCTGGATCGGTCATGGCGCGATTGTGTTGCCGGGGGTAGCCGTCGGTGACGGCGCGGTCATTGCCGCTGGCGCTGTGGTAAGTAAAGACGTCGCGCCCTACACCATCGTTGGCGGCGTTCCCGCCAGAACCATTCGCTTACGCTTTTCACCGCACATCGGTGCCCGGCTTCAGCAAATTGCCTGGTGGGACTGGCCTCTGGAGACCATTATCGAACGGCTGGCTGATTTTCAGGATGACAATATTGTGGCGTTCTGTGAGAAGTGGGGAAATTCGTAGCGCGTGATCGTCACCGGGCATAGCGGCCCGGCAGATTCATGCACAGTTTCGTCTCCTCGGCATAGAAATGCGACAGATCCCGCTGATAGTCAGACGGCGTTACACCGCATAGCATTTTGAAGTCTTTACTGAAATGGGCCTGATCATGGAAATCGAGGTCGCAGGCAAGGGTGCGCAAATCGACAACGCCGTGACGGATGCGCCGGCACGCTTCATTTACTCTGAGAATACGGACAAACGATTTCCAGGAAACGCCAATCCTCTCCTGGCACAAGCGGTTAATATGCCGGGCGCTGTATGACGTCATCTCGGACAGGGTATTAAGACGAATGCTCCCGTTCAGCGGGGAAGCATGAGTCAGTACCTGACGCAGCAGCGGTTTTTCCGCGATCGCACCGAAGTGCCGCACCAGCGCGTCGTTGACGGCCTGAAGAAGAACCGGCCAGTCCTGGTAATGCCGTTCCACGACAGAACGAAAGAGCCTGTCCAGCGCAGGGTCGATGGCGTCCAGCAGACACTGGCTGTTTTGCAGTTCATGCAAGGGAAGACTGCCGAAAAGCCCAAATGCCCCGCCCGGCAGAAACTCCACCAGCAGACGCAGCGTGATAGTGTTGAAATCCCGTGCCACCTGATGCGTTTCACTGCCAGGGCCCCAGAACACCGGTTTCACCCCTCCGTGACTCAAGGTGAACACCAGGCAGCCGCTGGCATCCGGGATGATCGTCAGCGGGCGTGCTGACGGTAGCTCACAGACGTTACGCAATTGCACCGTGTAATGTGAGATATGGTCACGCAATGGCAACGACGGTGCGAAGAAAAGCTGTGTCACTCCGCTGTGGCGGTTACCTGCGATGGGCTCCAGCCCGCCAGAGTATGAATTCATCGTCCATGTCTCCCTGATACGTCCCTTTTTTACAACGCGAAATCTGGATTGTGTCGTACGCTTCCTGTTATCCAGAAGGATATTTTATGGCTGTTAGCACAGCCGGGCAATCGACGCTGATTTTAATGGAACGAAACCAGCGTGTGATCATGTGCGCACCAGGAGGTAAAGATGACCCGTCTACCTGAAGGGATTGAAGTATTGTTCATGGCGGGGCTTGGCCCTGTCACTACGAATGCGAAAGAAAGTGAGCGTTTGTACAAAGATCTGTTACGACTGCCGCTTGAAACCATTGATGGCTATGAGGGATATCTGCATTCACAACGTATTCCGGGGATTAAGTATTTCGCGGTCTGGCCGCTGAATAAAGTGGCGCTCTCATGTTTTGGTACCGAAGAATGGCCTGATACGTTACCAGCTCCTCAGGCCTGGCTTGAAATTGAAGTCGCCGATATGCACAGTGCAACCGACATTCTGGAACGCGAAGGCTATACCTTGCTCACCCGTTTACAGGAAGAGCCCTGGGGGCAGACCGTCACCCGTTTTCTCAGCCCTGAAGGGCTCATTATGGCGGTGACGAATACCCCCGATCTTCGCGATTCGCCGGAAAAGGAATGATGATTTCGCCTTCAATATGAATAAAATAGCACTAAATAGCTCCCGTTATTTAGTGCTGTCAGGCCATCGCATCGCCCGGGAGTATTTCAGCTACCATGCCATCAGTGCAGGTAAGGAAGATATATCTCTTAGGAAATCACCGAATAAAATACAGATATTTTTCAAACAGATAATTAATCAATTCATCCTCCTCTTTTTATTTTAGCAATTAGTGCTATCGACTAAAAACTCATACAACGATCATTTATATAAGATACTCCTGGTAATGTATTTAAATATCTTAAATTCCCCACCTGCGGCCAACGCAAAGCGCGGAAAAACACGCCTGACAAATTAGCAAATCTAAGAATTTACCTGCTTTAATAATTTAGCTCCGTTATTAACGGTTCTCATCGATTCTCCAGGTCATATTGAAATGATTTTTATGCAGTGTAAAACTGCGTTGAAAAAGCATTCTAAGGGTATACATAATAAATTAGTGAACGGGATGCCCCTCTGAAATGCCTGCAGAACATCTGACATCTGCATGTTTTTCAGACATATTCTCTGAATAAAATTGTTATTCTATTTCCACAGGAAACTGAAGATGAGACAAAGAACCAATTAATAATATTAACGATTTCTTCAATGCGTCGCTTTACACAGCAATGGACCTAACTCGTTAATACCTAAGGAAAAGTACATCACATCTCTCTGTTACCTATTTCCTTTTTAAAGAATTAAACCATGGGAGTGTAAATAAAACACCTCACTTAACGAAAGTTCTGACTCATTAAAGGCTACCGTTCAGTTGGATTCACTGAAAGCGGCAGGTGCTATTTATTATTTAACAATACAAGCCTGTTATTTTCTATAAAAGCAATAATCTAAACAGGCAGACTCAAATATTTAACGAGTGTGCAACATGAATAAAATCTATCGTGTTATCTGGAACAGCACCCTGCGGGTTTTTCAGGTTTGCTCCGAATTGGTGAACGGGAAACAGCCGGGATCAGCCGTAAACCTGACGGTACCCGCGGCCACCTCTCGACAAAATATCCCACTTTCATTCCGCCTCCCTTCACCAGTCCGCCTGCTTTCTCTGCTGGTACTGATGGCGCTGCCTGGTATGGCTTCAGCTGACCTGACGGTGGACAGCAGTCTGGGTAACAGTCCCCTGTCCGTTACACAAGATAATCCCGTCACAGATGCAGGAAACATTATCGTGGGCAGTACCAATGGCGGTACGGGAGAGCTCATCATCAGCAATGGCGGTACCGTAACCGGTGATTACAGTACGATTGGGTCAGTAGCCGGCAGCACAGGAACCGTCACAGTAGATGGGGCCGGTTCGATACTGAACATAGCTGGTATGACAGTGGGTAATGATGGCGAGGGTACGTTAATCATTGCTAACGGCGGTGTCGTAAACAGTACGGGGGTTACCGGCACTCTCAATGTCACTGATTCCGGGACCGTAAACGCAGGCAGCATGCTGGTCGGTGCACTGGCGACAGGCACCGGCAGCGTGAATGTGGACGGTGACGGCTCAGTACTGAATATTAGTGCCGGGGGGCTGATATTAGGCGCCACAGGCACCGGCTTTCTGACGATTACGGATGGTGGCGTGGCGAATGTTGCCATGGGTACTGTTGCAGGGTCCTCCGGGGGGAGCGGCACGGTGAGTGTGGACGGCACAGGCTCCGCGCTGAATCTGAACGGTGCCCTGACGCTGGGATATTCCGGTACGGGTGAACTGACGGCCACGAACAGTGCCACCGTGAATTCATCAGGCGGCACGCTCGGACAACGCGCTGATGGCACAGGAACCGCCACTGTCAGCTCAGGGGCCCAGTGGAATCTCGGTAACAATCCGCAGACCTCACTGACAGTGGGCGATGCCGGTACAGGAACCCTTAACATCAACACCGGTGGTAATGTCTCCGGCGGGCAGGCTTCCATCACCCTGGGTAACGCGGCGACTGGTAACGGGACCCTTAATGTCGATGGCGCTGGTTCTGTTCTGGACTCTCAGAACAGTTTAACTGTGGGCCAGAGCGGAACGGGCACACTGAACATCACGAATTCCGGGACGGCCAGTACTCACACAGTCACTGCCGGTGCAGACGCTGGCAGTACAGGCGTCATTAACGTCAGTCAGGCTGGTCACCTTGATATGAGTAACGCGTCAGCTATCGGGAGTTATGGTAGCGGTACCCTGAATATCACGGAAGGAGGTACTGTAAGTATTGACGAGGCCACGCTCAGCGTGGGAGGGAGTGAAGGCGGCACCGGGGTGCTGAACGTGGAGGGACAGGGTTCGGCTCTGACCCAGAACGGTGCAGGTAATCTCATGGTGGGAATGTCAGGAACCGGCGTTGTTAATATCCATAGCGGGGGCGCAGTCAGTAACAAAACGCTCATAGCCACCGGGATGATAGCCACTGCAAATGGCACCATCACCGTCGACGGTGCTGACTCCCTGTTACGTTCTCCACTCGTTTATCTTGGCATGATGGGCTCCGGCACACTTACCCTGAGTAACGGTGGTACCCTGGAAACAGAGAACCCCGTAGAACTGGCGATGCAGTCCGGCAGTTCCGGCACCCTCAACATCGGTGCGGCACACGGTGAGTCGGCAGCGGGTGCCGGATTTATCACCGGTGCTGACAGTGTGAACATGGGCGCAGGAACGGGCACCCTCGTCTTTAACCATACCAGCACTGACTACCAGTTCACCCCGCTGATTACCGGCAACGGCACGGTGATGCAGGACGCCGGGCATACGGTCCTGAATACAGAGAACACTTACAGCGGCACCACACAGGTCAATGGTGGTACGCTCTCCACCACCGTGCAGTCAACTACCGGCAATACCGGTCTCGGCACCAGCGCGGTTAACATTGCCGCGCCCGGGACGCTGGAGGTGGCAGGCGCCACCACAGACGGTTCAGGGAATTTCACTTTCAGCAACCTGCTCACGGGTAACGGCCTGCTGAGTGTGGACCTGGCGTCAGCCGCAGACACGTTTGATTTTGCTCCGTCTGCCGGCACCGCCTTCGCCGGGGTCGCTGACCTGAAAAACAGCACGTTTGCCCTCTCCGGCGATAACGCCGCAGCACTGACAGATGCCATGCTGATGACCAGTACCGGGAACACCACCACGGTGAGCGACGGGGTTCAGCATACCGACGGTCTGGCCTTTAATGGCGGCACTCTGGCGCTGGATATCTCCCTGCCCGGTGCGACACAGTCTGACGGTGTTCTGCAGACCGGGACTTTCAGCCGCAATGGCCGGGATTTCCAGGCAAGCGGCACTGGTAACGTTCAGGTGACGCTGGCTGACCCGTGGAATGACCCGGGACTGATGGCTGACCCGGACACCAGTCTGAACCTGCTGCAGCAGGATGACACGCGCGCAGATATTCAACTGGTACAGGCAGATACCGTCATCGGCTCCGGCGGTTCACTGATGTTGACCGACCAGAACGGGGATACCCTCGGGACTGACGAAACTGTCGCCATTGCACAGAACGGCACGGTGGTCGCTGACGGGCTGTATGGTATCCGTATGACCACCGCACCCGGTGACGGTCTGTACATCAACTACGGTCTGAAGGAAGTGGATATCCATGCCGGGCAGACACTGACGCTGGCTGAGTTTGCGGGTGCCACCGGGGCGGATGCGGACATGTCAGCGAAAGTCTCCGGTAGCGGAAACCTCGCGGTAAATACAACCGGTCTCGTCTCGCTGTCCAGCGGGCTGAATGACTACAGCGGTACCACACAGGTACAGGCCGGGACCCTGCGTACCGATGCAGATGGCGCGCTGGGTAACACCAGTGAGCTGAACATCAGCAGTAATGCCATCACTGACCTTAACGGCACGGTGCAGACTGTCGGTATGCTGACAGGCCAGGCAGATTCCATTCTCAACGTTAACGGCGGTACGCTGATTCTGCAGAACGGCGGTCTCAGTGACGGTAGTCTGACTGGCGCCGGTAATCTGACTATCGATGGGGGTGTGCTGACGATTAGCGGTGCCAACAGTGATTTGAGCGTTGCCACCACTATCAGTAACGGCGCACAAGTGAGCATTAATGATGTTCAGGGCGCAGGCACTGGTGATATCTCCGATGACGGCACCCTGACGCTGGACAACGTGACCGGGGCGCTGGTTAACAGCCTCAGCGGTACTGGTACAGTCGCACTGAGCAACGAAACGGACATTTCAGCCACGGCAGATAATGCATTGTTTGCCGGCGTCTGGGATGTTCAGGATGCATCCCTGTTGCATTTTTCCAGTGAGGAGAATGCGGGCACGGCGACGGTCCGTACTCATGGTACCGGCACGTTGTCGCTGGACGGTTATCACGGTGACCTGAACAACAGTGTCACCGGTGCCGGTACCGTGATGCTGACAGGCAATGCGGATGTCACGGCCACGGAAACGGGGAGTCAGTTTACCGGAACATACGACGTCCAGTCCGGCAGTACGCTGCATGTGACCGATGCCACCCTGGCTTCGGCAGCGGCACTGAACGACAACGGGCTGACGGACCTGACCACGGCCGGGGCTTACACCCTGCAGAATGAGCTGACCGGCACAGGGATACTGAAGGCAGACACGGCCGGTGAAGCCTTTGACTTCGCTTCCACGGCAGGCAGCGCGTTTGCCGGAACGGTGGACCTCAGCAATGCGACCCTGGCGCTGGGGGGCGTGAACACCGATGCCCTGACAAACGCCATCCTGAACGCGAACACCGGCAGCATCACCACCGTGGCGGATGGTGAGCAGGTCATCGGCGGTCTCACCTTCGCCGGAGGAGAAATGGTCTTTAACGCGACCCTCCCGGATGAGAAAGTGGCAGCCAGTCATATGACAACCACGACACTGGAGGCATCCGGTACCGGTACGGTACAGATTACGGTTCCGGCATCGTATGACCCTGACCATGAGACCAGCACCACCTCATCCCTGATGACGCAGGACGAGGCCGGTATTGAGGTACAACTGGTCAGCGCCACACAGGTCACCGGCAGTGGGGGTAACCTGGAACTCCGGGACCAGAACGGCAACATCATCACCGATGCCACGCAGGTGAATATCGCCCAGGGGGGCAGCACCGTGGCGAAAGGTACATACGATTACCGCCTGACAACAACCGGGACTTCCGGTAACCAGGACGGTCTGTACGTCAACTATGGCCTGAAAGAACTGGAACTGTTGCAGGGTCAGACCCTGACACTTGAGGGAGACCCGGGTGCCACCGGTGCAGCCGCGGATCAGTCTGCCCGCATCACCGGCAGCGGTAATCTGGCCATCCTGACGGCAGACGGCGATGTACTGTCCCTGTCGGACAGTGGTAACGACTACACCGGCGACACCACAGTCCTGAGTGGTACTCTGCGTACCGATGCAGACGGCGCGCTTGGCAATACCAGCGAGCTGAACATCAGCAGCGGTGCCACTGCCGACCTTAACGGTACCCTCCAGACAGCGGGCGTCCTGAACACTGAACCGGACGGTACGCTGGCGCTGAATGCCGGGACGCTGAATCTCACGCAGGGCGGTAACGTGAAGGGAGAGATGACCGGAGACGGTCAGCTGAACGTGAACGGCGGCATCCTGACGGTGGAGGGTGTGAACAATGGCATGACAGCCGGTGTGATGATTGCTGATGGCGCCACTGTGGTACTGAGCTCGCCTGACACCGTGCTGGGCGGACAGGGAGCCCGCGATGTGACGGTGGCTGAGGGCGGTACGCTGGGCGGTCAGGGTATGGCAGGAGGCAATGTCGTGAACAGCGGCATGCTCAGCGCCATGAACGCCCTGCCCGGCTATGAAACCGGGCCAGCCGGTCACCTGACGCTGGGAGGCAACCTGACCAGCAGTGGCACGCTGAATCTCGCCGGCGGCAAAACCGGTAACCAGCTAGTGGTCAACGGCAACTATACCGGCAGCGACGGTCTGCTGGCGCTTAACACGGTACTTGACGGTGATGACTCGCCGACAGATAAACTGACGGTTCACGGTGACACGACGGGCAATACCCGGGTCAGCGTGACCCGCGCAGGCGGCACCGGCGCACAGACGGTGAACGGCATTGAGCTGGTCCATGTGGACGGCAACTCTGCCGGTAACTTCGCCCTGACCACCGGCACCGTGGAAGCAGGCGCTTATGTCTATACCCTGGCGAAAGGCACCGGTACTGCAGCGAAAAACTGGTATCTGACCAGTAAATGGACCGGAACGGTACCGCCAGTCGAACCGGTCAAACCACCCGTGGTTGACCCGACCGCCCCTGACGCACTGCGTCCGGAAGCGGGCAGCTATATCAGCAATGTCGCGGCAGCCAACACGCTGTTTAACCACCGCCTGCATGACCGCCTCGGTGAACCGCAGTACACCGACAACGCCACCAGCATGTGGATGCGTCACGTCGGCGGCCACGAGCGTTCCTCTGCCGGTGACGGCCAGCTGAAAACACAGAGCAACCGCTACGTGCTGCAGCTGGGCGGCGACATTGCACAGTGGAGTTCCGACGGCCTCGACCGCTGGCATCTGGGCGTGATGGGGGGCTATGCGAATGAGCACAGTAACACCCGCAGTGACCGTGCCGGTTACGGTTCAGACGGCCGTGTCAGTGGTTACAGTGCCGGTCTGTACGGCACCTGGTACCAGAATGACGCGGACAAAACCGGGGCGTATGTCGACAGCTGGATGCTGTACAACTGGTTCGACAGCAGCGTGACCGCAGAAAACCGTGACAGCGATGAGTATAAATCGAAAGGGCTGACGGCCTCCCTGGAAGCCGGTTACACCCTGAAAGCCGGTGAGTTCACCGGCAGCCAGGGCACGCTGAACACCTGGTATATCCAGCCGCAGGCGCAGGTCACCTGGATGGGCGTGAAGGATAAAACGCACACCCGGAACGACGTCACCCGCATCGAGACCGAGGGCGACGGCAACATCCAGACCCGTCTGGGCGTGAGAACGTACCTGAACAGTCACCACAAAATGGATGACGGTAAACAGCGTGAGTTCCAGCCGTTCGTGGAAGTGAACTGGATCCACAACACCGAAGCCTTTGGCGTGAAGATGGACGGTACCCGGGTCAGCCGTGACGGCGCCCGCAACCTGGGCGAAATCCGCACCGGCGTGGAAGGCAAACTGAACGACCGTCTGAGCGTGTGGGGCAACGTGGGTGTGCAGATGGGTGACAAAGGCTACAGCAACACCCAGGGCATGCTGGGGGTGAAATACAGCTGGTAAGTGACCATCGCCCGTTTTGACCTGAAGTGATTAAAGAAGCCGGGATCTCCGGCTTCTTTTTTCAGGAAACGTATGGATCAGCAGATAGCAATATTCATTCACCAGGATCAATAATTAATTTTATTAAACTATCGCAGGCTGACAAAAATAAAAAAAGGCACAACAAAATATGTTGTGCCGTCTGTACTTTTGTATGATTATTAGTGGAGTAATATTCCCTGGTGTTTGGCCGCTGGCCGCCCGAACTATCTGTAATCTGATGTTCGGGTTTTTTTTATTGTAATAAGTGCTTCGCAGTTCATTAATTACTGATAATAGTGCGAAATTCCCCAAAAAACATCTGTCTGTAGGTACAGTTCATTTGCTGTACCTTTGACCTGTACCCTATTTAACCGAAGTAAATGGCAGCAGGGAGCGTGCTCTCCAGTATGTGTTATATTTATATCAAACGCCGTTCATGCAGGCATGGAGATTGAAATGTTAATGGAAAGAGAAAAAAATGTAGAAATTGTTATTCGAAGTCAGCTTGAAGCCACGCTGAACACTTTAGGTGAATTAACCTGGGCGTATGTGGTTCTCTCCAAAAAGGATATGTCATGTATCTTTGGTGTTACAAATTATCCGGATGAGTGGGTCACGCATTACAGGGAAAAAGGACTTCAGTATACCGATCCGGTGGTCATCACCGCACTGAACAAATTAACGCCCTTCCCCTGGGATGAAAAACTGATGGCGCATTCTGAATATAATTTCGCCAAATTGTTCAACCAGGCCAGCCAGTTTGGATTGATTAATGGATATACCTTCGTACTTCATGATTATAATAATAACCTTGTGACACTATCTTTTATCGTGCCTGAATTAACAAGAACAGAAGTCATGCAGACACTGATTGAAAATAAAGGAGACATCTCCCTCTTACTCGCCTCCGTACATGAAACCTACCTGACGTTAACCTCTTTGTCTGAGAAATACACTGATAAGCCAGAAAAACAGAACCAGTTTACCTCCCGGGAAAATGAGATCCTCTACTGGACCAGCGTGGGAAAAACCTATCAGGAAACCGGTATGATCCTTGGGATCACCGTGCGCACCGTAAAATTTCATATGTCCAATATCGTTAAAAAAATGGGAGTCGCCAATGCCCGGCATGCTGTACGTCTTGGCGCGGAGCTTCAGCTGATTAAACCGGTTGAATGATTACAATTGAGTACCAAATGACAGCGGCCAGTCATTAAGACTGTTTTCATCCTGACTGTCATCCAGACGACATATTCTGTCTTTCAATGCTGTCTGACTTGCCGCATCGGCATGTCCAAGCAGCAGATAAACAGGTTCTTCTTTTTCAGACATCCCCGTTTTCAGTAACGTCACATTCCAGCCGGAGCGCCTGATAATATGCATCATGGGATGACTTGCCACGGCCAGAATGCCGTCATAATGATGGCGCCGCGCATAGTTAATTAATGACAGGAACAGCACCAGCGTCACCGGAAAGCGTTTTCCGAGGAATTCGCTTACCCTGTCTTTATCGACAAAGAAACGTGTTGATTCAAGAAAATTTCCTTCTGGAATATTAACGTCGTTAAAAAACACTGAAAATGTGTCATCCAGCATATTATGGTATTTCATATCTATAATCCGCGTACCACAGATTATCATTCCGTTTTTAATGCCAAACAAATAATCTGCCTTTTCATTATCAAACTGATCGTATTCTTTTCCATCGAAACAACTTACAGCCCATTGCAGACGATCTTTGAAAATATTCTTCCTTAACATAAAAAACTCTTCTGACTTTTCATGACTCAGCGATGAGAAATTAACAACATAAACGTTAAACATAATGTCACCTGTATAAATGTATTTAAAATTACATTCGGTAACATCAGTGAAGCTTAACCAATAGCATGCCGGAGCCAGGAAATAATAATTCTTTTTGGCAGCATGTAAAAAGGAATAACTGGCCGACAAGTTTATTCAATATTTAATACTTGCGGCACAGAACACTATATTCATTCATCGTGCCCAATTCACCACGGGCCACAGGCGACGCTCTCCCTGAGCCAGTAATTGTGGGCAGGGGTTCACCAGAACCACCTCGTCAGCGACAAGGCATAACGGAAGGTCATTGATGGAATCGGTGTAAAATACCAGCCTGCCGATCCTTTGCGGATGCATCGCCAGCCACTCCCTCAGACGGGTTACCTTCCCCTGCTGGTAGCTCGGCGTACCACTAATCACGTTGCTGTAATGACCGTTGTCAATCCGGAGATCAACCCCCGTCGCGTGATCGATCCCCAGCGCGCGGGCGACAGGTTTTACCAGCAGGCTTACCGAGGCGGAAATAATCATCATTTGCTGCTGCCTGGCGCGTAATGTCTGGATCAGATCCCGTGCCTGCGGGTATACGCGGGGCATGATGGTGTCGGTGACCCACTGCGTGATGCGGCGATCAACCTCTTCTTTAGTCATCATCGCCAGCGGTGCCAGCGTCAGCGCCACATAGGCATGAATGTCCATTTTGCCGACGGCGTAGTCGGCCATTAACCGCGCTTCCTGCTGCAGATAGCCCGCATCGTTGACCAGACCTTCGCGGACCAGATATTCACTCCAGTACGTACTGCTGTCGCCCTCAAACAGGGTGTTGTCTAAATCGAAGAGATACAGGGTGTTAGTCATAACGCATCCATCCCAATAGGAAAAGTCACGGTATAGCACAGAGAGATGACGGCTGAATGGCAGAGTATAACAAGATGAAAATGCTCAGATGATCTTTCATTAAAACGGTGTTTTGTCTATTTTCCGTGTCCCATGAAATTATCCCAGACTGGTATTTCCTGCCAATAATCCGTCAGTTTCTTTTTCATCGCTGAAATATGCCTTTGATCACACTTTTCGGCGACAACATGGTTCAGCCTGTTGAACTAAGGGTATTTTCGCCATTTCAATATTTATAAACTCAATACCAGTTAACGCGAGGCCATTATGAGTAGCAGAGGGTGTAATTCATTAATTCGTGCCGAAAAAATACTGACTCATATCGCTTACGTCGGTGTAGCAAGCTATATGGAGCTGTTAAAGGAATTCCAGTATCCCAAAAGTAGTTTGTTAAATTTATTAAATGTTATGATTGATTGTGGCTTTTTAATTAAGAGTGAAAATAACCAGTACGCACTGGGAATTAAAAATTACGAGCTGGGTTGCCAGGCGTTGCACCGAAAAAATATTTTTGAAGTCACCAAAAGGCCCATGCATGAACTGTCATTAAAAAGTGGGCTTGTGTGCCATCTCGGGGCGATGGAGAGTCACTCGGCTATCTACCTCGACAAAGTAGAAAGCCACGATTCTGTTCCAACACGCAAGAGCTGGATCGGTAAAACGCTGGAGCTACATATTACCGCGCTGGGGAAAGCATTGCTGGCATGGAAAACGCCGGATGAGCTCGATTATTTTATGGATGTTCTGACGCTAAAAAAACACACAGAAAATACGATCACCGACAAAAAAGCATTCAGGGAAGAGTTACAGAAAACGCGCTTACGCGGCTGGGCCATCGATAATGAAGAATCAACGTATGGCGCTGTCTGTTTAAGTATGCCGGTTTTTAATATGTATAACCGGGTTAATTATGCAATTTCCCTTTCGGGTAATCCGGAAGTGTATTCAGGAAATAATGTTGACAGGTATCTCGAACTGCTAAGGCAATGCGCCGGGCAAATTTCCAGTGGACTGGGATACCGAAATGAATCTTTAAGAAAAGGAAACTGATGTAATGAAAAAATTCAGGGGGATTATTCCGCCGGTCTCCAGTACCTTCGACCGTCATGGTGCTATCGATAACGTCGCGATGAAACAGGTTGCAGACTTTTTGATTAACAAAGGTGTAGATGGCCTTTTCTACTTAGGCACAGGCGGAGAGTTTAGCCAGATGAACGCCAGTCAGCGAATGGCGTTTACAGAAGCGGCGGTCTCTGTAGTGGACGGTCGAGTCCCCGTATTAATCGGTGTGGGTTCCCCTTCGACCGATGAAGCGGTAAAACTGGCGCGCCACGCGCAGGCTTGCGGTGCGGACGGTATCGTCGCCATTAACCCGTATTACTGGAAAGTCGCGTCCCGCAATCTGGACGATTACTACCACCAGATCGCCAGCAACGTCGAACTCCCTGTTATCATTTACAATTTCCCGGATCTGACCGGTCAGGATCTTAGCCCTGACATTGTTAAACGGTTAGTCCTGCAAAATGAAAATATTGTCGGTATTAAAGACACGATCGACAGCGTCGGGCATTTGCGCGCGATGATCAATACCATAAAAGCGGTGCGCCCCGACTTCTCCGTATTCTGCGGTTACGATGATCATTTACTGAATACTCTTCTGCTGGGCGGTGACGGCGCCATTACGGCGAGCGCAAATTTCGCCCCTGAACTCTCTGTCGGCATTTACAAAGCCTGGCAGGAAGGCAATCTCGCGCTGGCAGCGTCTCTCAATAAACGACTGCTGCAATTACCGTCCATTTATGCACTGGAGACCCCTTTCGTCTCGCTGATAAAACATGCCATGCAATGCGTCGGGCTTCCGGTTGAGACGTATTGCCTGCCGCCGATACTGGAAGCCTCAAAAGAGGCGAAAGATAAGGTCCACGCATTACTTGTCGCGCAGGGGATCGTTAACGCCTGAGGAGGCAATATGTCTGTTCGTGATATTTTTGATAACGATAACCGGGATATTTATCGTGTCAGAACCCATGCCGCTGGCCCGGAAGGTGAACTGCCATTGACCGCGGATATGCTCATCAATCGACCAAGCGGCGACATCTTCGGTATGACCATGAATGCGGGGATGGGCTGGAAGCCAGATGAACTTGATCGTGACAGTATTCTGTTACTGAGTACGCTGGGCGGGTTGCGCGGTGAAGATGGCAAACCTGTCGCCCTGGCGCTACATCAGGGTCATTACGAGCTGGATATTCAGATGAAAGCGGCAGCGGAGACGATCAAAGCCAACAAGGCTCTGCCGTATGCCGTGTATGTCTCCGACCCGTGCGATGGTCGTACACAAGGGACAAACGGCATGTTTGATTCCTTACCGTATCGCAACGACGCCTCTATGGTGATGCGCCGGTTAATCCGTTCGCTCCCTGATGCCAGGGCGGTGATCGGGGTGGCAACCTGTGATAAAGGGCTGCCAGCAACCATGATGGCTCTTGCGTCCCAACATGATAAAGCCACAGTGCTCATCCCCGGCGGTGCCACCCTGCCCGCACTGCATGGCGAGGATAATGGCAAGGTACAGACCATCGGCGCGCGTTTTGCCAATGGCGAGTTATCGTTACAAGCCGCTCGCCGGGCCGGATGCCAGGCATGCGCGTCATCTGGCGGCGGCTGTCAGTTCCTCGGTACGGCAGGCACCTCACAGGTGGTCGCTGAAGGTCTGGGGCTGGCCATTCCGCATTCCGCACTGGCACCTTCCGGGGAACCGGTATGGAAAGAAATAGCCAGAGCCTCGGCGCGCGCGGCGTTGCTGCTGGTCAAAAAGGGAATTACCACAAAAGAGATCCTTACGGACAAAGCCATTGAGAATGCCATGATGGTACACGCCGCCTTTGGCGGGTCGACGAATCTGCTACTGCATATCCCGGCCATTGCCCATCAGGCAGGTTGTCGTCTACCAACAGTGGATGACTGGATCCGCATCAATAAGCAGGTACCTCGTCTGGTCAGTGTGCTGCCAAACGGTCCTGTTTATCACCCGACGGTGAATGCGTTCATGGCGGGCGGCGTACCGGAAGTCATGCTGCATCTGCGCGAACTGGGTTTACTGCATGAAGATGTGATGACAGTGACCGGCAATACGCTGAAAGAAAACCTCGACTGGTGGGAGCATTCTGAGCGTCGGCAGATGTTTAAAGATCTTCTGCGTAAACAAGAAAACGTTGAGCCGGAAGACGTTATTATGTCGCCGCAGCAGGCGTCAACCCGTGGATTAACCTCAACAATAACTTTCCCTGTCGGGAATATTGCCCCGGAAGGTTCCGTTATTAAATCGACAGCCATTGATGCTTCGGTAATTAATGAAGAGGGGATCTATTACCACAAAGGTGCCGCAAAAGTTTATCTTTCAGAGAAAGCGGCTATTTACGATATCAAACACGAAAAAATTAAAGCGGGCGATATTCTGGTCATTATGGGTGCCGGCCCATCCGGTACCGGGATGGAGGAAACCTATCAGGTCACCAGCGCGCTGAAGCATTTGTCGTATGGCAAACATGTTTCGTTGATTACTGATGCCAGATTCTCTGGCGTATCTACCGGCGCGTGCATTGGTCATGTTGGTCCGGAAGCGCTTGCCGGTGGCGCGATTGGTAAACTACGCACTGGCGATATTATCGAAATCAAAATTGACTGCAAACAACTCCAGGGTGAAGTTAATTTCCTTGGAACCGGTCTCGATGAAAAACCACTCTCACGAGAGGAGGCAACTGTTATTTTAAATACCAGGGATACACATCCTGATTTAATGCCTGACCCTGACCTGCCCGATGATACCAGATTATGGGCCATGCTCCAGGCCGTCAGTGGGGGCACATGGACTGGATGTATATATGATGTAGATAAAATAAATCAGGCTTTGCAACAAACTATTAAAAAGTCCTGAAATAAATAACACCTTTATCCGCAACAATTCAGGCCGAATGCCGTCATATTATGCATTCAGCCTGGATTATGGTGGATAACTTTCTGATGAATGAGAGGACGTTATGCCGCTATTGATCGTTGTGGCAGGTATCGCTGTACTCCTGCTTTTAACTATAAAAATTAGACTAAACACTTTTGTTTCTTTAATCATCGTCTCTATTGGCGTCGCCATCGCCAGTGGGATGAGGCTGGATAAAGTGGTCACCTCCGTCGAGTCCGGACTGGGTGGTACGCTGGGCCATATCGGTCTGATATTTGGCTTTGGTGTAATGTTAGGGCGTTTATTAGCCGATGCGGGCGGCGCCCAACGCATTGCATTGACCATGCTGAAGTATTTTGGCGCTAAAAAGCTGGACTGGGCGGTGGTGTGTTCCGCCTTTATTGTCGGGATTGCCTTATTTTTTGAAGTCGGCCTGATTTTGCTGGTCCCCATTCTGTTTGCTATCGCGCGGGAAGCCAAAATTTCGCCCATGTATATGTGCGTGCCGATGCTCTCAGGGCTGCTGGTGGCGCATGGTTTCCTGCCTCCGCATCCTGGCCCAACCGTTATTGCCCGGGAATATGGCGCAGACGTCGGTGTCGTCCTGCTTTATGGTATTGCGGTGGGTATTCCGACCTTTATTATTTGCGGTCCATTGCTCAACAAAGTCTGCCAGCGCTTAATCCCGGATGCGTTTAAAAAAGAGGGAAATATTGCCTCACTTGGTGCCACCAAAAGCTTTAGTGAAAGCGAGATGCCAGGGTTCGGTATCAGTTTCCTGACAGCAATGCTACCCGTGATATTAATGGCGCTGGTCACTATTATGCAGATGGCGCGTCCGGCGAATGCCGGTGAACCAGGCACCCTTTATAGCGTGTTCCTGTTTTTGGGTAACTCCACCATTGCGATGCTGATTTCTCTGCTTTTCGCCATTTACTCCATGGGCCTGGGGAGAGGGAAAACCATTCCTGAACTGATGGATTCGTGCGGTAAGGCAATTGCTGGGATCGCTGGCCTGTTATTGATTATCGGTGGCGGCGGTGCGTTCAAACAGGTGTTGATCGACTCTGGCGTGGGGCAGTTTATTTCCACGATGGTTTCGGGCATGGATATTAACCCGATTCTGATGGCGTGGGGTGTGGCCGCGTTTCTGAGGATTTGCCTGGGTTCAGCGACGGTCGCGGCGATATCGACGGCAGGACTGGTGATCCCACTGTTGGCCGCGCATCCCACCACCAATCTGGCGTTAATCACTCTGGCTACCGGCGCGGGTTCTTGTATCTGTTCGCATGTGAATGATGCCAGTTTCTGGATGATTAAAGATTTCTTCGGACTCACCACAAAAGAGACCTTATTATCCTGGACACTGATGTCTACCCTGCTGTCAATTTGTGGGTTAATTTTTATTTTACTGACCAGCATGGTGATTTAATTTCGCATAATACAGGCTGGCGCAAGCCAGCCTTTGTGATCCCGGTCTGTTCCTTTCATCTTTGCACTACTTTACGCGCATCCACTTTGACCTTTCCCTAAGGGGAAGCTTTATAATCAAACCCACTCATTTCATGTGGAATTGAAATCATGTCTGTGTTCTCAAAATTAGTGTTTTTAAGTCTGCTTGTTAGTAGTACCGCCTTCGCCGCCACGCCGGAATCTGAATTCCTTGCCTCACACGGATTCGCGGGTAAATCCGTTGAGCAAATCATCGAAACGATTGATCAGGCGCCGCAAAACCGTCCATTACCCTATTCCGCTTCGGTCACCAGCACCGCCCTTAAACTGTCTGATGGCGGGCAAACCTTTACACTCCCGCTGGGTGAGAAATTCTATCTTTCCGCTGCACCTTATGAAACACAAACGCACCCGTGTTTTAATCACAGTCTTTCAGGCTGTCAGGGGGAAATGCCCAATGCCATATTTGATGTAAAAGTGACGGATAATAAAGGGAACACCGTTATTCAGAAAAAAATGAAAAGCTACCAGAATGGCTTTATCGGCCTGTGGCTGCCGCGCAACATGGAAGGTTCACTAGAGGTGAGCTACAACGGCAAAAAGGCTGTTCACCCTGTTACAACCCAGGATGACAGCCAGACGTGCCTGACGGACTTGCAGTTACAGTGAGTGACCGTGACGCCATGCCTGGAAATCAGGCGCTAAAATGCTCCGGCATCAGAGGGGCTGAATGTTCATGGTCCGGAACTGTCGCGGAATAGTCGAAGTAATCGAAATCCGCGCAGATATGTTCACCGGTGAAATCCTGACAGCACATGCCTGTAAAGGCACCGGTGAAACGTTCAATGCCTCGCTCTTTAAAATATTCATCTGAGAGTTTGCTGTATTCGATATGCCCCCCTACCGGGAACCATTTTTTTTCATCCATCGAATAGTAGAAATTAGCGCCATCATCTTTGACACAGACCCGGAGATAAACCAGCCCTTTACTGGGTATCCGTATTCCCTTCCCGCTGGGTAATGAAAATTTATTAAGGTCATTGATCATCAGATTGACGGTCCTTTCACCCTTCTCATCACAGGATATATTCAGATAAATATAATTTGTCGTGTCGTAGAAACAGACCAGACCCGCCATTTGCTGGAAGGAACGGGGGCTGAAATCGACACAGGTTTGTGCGGTGAAGGTGAAATCGGTTTGTCTTCTGGCCAGCAGACTCTGATAGTGGTGCGAACTCAGGGATTCATGCCCGCGTAATCGCAGCCATCCCGGTCTTTCTTTTAGCGTACACATCTCCTCACTTAACGGAATGCGTAACGACTGATAGTGAAGCGGTATTTCGGGACTGTCGAAATCATCCCTTGCAGGTTGTTCTGGCCAAGGACGCTCTTCCAGACGCGTATGCACCATCACATCCGGGGTGATTTTTTTATTGATCAACCGCAGCCAGCCATCTTCCGTCCAGTACACCTGCTGGATTGCCGTTTCACGCCCCATGGGACTGCGGCCTTTCGAGGGCAATGGCCGCCCGCATAAATGCACGATAAACCATTCCCCCAGACCGTTTTCAAACAGATCGGCATGCCCGACACGCTGCAATGGCTGACGACAGTCAAAGCGGGATGTCATCATTTGACCGATGGGGTCCGTTTCATAAGGACCAAACAGATGTTTTGAACGCGCCAGCGTCACGCCGTGATTATAAAAAGTGCCACCTTCCGCCACCAGCAAATAGTACCAACCGTTAAGTTCATAAATATGTGGTCCTTCGGTGATCCCAAGCGAAGTTCCGGCGTAGATTTTGCGGCACTCTCCGATCAGGGTCTTTTGCTGCTCGTCATATTGCTGGATGATGATACCATTCCATTTCGGGAAACCCGCTTCCCCACCATCCATATAACTCATCTCCATACTCACCAGCCATTTCGTGCCATCGCTGTGATGGAACAAAGAGGGATCAATGCCTCTGCTGTTGAGATATGTCGGTTCTGACCATTCGCCTTCGATATTATCCGTCGTCACGATGTAATTATTCGTGTCCCAGAAACGGCCGGTCACATTTTTCACATCGGTATAAACGAGGTAAAATTTCCCTGCATCATAGCTGAGGCACGGCGCATAGATTCCCCCTGAGTCCGGGTTTCCCCGCATGTTTAGCTGGCTTTTACGGTTCAAAGGATATGAAATCAGTCGCCAGTTTTTGAGATCGTATGATTTATACAGGCAGACGCCTGGAAACCATTCAAAGGTCGATGTCGCTAAATACCAGGCATCACCGGCTTTGATTATTGAAGGATCCGGATTAAATCCTGGAATAATGGGGTTCACGATTGTGGTCATAGACTCATCCTGTAATAGTCGTATAGGCGATGTAATAACGGGAGCGCATCACTGTATTTGCCGGGCATAAGTTCGATACTGGCTCATAATGAAGAACATGATCAGAACGAAAACGGCAGGGATAATGGTAAAAATCAACCTGACAACCAATGTCGCAAGATCGGTTTGCGTGGCCGCATTACCGACATAACCACCAAAAGTCAGCAGCCAGCCAATGATGGCGCCGCCAACGGCGATACCAATCTTGATAGCAAAAAGGTTTGTTGAGAATACCAGGCCGCTTAAAGACAAATTCGATTTTCTCTCGACGTTATCGATGATATCACTGAGTAAACTCCATTGTAGTGGCGCGGAACTGGAGTCAATGAAATGAATCAGACAGATAATCGCGCAGATTGCCAGCGAGTATTCTGAAGGGACAGCAAACAGCGAGACCAAAATAATCGCCTGCAGCACCAGCGATGCTTTATAGGCAAAGACACGATCAAGGTTTTTGTAAAGCAACGTCGTGGACAACGCCCCTACAAATCGGGTACAGAGGATAATGACCAGTACCATACTGACCAGATCGGGCTTTTTCATGTAGTAGCTAACGAAATAAATAGCACCGCCCGTTTTTAATATTCCTGCAATAAGACTTGCAATGTTAAGCGTGAAAATACAACGCCAGTTGTGGTCCTTAATAATAATGAGCAGTTCATTGTAGATCCCGCGGAATTTGCGGCTCTTATCGACTTCTTTAACGTAATGTTCTTTCGTCATGGAAAAACACAAGAAAAACATGATAGTACTGATCCCACCCATGATGATCATGGCAAGAAAATAGCCTTTCTGCAGATCACCTGCGCCCAGCAATTTCGTTAACGGCAGCGCAACGACGGAAACAATGATCCCTCCCAGCGCAGCAAAGGCAAAACGATAAGACTGCATTGATACACGTTCTTTGGCATCATTAGAGATATTGTTGATCAATGCACAATACGGAACGTTGACGAGGGAATAAAAAATCGATAACGCGGTGTAAGATACATAAGCATAAATAATCTTACCGGTCTCCCCAAAATCAGGCGTATAAAAAGTTAACGCACCGAAGATGCCAAAAGGCAGGGAGAACCAGAGAATATAAGGTCTGAACTGACCATGCTTAGTTTGCGTATGATCAGCGAGATAACCAATATATACATCTGCAACCGCATCAAAAGCCCGCACAAGGAGAAACATGGTTCCCATATGAAAAGCGCTTAACCCATATATATCTGTATAAAAGTAGGCCATAAACAGCATTATGGTCTGCCAGATAATATTGGATGCCCCATCACCTAATCCATAACCGATCTTTTCTTTGAATCCTGGGTTATTCATAAAAATACCTTTTACATAAGAGGATTAAGAGTTCTTCAGAACAAGAGGCCGGCCTCTATATAAAAGATAAGTACAACGAGCTTTAAAAAATGTATGCAAAAGTTCCTTTTATATAATTTTTTTGCGCGAACCGACCTATGGCGATCACACTTTCAACAAGAACACGATGGGAAGGGATCTTTCAGAGGTTATTTCAGCGAAGGGGTTTCGTTCGTTTTGAGCTGTTCTGAGGTGAGGCTACCCTCTCTGAATTTCTTAGGGGTCACGCCAATAAATCTTCTGAATTGATAGCAATAGTAAGCGGCATCGGTGAATTCACATTTATAGGCAATGTCGGTGATGCTGAGATCGGTATTGCGAAGCAGGTGAATTGACAGCGAGATTTTTTTTCCTCAACAGATACTCCTTAAAACTGACCTGCATCACTTTTTTAAATACTCTTGAAAAATGAGTCGGTGACAACCCGACAAAATCAGCCGCGTCATTCAGGCTAATGTTAAACGACGTGCGTTTTTCCATCTCAATGATAAAATTGATTATAAGGCCAAAGATGGACTGGCGATCGGTCTCCGCCGACACGTTATCAGAGACAGCAGCGTGCTGAAGCACCGTGTTAAGTAACAGAATCATTAATGGTTTAATGTCGTCCCCGGCATGCCCTGACTCATAGACCTCAGCAAACCAGCGGAATAAAAAATGGAGTCTGTCAGCGTCCTTCCCTGCGAGATAAGCAACAATACCAATATGCGGCTCCATTGTCGGAACTGGATATTGTAGGCTATTGAGTACGGTGTGATCATACTGCAAAATAAAACGCTCATGATCGCCGGTGAACTCCAGTTCCATATCATGAAGCGTTAATGGGCTGACGTAGATTAATGTATTATTCTGGATGTGAAATTTTTCCCTGCCAATGCTATAACTGCCCCTGGCTTTATAAAACCACATAATTTCATGCTCAAGATGAACATGGGGTTTTATATACATCCCATTTTCCGGCACACCTTCCCTGGCACGTAATATGAAATCAAGCCCGGTCTGGGTCTCCAGCTTTTCAAAAAAATAATCTACATTTTTGAATGTTGGCATGATGCTTATTTTACAAATTAATCACCCATATTTAACGTGTGATATCATAGTTTACTCGCGGAGTAAAACGTATTTTTCCGGGACGGGAAAGGATTAACCTGAAGGTGGAGTCAGTGACAAGGCTGCGAGTGCCAGGACACAGCGCACGCTGGTTTTAATAAGCACGTTTGCCACCTGAATAATGTCAAATATTCCGAACAATATGTTGATGTCTCTGGTAATGCGAATAGTGTCACTTTGCAGATATTTACAAATATATTTTTCTGTCTTATTTTGCGCCCACATTTCATACGAAATTAATCTTAAGGATAAGCAATGGACGGGAATCCACTACGCGGATTTTCCGGCGTCAGGTGCCTCTTCTGTGTCGCCATTCTGGCGGTAGCTTTCTCTCGTGCCACGGCGGCTCCGCTTTCCCCTGCCGACCGCGATACTATTCAGCAGCAGCAGCAACAGTTGCTTGAGCAGAACCAGCGTCAGCGTGATGAACTGGAGCGCAGCACGCCGCTGCCCCGCCCGTCAGCGCCTGCCGTGACGCCGACCACAGAAGGCCCGTGCTTTACCATTTCCCGTATTGAGGTGCGTGGTGCCACTCTGCTCTCTTCACGCGACGCCGATACCGTTACCGCGCCGTGGCTGAACCAGTGCCTGGACATGGCACGACTGACGCAGGTCACTAACGCCGTCTCCGACTGGTATATCAGCCGGGGTTATATCACCAGTCGTGCTTTTCTGACTGAGCAGGACCTCTCCTCCGGTGTGCTGTCTCTCACCGTGCTGGAAGGCCGGTTGCAGCAAATCCGCCTCGACGGCGTGCCGCAGCGGACGCTCGCCATGACCTTTCCCGGGCTGGAAGGAAAAATCCTTAACCTGCGCGATATCGAACAGGGCATGGAGCAACTGAACCGGGTGCGACAGGTTCCGGTGGAGATTGAAATCCAGCCGGGTGAGTCGCAGGGCTGGTCGATTGTCAATCTCACCACTGCCCCGGAATTTCCGCTTAGTGGTTCGGTAAGTTTCGACAACAGCGGGCAGAAAAGCACCGGTACCGGCCAGTTCAGCGGCGCGCTGACCGGCAATAACCTGCTCGGTCTGGCGGATAAATGGTTCGTCAGCGGCGGGCGCAGCAGTGATTTTTCAAACTCGAAAGACGCGCAAAATTTTGCTGCGGGCGTCAGCGTGCCGTACGGCTACAGCCTGCTCGACTACAGCTACAGCTGGAGCAATTACCTCAGCACCATTGATAACAACGGCTGGCCGTGGCGCTCCACCGGTGACAGCGAAACTCACCGCCTCACCGGCTCGTGGGTGGTATTCCGCAATGGCGACATCAAAACCGGGCTTACCACTGGCATCACCCACCGCATCAACCACAACTACCTTGACGACGTGCTGCTGGGCTCCAGCAGCCGCAAGCTCTCCAGCGTGATGCTCGGTATCAACCACACACAAAAAATGTTCGGCGGCGTGGCGACGCTCAATCCGTCCTTCACTCAGGGTGTGCCCTGGCTGGGGGCGGAAGACGATCACGATAAACATGGCGATGTGCCGAAAGCGGAGTTCCGCAAATGGAGCCTCAATGGCAGTTTCCAGCGGCCATTAACGACTGATCTCTGGTGGCTTAGCAGCGTTTATTTTCAGTGGTCACCAGACCGGCTTTACGGCAGCGAGCGCCTGACCCTCGGCGGGGAAAGCTCGGTGCGGGGTTTTAAAGAACAGTATCTTTCCGGCAACAATGGCGGTTATCTGCGAAATGAGCTGAATTACTCGCTGTTTACCCTGCCGTGGATGGGGCAAATCGGCGTGATGGCGGCACTGGATGGCGGCTGGCTGAAACAGGATGGACAGGATCCGTACGCCAGCGGCACGCTATGGGGGGCGGCAGGCGGGCTGACCAGCGCGAACCGCTGGTTTTCGACACAGTTTACCGTGGGAACCCCCGTGAAATACCCGGACTGGCTGGCTCCGGATCATTTCATTACTTATTACCGCGTGGCGGTGGCGTTTTAAGGGCTAAAACGATGAATAACAATCAGACCCGATTTTCTCAGCGCATCCTGAGCTGGCTGTTAAGTACTCTGCTGGCAACACAACCGCTGCTGCCTGCCGTGGCGGCCACCGTCACCCCCACCAGTAACACGCAGATGGACAAAGCGGCCAACGGCGTGCCGGTGGTGAATATCGCCACACCGAATCAATCCGGCATCTCGCATAACAAATACAACGACTACAATGTCGGCAAAGAGGGGCTAATTCTCAATAACGCCACCGGCAAACTCACACAGACGCAACTCGGCGGCATTATCCAGAGCAACCCCAACCTGAAAGCCGGGCAGGAAGCAAAAGGCATTATTAACGAAGTCATCGGCGCGAACCGTTCACAGTTGCAGGGTTATACCGAAGTGGCGGGCAAAGCGGCGAACGTGATCGTCGCCAACCCGTACGGCATCACCTGTAACGGCTGCGGATTTATCAATACCCCAAATGTGACGCTGACCACCGGGAAACCGGTGCTCGATGCCAGCGGTAATCTGCAGTCGTTTGATGTCACTCAAGGCAATATTACCATTGAAGGCCAGGGGCTCGACGGCAGCCAGAGCGATGCGGTGTCGATCCTCTCACGCGCCACGGACATTAACGCTGCGCTGCATGCGAAAGACCTGACGGTTATCACCGGTGCCAACCAGGTGACGGCGGACGGTCGTGTCAGCGCACTGGAAGGTGAAGGCGAGGTGCCGAAAGTCGCTATTGATACCGGTGCCCTCGGCGGGATGTACGCCAACCGCATCCACCTGGTCTCCAGCGAAAGCGGCGTCGGGGTGAACCTCGGTAACCTGAATGCCCGTAGTGGCGACATTACGCTGGATGCGAACGGCAGACTGACCGTCAACAACAGCCTCGCCATGGGCGCCATCAGCGCAAAAGGCCAGAGCATTACACTCACCGGCGACCATAAAGCAGGCGGCAACCTGACTGTCAGCAGCCAGAGCGATATTGCCCTCGGCAACGGAACGCTTAACAGCGACAACGACCTCAGCCTGACCGCCAGCGGCAACATCACTCAGCAGAATGAAAAACTGACTGCCGGACGGGATGCGAATCTGCAAGCGAAAACCCTCACTCAGGACAGTAACAGTCAGTCCGATGCCGCCCGCCACATCGCCCTGAACGCCAGCGACAGCGTGGCGACGCAGGGTCGCCTGACCGCCGGGCAGAACCTGAGCGTCACCACCGGTACGCTCAGCCACAGCGGTGAACTGGTCGCCGGTAATGCCCTGTCGCTGAATGCCGCCAGCCAGACGCTGAACGGTGCGATAAACGCAACCGGCGATATCGCGGTGCAGGGGCAGAACCTCACCACCACGACCGCCTCGCAGATGCAGGGCCGCAACCTGACGATCAATGCTAAACAGGCCACACTGGCCGGGACTCAGGCGGCGAGAAACCAGTTAAACATCACCGCCAGCGAACGCCTGGCCCACAGCGGTAAAAGCAGTGCAGAGGTGCTGAACGTCAGTGCTCCGGCACTGATTAACCAGGGGGTGATGGTCGCCACCACGCTGGATGCACAATCGCAAACGCTGATCAACAGCGGCCTGTTGCTGGGGGATTCGACGCTGTTGCTAAATACCCAACAACTCGACAACCAGCAGGCCGGAACACTGTACAGCGCGGGTGCGCTGAATATCACCGCCGGGCAGCTCACCACGGCAGGTACCTTACAGGGTGAAAACGTCACGCTGACCGGCACGGACTGGAACCACAGCGGCAGCCTGCTGGCGACCGGCGATCTCTTCGCAAATACCGGCACACTTATCAATACTGGCGATATCATGAGCCAGGGCAGCACCACGCTGAAGGCGGAGAGCACCGACAACCTGGGCAAACTGCTTTCTACCGGGGCGTTAAACCTCTCGGGTACTACGCTGAATAACCGTGCCACGGGTACCCTTCTGACCGCCGGAGATCTGGACGTCACCACGAAAGCCATCAATAACCAGGGGCAGTGGCAAGGAAAGCGGGTACTGATTGACGCGCAATCGCTGGATAACAGCGGTGTGATTCAGGCAGCAGAGACGCTGACAGCAAACCTCACAGACCACCTCACCAACTCGACAGGCAGTAAGCTCATTTCGAATGGCGAGATGACACTCAGTGCGCTCAACCTCAACAACAGCGGACGCATGCAAGCAGACTCCCTCACCCTGCATAGCAATGGCGATATGAACAACACCGAAGATGGCGTGTTGTTGAGCCAGAACGCCCTCAATATGTCCACCGCGACGCTGACCAACAAAGGCACGCTGCAGGGCGAAAATCTGCAGGTAATGACGGATACGTTCACCAACAGCGGCACCGTGCTTGGCACCACTGCTCTCACCGTGAAGGGCGATACCGTCAACAACCAGACAGGCGGTAAACTGTTCAGTGCCGGAAATCTGTTGCTCGACAGCAACACCCTCAACAGTGCCGGTCAGGTCGTCGCACTCGGTGATACCACCCTGAAACTGGTTAGCGCCCTCACCCATAGCGGTACGCTGGCGGCGGGCAATCTGCTCTCCGTGACATCGCAGGGAGCCATCGCCAGTAACGGCATCATGCAAGGCAACGGTCTGATGTTCAGCGCTGGCGGCGCATTAACCAATAATGGTCAACTGGCTACCGGCACGGCCAACAGCACGTTCAATGCGCAGAGCATTTTGCTTGGTGAAACGGGAACGCTTTCGGCTAATGGTGATGTGCAGATGACCAGCCGTGGCGATATCACGGTGAATGGTTTTCTCGGTGCTGCAGGCAACCTGACGATGAACGCTGCCGGAACGCTGCTGAACACCGCGTTGATTTATGCCGGTAACGATCTCTCCCTTTTTGCTGACAAGCTGCATAACATCTACGGCAATATTCTGGCAGGAAATAGCCTGTGGATGCAGAAGAATGCAGCGGGCGCGACGAATACAGAAGTAGTTAACCGTTCCGGTAATATCGAGACCACACAGGGAGATATTACGATAGCGACAGGGCATTTGCTGAATGAGCGTGATGGGTTGTCGGTGGTGGAATCTGAATACACTAACCCAGTAGCTCCGAAAAGTACGCTTGTGGTTAATATAATGGATGTACCCATCGAGAAGCTTGGTTACTACCTGTATTTAGAATGTAGAGGTGCAGCGAATGAGCATTGTTCTACGAACGTACAGTTTGTTCTGTCCGAGAACGATAAACAGCAGGTATTGGTTAAAGAAAAAACCGTGGTAGCGACCGCAAACGGAGGTGCTGCACGTATCGCTGCCGGGCGTGACGTTACGATTGCAGCGGATGCACTTGATAATAAAGCCAGTAATATCCTTGCATCGCGGAACATCAGTTTATCCGGTCAGACATTCAATAACTATTCTGCTGAAACCAGTAAAACCAGCTATTACGGTGTTTATAATTATACATGCACATATACTTACGCTTGCGAACAGGATTTGAGATTTGGCCTCACTGATAGCACCATTAAAAGCATTGCGCATACGTATGGTAGCGATGTTGAGTATCTTAATTTCACCTACACTCTTCAGTCCGGACTAAAAGAAGTCTCCGAGAAATCGCCGTCAACGCTTTATCGTTCTGTTATTCAGGCGGGTGGCAATGTTAACGCCAATTTCACCAGTAACATCAGCAATACCACTACGACAGCAAATGCCGGACAAATCAGCAATACCATCAATGCTCCTTCGCTGAACACTCTCAGCACGCAAGTCGTTAGTGATGTGGAACACACACAATCGCTCACGGACGCGGACACTGTCGCCGTCAACTCCCCCAAATGGCGCGATGAAGTCAATGATGCATTACAAAACCTGGCTGGTGGCGATCCGCTGGATAATTCAGGTACCAGCGCTTATCCCCTCCCCTCGGGCAATAACGGCTATTTTGTAACGTCCACCGATCCGGACAGCCCTTATCTTATTACTGTTAACCCGAAACTCGACGGACTCGGTCAGCTCGACCCCAGCCTGTATGGCGACCTTTATGCGCTGCTGGGCATGCAACCTGGCGACGCACCACGTGAAACGAACAGTGCGTTTACCGATCAGAACCAGTTCCTGGGATCGTCGTATTTTCTCGACCATCTCGGCCTCAACCCGGACAACGACTATCGTTTCCTCGGTGATGCGGCATTTGATACCCGCTACGTCAGTAATTACATCCTCAACCAGACCGGCAGTCGCTACATCAACGGTATTGGATCCGATCTGGATCAGATGCGCTACCTGATGGATAACGCTGCGGCCGCGCAGGACGCACTTGGCCTGCAGTTTGGCGTCGCGCTGACGGCCGCGCAGATCGCCGCGCTCGATCAGAGCATCCTGTGGTGGGAATCCGCGACCATCAACGGCCAGACGGTGATGATTCCGAAAGTGTATTTGTCACCGAAAGACGTTGCCGTGCAGAACGGCAGCGTGATCAGCGGTAACAACGTTCAACTGGCTGGCGGTACTGTCATCAACGATGGCAGCACCATTACTGCGCAGAACGCATTAGCTATCGACAGCAGCAATAGCCTCAGCAACCTGAACTCAGGGTTGTTGAATGCAGGCGGGAACCTTGCATTGAGCGCGCTGGGTGACATCAATAACATCAGCTCAGTGATCAGCGGCAAAGCCGTGCAACTGGAAAGCGTGACTGGCAGCATCAGCAATGTCACCAAGACAGATCTGTGGGATATTAATGCGAAGGGGCGTCTCGGTAATGTCCATGTTTCAGGGACAGACGTCGGCCCGACGGCCTCTATCAGCGCGAAGGATTCCCTCGATCTTTCCGCCGGGAAAGATATCAACGTCACTGGCGCTAACGTCGCTGCTGGCGGCGCCCTCACCATGGCGGCGGAAGGCAATATCAACGTTACTGCTAATGAGATCGCAAAGAACGAGAGTCGCACCAGGTTCAGAGGCAAAGGCGATATCAACAATAGCTCGGTGAGCCATCAGGGCAGCAATATTACCGCGGGTGGCAGTCTCGCTATGCAGGCGGGCAACGACCTGAGCGTGGCGGCAAGCAACGTCAGCGCGGACGACAGCGCCCGGCTCGCTGCTGGCAACGATCTTAATCTCAACGCCGGAACTCATCGTGAAAATCACCGCAACGGCAAAAATGAAAGCCACGCCACTGGCGTAGTACGTACGACGGTTTCTGCCGGTGATGACCTGACGCTGGCTGCCGGACGAGACATCACCAGTGAAGCCGCTGGCATTGCCGCAGAAAGCGATGTCTCGATGCAGGCAGGCCGTGACGTCAATCTCCAGGCAGAAGCTACAACAAAAGGCAACAGCAGTCGTAGTAGTAAGAAAACCGTAATTAATGAGTCGGTACGTCAGCAGGGAACGGAAATCGCCAGCGGTGGCGACACCACCATTGTTGCCGGACGGGATATCTCATCAGAAGCCTCATCCGTGACCACTACCGGTGATATTGCACTCAGCGCCGGACGTGACGTTACGCTGACCACCGCCACCGAAAGTGATTATCACTACAAAGAAGAGAAGAAGAAAAGCGGCGGTTTTCTCAGCAAAAAAACAACTCACACCATTGAAGAAGACAGTGCTACCCGTGAGATCGGTTCATTGCTTTCGGGCGATAAGGTGACGGTCAGCGCAGGAAATAATCTGCTGGTCAAAGGCTCTGCTGTCGCGGGCGATGGCGATGTGGCGTTGAATGGCGGTAACAATGTGGACATCATCGCTGCCACTAACACCAATACCACCTGGCGCTTTAAGGAAACGAAAAAATCAGGTCTGATGGGTACTGGCGGCATCGGGTTTAGCATCGGCAGCAGTAAGACCACGCATAATCTTCGGGAGAAAGGTACCACACAGAGTCAGAGCTTCAGCACCGTGGGCTCGACGGGCGGTAGCGTGGCGATTTCTGCGGGCAGCCAGGCGTATTTTGGCGGCGCTGACGTCATCGCTCAAAAGGATCTTGCTGTCACTGGCGGCAATGTGTTGATCGAACCGGGGCACGACAAACGCACCCGCGACGAACGGTTTGAGCAAAAAACCAGCGGTCTGACGGTGGCGTTGTCAGGTATGGCTGGCAGTGCGGTAAACAACGTCGTCTCGGCGACCCAGAGCGCGAAGAATAGCAGCGACTCCCGGCTGGCTGCTTTACAGGGGACTAAAGCCGTACTCTCAGGCGTGCAGGCCGGACAGGCAGTCGCACTGGATCAGGCAAAAGGCGGCGGTGATAAATCTAACAACAATACCATCGGTATCAGTGCGTCTTTGGGAACACAGTCGTCAAAATCGACCTCTCATATGGAGCAGGATTCGACGACGGGCAGCCGACTGAACGCTGGCAACAACGTCACGATTGCCGCCACAGACACAGATATCACCATCGCGGGCAGTGAAGTGAAGGCCGGTAAAGATATCACGCTGGATGCTGCGCGGGACGTGAATCTGATTGCCTCGCAGGATACACAAAAAACCACCGGCAAAAACAGCAGTAGCGGCGGCAGCATTGGTGCCGGTATTGGCGCTGGCTCTGGCGGTATGGGGATCAGCGTGTCGGCTAATGCCAACAGTAGTAAAGGTCATGAGAAAGGAAACGGCACCTGGCAGAACGAAACCACGGTAGATGCCGGTCATCAGGTCACTATCAACAGTGACAGGGATACCACTCTTGCGGGTGCGCAGGTCAGTGGTAATCAGATTACGGCTG
Source organism: Trabulsiella guamensis ATCC 49490 (assembly GCF_000734965.1). Lineage (GTDB taxonomy): Bacteria > Pseudomonadota > Gammaproteobacteria > Enterobacterales > Enterobacteriaceae > Trabulsiella > Trabulsiella guamensis. The sequence continues at coordinate 47,302 of NZ_JMTB01000128.1, forward strand.
ATGTTGGTCGCGATTTAACCATCACCAGTACCCAGGACAGCGATCACTACGACAGCAAGCAGAGCAGTATTAGTGGTGGCGTGGGCTACACCTTTGGTGCTGGTACCTTCTCAGCCAGCATCAGTGCCAGCCGTGACAAAATGAAGAGCGATTATGATTCGGTGCAGGAGCAGACGGGTCTCTTCGCCGGGGACGGTGGTTTTGATGTGACAGTGGGTAACCACACCCAACTGGATGGCGGCGTGATAGCCTCCACCGGTCCGGCAGATAAAAACCGGCTGGATACCGACACACTGGGTTTCAGCGACATTCACAACAAAGCCGACTACAAAACCGAGCACCAGGGGGCTGGCTTCAGTACGGGTAGCGGTATCGACAAGCAGCTCGCCGGAAACATGGCAAACACCCTGCTGGCTGGAGGTGGTAACAGCGGTCATGCAGAAGGTACCACACAGGCAGCAGTAAGCGACGGCACCATCATCATCCGTGACAAGGACAGCCAGAAACAGGATGTGGCTGACCTGAGCCGCGACACGGAACATGCCAACGGCAGCATCAGCCCGATATTTGATAAGGAGAAAGAACAGAACCGCCTGCAGGAAATTCAACTGATTGGAGAGATTGGCAGTCAGGCCATGGACATTGCGAGGACGCAGGGGGAGATTGCTAAAGCGAAAGCAATGAAAGATCCTGCAGCGCTGGCGGCGGCGAAAGACAAGCTGCTGAAGGAAGGTAACAGCAACCCGACGCAAGAGCAAATTGCAGACCAGGCAGGCCGGACTGCCATGCAGGATTATGGTACCGGTAGTGATTTGCAGCGTGGTATTCAGGCAGCGACCGCAGCGCTTCAGGGGCTGGCGGGCGGAAATATCGCCGGGGCGTTGGCCGGGGCATCAGCACCGGAGCTGGCATACCTTATCGGTCATGGCATGGGGATTGACAATAATGAGGCAGCAAAAGCCGTTGCTCATGCCATCCTGGGTGCAGTCACCGCTCAGTTGAACGGTGGCAGTGCCGCCGCAGGTGCAGCGGGAGCGGTAACCGGAGAACTGATTGCGCACCAGCTCTTCCCAAATATCCCGAAAGATAAGCTGAGCGAAGAACAGAAACAGCTGATTGTGGCGCTCAGCACCGTAGCGTCTGGTCTTGCAGGGGGTATTGCTGGCAACAGTACAGCCGGTGCATTGACTGGGGCTCAGGCGGGGGAAAATTCGGTGGACAACAATTTTCTGAGTAGCTCATCATCAACAAAACGAGATGAGCTGGCAGAAAAAATACTTAAAGGTGATAAATCCCTACAAACAGCCAAGGAGTTTTTGCAGCTAGAGAATGCGGATGCACGCAGTGATGCACTGGTTGCCAAATTCCGCCAAGATCCAACCTCAATGAGTAGCGCAGACCGTGTTGAGTTAGTGAGTTATCTGAAAATCTATGCTTCTGAGATGCAGGCACAATATGGTGAAGCGGTAACAAAAGAATTAATTGCCGGAATGTTCCTTGGGCAGGATTATCTGAAATCAGCACCACAGACTGAAGCACAACAAAAAGCACAGACTATCATGAATACTTGGAGTTACCATAAATCTAACGCCAGCATTGGAGACCCGGCATTGTTATTTGGTAGCAGTGTCCTTGGTACCACAATAAGAAATGGTATGGCTCTCAATGCTGCGATAGGTACAGCAGTAAATACTGGTGTTCAGCTCAGTGGAAATGAACCATTCAGCTATGTTGATGCCATTATGGCTGGAATAACGTCGGCAGCTACAACAGGTAAAAGTTGGCAGACATCAGCGGCCATCAATATGAGTGGTGCTGCGATTGGTAGTGCTATTAAAGGGGAAGATCCGACTAACTCTGTGATAAGTACTGGCTTTGGTAGCGTAGCTGGTAGTTTAGGGGGAAAAGTTGTTGATTCATTGTCTCCGGTAACCGATCAAGTAACAAAGGATGTTATTAGTGCCGTTACAGGTTCTACTGCATCTGAACTTACAGGAAAAGCTGTAAAAGATGAGTTAGACAAGCGGGAGAAGAAGCAATGAATCTGTTCCGAAAGGTTAGCATCCCTTGGCTTCTTTTCTTGGTTGTGTACTGTACGACTTTAATCTCTGTTGTTCTTTTCATATGCCAGCTAGGAGTATCAACAATTTTCTACTTTAATGATGGATCATTCCTTTTTTCTTGGGAGGAGGCATTACATATTGCATTAAAAAAAGGGAGCATTGCTGGAATAATATTAGGTACAGCAGTATGGTTGAAAAATAAGTTGCATGAGCGTCATAGGAAGAAATAGTCGTTGAGAATAACTATCTTAGCAGCACTCAGGCACTGACTTTTGACAAGGAGTTGTCGGACTGCCGAAAATCCGGTGGTGACTGTCAGGCTGTTATTGATAAATGGAAGAAAGTCAGTGATGAGCAGAGTGCCACCGTTGATGAATGGCTGAAGGACGATCCTTTAACAGCTGTTGGCTGGGATAAGGAAGTTGCGGGGGGCGGATATGATATGACACAGCGCCCTGGCTGGGTAACATTGGCGCAGAAGTAATGACCAGTGATGAAGCCAAAGCCTACGTACAGCAGTGGAATGGCCAAGATTTGGCAAAAATAGATGTAAACAGCTCTGAATGGATGAAATACGCTGTGTTGTGTCAGATCCGGAGAATCAGGCTATTTACCCTGTGGGCTCTTCGCCGTGCGGCAGCTTGTCCAGGTGAAAAAGGCGCGTCGGGCAAAAAGTTGCCACTCCGGAAATGTAGAAGGCAAAAACGGTGGTAACTGACGGAAAGCACAGGGAAAAATTGTTTTCGTCACCACAATCCATGTTAGAGAGAGTTGTTGCTGAGAACAATTACATCAATAGTCCGGACAAGAGTCGTCAGACCTACCTGAATAACAAACAGAATCTGACACCAGCGGAACAGCAGGATCGCGATCAATTAAACCGTAAGGATGTCGAAACCACGGCTGGATGCGATGGAGAAACAGGCAACCTACCAGAGTCTGGGTTATCAGAACCAAAAAGAAACGCAGACGGGTTACCAGCAGATACAACAGTTACTTAATGGCACCAGTGACGAGGCGAAGCAGATCCAGGCACTCTATAATGGCATGGTGGCCGCATATGTTCGTAGTGGGATGAGCGAGGATGCAACCAAATCAGCGGTGAGCTATCAGCTTGGGGCGATGTATATTGCAGGTGGTATTGCCGGGATCGACGCTGGTAAAGCAGCGGATGATGGATTAATACCAGGAGCGAAACCTTCCGGATCTTCAGCAAAACCGGGTAGTGGCAGTGCACAGGCAGAAAGCTCAATTAATAACTTGCTGCTGAGCAGGCTGCTGGGGCCAGGTCTCCCACCAGGATAACTAGTTATTCTCAATATGCTTTGGAGCAAATAGCGGGCAAGGATGGTATAGGTGTAAGCAAAAGTGCAATCGATAATGCCCGGTCAAACCCATTGAAAATAGAATATGTTCCATCAAAATACGGACCAACCTTTAGATATACAGGGAAGGATGCCGCCATTGTTGTAAACCAGGATAGAAAGGTAGTTACAGGTTGGGCTAAATCATCATCGGGAACAGCAAAATGAATGAGATTCTAAATTTTCGTCAGCAAAATTTGATTACTAGTTTATGTAGTTGTGGAGGTGCTTCTAAGCGAGCCCTTGCTGCAAAAGCTATTGTTGGAATGCTTACAACAGATGAGATTGAGGAACTTTGCAACTTAATATCTAATGAATTTATGCTGAATGGCATCACTGAAAGTTTTGAGCCAAATGATTACGGGAAAGAACTCGAAGATTTATTAGATGCTGTGAATAAGACCAGGGTGACGTAGAGCCTAAACGTAGAAAAGAAACTCAGCTACTTGATCTGGGATCTAGAGTGTTTTTTTGCGATGATTAAACTTCGTTCGCTTCTGCGTAATATTAATAAAAAACAAACTATTGGGAGCTCTCCTTCAAACATAAAAAATACCTTATGGTGGGTATTTATGGTGAGTTTAATAAACATTGTTCTTTTTGAGATTGAAACTATAGAATTCGAAATGCGTTTGGACAGAACCTTTTAACCAAGAGAATTTTATAGATAATTAACTAAATCCCGGGCTTGTCTGCCGGTAATGATGACAGCGGCGTAACTATTTAACATTATATTTTGGGGAAAGGATATGAAAAGAATATTGGTAGTTATATTTTTGTTAGTATTAGTAGGATGCTCTAGACCTGGCAAGCCTGCTTTCTACTACCCTTGGACTCAGTATTGGACTGGTGTGAATATTCAACTACCAAAAAATCCTGAATACAATAATGCTTTTCATGGGACGTTACGCCTCGACGATGACGGCGATTATGCAGTGATTGTTATCTATAATGGAGGTAATGTCGTCAGTCATTTTGGCTATGTTACAAAAAGCAATCTTGAAAGCTGGATTAATCTTTATACTGGCTTTTTAAAATGGGATCCAAAGAATTCAGAGCAGATGACAAAGTTCACTATTCCAGACACAGTGTCATATTTTCAAAAAGACTACGATGTTGAATATCGCTTCGTTCACAATAAAAAATTATTTGTCGTCAATAAACATCATTCTGGCGGTTGGTTTATAGATTTCTCTGAAATATCGATGGATGAGGCTAATGTGATGAAAGCACTTGATATCTATGAAGGATTGAGAGAAAAACTTAAGTAGTCACAAACTATGTTGAGAATAACTATCTCATTAATTCAGAGATAAGTCTCCAGATGTATCTTAATAAAAAAAGGAACTGACGTCGGAAGAATAGCAGAAACGCGATCCCCTGAACCGCAAGGATGCGGAAACGACAAAGAACCAGTGGATGCCGCTGTTCTCGTTATATTTTCGATGACCTTAGCCTAGATGTAGCAAAAAATTCAATTTGTCCTACAACGACTCAATTGTATCCAGGCATCAAAAAGAGTAGACTTTAAAACTGATTTAAATAAGGATTGAATTAATGAAGTTAATTTATCTAAAAACTCTTTTCTTACCTATTATAGCATTTTCTATTACGGGATGTCCCACATCAGGAACTTTTACACCTGATCTAGAAAACTATACTGGAGCGGATGCTTCAACAATATACCTGCACACTAACAACAAAAGTGAGCATTCTCTCGTCACCTATACATTCAACAATAAAGATAATTGTTATGAAAAAGAAAATTCAGAGCAATTAACAACTCTCGATACGTTTACACGTAACGAGTCAGTTGAATTAAAAAGATATACCATAAGGCCTAATAGAACATATGCTTTAAGAACAATTAGCTATAGCGATAATAGAAGTTATATCTCATCACGTTCATTCATACCAGAACCAAAAAAATTTATTATATTAACGATACGTCAATAGTAATCATTCCTGACAATACAGCAAAAGAATTCTTAGATAGACTACCTGACATACCCCCTCAGGAATTAGATTTAATGTCTAAACCAAAATTCTGGGATATCAAGAATAAAACTTGTAGTAATTTTCTGACCGGACGTTTGTAATCGCGGGTAGCTGGTCAGCGGAATGTATACAGAGAATTTCCGTTGTTCTGACATTGGTGAGTCGTTGCAGCTCTGTATTCAGAGTTGTGACCACTAAAGATTCGCTTACCCGGTCACGGTCTTACCGTCTTTATCATCACTCTGACCGCTATACCCCACTCGTTCCGCGCCAGTTGCTTATTTCGATGACGGCTGCGCTATGCGCCCCCCCACAAAGTGCAACATCATCCCCCCGTTATCGGTTTTTGTTCGGAAGAATTCAATTACGCTAACGTTATCAATGGGAGCCGGGTAATCAGCAAAAGTACGCGTTTTTACCGGCGCCCTGAGCGGCACCAAAATTGCATAATTCAGTATGAGTTTGCACAAACCATGCCCGTGGCGTGGCACCGTTCAACGTGAGGGGATAAGCATGAAAGTTGAGATCAAGCGCCCTGGAAACACGGATTCCACCAGGCTTAAAGAGGCGTTCACCAGGCTGTTTGCCCGGACGCAATCATTGGGTTTTGATGCAGTGATTTACCACTATACGCCGGTTCCGCGTTCGCCTGAGGGGGAACTGATTACCCCTTCGCTACTGGAAATGCGTAATGCGCCGGACGATATGCACCAGTTATGGTGCGAGCGCGGCTATTATCAGGCCGACCCGGTGCAACATTACGCATTGCAGAGCTGCGCGCCTTTTGTCTGGTCATATCAACACCCGGCAAGCAGCGTGCTGCGCCATATGCTGGACAATAACGCGCGTGAAGTCAGCCGCTACATGTGCGAGAACAATATGTCCAGTGGCGCAACCGTACCGTTGCATCTACCGAATGGCGGATTTGTTACCCTGACAGGCATTTTAACCAGCCAGCATCCGCCTCCTGGTATCAATGATACTCTCGCCCGGATGATGTTTCTTGCACATCACTTTCAGGAGACAGCTTTTCCACTGTTTGACGCCTCAATGCGTACCTGTCACCACATCCGACTACGCAACCGCGAGCGCGAATGTCTGGCGTGGTCCGCCGAAGGGCTGACGGCAAAACAAATCGCCCGTAAACTGCATCGATCGGTCGCAACGATCACGCTGCATCTGAACACGGCGGCGAAAAAACTCGGCGCGACGAATCGCGTACAGGCTGTGGTACGCGCGATGCACTACCGCCTGCTCGACAGTTAAGAACTAGCATTTTTACTAGTATTCAACGCGGCCCTGGACGTTCTACCCTGAGAGTTGGTTCACTTCAAAGGAAAACGTCCCATGTACACCATTCGCGAAGGCTTTGCACCCTTTCAGGGCTATCAGACCTGGTTTCGCATCTGCGGCGATCTGCATAACGGGCAGACGCCGCTGGTAGTGGCTCATGGCGGCCCGGGCTGTACTCATGATTATGTTGATGCGTTTAAAGATATTACCGAAACCGGACGCGCCGTTATCCATTACGATCAACTGGGAAACGGACGTTCAACCCATCTGCCAGATGTCGATCCCTCATTCTGGCAACCATCCCTTTTTCTTGACGAGCTGACTAACCTGCTTCTGACGCTGGGAATTGAGGACGATTACGCGTTGCTCGGTCAGTCCTGGGGCGGAATGCTGGCGGCGGAACATGCCGTCACGCAGCCATCAGGCCTGAAAGCGCTCATCCTCGCCGACACTCCGGCGTCCATGGCGCTGTGGATGGAGGCTGCCGCCAGACTCCGCGCTGAGCTGCCAGCGGAAGTGCAGGCCACGTTGCTGGAACATGAAAAAGCGGGAACGCTCGACAGTGAGGAATACAAAGCGGCAAGTATGGTTTTTTATCAGCGCCATGTTTGCCGCCTTGATCCCTGGCCAGAAGAACTCTTGCGTACCTTTGCAGCGCTGGAGTCCAACCCTGGTGTGTATCTGGCCATGAACGGTCCCTCGGAATTTAACATTATTGGCTCGTTGAAAAACTGGAGCATTGTTGACCGGCTCGGGAAAATTGCGGTGCCAACCCTGCTCATTTCCGGACGTTACGACGAGGCAACCCGGAAGTTGTGCAGCCTTTTATGGACAAGATAACCGGCGCGCAGTGGGTCATTTTTGAGAACTCCAGCCATATGCCCAATATCGAAGAGCGGCAACGCTGTATGCAAACCGTCGGGGATTTTCTGAAGGCAAACTGAAACCGCTTGACTGGGGAATAATAGAGTTGACAAGGAAATGGCACGCCCTACAGGATTCGAACCTGTGACCTACGGCTTAGAAGGCCGTTGCTCTATCCAGCTGAGCTAAGGGCGCACTGAGAAGTCAGAAACTTCGCGGTGTGAAACGCCTGGAATTATACGGTCAACGCCTGCTGAGTCAATGGCTTTTCCCCCAACCCGGCGTTTCTACTGCGCTATTGCTTATTTGCTAACCGGAATCATACTGCACTCTGCTGACGCCTCTGCGCCATCGCTTGCTGGATAATGGGAATGGGCGTCAGCAAGTGCTGGCGCATCCGTTCGCTGGCAAGACTGGCGTCGCGCGCCAGTATCGCTTCGACCAGTTCCTGATGCTGGTCGTGTTTGTCTTCCAGCATCTCGACCGATAACACCGTTTCGCGCAGCCAGATAAACCGGTAGCGCGCAGCAAGGTCAAACAGCCGCTCGCGCATCTGCAACAGATACTGCGAGCCGCAGCCATTCACAATCGCCGTGTGGAACGCCTGATGCCGCTGGTCCCACTCCTCAAGCATCCCTTCGCTCGCTTTGCTGGCGGAGAGTTTATTCAGCATGTGCGCCCGCGCCAGAATTTCCGCTTCCCATGCGTCCCCTCCCCGCGCAATTGCCAGCCCCACCAGCATCGCCTCCATACTGGCGCGCGCATCGAAGATATCGAGTAGCTCCGTTTCTGACATCGGCGCCACGCGATAGCCTTTTTGATTCACTACTGTAACCAGTCGCTCGGCCACCAGTTGCGATAACGCCTCCCGCAGCGGCCCGACGCCCAGTTCGTAACGAGACGTCAGCAGGCTCATTCGCAGTTTCTCTTCCGGTTGCCAGACGCCGCGAATAATGTCGTTCTTAAGCCGCCGGTAACCGTCAAACGCGGTTGAATGGATCGAGGCTGTCATAGCAAAAGCTCCTGCAGGGCGTCACGTTTAACGCAGATTCTGTAGTGGTGATTTTTGCCACAATACCCGATTTTTCCAGCGAGACATAACCGGCACCGTGCAGATAATCCCCAGCCCTAACAACGCGGTAGAGATAACTTCAATGCGCTGCGCCGGACGGAACAGCATCACCACCAGCACCATCGTAATAAACGTGATGACAAGCCAGGTCAGCCACGGATAAAGCCACATGCGTAGTTTAATGTCGCCCCCTTCAGCCAGCAGAATTTTGCGCATCCGCAGTTGCGAAACCGCAATCACCAGATAAACCAGCAGAGCAATCGCGCCCGAACTGTCGATGAGGAACTTAAATACCTTCGCCGGCGCATAGTAATTGACGACTACCGTGACAAAAGCCGCGCCGGTTGACAGCAATACCGCCACATACGGCGTTTTGCTGCGATTGGTGGCACCCATCACGGCGGGCGCATCACCACGACGGCTCAGGGAATAAAGCATACGCGATGCGGTGTACAGCGCTGAATTAAGGCAACTGGTTACCGACAGCAAAATCACACCATCCATAATCACTCTGGCGTATGGGATCTGTAGCAGTTCCAGCACTGAACGGTATGAGCCCACGCTGCGAAGCCCAGGTGAGTTCCACGGGATCAGCGCCACCACCACAAAAATCGAACAAAGATAGAAAATGGAAATCCGCCAGATGACCGAATTGGTCGCCCGCACGATGTGTTTGTCCGGCGTATCAGATTCCGCCGCCGCGATAGTGACAATCTCCGCGCCCATAAACGAGAACATGGTGATCAACATGGCGCTCAGCACAGCGCCGAAGCCGTTGGGCATAAAACCGCCGTAGTTCCACAGTCGCGAGATACCGCTGACTTCCGTCGACGGCCAGAAACCGCTGATCGCCACCGCGCCAATGGCGATGAACGCCAGAATGGCAATCACTTTGCACAGCGCCAGCCAGAACTCAAACTCACCGTAATTTTTAACGCTCAGCAAATTACTGCCGGTTAATGCTAGGGTGATCGCCAGCGAAAAGAGCCAGATCGGCACCGCGGGGATCCAGCCATGCAGAATGGTTGCGGCGATGTTAGCTTCCAGTGGGATCACCAGCACCCAGAACCACCAGTAGAGCCAACCGATGGTGTAACCGGCCCAACGGCCAATCGAGCGTTCGGCATAGGTCGAAAACGACCCGGTATCGGGTGAGGCGACCGCCATTTCAGCGAGCATGCGCATGATCAGCACCACCAGCAGACCAGCAAACAGGTAAGCCAGTAACACAGCAGGTCCTGCTTCGGCAATCGCCACGCCGGATCCGACAAATAAGCTGGCGCCGATCACCCCGGCGATGGAAAGCATCGTAACATGACGCGACTTTAGCCCGCCGCCAAGCGTATGTGATTCAGACGATTGTCCCATGTTTTTTTCTCCCGATAGTCGTGGTTTGCTGGCTGTCGAGCAGACGCTGCACTTTACTGACAATGTGCGCGCCGATAGGAATGGCCGACGTCGCGGCCGGCGACGGTGCGTTACAGGTATGAATCGAGCGTGGTGTGGTGACGAACAGAAAATCGTCGATGAGCTTGCCATCCGGTGAAACCGCCTGTGCTCTGACGCCCGCGGGCCAGGGCTGTAAATCGTCGGCACGCAGGCTGGGGCAGTACTTTTGCACCAGCCGCAGATAACCGCTTTTACACAGCGAATTCTTCATTTCGTGTAGCCCGGCACGCAGGTTGCCGTTCAGCACGCGGCGAATCCCTGGTGAGCGCAGAATTTCCAGTGTGTCGTGCAGCGAAATGTCGCGCTTACGATACCCTTCGCGCTTGAAGGCCAGCACAGCGTTGGGGCCGACCGTCACGCTGCCGTCAATCATGCGCGTCAAGTGCACGCCGAGAAACGGCATCGCCGGGTCGGGAATCGGATAAATAAGATGGTTGACGATCTGATTATGCTGCGGAGCGAGGCGGAAATATTCCCCGCGGAACGGGCAGATAATAAAACCCGGATCAATTCCCAACATGCTAACCAGCCTGTCGGCCATCAGTCCGGCGCAGGTGATGAGCGTCGAGGCTTCAAACTCCTGCCCCTGCTTCGTTCTTACCACCACACCGGTCGCATGTTCTTTCAGCGCGATGACCTCTGCGCCGTAAACAATCTCACCGCCGCTGTCGCGAAACCGTTTTGCCATCGCCTCCGTGACGTCGCGATAGCTGACGATCCCACTGGAGGGAACAAAAATACCGCCCAGCCCCCGGATGTTCGGTTCACGCTCACGCAGTTCTTCCGCACTCAGCCAATAGCGTTCCAGTTGGTTTTCGGCAGTGCGATCCCACAGCGCCCGCATGCGCTCCATTTCCAGCGGCGAAGTGGCGACCAGCATTTTTCCGCAGGTTTCGAAGCGAATATCGTTTTGCTCGCAAAAGGCTTTTGTCGCCCGGTTTCCGGCGAGACAAAACTGCGCTTTCAGCGTACCGGGGGTGTAATAGACACCGGCGTGGATCACCCCGCTGTTGTGCCCGGTCTGGTGCTGCGCGGCGGCAGACTCTTTCTCCAGTAACGCAATCCGGGCGTCAGGATAGACGCCCGCCAGTTGCATGGCGGTCGACATCCCAATGATGCCGCCGCCGATAATCACAAAATCATACATCCAGGGAATTCCTTCGCCAGTGAGGGGTTACGGCGTTGCCGGATCGCAGAAATAACCACGCTGGCGCATCAATTCACGGCGCAGATCCGGGTGTGGTGTGAAACGATCGCGCCCGTGCAGCCAGAAGAGATTGTTGATCAGCAGGAACTGGCCGACCGGCACCGGCACGGAAAGGATCTGCTTACTGGTTTCCAGCGCATCCGAGAGCGCGCTCAGCCAGGTTCCCTCTTCCAGATCTTTAGGCTGCACAAACTGGTCGATGTAACGCATCACCGGACGCCCCTGCACATCGACGTCAAACACCGGGTGCCAGATATCCTTACTGACGTTTTTGCTTGGCGGCGCGGCCCAGCGCATCGGACGGCGTGCCAGTGGATGGCTGAAGAAGCGATCCAGATGTTCCCAGTCATCAAGGTGGAGCAGTAGCGAATTTCCCCCCTGCATATTCTGCTCGTCGATTTTCATCATCAGCACATAATCGGTGGGTTCTTCGACGTAGGTTCCGTCGTTATGCAACTCCATAACGCGATGCGGCTGGCGCAAATAACTGTCAGAATTATCGACATTTTTAACGACAAACCGGGCGTAGTACTGGCCACTCATCGCATCAAAATTGGAGCGTCCTACCAGGTGCGCGACGGCGGTCGACAGTTTGACCATTTCGTCTGCCTGGGCCACGTTATCCAGCCCGGGTGCCGCTACCAGCAACGCCCCTTCACTGCGTGACAGCAGTGTCTTAAACAGTAGCGGACGCAACTGATTACCGCACAGGTCGTCGAGGATTTGAGCTACCCGAAAACGCAGGAAAGATTTGTACTCCAGTGCCTGCACTGGCCACTGCGCTACCTCCTGCAAGAATTGCCGGGTTACCTCCAGCGTAAAGGTAAGTTCCAGAAGTCGTGGCGACTGAGGGGAGGGGGTAACGGCAAAACCCGTAAAGGGACGGGAAAGGTCGGACGGGCTCTGTTTAAGGGCAGTAAGTGCATTCATCAGAATCAATCCTCTCGGTAGAAGGTCAGACTGCGATGGCGTTGTTTATTTCGTAGCCATAATCTAAAAATATCTACATTTTTGAGAATTGCGCATAAAACGCTTTACTTGTTTATTTTTTGTGATCAAAACAACATATATTTAACATTACATTTCACCCTTCCCTCACCCGTAACTGCGAAATATCTCAGGGGGTTTTAAGCATCGCCTGGTTTTTACGCGATCCTCGCTTCGTAACAATAGTGACTCGGCAATACCGCCTCAAAAGCCTGCAATGATTTCAGTTCGTTACCGATAGATAAGAGTATCTGGTTCGCCTGAGACCTTCTGATATTCTCAGCAGGCTTACGACGTGAGAGGGAATTTATGCGCGTGGTGTTACGCAGGGACAGACGTCGTCGCAATGTGAACCTGATGTGCGGGTCACGCTTACCATTACCGCATTATGCGCTGGTTGATCGGGTTGATTTAGTGACGCAACCCGTCGTCATCCGGGCTGCGTCACTGACAGAGAGGCTTATCCTGGTGACGCATGATAATTATCTCGCGAACGGCATTCGTCACAGTCCGCCGCCGCTGACCAGCAGCGCCATTTTCCCCTGCCTTAGGGAAGCAATGCACGCCCGACAGAGGTCGGATTCCGCCCGCGTAATTATTGATCTCAATGGCTGCACCCTTCCTGTGTTCGACGTTCTGCATCAATTACATCTCATCAGCCGACAAAAACCTGGTCTGGCGTTTGACCTGCTGACTGAAACAGATGATCCCGAAATTGTACGATTTATTGAGGCGAGCTGCCTGTGCCGCATTATCGACCGTCGCTTCACGTTAAGTGGTATACAACGGGCGCTGGCGTTTCCGCGCGTGATATTTAATAACCCCAGGGATCGGTTTATCAGCCAGGAGTGGGAAATTATTCGCCTGATGGCCCAGGGTCTGACGTTGCGGAATATCGCCGCTCAGCAACAACGCCCATACCACCGCATTATTTATCGCCTCGCACGCATTCTGGCACTGCTGAAAATAAAGAAACGGCAACAATTCATTCGCTTGCTACAGCGCATAAGCGAGTGAAAACTGTCCGTATTTCTGATTCGGATTAATCCGCTAATAATTCCGCACGCTTAAGAAATTACTTAATTTTTTGTTAAAATATGGTTAATTCATAACATTTGAAAAACGTTTACAACTATTCCTAAAAAACACCTCTAATCAGAATTTATAACCGAAATAACAAAAACCGCTGGTTTATATTGCTACTTATTCTCTTCCCCATCACCATTTCAGAATGGATATTCGATGAAAATATCGACAACCCCTTGTTATTGGCAAGTAAAAACGACGCAGACAGACGATCCTGTGGTAATCGTCGACATTCGCGAGATCACCAACAAACCACAGTAAATATCGAAATAACTGCGATAAATTCTTAATCCAGCCAAAAATTTAACTTCTGCTACGATGACAAACATTCAGAAACTAATTTAACAATAGATCAACAACCAGTCATTAATGTCGTTTTTAATTATTATTTCGATAATTAATTTTACTACATAGACATTTTATAGTCAGTTGAACTAAAACAGAAAATATTGTTACCGGTCGTCAGAACATCCTAATTGCTAAGGATTTTTGGCGGTTTCACAGGCTTTTCCAGGAAAAGTTACACGGTATAATCAGCGATGTCAGGATGAGAAATAATAATATAACATCGTGCTTATTTGCTCTTTTGCAGAATAAATAATCCGCCTTCAAATACATTATCGCTACGAATACAAGGACGCTGTTGCACTTTCCATGGAAACATACTCCAGTATCAGGATTTTTTGATTTTATCCTTCCCGCTTGCGGTGGATCCGAAAAGGATTCGGCACGACTGTTCTAACAATCTGAGGAATAGAAAATGAAACCGGCTTCCGTAATAATTATGGACGAACAGCCCATCGTCAGAATGTCTATCGAAGTATTGTTGCATAAAAATAAAGATATCAGGGTGGTGATGAAAACGGATGATAGTCGGGAATTACTCGATTATCTTCGTAATAATCATACTGACATGGTTATTCTCGATATCGAATTACCCGGCACGGATGGTTTTGCTCTTCTCAAGCGAATCAAGGAGATAAATGACAGAACCAAAGTATTGTTTTTGTCCTCAAAGTCTGAATCCTTCTATGCCGGGCGAGCGGTACGGGCAGGTGCGAACGGGTTTGTCAGCAAACGAAAGGATCAAAACGACATTTATAAAGCAGTGGAAATGCTGCTGGCGGGATATTCTTTTTTCCCCTCAGCATCACTGACAATGATCAACCATTCACGGCGAGGTGATCTTCCTGAACTGCCATTATCAAATCGTGAAGTGACGGTACTACGATATCTGGCCAATGGCCTGACAAATAAAGAGATTGCTGATCAACTATTATTGAGCAATAAAACAATCAGTGCTCATAAATCAAATATATTCAGCAAACTGGGTGTGCATACCATTGTTGAATTGATTGACTATGCGAAAGCTCACGAATTATTGTAATTAACACGAACTCCCGAGCATAAACGTAATTCGGGAGTTCAGTATTTTCTTCAATTGTAATTAATCATAAAGGTCGCATCCGCGTCCGCTATCCCTGGCTGAGGATCGTTCGCTGTCGCGATGTAATTAGCGTAAAACTGCAGCGTCGCATTCCCCAACGCATCCACCACCACCTCCTGACTGGCCTGTTCCAGCGGCAGCCGGGTACGATCTTTGTCACGGATCTCTACCGCCACATTGCTGGCCTGGCTACCGCCATTAAGCCCTAACAGACTATTGTCCTGAGTATCCGGGATGCCGGAAAAGGTAATAGATGCAGCACCTGGGGGGCAGCCCGTCAGCTTCAGGGTAAACGGGACTTCCTGAGTGGTATTCCCCGCCAGCGAGAGTTGTTTCGTCGGCCAGCGTCCCAGTTGCACGGTTTTGTTGCTGTCTCCTGCCTCTGCAATGCAGGTGAAAGCCACGACGTTGCCCCGCAGTTCTATGTTGATTTCGCCAAGCGGCGACTGCGCCTGAACGGTCAGTGAGCAGGCCAGCATCAGGCCCGCGAGCCTGCGCCCGTTAATCATAGTCAACACGCAGATATCCCCTTGCCGTAAACGGCCCTTCAGCGGGTTTGTTTCCCGTCACGCTCACCGGCCAGGCCCGAATTGATACCTGCGCCCGGGCGCTGTCATCCAGCCGAAAAGGTATTTTGCTGGTGAGATTATTGGGTGTCAGCGGGTTGCCGGAACCATCGGCTACGATAAATCCCAACTCCGGGTTGTCCGAGATCATCGTGTTGCCCTGCGCCTGTTCGGCTTCAATCCGCATGCTCAGGTATGCCTGCGCTTCAACGTTGGTACACTTGATGGCGACCGTTTTCTGCTGCACAGCAATTCCCTGCGGACGGTTTCCCGCCCCCGCCTGACTGAACAGCGAGGCGCCGATATTGCCAAAATCAAACTCCACCACGTTCCCGGCATTGATGGCGCAACTTTGTGGCACTTCGATCGTCCCGCTGTAGCTGATGGTATAAACCGCTGTCGTCAGCGGATCACCCTGCGTGGTGGTGACGTAGACACGAAACATGGTCTGGCGCGGGATTACCACCATATTGATAAACCGCCGCGTGACCTTCAGGCGAAACACCAGCTTTGAATCCTGCACCGGAAAGGGCTGATTCCTGGAAACATTCGGATGCGATCCCATCTGGATGTAATTCTGCGGTGGAAAGAACACGCCGGCGAAGCTGTCGGTAATTTGCATTGCGCCATTGAGATATTCGTTCAGCTTAAGGTACTTAAACCCACCTTCCACACTCTGTACCGGAAGTTCAGTGACGTAACTGCGCAGAGTGGTATTCCCCGACGTGCCTCTCGGACAGACCGCTTTCACCCCCACCCAGCCGGATTTATCGCTCAGCGTCACTATCTGCCCGGGCTGATTGTTGCTGCTGTTAAACGTGTCGGTCAGGTCATAAAAGACGTCTGTTGGCACACCGTTTTCGTTGTAGCATACGGTCGCCAGCGCCTGGCTTGCGGGCAGTAACAGCAACAACGCCATCAGCCAGTCTCGTTTTTTCATCACATTACCGATCACAGCGAACCTCCGTGAGTGTGATCGCCTGTTGCAGGCTCTTGTCAGGCAGATGGTATGACGCACGGCATTGCGCATTCGCGCCTTCTCCCCACTGGATCAACAGTTCACCGCGCAGCGGCAAACCACTTAAGTAAATCTGTCCGTCGTCGCCCACCATACTGGTCATGCCGCGTTGGGTTTCGCGCACAATCGCGCCGAACGGCACGGGCTGGTTGCCACGACGGGCGGTGATCAGCGCCCGCACGCCGATGCGGGTATCGAATGCGGCGCGCACCACGGCGCCTTCTGTCGGCACGACGTTGCTGACGTTATTTTCAATGTCGGTGTTATTTCCCATGGTGTTGGTATCAAGCGCCACGCGGTTGTAGCGATAAACAGTGGCGTACGGCATGACGGCATAGCCGCGCCAGTCGGTTTTCACCCCGGTCTGGTTTTCAATACTGACGCCGGACGCGCCAGGCGCTTTGATCAGCACATTGGTATCGCCCAGCGGCTGACTGAATGTGACACCATCAGCATGGCCGACCACGCCCCCCGACAATTGCCAGTTGAAATCGTGCTGATCGCGGTCATAGTTGTAGCCCATGCCCAGCGTACCGTACGTTGCCTGCCAGTTAGCGCTGGCGCTGCCGGTGTAGCCGTTAGTGCTGGAATGGCCCTGCGTCACGCTATAGCTCAGGTTGCGCCCCTCAAGCAGCGTCCCGCTGACGCCACTCTGCCAGCTGTTTTGCCCGTCACTGTTACGGCTGGCGGCAACGGTGGCATAAGCGCGGTCAAGCGCAGTATCGCGACGATAGCCATGGTGACTGAACAAACTGAACGGAATCGACAGATTAAAGGTCGCGATACGATCGGTGCCGGGAATCCCCACGGCGCGGTTCCACGACCACGCCAGCGAGTAGCTGATCCCCTGCCAGCCACCAGAATAACCCAGCTGATACCAGGTGTTGGTCTCGTGGGTTCCCCAGTAGCTTTGCTGGCTGCCGGAAAAATAGAGCGAGCCATAATCGCCCAGCAACTGTGAAATATTGACCTGAAAACGCCCCTTTTTATTGAGCGTCAGATTGTGGTAGCTGATGACGTCAGGCACACCATCAGCGTCCTTATCCTTGTCGTCATACTGATAACCACTCATCGTTCTCCAGGCCGTGTCGTCGAGCGTGTAAAAGCCTTTTGTTGAGTAGCGATAGCCGAGTAGCTGAAAGTTGGTGCCAAAGCGGTTCAGTGATTTTGCATACAGGAAACGCAGGGATTGCCCTTCGTGGGTGCTGTCATCCACCAGCGTGCTACGCGCGTGGGTGACATCCAGTGAAACCGCGCCCCAGTCGCCGAGGTTTTTACCCGCGCCCACGGCCACCGCGGTGTAGTTTTCCGCCAGTTGTGAACCGCCGTAGAGTGTCACCCCGTTATCGAGACCGACAATTACTGTGCCCTGCGAGAAAAACGGGGTCTCCTGTTGCGTGTTACCGGAACGATAATCCCCTGCCACCACATCAAATTTGACGCGGCCCGCACGTTGCAGCAGCGGTACGCTGGAATAAGGCACTGTGTAGCGCTGCTGGCTGCCGTCTTTCTCTTCCACGGTCACTTCAAGATCGCCACTGGAAGAGGTCGGGTTCAGATCGTTAATGGCAAAGGCGCCACTTTGTACATAACTCTGGTACACCACATAGCCATTCTGACGGATCACCACTCTGGCAGGCGTGCGGGCGATGCCGCGCACCGTCGGCGCGAAGCCCTGCATGCTGTCCGGATACATGCTATCGGACGAGTACAATCGCGCACCGCGAAAACCCACGCTGTCAAAGATGTCATTACCGGTATTGCTGTCACCCAATACCAGTTCGCTTTTCCACGGAATAATGGCGCGCTGTACCCAGGTGCCTACATTCTTCCAGTGGCTTTCACGCTGGCTGTTGTTGCGGCTGTAATTCCAGGTTCCGTTATTACGCAGCCGCCACGGGCCATAATTCAGCCCGCTCAGCAGGCTGAGAAAATAACTGTCATCCTCAGTGCCGCGGTTGCCGCTGAAGCTGTAGTTGACCAGCGCAGCGGGGATCCCGTCGTCCCACTCGTCCGGCGCAATGTAACCACGAGCGTTGTTTTGCATGGCAATTTGCGGAATGCTGAAGGAGAGTTTGAGCGACGCAAAATCAAAGTTGATTTCCGTACCGGGAATGCGCGTGGTCAACGGAATACACGTCTCATCGGGCGTCTGCGTCAGGTTGGGAAAGGCCTGGCGGTTAACGCCGAGCCGCGTGATTAATGCCTGATCGACGCACGGTGTCAGCCCGCCCGCAGCGGGATCCGTTTTTTCCGCCGCCACAAATGGCAGATCCTGCGTACCGATAAATTCATCGTTGCGCCAGATATCAACGCGATACACACCCGGTGGTTGCTGATGACCTTTTTCGAAGCGCGACAAATCGGCGACGCTCGCCGCATCGTCCGAGAGAAACGCCGGGTTGAAATAATCCTCAGCGCAGCCATACGATGACCAGCAGGCACCGGACAGCGCCAGCGCCAGCACCTTCAGACGTGAGTGAATGACAGAAGTCATGATGAGTCCCGGCATGACGGTTACAACTGCACGCGACGTGCGGGGGTGATAGCGCCGTAATCGTTCACACTCTGCCAGCTCAGCGCCCCCTGCGCTCCTGCGGGTATCGCCACCTGACCATTGTTTTTTGGCGCCACCATCAGGTTTTCCAGTTTTTTACCGGCAATATTCAAATTGACCAGCGTGATGTAATACGGTGAGGCGTTAGTGACTTTCAGCAGATTCCCGGCGCGGGCAAACGTCAGTTGCGACAGCGCCTGCGAAGGCTGCACCGGCAAATTCGCTGGCCGGACAAAAAGCTTGATGCGCGACAGAATCGCCAGTTGCAGTACGTTTTTACCGCTGGCGTTCTCTTTATTCACTGAAGGAATGGCTTTTACGTTCATCCAGAACAGCGACTCGCGATCAGTTGGCAACGGTTGCCCGGCATAAATAATGCGCAGCGTGTTTTCACTGTTGGCTTCGCTGACAAACAGCGGCGGCGTGACGACAAATGATTTTTCTTTTTGTCCGTTATTGTTTTCAATCCACGCATTAATTAAATAACGTTCCTTCGCATTACTGTTGGTAATAGATAATGAGGTCTGTTTAGCCTCTGCCGGATAAATAACCCGTGTCGCCCCCAGCGCAATTCCGCCTGCTGCCTGTGCGGGTAAACAAATAATAAATAATAAAACGGCGACAATAATTCCCGGGTTGAAAAGCTTGTCCATAACGGCATACCTGTCTTTATTTTACTGGTGAATGTTATCGCTTCAGGGATAAATCAGCTCACCACGTCGTTGTACGCGCCTCCTCCCTGAGGCCGGGGTCATCCTGATGGCGTTATGGCCTTATTCGTACTTCATCACAAAGGTCGCGTCAGCATTTGCCTGGCCCGGTGTGGTAGTGTCAGTCGTCGATTTGTAGCGAGCACTGAAGTGCAGGGTGTTGGTACCCTGGATCAGATTCTGTGCCACAGAGAACACCGCGCCGTTCGGGGTCAACACGCTGGATGTGTTGTCCAGAATCTCGATGCCCACGCCCTCCGCTGTGGTGCTGTTATCACCTGACGTCACCGCCAGCAGGGTGTTATCGTCAGCATCAACCGGGCCATTAAACGCAACAGCTGCCGTCGCGGCAACTGTCGGATCGCAGTCGTTCAACACAATGCTAAACGGGATCCTCGCGGAAGTATCCCCCGTCTGGGTAAAGGACGCTGTGCGGTACTGACCCAGTTCTACTGTCTGGTTAGAAGAGGTTGTGCTTACCGCACAGGCCGCATTCACCAGCTCGCCTTCAAAATGTACAGTGCCGCCATTAACAGACGTTACCGCTGCATTTGCCGCGGTGGTTGCAAGACCTGACATTGCCACCAGTGCTGCAGCAAGAGTTTTTAATTTCATGGGTTTTCCTTGAATTGAAAAAACGCACATCCGTCGCGTGCTTCCTGTACGCTCCGTGTGATTTACCATAACGGATAATAATATCCGCCAGAATGCTCCCGTCTTCCTGCTGAGAGTGATTTATTCGCAGTACATCGCTTCGCCAGTTAAATGAATTAGCGATTATTCTCCGGAATAAAATAACGACGCTGATCGACGAATAAATTAACCCAACACACTCATACAAAATACGTATAAAGACTGTCATTACGCTAAGCCACGTCTTAAAGAGGAATAAGAAAAGCCTCACCAATAATGCGGGATTGCAACCGACAGCGTGACAGCAGGAGTACCCACGATAAAAACGTAAACGGTGACTGACATCACGCCCCGCTTCTGACAAAATATGCGTAATCCCCCTTTTCTTGATGACAGATGGAATCCTCTCTCTGATGGCAGCAAAGATTATTGACGGTAAAACGATTGCGCAGCAGGTGCGCTCTGAGGTTGCGGAAAAAGTGAAGGCGCGTGTCGCCGCCGGAAAACGCGCCCCTGGACTGGCTGTTGTGCTGGTCGGTAGTAACCCTGCATCGCAAATTTATGTTGGCAGTAAACGCAAAGCCTGCGAGGAAGTCGGTTTCGTCTCCCGCTCTTACGATCTGCCAGAAACCACCACCGAAGCCGAATTGCTGGAACTTATTGATACGCTGAATGCAGATACCGACATCGACGGCATTCTGGTTCAGCTCCCGCTGCCTGCTGGCATTGATAATGTCAAAGTGCTGGAACGTATTGCGCCGGATAAAGACGTCGACGGTTTCCATCCGTATAACGTCGGTCGCCTGTGCCAGCGCGCGCCGCGACTGCGCCCGTGTACCCCGCGCGGTATTGTGACGTTGCTGGAGCGTTATAACATCGATACCTATGGCCTGAATGCGGTGATTATCGGCGCGTCTAACATTGTTGGTCGGCCGATGAGCATGGAACTGCTGCTGGCAGGCTGCACCACGACCGTGACCCATCGCTTTACCAAAAACCTGCGTCACCACGTTGAACATGCTGATCTGCTGATCGTCGCGGTCGGTAAACCGGGCTTTATTCCTGGCGACTGGATCAAAGAGGGGGCGATTGTCGTGGATGTCGGCATTAACCGTCTGGAAAACGGCAAAGTGGTGGGCGATGTGATTTTTGACGATGCCGCTGCGCGTGCGTCATATATTACTCCGGTACCGGGCGGTGTCGGCCCGATGACCGTGGCTACGCTTATCCAGAACACGCTGCAGGCGTGTGAAGAATATCATGATGTGGAGGAGGCGTAAGATGGCGACGTTTTCTTTAGGTAAACACCCGCACGTTGAATTGTGTGATCTGCTGAAACTGGAAGGCTGGAGCGAAAGTGGCGCTCAGGCCAAAATTTTCATTGCCGATGGGCTGGTGACGGTCGATGGCGTGGTGGAGACTCGCAAGCGCTGCAAGATTGTCGCCGGTCAGACGGTCAGTTTCGACGGCCAGAGCATCACTGTCGTCGCCTGATACGCCTTCCAACCCTCTTCGCCTGGAGAGGGTTTCCCCTCACAACCATAACGGTTAATTCTCGATCAACTTCAAAGAATCACAAACTCGTCTGCCCTGATTGTGAAAATTTAGTTGCAGCTGATATCAGATTATTCCACGATAAGTAGAACGTTCTACTATAACGTTCTACTCACTACAATAACGCGTGAAAAGCGCACATCAGGGTCTCCACTCGGGGGAAATCAGCATGAGTCTGATATCAGGTTTTGTTAAATCGCTGTCTAAGTTATCGATGATTGGTCGCGCATTAATGCTGCCAATTTCTTTACTGCCCGCCGCCGGTTTGCTGTTGGCATTCGGAGATAAATTCCATCTTCCGCTGATGATGAATGCGGGTGGGGTTATCTTCGACAACCTGCCAATGCTGTTTGCTATCGGTTCGGCGGTCGGCCTGGCGTCAGAATCCGGGATTGCCGCGCTCTCTGCGGCGGTATCGGTTTTTGTCACCAACATCACCATCAGTACAGTTCTCGGCATTACGCCAGAAATGGCGTCCCAGGGGGGGAAATACGCGATGGTGGTCGGTATTCCTACCTTGCAGATGGGCGTCTTCGGCGGTCTGATTTGTGGGATTCTCGCCGCGTGGTGCTATAACCGCTTCCACGCGATGCAGCTTCCGGAATTCCTCGGTTTCTTCTCCGGTAAGCGCTTTGTCGCCATCGCCACGGCGTGTCTCTCTTTCGTGCTCGGTTTGCTGTTGCCTTATATCTGGCAGCACATTCAGGCCGGTATCGATGCGCTGTCGCTGATCGTGAACGGCGATAATCAGGCTGCCTCGACGTTCATCTTTGGCCTCGTGGAACGCGCGCTGATCCCGCTGGGTCTGCACCACATCTGGTATCCGTCGTTCTGGTATTCGTTTGGTGATTACACCACGCAGGCCGGCCAGGTGATCCACGGCGACCAGACCATCTGGTTCAAAATGCTGGAAGAAGGCGTGAAATCGTTCAGCAGTGATACGTACCAGAATGCCGGTAAGTTCATGCAGGGCGAATTCCCGCTGATGCTGTTTGCGCTGCCGGCGGCCTGTCTGGCGATGTATCACGAAGCGCACACCAAAAACAAAAAGATTGCCTCCGGTATTCTGTTCTCTGCCGCGCTGACTTGTTTCCTGACCGGGATCACTGAGCCGGTTGAGTTTACCTTTATCTTCGTGGCGCCAATCCTCTACGTCTTTAACGCCATCATGGCCGGTCTGGCGTATATGACCATGTTCCTGCTGCATGCGCACATCGCCAAGTCGTTCTCCGCGGGCTTTATTGATTATCTGTCGTTTGGCATCGTGCCGTCGCTGAACGGTTACCAGACCAATTTCCTCAACGCGGTGATTGTCGGTATTCCGATGGCGCTGATTTACTACTTCACCTTCCGTTATGTTATCCGTCGTTTTGATGTAAAAACGCCGGGTCGTACCGAGGTGACGTCAGACGCTAAAGACAAAACCGATACCGAACTAGCGAACGAAATCATCGCGTTGCTCGGCGGTGCGCACAACATCGATTCTGTTGGTTCCTGCATCACCCGTCTGCGTCTGGAAGTCGCGAACAGCGAGAAAGTGGATAAGGACGGGCTCAACGGCGTCGGCGCGCGTGGCGTGGTGTTTGTGGGCGATAACGGCATTCAGGTAATTTTTGGCGCCAGAGCGCAATTTATTGCACAAACTATGTCGACGATGATTGGCAAATAACAGGAAAATGATACGCTGAATGTCTCCTGTTACGACGGGAGACGTTCAGGTATCTGGCTGATCAGCTTACTTTTTCAGGGAGTGGATTTGAAGAAAGTCAGTATTATTGATGTCGCGAAACTGGCGGGGGTTTCGGTCTCAACCGTTTCACTGGTCCTGCGGCAGAAAGGGAAAATCTCTGACGCGACCATCGAGAAAGTCCACGCCGCTATCACCGAACTCGGCTACGTTCATAACGTCGCCGCTGCCAATCTACGCGCAAATACGTCTAATCTCATCGGCCTGATCCTGCGTGACTTCAGCGACAGCTTTTCGATTAAAGTGATGGCCAGCATTGTTCAGGAGCTGGAAAAACAGGGTTATATGGTGTTCCTCGGTCAGCCGCTGAATGATGACGATCATCTGGAACGTTGTCTGCTGTCGTTCAAACAGCAGGGGGTGGCGGGGGTTATTTATCTCTCCTCTGACGCCACTACGCTGCATTTGCCGGAGAAAATGCGCCAGTGTCCGCTGCCGCTGGTGGTGGTATCGCAATCCCTGCTGGAAGAGAACTGCCACCTGGTGATGCGCGACAACCGCCAGGCCGCCAGCCTCGCGACTCGCTACCTGATCGAGCGCGGGCATCGCAGCATCGCCTACATCGGCGGGCGCGAAAATGACATGATTCGCCAGCAGCGTCTGGTAGGTTTTCACAGTGCGCTGTCGCAATACGGCATGGTCTGGCGGGATGAATCCACCCCGGCCTGCAGTGACGACACCCACGCCGCCAGTATCGTCACCCGACAACTGCTGGAAAAAAACAACACTATCACCGCCCTGCTCTGCCATTCGCCGGACGCAATCATCGGCTCCATCAGTGGTATTCATCAGGTGGGGCGGACGGTGGGTAAAGACGTCTTCCTCACCCAACAGGTGGCGCTGATTGGTTTTGAGGACATGCTGCATGTGAACCTGACGTCGCCATCGTTCACCTATGTATCGTCCGCCAGCGAAGAGACTGGCCGCCAGGCGGCAACACTGATGATCCGCAAGCTCAAAGAGCCGGAGTTGCAGGTTCAGCGAATCACGCTGTCAGGGCAGCTTATCGCCCGCGAATCTGCCTGATTTCAGAATTTGCCCTCTGCGTATCCCGCTGAGGTTGCTGCTATATTATGCTTTTCCCCTCGGATGATCCCCTATGCCAACCATCATCACCCATGCTGCGGTTCCGCTTTGTCTCGGACTGGGGCTCGGCACCCGCGTTATTCCCCCTCGCCTGTTGTTGACAGGTATAGCGCTGTCGATGCTGCCGGATGCCGACGTGCTGGCATTCAAATTCGGCATCGCCTACGGCAATATTTTCGGCCATCGCGGGTTCACCCATTCGCTGTTGTTTGCTTTCGTTGACTCTTGACACTGATGTGTAGATCAAACGAGGAATGCGGGAATAACCGGGAATTGAAGGGAATTAACGGGAGGAAGTTCAGGTATAACAAGGCTTCACAACTACAGGGTTTACTGTACCACCAGAAAAAATCACTTCCAGAACAAATTTAGATCAACCGCCGCCAAAACCATTTACTGTCATATAGACTTATACCGCAAGGCAGAAAATTTCAACGCGTTAAAAAGGATTTAAAACAGTTTAAATATTCCTTCATGGAGGCGCAAAGATGAAGCCAGCCGATTGAGATTCACAGCAATCAGCCAGCTTTGCCTTGCGTGCTCAGCTTAGGCGCGGCCTGAACCTGTTCATCTGTATCACATTGTTCGAAAATCTCTTTGCCATCATCCGCATATAAGATTGCTGGTAGTAGTGCTCGGATGCCTCGGTTTTTAAAAAGCTCGATGCAGTCTTTTTGTTGTTGAGGCGTCAAAAGCTTAAAAATCATTATCCAAAACTCCAATAAATCAGCAGCATGCTCATCTTCTTTGAGCTCGCCTGCATCTGCTATTTTACCTTCAGCAAAAACCGCCCGCGCATAGTCAGGGAGAATTTTTGTACTGTATTCAAACGCTTTCGTTCCTGGCCTTTTCCTCTTGCTTCCTTCCATCCCCAAGCTTAAGTCTTCAAGTCTTTTTCGTACCGCCGGTGCAGTGTTAGGGAATCCAGGAATCCCCATGCATTCCTGAACTGTTACCCATTCTTTGACCATACCTTCATCCTTTCTTTTTGTTTGATATGAAAAGAAATTTATTTTCTATTAAGTTTCTTTTCTTTTTATCTTTAAATATCAAGCAATTAACTAAGATATTTAGGTTTAATCGCCTCAGTTAAAAGAAAGTCACTTACTTTACATGCTTTCTTTTGTGTGCCATTCTCATACACGTAGCGTTTAATCATTCAGTTAAACGAAGTGTGTAAACATTTAAGGATCGCAGAATGATGACCAAAAGCCAAGACTGGCACCCCGAAGACATCAAGGCAGCGATTAGGAAAAGAGGCATGACTACAAGTCAGCTTTCTCGAATCAATGGCTTAGCAGATTCAACATTACGTAACGTATTTCGTCATCACTGGCCGAAAGGAGAACTGATCATTGCGGAATATCTGGAACTAAAGCCGATTGATATTTGGCCCAGCCGCTATAAAAAAACAGTTCAAAAGGCGGGCATGTAAATGAGCGAATTATGGATTACGGTAAAAGAAGGCTTGGAATTACATTCAATGCCAAACACTGAGCCTGGTATACGCAATCGTTTTGAAACCTTAGTTGCAGGCCGCAGCGAACTGCGCCGCAAGCGCGCCGGAACCAAAGCATTCGAATACCATATTTCTGTTCTGCCGCCGGAAGTCCGAGCCGAACTGCTGGCTTCCCGTGGTCTGATCGAAACGTCATCTGGTTTAATCACCCTCCCACAGGAACCCTCTCGCATAGCCGCCGACGACCTTGAGCGCCAGCGCCTCTGGTCTT
>NZ_JMTB01000129.1 GCF_000734965.1 Trabulsiella guamensis ATCC 49490
AGAGGAATAACACCATGATCACCGAACGTATTGCGGAACATATCAGCATGGCCGAAGCGGCGCAGGACTGGCTGCGTGCGCGTGGCAGTCGCGTGACTGACGTTCGTGTGTTCATGCGTCGTCCGTTGCTCGAAATCGCCTGTCCGCCGTCAGAACTGGTGCGCAGTGCAAACCGCATCACCGAAACACATAACGGCGGTACGCGTTCTGTCTGGTTTGCAACCCTCGGAGGTTGCGGGGTCATCTGGAGGTAAATATGAAACTGTTACGTGAAATTAAAGCACTGCATCGCATGCGCATGAATAACGGCAGCGCAGGTGATGTCTGCCAGTTTATTACCATCGGCACTGGTGAAATGTATCTTGACGTGTATGAGCTGATTGTCTGCTGTGCCGGAAAACATGCGCTCAAACGCAAATACACCTGGGAGTACAACCCGAACACGGTGGATGTATGGGAAGACCTGAAATACCGGGTTTCTCTTTCAGATCGTGAGTCATTCCGTTTTGCCTACGGGTTCCTTCGTGGCCTGGTCTCCCGGCTGCTGCGGGATGGTAAGCGATACGGCGTTGAAGAAGCCTGTCGCCGGTGGGTGAACATGGATGTCAGGTTCTTACTCATCGTGTCTGAGCGCACCGGCTGGCAGAATTTTTGCCGTCGTCAACTGGTCTGGAGATAACAATGGCTAAGCAGACAATCACTATCATCCTTGAGGATGATACCGAAATGAAGGACGGCGAGATTGTTAAAACGCCGGAGAACTCCGGAAAACTCGGGATCAGTTTTCACGTGAGCAGCAAAGACGATGACGGTTCATTTTCCTTTCTGGTTGCGGAAGGTCTGACCGCTATCTTCCCGACCGCTGTCCAGCACGTTATTGAGTTTGCGAAAGTAAAGGCTGAACGGGATAACCGTAAAATCGTTAAACACTGAGGTCATCACTATGAAACATACGGGGAAAATTACCGCTTACGCATGGGCTTCCGGACTGATTGAGTTCGGCAAGGTTGTACCCGACGGTGCATTGCCGGTTATCACTGGCGATGAATCACGTGTCAGAGAGCTGATTGGTGTGCGGGCCCGTCATTCCCGCGTCAGCGATCAACTGCTGGTTCCCGGCGTACCTGAAGCGAAAAACCAGCATGAAGGGATGGATGCGCTGATTAAATTCACGGATCACATTACCCGCGAATATGTTGAACACTAAAACTGAGGCTTATATGAAAGTACCTAAAAAACCACGAACCAAAGCTGCTGCGGCAGTGGCCGTTCCCCAGTCCCGCGAAGACGTTATTAACGATATCCGCAAGATTGGTGATATATCCCGCGTTATTCTGCGCCGCGAAACGGAGCTGAATGACCAGATTGCCACACTGACGAACGATGTCGCCCCCGGTATTGAGGCGCTGAAAAAAGAGCTTGAGCGCCTGCAAACCGGCGTTCAGACGTGGTGTGAAGCCAATCGCGCTGAACTGACCCGCGACGGCAAAACCAAGACGGCCAACCTCACGACGGGTGAAGTTCGCTGGCGTGCCCGCCCACCCAGCGTCACTATTCGCAAGGTTGAAGATGTTATTGCGATGCTGAAAAAATTAAGTCTGGGTAAATTTCTTCGTAATAAAGAAGAGATTAATAAAGAGGCTATTCTTGCGTCACC
>NZ_JMTB01000130.1 GCF_000734965.1 Trabulsiella guamensis ATCC 49490
GTCGCCTGGCCCGTCTGGCTGAGCAGCGGGAGTCCGGTGAAATCGGCCTGTCCGGTGATGCGATTTTTCAGGCGGCCATCATTATTGAATCCCTTTGCGGTGCTACCGAAAAAGCAGTGGAAGGCATTGAGCGCCTTGAGCGGTCTGAGACGCAGCTTATCGATGAACGTGACATGGCTGAAACCGCGCTGGCTGATATGTATATGGCCGTAACAGGGGAACCGCCGGAGTGGAGTAACCATTTTACCTTCGGTGATGCAGTTGAGCGCGTTAAGGAACGGCTGACACAGATTGAGTCAATGGTATATGAGTTACGTGACGCCATGTTGACCCTGGCGGGAGAACATCAGCTATGACTAAAGCACTCAAGCCGCTGAGCAGTGCGCAACGTGACACCATCAGAAAAATGGCCGCCATTCTCGTTTGTGCTGAAATCGAAGTCAGAGCCGTTGCGCCAGCGTTTGAAAAAACAACGGGTAATAAGTATGACTCCGGATCTGCCAGTTCGTATCTGAACACCTTTCTGAACAGTAACCCGGAGTACAAACGCATCTGGAATATGCTGCTGAAAGATAAGGTCAGTTGCGAACGTGACTTCCTTGAGAGGCTCAGGAGGGATAATGGCAAATGAACGCCAGACGCGCGGCCGACCGTCAAAGATTGACCTGTTGCCGGAATCCATCCGGGATCAGCTTCATCAGATGCTTCGCGATAAACGCCACACCCAGGAAGAGATCCGCGACGCCATCAACGAGCTGATTGACAGCCACAACCTGCCGGAGGACATGCAGCTCAGCCGCACCGGTCTTAACCGTTACGCAAGCCGCATGGAACAGTTCGGCGCCAAAATTCGTGCATCGCGGGAGATGGCCGAAATCTGGGCAACAAAACTCGGCTCTGCGCCGACGTCCGACGTCGGCAAACTGCTGCTGGAGTTTGTCAAAACCCTCGCCTTCGAAACTTCGATGGAGATGTCCGAGCGCGATAAGGTTGTGGAGCCCAAAGCGCTCGGCCAGCTGGCGCTGGTCGCCCAGCGTCTGGAGGCGGCGGCAATGGCGAGCCACAAGCGCGAGAAAGAGATCCAGCAGGAATTCGCGAAGAAAGCCGCTGAGCAGGCGGAAAAAATCACGCGCTCTGCCGGGTTGTCGGCTGAAACGGCTGCCGATATCAAGCGTCAGATTCTGGGGATTGCCGAATGACTATCATGTCGCCTGACAAACAGCTCACCAGTCAGTCTGCTGCCGCAATACTTTCCGGTGAGTTCGACAAAAGCCAGTTACTGCTTCCTTACCAGAAGCGCTGGATTGCTGATACCTCTCAGTTGAAGATTGCTGAGAAGTCCCGTCGTACCGGACTGACCTGGGCGGAGGCCGCAGACGCCGCGCTTAATGGCTCAATGTCAGTTGAGGCCGGGGGCTGTGATACGTTCTACGTCGGCACGACTAAGGACATGGCCCGTGAGTTTATTGATGCCTGCGCGATGTGGGCTAAAGCCTATGACCGCGCGGCTTCTGATATTGGCGAAGAGGTTCTGAAGGACGAAGACAAGGATATTCTGGTCTATGTTATCCAGTTTGCCAGCGGTTATAAAATTAAGGCGCTCTCCTCCAACCCGTCTAACCTGCGTGGTATGCAGGGTAATGTCATCATTGATGAAGCTGCGTTTCAGGGTGATCTCGCCGCAGTGCTGAAAGCGGCACTACCACTGACCATGTGGGGCAGTAACGTCCGACTGATCTCCACCCACAACGGTATCGATAACCTGTTCAATACCCTCATTACCGACAGCCGGGCCGGGAAAAAACGCTACTCTGTTCACCGCGTGGATATTGAAACGGCCATCGCTGAAGGTCTGTATCAGCGTATCTGTCAGGTCACCAAAAAAGACTGGTCTGCTGAGGCCGAAGCCGAATGGCTGGCGAATATGCTGAACGATACCGCCACCGAAGAAGACGCCCGCGAGGAATATTACTGCGAGCCGAAGAACGGCGGTGGTGTGTATATTCCCCGCTCCCTGCGTGAGCGTGCCGCCCGTGGCCCGACGATCGTTCTGCGCTTTACCGGTACACCGGCGTTCAACGCCATGCCGGAAGGACAGCGTCGCATTGATATGCAGGAA
>NZ_JMTB01000131.1 GCF_000734965.1 Trabulsiella guamensis ATCC 49490
ACCGGCGCAGAAGCCGGCAACACGATCACGGTGTACAACGGCAACACGGTTATCGGTACGGCAACCGTACAGGGTGACGGTACATGGTCACTGCAGGTGAATACTGCACTGGCTGACGGTACCTACAGACTGACGGCGAAAGAAACCGATAAAGTGGGTAACGAAACTGCGGCATCGCCGGAATACGTGATTCAGATCGACGCAGGCGGTCAGCCGCTGCCGCCGACACTGACCAGTGTTGTTGACGATGTGGCAACCTACACGGGTGCCCTGCAGAGCAATGCCGTCACCAACGACAACACCCTGACGCTGACAGGTACGGCCGAAGCTAACGTAACGGTCAGGATCTACGGTGGTGTCAACGGTACGACACTGCTGGGGTCAACCACGGCGGATGCCAACGGTGACTGGACTTACACCACACCGGCACTGTCAGACGGTCTCCACACGTTCGTTGCTGAAGCCGTTAACAGCATCGGCCAGGTGAGTCCGCAGACCGGCGGCTTCCCGGTCACGGTTGATACAGCAGCTCCGGGGGCGGTGTCTGACGTCGTGGTCACCGACGATCAGGCGCCGCAGACCGGCAACCTGAACGATGGCGACACGACCAACGATGCCACGCCGAAGATCAGCGGTATCGCAGAGCCTGGCAGCATCATTCATATCTACGTCGATGGCGTGGAGAACGGGTCAACGACGGCGGATGCCTCCGGTAACTGGACGTACACCACGACCACTCTGTCAGATGGTCAGCACACCTTTACGGCACGTGCTGAAGATACCGCCGGTAACCTGGGCCCGGTCAATGCCGGTATCACGGTGATGCTGGATACCTCAACCGTGACTGTCAGCATCACCAGCGTGAAAGATGACGTGGGTGCGGTGATCGGCAATATCGCGGCGAACACGGTGACTGACGACGCCCGTCCGGAAATTACCGGTAAGGCGAAAGCAGGCAGCATTATCACCATCAAGGATGGCAGTACGGTTCTGGGCTCCACCACCGCCGGAGCTGACGGTACCTGGACCTTCACGCCGGTAGCCAACCTGGGTGATGGCGCGCACAACATCACAGCGACAGCACGTGATCTGTCAGGTCAGGAAGATACTTCCGGTGCCTTTACTTTCCGTGTGGATACCGCGACGCCAAACCGTCCGATGATTGACTATGCGGAAGATCAGGTGGGCGCCGTTAAGGATGACCTGAGCAACAACGGTTACACGGACGATCCGCAACCGATCCTGCACGGTACGGCAGAAGCGAACAGTATTGTCAGGATCTACACCGCTGACGGTACGCTGATCGGCTCAGCAACGACCAGCAGCAGCGGGGCGTGGAACTTTAAGCCGGGTAGCAAGCTGCCTGAAGGCAAGAACACCTTCTACGTCACGGCGACGGATGAAGCCGGTAACGTCAGCGACAAGTCTGCGGACTTCGTGGTGAATACCGACTACACCTCGCCGGATGCCGGTATGGTCTCCATCGACACCGTGACCGACCAGTACGGTGCTGTACAGGGTCCGGTTCTGAGCGGTGGCGTGCTGGACGATCCACGTCCGGTCATTGGCGGGGCAGGTGCTGAACAGGGCAACGTCATCACGGTTTACACCACGGATAAAGATGGCAATACCCGCGTGCTGGGCTCCACCACCGTTGATGCCAACGGTAAATGGACGCTGACCCCGTCCGGATCGCTGTACGCGGATTCCATTAACCACCTGTCTGTCGTTGAAACCGACAAAGTCGGTAACGAGGCGAAACCGTCAGGGACGTATGATGTCACCCTGTCCAACCCGCCAACGGCTCCGGTGATTGATGGCGTGACCGACGATAGCGGTTCGACAAATGTCGAGCTGAATAACGGCGGCATGACCGGCGATACCACACCGACACTGCACGGTACGGCACCGGGCGTGGCAGGCAACATTGTGACCATTTACAACGGTAGTCAGGTTGTGGGCTCGACCACGCTGGATGCGAGTGGTCACTGGACCTTCACACCGCCGACGGCACTGACAGATGCCACCTATGACTTTACTGTCACGGTGAAAAATACTGCCGGTCAGGAAAGTGAGAAGAGCCCGTCGTTCAGTATTGCAATCGATGCGACAGCGCCGGCGGCGGTCACGGATCTGACGATCACTGACGATGTCGGAACGATCACCGGTCCGCTGACCAACAACGCCATTACGGATGATAACAAACCGACCTTTGCGGGTAAGGCTGAGCCAGATGGCACAGTGAATATCCTCGATAACGGTGTTGTTATCGGCAGTGCCGCAGTGGACAGCTACGGTAACTGGACCTGGACGCCGGCGACGGCACTGGCGGATGGTGCGCATCAGTTCACCACCACCGTCACTGACAGCGTGGGTAACACAGGGGCACCAACGTCACCGGTGAATGTCACCGTTGATACCCAGGCACCGGGTGTCACGCTGGCGATTGACGGCTACCTCGATGATGTCGGCACCAATAAAGGTGTGATCACCGGCAGCGGTACCAGCACTGACGATACCTCGCCAGTACTGAGAGGCAGCTGGACGGGCGAGCTGAAAGACACCGAAACGCTGCGTATTTACCAGAGTGGTGTGCTGATTGGCACGGTGGATCCGATGGATATTGATCGCAATAACCATACATGGACCCTTGCGCTGTCGGGACTTCAGGATGGCAACACCTATACCTTTACAGCCGCCGCAGTGGATGCCGCAGGTAATGAGTCGGCCAGATCGTCTGACTTCACGTTAACGGTTGATCTGACGCCGCCAACCCAGACGGTCACGATCAACAGCTACTACGATGATGTGGGTCTGTCGACGGGTAATATGAGCAACGGCATGACCACAGATGACCGTCAGCCGGTACTGAATGGTTCACTTTCCGGTGTGCCATTAGCCGCGGGTGATGAGATTCGTATCTATGATGCTGGTACGAACACGCTGCTGGGTGTGGCCACGATGAATCCGGACGCGACAACCTGGAGCTTCGAACTGCCGCCGCTGTCGGATAACACGACCTACTCCTTCCGGGCAGTGGTCGCGGATGCCGCAGGTAACGAAGGGACGGTATCCGGTAACTTCACGGTATCGGTTGATCTGTCCATCATTATCAACAGCCAGAACACCCTGGATACGACACCTATCGTTTCCGGTTACACCGGCTTTGCGATTGGCGCCGGCGAGTATGTCGAGATCACGATAAACGGTGAGGTATACAGCTCCCAGAATGGTCAGGTCGTGCTGGATCCGAAGAACAACACCTGGTATGTCCAGATCCCGGATGCGCATGTTCTGCCGAAAGGCCGGACATATGATGTCTCCGCGGTGCTGAAACAGTCTGATGGCATCGTCATTACCACGGACGACACCACCGGCGAGTTGTATGTGGGTAACACTCCTGCCGCACCGGAAACCCCGGCAACGACAGATACGGCCAACAAAGCAACGGCAATGACCATTGGTGAAGACGGGCAGTGGCGGATCTTCTCCAACATGGCGGTGCTGAATGCCAACGGGACGGATATCACCAACGTCACCCGGTTCGACAAGGGGAATATCCTGACCGGTAACGAGGGGGTCTTTGGTTCGGTCACCTTCATGGACTTCAACCGTGACGGGCTGATGGATATCTTCGGTGAAGACTCCATCTACGCGGATGGTCAGCAGGCCTTTATGTACCGTCCGGGGTCGACGCAGACCAATATCCCGGCGGCACCGGGCAGTGCGGTTAACCATGACTACTACGCCTTCCAGGTGGGTTCAACAACTTACCTCGGCGAGCGGGTGGATTACAGTGGTTCCGGAGCGACCAGTGGAAATGTGTGGGTCTGGTATGGCGGTACTGCGGCCTACGACCGGGATGGTGACGGGTACGTGGATATCGCCTACGGGGATAACACACCGAACGATGAAGAAGCCGGTCAGGGTTATGACACCTCGTTTGTCAAGAACGGTGAGGGCATGTTCAGCAAGGATCCGTCGCTGGTATGGGATCCAACCGGGGCGCCTGCAAACCTCTATGGTGAGCGGTACCAGGCCACGCCTGAGAAGATGGTGTCGAGCGTCGACCTTAACAACGACGGCGTGACGGACCTCGTCTACCTGGGCGGTGCGGGTTACAACTACATCAGCGGTAATACTTATACGCAGAACTCCGGTGATGCCAACCGTCTGGTTGTTGCCAGTGCGAACAGTGATGGTGTGCTGAAAGTCACGCAGATTGTTAACAACGCACTGTATAACCAGGAAGGTCTGGTGTTNGACGGGGTCTCCATGACCTGGGCGGATTTCGACGGTGACGGTTACCTCGATCTCTTCCAGGGCACCACGGACGGCGCCTCGGTAGCCATCCAGAACCAGAGTAAGATCTTCTTCAACGACGAAGGCCGGATCTCTTCTGCGGGGACAAACAGCTACGGTATTGATACCGATGTGGGGCGTTCCTACAACATGGGTGACTCGATGAAGGGCGGCGGCTCTGTGGCTGTCGACTGGAACACTGATGGCAAGATGGATGTCATTGAAATCCCGTACTATACCAGTGCCGATCCGGCAACAGCCCAGAACGTGATGCTGTACACCAACGGTACCGCTAACAGTACAGTGAAGTTCACTTCATCGGTCCTGACAACGGTGGCGGATCAGGGCGTGGGCAGTGCCCTTACTGGCCTGTTAACCCTTGACCTTGACTGGGACGGTGATAAAGACCTGTTGCTGTTCACCGGTAACAAAGGTTCCACCTATGTTGAAAACAAATCGGCCAACGACTACGGGAATGCGATCCATCTGAAGATTGTTGATCAGAATGGTATCAACGCCCTGTATGGCAATACGGTTCAGTTGTTTGATGCGAACGGGAACCTGGTGGCGTCGCAGATCATCAACCCGCAGGCGGGGAACCAGACCAGCGACAGCTCGGCGATTGTGGACTTCTACGGATTAGATCCTGCCGAAAACTACAGCGCGGTCCTGTTACGTACGGTGAAAGGCGTCTCGTCTGATGTTGGCGGTAAAGCCTCTCTCGGGGGAACCACCATTGAGAATGTGAACGCCGCGTGGGCTGACCTGAAAGCGACAAACAGCTACGACAGCTATGTGTTAACTGCGGAAGGAGGCAGTGCCGTTAACAACGCCAACATTGGTAATGGCGTGGTCGGTACGGGCTACAACGACACCTTCTCTGCAACACCCGGAACGGACATCTACAACGGCGGTGGCGGTACCACCATCGTTTCCGGTGAACGTGTCTGGAGTAACACAGGCGGTATCGATATCGTCGACTACAGGCTGGCCGGAACAACGTCACTGAACATC
Organism: Trabulsiella guamensis ATCC 49490; assembly: GCF_000734965.1. Classification (GTDB taxonomy): domain Bacteria; phylum Pseudomonadota; class Gammaproteobacteria; order Enterobacterales; family Enterobacteriaceae; genus Trabulsiella; species Trabulsiella guamensis. Next base: position 5,317 of record NZ_JMTB01000131.1, read on the forward strand.
AACCTCAGCAGAACCACGTCGCAGAACACGGGCTTTGGCAACGCGACGTTTGTGAACATCGAAGGTCTGGCCGGTGGCCAGGGTAACGATACCTTCACGGGTAACGCAGGTAACAACTACTTTGAAGGTCGCGGCGGGAATGACATCTTCAATCTCGACGCCGACGGGAAAGGAGGTGGCCAGGATACCCTGACATACAGGGTTCAGGCAGGTGGAAACAGTCACGTTACCGGTGGTAACGGCAGCGATACGGTCAACGGCTTCTGGGTTGGTACGGTTGAAGCGACGAAGAACGCGGATGCCATCGACCTCAGTAACCTGCTGATAGGCTACTCGGCAAGTGCGGATGGTGCGGCGCATTACATCAACGGTGTGGCAACCATTGATGCGGGCGAGACCATCGGGAACTTCCTGAGCGTGACCTACAACGGCAATGACACCGTGCTGTCCATCGACCGTGACGGCAGTGGCGGGGCCTTCAGTTCAGCCACGTTGCTGACGCTGACAGATACCCGGACTGATCTGGCGACACTGCTCGCGAACCACCAGCTGATCCTCAGCAGTGAGGGCAGCGCAGGCACCGCCAACTTCAGCGCCGTGAGTGAAGGGATGACGGCAAACCTGTGGACCGGCTTCAACTCGGCAGGCGAGCAGCTGGAAAACATCACCACGCTTATCAGTACAGGCGGTGATGACGTCATCACGGATAACTCAGCGGATAACGTTCTTGAGGGCGGAGCAGGTGATGACACCTTCTACCTGATGAACGGTGGTAACGACACGCTGATGTACAGGGTGCTGGATGGCATGGGTAATGACAGTACCGGCGGCAACGGTCACGACGTGGTTCACTGCTTCAACGTGGGCAACGTGGCAACTGACAGTGACGCCGATACGCTCAACCTCAGCGATCTGCTGGATTACAGCGGTCCTGTCTCCTTCTTCGGGAACAACGGTAAGACGGAGCTGGATGCTGCATCGAAAGGGCTTGAGAATTACCTGAAGACAGAAGTGGTCGGTAACGACACGGTCATCAGCATCGACCGTGATGGTCAGGGCGGACAGCATGGCTTCACGCAGGTTGTCACCCTGGCGGACGTACAGACCGATCTGGTCACTCTGCTGCAGAACAACCAGATCACGATTTAACCCGGTAATCCCCGCCATCTCCGGATGGCGGGCTGTTCGTTCGCGCCCGCAGTCAGGGTGCGACGAAAGGGATAAGTGAGGCGAATTGTCTGGATGTTGTTATTTACCGATGAATGACTGGGTTAATCCGGGAGTGAAAAATGAAAGCAAGCTGTTTTAGTTTAAGCAAATTCACGTTGATTCTCTGTGCGCTGGCGGGGGCCGGCGCCTCTGTGGCGTCGGCTGAACCTTACCGCCCGGTTGCAGCCGTGGTACCTGAACAGGCGCAGGTGGTGATGTACTACCCACAGGGAAGCGTGCCGGCAGCTGTCTACGTAGACCGTGAACTACAGTCTGCGTTACTGCCAGGTGAGTTTACTGTTTTTTGCGTGACGCCGGGGGCGCATGCGATCGAATCTGTTTTCAACGATCAACCGCTTTATCAGGGCAAACAAAACCCGACGCAGCAACTGCCTGCCGAAGGGGGTGAAACCTATTTTGTGCAGATTAACCCCGGGACAACCGGCAACACCGCAGCGCTGGAAGCGCGCCCGCAGGCAGAGTCGGTGCTGAAGGGTCTGCAAAAACACACCCGTCTTGTGAACCGGGCATCGCAGGCGAAGAGCTGTAATTACATCAACACCAGTGGCGTGGTCCTGATCCAGGAACAGGTCCTGTTCCGCTTTGCGAAGAGCGATGCGGCGGGGATCCTGCCAGAGTCGCGCGGCAAGCTGGATAACGTGGTGAAGTTTATTAAACAGGCCAGCAACGTCAGTGACATTCAGCTGGTCGGTTTTACGGACGCCATCGGCAACCGTGATGCGAACCTGCGTCTCTCAGAAGCGCGCGCCAGCACGGTACGTACGTTGCTGATTGAACAGGGTATTAAACCTGAGATGATCAACAACGCGATGGGTCAGGGCGTGGCGCAGTCAGCGGAAGGGTGTGGTACCCGCGCCAGTCAGCAGGACGCCGGGTGTAACGTGAACAGTCGGCGTGTGGATATACTGGTCAGAGGCAACTGATTAATCTCGCTTACTGTAAAACGGGCCGTCAAAAGAGGCCCGTTTTTTTATGTCTTATTTAATGTATGCGATGGGTCACATAATTATTTA
>NZ_JMTB01000132.1 GCF_000734965.1 Trabulsiella guamensis ATCC 49490
CCCAATCGGATCCTGAGTAATATACCGCCCCTGCTCCGGGTCATAGTACCGGTGACGGTTATAATACAGCCCCGTTTCCTTATCATACTGCTGTCCCGGCAGCCGGATAAGTTGTTGCAGATTGCCGGGGTTATCCTCACGCAACATATTCCCCCACTCATCAAACTCTGCGCTCCAGGCTATCTTCCCGTTAGCGTCAACCAGCGCCAGCGGCAGGCCACGGTGGTCGCAGTGATACAGGTGGATTTTCCGTTGCGGACTGTACTCTGTCTCTATCTGGTTTTTCATCTGCTCCGGCGTCAGCCCGCACTGCGTCAGCCATTGCCGGCTTTGCCCGCTGACCTGGTTCGCCTTCAGTTCCCGCTCCAGATTATCCAGCATTGCCACCAGTTCCGGTACAAACACCATTCCCGCCTCCTGCTGGAGTTTTTCCGCCAGCGTGCGGCGGCGGGCTTTCGTCAGCTCTCCGGTTGCGGTTTCAATGCGGATTAATGGTGTAAAACTGCCCGGCAGATACACCGTCTGGATACGGACGGTGTCTGTCTGCGTGGTGGTCAGCCGGTCGCCATCCCAGCCGTACCATACGGTTTCCTTCAGTTCCGGCTTTGTACACGAACCATCGTCACAGACCGTACATTCCCATATCCGCTTACCCGTGCGGCGGCCCGTCGGGTCATAGATATACCGGCTTTCCGTCAGCAGACTGCCGTGCTGCAACTGACGGTAATGCGTCAGCCGGTGCTGGTTATCATAGCCATAATGATGAGAAAGGCTGCCACGCGGACGGGGGCGACGCTCATCCTTTTCAGTGAGTCTGCCGTGTGCATCGTAATGGTAGACATTATCCACATCCTGACCGGTACGGTTATTCCGGAAGTTATCCGGCAGCATCGGGTAGTCATCCCGCTCCGCTATCCGGTTGCCCGCCGGGTCGGTCAGGGTCCACTGTGTCAGGTCATGGTGTGCTGATTTAATGTGCGTACTGCGCAACCGACCGGAGGGACCGTACTGATAATCACGCTGTTCATTCAGCCCGCTGATGCGGACAAGATGCCCGTCAGCGCTCCAGATGTAGTCACGGTCAAGCCGGGGAATGTTCAGGTGGTGGCTCTGTAACATGCCGCCCGGCGTGTATGCCGTGGTCAGTTCGTAATTACCAAAGCTGCGTTGCGTCTCACGGTGCAGGCGGTCACGGGTAAAGTCGAGAAGTGGTTCATCACCAAGTTTCATGCCAGCCAGATAACCGCTGCCATACGTCAGCCATTCCAGCGGGGGCAGGTTATCCGGTGTGATGCGGTTCAGTAGTGCACTGTCGCTGTAATCGTACCGGGTGTCATGCTGCCACACCAGTTCACCCGTGTCCGGGTGATGCACCCTCTGGCGTTCATGGACAGTACGGCCCTGGTCGTCGTGCCCGTACTGTACAGTGACGCGGTGCCCGTCACTGACGTGGCTGATTTCAGCCAGCCGCGCTCACTGTAACGCCACTGCTCCGCCGGTTCGTCATTCACCGTGCGGTGCGTCAGTCGGTCTGCTGCGTCATAGTGCCAGCAGGTAATGAGGCTGTCATCTTCACTGCGGATGAGCAGCCCGGTGGCACTGTAGCCGTAACGCTGCGTCCTGCCGTCAAAACCGGTTTCCTGCGTCAGCCTGTCCAGTACATCATAAGTGAACGTTGTGTGGCTGTTGTTTTCATTCGTGAGCTGCGTGACCCGGCCTGCAGCGTCGTATTGCATCCGCCGCGTCAGCCCGTCCTGTGTGCTGCTGAGGATGTGGCCCCGGGCGTCATGCGTGTTTTCGCGGCGACTGCCGTCAGGGAATGTGGTTGCTGTCAGATCGCCAGACACGTTGTATTCATAGTGAGTTTCGCGTTCCTGTGCATCTTTTACAGAGGTCAGACGGCCCCGGCTGTCATACGTCCGGAACTGACTGACGCCTTCTTCCTGATGCACTGCCGTCAGTTGCCCGAAGCGGTCGTATTCATAGCGGGTTTCATAACCGGAGCAGTCGGTAAAGGTGAGTAACTGACCGTAACGGCTCCAGGTCATCTGCTTCCGGCTGCCGGTGGCATCTTCGGTGGAGGAAGGATATTCGCTGCGCGGATTATCATAAAAATAACGGGTCGTACTGCCGTTGCGCAGGGTTTCAGCCGTCAGTCTGCCGTGGTCATCATATTCCTGCCGGCTCTGCAGCCCGTCAGGGTGGACCGTGCTGGTCAGCTGGCGCCGGGCGTTATAGCAAAACTCCGTCAGCCTGCCATCCGGTGTGACGATCGCCGTCAGTTGACCTGAGGCGGGGCTGTGCCGGTATTCGGTTTTCCGGCCCGCCGCATCCGTCTGCGCCAGCAGTCTGCCGGCGATGTCAGTGTCGTTGCGGGTGATGCTGCCGTCGGCATGCTCCTTTTTCACCACCCGTTTCATCCCGCCGTCGCCGTCGGTGTGCAGTACCTCCCGGCGGCCCAGACTGTCGGTGACAGTGACGCGATTGTGTTCATAAACATAGGAATAACTTAAGCCTTCCGGATTATGCTGCGCCGTCACGCGCCCGGCAACGTCATACCGGTAGCTGGTTTCCGGTCTGCCCGCATAGCGGTGTGCCACCATCCGTCCCGGATACTGCATGTCATAAGTCAGGTCGTGAACTGAAGTACCGCTGCGGTCATACACCCTCGCCAGTTCACCCCGGGATGAATATTCATAACGCACCAGGGGAACGGCGGGCAGGTTATCCGGGTATTCCGGGTCACGGGACAGCCACACTTCGGCGAGGCGAACGCCACTGTCTGCGCCATAACCCGTGGCGGGGGGCGCGTCCTGACAGGCGGTCAGCACCAGCCGGAAATGGCGGCCTGCACCGTCTGTCACGGCGGTAATGTTTCCGGAGAATGCGCCGGATGCGGCGCGCTGGAAAGTCATTGTCCGCCCGAAACTGTCCGCCAGACCGGTCAGCACCCGGTACGGCGGCAACGGGGCGGGCAGCGCTTCCTCCGGCCCGGGAATGCGCTCAGACCAGCCCAGGATCCACCAGGGACCCTGAAGGCTGTTGGTTGCAAGATAAATATGCGGGCTGATGCGAATATCCTGCGGCAGTGTCTGCCAGAGTGTGCTCAGCGGGTTACTGTCGTGCAGTGCCGGGACGCCACCCCGCGCCAGCCAGAAGGACTCGCTGTGGCTGAAGGCCGTTTCCCCCGGAAACAACGGATGAAAATGAATACTGCGCCCGCCATTGTCGTTGAGTATCAGTTCCGCATCATGTATCTGCAGGCAAATATCAAAGGGCGCCTTCCAGCCGGGGCCGAACACACCCACCGGGGCAGGTGTTCTGGTCTGGTAGCTGCTGTAGGTACGCGAGAGTACAAACGGCAGCGGGCCGGGCAGGGCAATATCGGTTTCGCCGGGCAGTACCTTTGCGCCCAGCAGCGGATTGACCGGGTTGCCGGAGGTCATGCCACCCGGACAGACCGAACAGGCCACGCCGGTCGGTGCACCAATCATCACCCCCGCCGAGCCCTGGATTATTGGGCCACCTGTCATGGTGCCGTCACCCTGACGTGCTGCCGGTTTTCCGATCATGTTCCAGTCCTTCTGTTTTGCTGAATGTAATGCTTATTTTTTATTTATCGTTTTGTACTGTCGCGGGCTCAGTACTGCCGCATATCCGGCGACGAACTGCCGTTTTCTTGCGGCGCTTTCGGTGGGTCTTCTGCAATACCGCAGTTCCAGTTGATCATCAGAGCGTCGCCGCTGATGGTCTGCATACCCTGGAGGTTAATCGCAGTGCCGTTAAGAAATATTTTGCCGTCCTGCGTCAGCACCAGCCGGGCCTGCCCGCAACGCAACTCCAGATGTTCCCCGGCGGAATAGACGGCCACCTTCCCGGTACTCTCGGTTTTGCTTTTACCCACCGTAAAGGTGACATTCTCCCCGACGCTGACGTTATAACCCTTACCGACCAGCAATGACTTCTGTATCCCCACTTGAGAGGACTGTGTCAGCGCCACCGAGGTATTCATCACACCGCCTACCGTGGTCTGGTACGCCACACCTACCGTCAGTGCACGGACCACCCCCACCGTTTCTGCCTGGTTCAGGCCGACAGTAATACTCTGGTTCTGCCCCACGGTCTCTTTCTGGTTCTGCACCACTGTCTGCACCTGGTTCTGCTGCACGGTAATAACCTGGTTGCCGCCAATGGTTTCGGTATGGTTCACTTTCACATCGGTGGTGCGGTCATTCAGCACTTCGGTATCCATATTCTTCTGCGCATGGATATAGACCTGCTCCTGGCCGGTGGCGTCCTCAAAACTCAGTTCATTAAAGCCATCCCCTTTATAGGTTTTAGAACGAATGGTCATCTTCGTTTTTGTGTCCGGCAGGTCTCCGGGGGAGCGGTTATCTTCATGGTAGGTGCGGCCCATAATGATGGGCTGGTCAGGGTCACCATTGAGAAAATCCACAATGACCTCCTGACCCACGCGGGGAATGGCCAGGTTGCCAAAACCGGCCCCGGCCCAGGCCTGGGAGACCCGGATCCAGCAGGAACTGTCTTCCGTGCCGCCGTGATAACGGTCCCACAGGAATTTCACCCGTATCCGTCCGTGCTCGTCACAGAAAATCTCTTCCCCTGCCGGCCCGGTGACCACCGCACTCTGCGGACCATCCACTTTCGGTTTTGGATGGGGTCTGGCACGCCAGGTGCGTTCTGCGGGGATGACGGTGAAATGGTTGGTGAGTGAGGTTCCGGCGCCCTGATTTCCGTGTTGTGCCTGAGGTTGTATGCCTGTCAGGGAACTGCTCACCACCTGCCATTCCCGGTTGAGACTGACAGACGGATGTCCGGCAAGGGTGAAGCGGGTTCCCGGCCACAGCCCGGGGGAATTACTGACACCGGTGGCCGTTTCGGCACCACTGCGCCAGCCTTCCATTTTGTAACGGGTAAAGCTCTCACCGTGCTGTTCATCCTTGAAGCGACCGGGATAATCAAAAAATCTCGTACTGTGCCCGCTGGCCGTTCAGGTTATCGGCCTCATGGTCGTAAATGCCCGGCCAGTCTGGAACCTTGAAGGTGTAGTCCTGGCTCTGCACTGAGGAGGGGCTGACGGTGGCCTCGTAGCGGAACACGCTGATGCATTCTGCAGAAACGTCTGTTGTGGTGTTCGGGTTAAAGGCGACGGGGTCAGTCAGGCATCTGAGTCCGGCGACGTTATCGCACAGCGTCAGTTTTTGTTCCGGTGTATCCGGGGCAGATTTATCAAAGAAGAAAATACCTTCCTCGGCCCAGAGACGGGTCAGGAACGCGAGGTCTGACTCACCATACTGTACACAGAATTCACGGGGCGGATGGTCTTCGTTAAACCCGTCAGTCCAGTCCGTGACACCGTTTTCCCTGAGCAGGGTGTCGGAGACAGCCAGGATATCCTGTTGCTGGAATATGCGGAAATTCTGCCGCAGGCTGCAGCGCCAGAGGGGAGGGCGAATGACAAAGCGGTACAGCATCTGCCAGCCATTATTCTCTTTTGTGCCGAAGGTGGCGATGACCCCGCTGATATGGCGCAGCACCTGCTGCCCCTGCCAGACCGTGAGGGTGGCGTTTTTTTCGAGTAATGTTTCTGCGGTCTGCCTGAAGGAATCACTGGCGACGTCGACATCAAGGACAAACGGCAGTGAATAGTCCTGTTTTAAGCCGAAGCTGATGACAGCGAAAGTATCCGGCTCCTGGCCATCCACTTCCAGAGTGAAGCGCAATCCCTGCTGTGGCATGTGTTTGTCCCTGTCTTATTTATGAGCGTGATGAATAACGAGAAATTATAAAATAAACA
>NZ_JMTB01000133.1 GCF_000734965.1 Trabulsiella guamensis ATCC 49490
CCAAAACATCTTCGGCGTTGTAAGGTTAAGCCTCACGGTTCATTAGTACCGGTTAGCTCAACGCATCGCTGCGCTTACACACCCGGCCTATCAACGTCGTCGTCTTCAACGTTCCTTCAGGAGCCTTTAAGGCTCAGGGAGAACTCATCTCGGGGCAAGTTTCGTGCTTAGATGCTTTCAGCACTTATCTCTTCCGCATTTAGCTACCGGGCAGTGCCATTGGCATGACAACCCGAACACCAGTGATGCGTCCACTCCGGTCCTCTCGTACTAGGAGCAGCCCCCCTCAATTCTCCAGCGCCCACGGCAGATAGGGACCGAACTGTCTCACGACGTTCTAAACCCAGCTCGCGTACCACTTTAAATGGCGAACAGCCATACCCTTGGGACCTACTTCAGCCCCAGGATGTGATGAGCCGACATCGAGGTGCCAAACACCGCCGTCGATATGAACTCTTGGGCGGTATCAGCCTGTTATCCCCGGAGTACCTTTTATCCGTTGAGCGATGGCCCTTCCATTCAGAACCACCGGATCACTATGACCTGCTTTCGCACCTGCTCGCGCCGTCACGCTCGCAGTCAAGCTGGCTTATGCCATTGCACTAACCTCCTGATGTCCGACCAGGATTAGCCAACCTTCGTGCTCCTCCGTTACTCTTTAGGAGGAGACCGCCCCAGTCAAACTACCCACCAGACACTGTCCGCAACCCGGATCACGGGTCCACGTTAGAACATCAAACATTAAAGGGTGGTATTTCAAGGCCGGCTCCATGCAGACTGGCGTCCACACTTCAAAGCCTCCCACCTATCCTACACATCAAGGCTCAATGTTCAGTGTCAAGCTATAGTAAAGGTTCACGGGGTCTTTCCGTCTTGCCGCGGGTACACTGCATCTTCACAGCGAGTTCAATTTCACTGAGTCTCGGGTGGAGACAGCCTGGCCATCATTACGCCATTCGTGCAGGTCGGAACTTACCCGACAAGGAATTTCGCTACCTTAGGACCGTTATAGTTACGGCCGCCGTTTACCGGGGCTTCGATCAGGAGCTTCGCCTTGCGGCTGACCCCATCAATTAACCTTCCGGCACCGGGCAGGCGTCACACCGTATACGTCCACTTTCGTGTTTGCACAGTGCTGTGTTTTTAATAAACAGTTGCAGCCAGCTGGTATCTTCGACTGGTCTCAGCTCCACGAGTAAATCGCTTCACCTACACACCAGCGTGCCTTCTCCCGAAGTTACGGCACCATTTTGCCTAGTTCCTTCACCCGAGTTCTCTCAAGCGCCTTGGTATTCTCTACCTGACCACCTGTGTCGGTTTGGGGTACGATTTCGTGTTACCTGGAGCTTAGAGGCTTTTCCTGGAAGCAGGGCATCTGTCACTTCAGCACCGTAGTGCCTCGTCATCACGCCTCAGTGTTAAAGCACTCCGGATTTGCCTGGAGCACACACCTGCACGCTTAAACCGGGACAACCGTCGCCCGGATGACATAGCCTTCTCCGTCCCCCCTTCGCAGTAACACCAAGTACAGGAATATTAACCTGTTTCCCATCGACTACGCCTTTCGGCCTCGCCTTAGGGGTCGACTCACCCTGCCCCGATTAACGTTGGACAGGAACCCTTGGTCTTCCGGCGAGCGGGCTTTTCACCCGCTTTATCGTTACTTATGTCAGCATTCGCACTTCTGATACCTCCAGCAGTCCTCACAGACCACCTTCTACGGCTTACAGAACGCTCCCCTACCCAACAACACACAGTGTTGCTGCCGCAGCTTCGGTGCATGGTTTAGCCCCGTTACATCTTCCGCGCAGGCCGACTCGACCAGTGAGCTATTACGCTTTCTTTAAATGATGGCTGCTTCTAAGCCAACATCCTGGCTGTCTGGGCCTTCCCACATCGTTTCCCACTTAACCATGACTTTGGGACCTTAGCTGGCGGTCTGGGTTGTTTCCCTCTTCACGACGGACGTTAGCACCCGCCGTGTGTCTCCCGTGATAACATTCTCCGGTATTCGCAGTTTGCATCGGGTTGGTAAGTCGGGATGACCCCCTAGCCGAAACAGTGCTCTACCCCCGGAGATGAATTCACGAGGCGCTACCTAAATAGCTTTCGGGGAGAACCAGCTATCTCCCGGTTTGATTGGCCTTTCACCCCCAGCCACAGGTCATCCGCTAATTTTTCAACATTAGTCGGTTCGGTCCTCCAGTTAGTGTTACCCAACCTTCAACCTGCCCATGGCTAGATCACCGGGTTTCGGGTCTATACCCTGCAACTTAACGCCCAATTAAGACTCGGTTTCCCTTCGGCTCCCCTATACGGTTAACCTTGCTACAGAATATAAGTCGCTGACCCATTATACAAAAGGTACGCAGTCACACCCCGAAGGGTGCTCCCACTGCTTGTACGTACACGGTTTCAGGTTCTCTTTCACTCCCCTCGCCGGGGTTCTTTTCGCCTTTCCCTCACGGTACTGGTTCACTATCGGTCAGTCAGGAGTATTTAGCCTTGGAGGATGGTCCCCCCATATTCAGACAGGATACCACGTGTCCCGCCCTACTCATCGAGCTCACAGCCTGTGCGTTTTTGTGTACGGGGCTTTCACCCTGTATCGCGCGACTTTCCAGACGCTTCCACTAACACACACGCTGATTCAGACTCTGGGCTCCTCCCCGTTCGCTCGCCGCTACTGGGGGAATCTCGGTTGATTTCTTTTCCTCGGGGTACTTAGATGTTTCAGTTCCCCCGGTTCGCCTCGTAACACTATGTATTCATGTTACGATGATGCACCGAAGTGCACCGGGTTTCCCCATTCGGACATCGCCGGTTATAACGGTTCATATCACCTTACCGGCGCTTTTCGCAGATTAGCACGTCCTTCATCGCCTCTGACTGCCAGGGCATCCACCGTGTACGCTTAGTCGCTTAACCTCACAACCCGAAGATGTTTCTTCCGATTCATCATCGTGATTGCGAAAATTTGAGAGACTCACGAACAACTTGCGTTGTTCTGTGTTTCAATTTTCAGCTTGATCCAGATTTTTAAAGAGCAAA
>NZ_JMTB01000134.1 GCF_000734965.1 Trabulsiella guamensis ATCC 49490
CGGTAATATGTCACCGGTTGCCCTGGGCGGTGAGCCTATGGGACCAGGCAGTGGTATTTTTACGGCGACCGGTGATAACGACGATTCTCTGTTCGGTCTGTTAGGTTTCCTCGCGGCAGCCAGCGCAATCGGTGTCGGTGCCGCAGTTGCCATGAATGAAGGCAGTGATGATATTGCTGATCGTAATGCCCCGGCAACCCCTGCCATTGGTGAAGCCATTGATAACGAAGGCGCTATTGTCGGTCCGTTGACGAGTGGCGACCACACGGACGACACCACGCCCACGCTGAGTGGCCGCGGTGAGCCGGGCGATACCATCCATATTTACGACAAGGGCAAAGAAATCGGCTCGGTAAACGTGGGTGATGATGGTAAGTGGAGCTACACACCGGAGAAACCTCTGGATGAGGGTGAACACGAACTTACCGTCACGGAAAAAGATCCCTCTGGTAATGAAAGTAAGCCTTCCGATCCGATTGTTATCACCGTAGATACCCTTGCGCCGGACGCGCCTGCCATTCAACACGTCATTGATAAAATGGGTAATGTCGTTGGAGAAATTCACGATAACGGGTGGACTGATGATACCCGTCCCGAAATGAGCGGTACCGGTGAAGCGGGTGCCACTATTACCATTTACGACAATGGTAAAGCTATCGGTCAGACCGAAGTGAATGCTGATGGTCGCTGGTATTTCAAACCGGCCCATAATCTGGCTGATGGCAATCATGACATTACCGTCACACAGACGGACAAAGCGGGCAATATCAGCGAGTCTTCAAGCCCGATTCATATTGTGGTAGATACCCTGCCGCCGGTTAAGCCAGACGTTGTGAACGCGCTGGATGATAGCGATCCTTTCACTGGTATGATTCAGGACGGCGGCGTCACTAATGATTCCAGACCAACCTTTAGTGGTGGTGGTGAACCTGGTGATACGGTCACCCTTTATGACGGCGATAAAGTCCTGGGCACCATCGTGATTGGCGTTGATGGTAAGTGGTCGTTCACGCCGGACGAGCCTCTAACCGAAGGCGATCACAGCATCATTGTGACGCAAACCGATCCAACAGGAAATACCAGCAAACCTTCTGACTCGTTGGATTTTGCCGTTGATACAACCCCACCAAATGCTGGTGAAGATGTACTGAGAATTACCGGCGTTGCCGATAACGTTGGCGATTATCAGGGTAATGTGGCCAGCGGTGACATCACCGACGACAGCCAGCCGGCCATCAGCGGTATCGGCACCGCCGGCAACATGGTGTTCGTCTACACCACCGACGCGGCAGGTAAACACTTGATCGGTTCGGCGGTGGTTGATGTGGATGGCACATGGAGCCTGACCCCGGATGCACCGCTGCTGGAAGGGCTGAACAGCCTGACCCTGGAAACGCAGGATCCGGCCGGTAACCGCATTGCCGGTGAAGCCCCATCCTGGGACATTACGCTGCTGATCCCGACAGGTGCTGAGCCGTCGATCATCAGCGTAAACGACGACAGTGAACCGTATGTAGGACCATTGCAGAAAGGCGAGGTGGCTAACGACAGCACTCCGACCCTGAACGGGACGGCGGCGGCCGGCGATATCGTCACCATCCGTGACGACAGCACCGTCCTGGGTTCGGTGACAGCAGACAGCAATGGCCGCTGGAGCTTCACGCCGGATACGGCGCTGGCAGACGGCAACCATAACTTTACCGTCACCGCCACTGACCCTGCAGGCAACCACAAGGAGAGTGGCAGCTTCCCGGTGGTGATCGATACCACCGCGCCGTCCGTGATCGCCGATCTGCTGATTATGGATAACGTCGGCGAGTACACCGGCCCGGTGAACGCCGGCGACACCACAGATGACCAGTCCCCGACCTTCAGCGGCACGGCGCAAGCGGGTGACATCATCACAGTGTTCGACAACGGCGTCGTGCTGGGCTCAGCCGTCGTCGGTGATGACGGTAAGTGGACGTACACCCCGGAAACGCCACTGGCGAAAGGGAAGCACGAGATCACCACCACCGTCACCGACCCGGCGGGTAACACCAGTGAACCGTCGCCGGGCGTCAGTTTCACCGTTGATCCGGATCCGAACATGGTCACTCTCGGTGCGGTGAAAGACGATCAGGGGCCGGTAACCGGCAACCTGACTGATGGCAGCGTCACCGACGATGCGCGTCCGGAACTGACCGGCAGCGGTAAACCTGGGAGCGTGGTCACCATTAAAGATGGTAATGAGGTACTGGGTTCGACTACCGTCAAACAGGACGGCCGCTGGAGCTTTACCCCAGCCGGAGATCTTGCAGACGGTGACCACAGTCTGACGGTGATCTCTGTCGATCAGGCGGGTAATGATGTCGTTTCTCCGGCCTTCGATTTTACGGTCGATACTGCATCACCGGGAAAACCGGCGATTGCCGTGGCTAATGACGATGTTGGCGACATCCGTGGCGATCTGGCCAGCGGTAGCGTCACCGACGATGCCAACCCCACGCTGAAAGGCATTGCGGAGGCCGGTAGCCGGGTCGATATCTACGATAATGGCGAGCTGATTGGCTCTGCCGTCGCTGACGGCAACGGCACCTGGTCGTTCACTCCGACCACGCCACTTCCGGAAGGGGGACACCATTTCATCGTCACGGCCACTGACAGGGCCGGTAATACCGGTCCGGCATCTGACAGGTTCGTGCTCTCCACCGACTACACCCCGCCAGACAGCAGCAAAGTCAGCATCACCAGCGTGGTTGATGATGCGGGTTCGGTCACGGGTAATATGGTTTCCGGCAGTGTCACCGATGACAACACGCCGCTGATCAAGGGG
>NZ_JMTB01000135.1 GCF_000734965.1 Trabulsiella guamensis ATCC 49490
AACCCAGCGATGGCGTTGCCAGCATCAGCGCAATATCCCAGTCTGGCGCAGGCATTGTCAGGCTGTGACCGTATGCGGTGGCAATGGCGGCCGCCATCTGACCGGCGGCCAGAAGCATGACGTAAAGCATGCAGCTATAGAGCGAGAGACGGGCCATCAGCGGACGGGTCCTGCGGACATACTCGTCCGTGGCATTGTCGCCGTTACGGATGGTCTCCTGCTGCTCGTGGTGAGCTGACTGACGGTCTGCCAGCACCGCCTTTTGTTTTTCGAGCTGCACCTGCTCAAGCTGGACTTTCAGCGCTTCCAGCTGGACGAACTGCTCGGGCGGAAGCTGCGCCAGCTTCTGCTCAAGAATGCGCTGCTGATCCTGCGGGTTGATAACGCTGTTGACGTTCTCAACAATACCGGCCACGGAATCCGCTGTTTTCGCTGTATCGCCACCAAACCAGCCGCCAATCGTGCGCAGCAGTGACGGTCCGGCCTTCAGCACCACCGAGGCAACGGTGGAAAGTGTTAATGGATCCATTTCAGCAACTCCTTACGTGAAACCCACCGGCAGACCATGAGGCCAAGCACTGCGCCGACCGGCTCCAGTAACAGCGTGATAAGCGGGTACGCAAAGAGAGAGGCGGAAAGCAGAAGAACCACTCCGCAACCCCAGACAACCCACGACCAGAAATACGCGTAACGGCTGATATTCATGACCGGCTGAATGAGCCGGTAAGGAAGATTGCCGAGAAAGATGCTGAAACTCACCAGCACAACCCCGGACAGTGCCAGCCACCAGACAAGAAAAGCCTGGCGGCCATAGAAGTTACAGTACATCAGGGACAAGCCAGCCAGCACAATGATAGTCCAGCCAGACTGCCAGACCTTCAGCAGTGCGAGTTTCAGCCAGTCGGTATTAAACGATTTAAACACAGTGTTTTTCCTTGTATTTCTGGCACTGCCAGATGATGTCTCGCGTATCGACGGACGACCAGCCGCGCAGGTAATAGCTGCCGTGCGTGCCGTCATGCCCCTCATAGCTGGTCGGGACCGGTGGCGGACCACCGGCCATGCGGTGAAGCACTTCCTGCCGCAGGCGGTCATGACGACCGCGCTTCAGTGATGCCTCCCATCCCTTGCCCATACTCAACCCCCGGCGACCGAATACCGGAAACCGGTGATTTCCCGGCAGGCATTCGCCAGGTTATCAAGGCGGTTAAACCAGCCATTGAGGTATTTGCCCTGTGACGGGGTGGCTTTGATAATGTCGGCGTAATAACGGGAACGGCGGACGAACAGGCGGTTAAGCAGCCAGTCGGGGTCAGCACCCGCGACGGCTGCACGTGTCTTCTGACCGGCGATACCGTCAACGTCCTTGCCCGTAAAACCGGCGGCTTCCTGGAGCAACCTGATGGCTTTTTTAGGGTCGTGCTGAACTGCCGAATCAAAGACAAACAGGGCGATGTCATCAGGCCACAGCGGGCAGTACGCGGGGTACCAGTAATCGCGGAAATAAATCTGCCCGGCCTGCGCCACCGTCAGGTCACGGATACGGGTATCAGGTTTGCCGTTGCCATCGACGTCGGTCATGCCGTCGGCAACGCCGTCACGCTTATCGGAGATACCAAGGTTGGTTTCGCCGCCCCGGTCAGTGGGGTCGTTAACGTAACCGCGTTCAGAGCGGAGCACGAACGCCAGCGCATTCTGGAATGCGGGAGAATCAGGGGTGTTGTTCATAAAACGGCACCTGTGAAAATGGATTAGTGGATCCTTTTCATCATGTGCCGGACGAAAAAAAAGCCGGATTAACCGGCTTCATTTAAAATAGGCTGGTGTTATGAAATGCCTATAACACAAGAATATGTTAGCGCTGAATCAATATTCTGGACTGTTACACTAAACGGTGTATTTCCAATCTCTGCCGAGGCTTTTACTTTTTTCCCTTCTTCATTAAATGTGTTAACCGCTGTAGTGAATATAGTGGATACAGCATTGCCTATTGAATCAGCGCGATTATCCATAACGGACTCAGCGAGATTCTTACACTGTCCCAGCGCCATTGAGGGTTCAATTTTTGGGTATTTCCCCGAAGTCACCACCATCACACTAGCCTCATTTACCCCCAGCAGCCATACACTCTGAAATGCCGGATAGTCAGTTTTAGCAGTGTATACCTGTACTGAGTCAATGACCTCGCCTTTTTCCCAGTCGCCTTTTCTCACTGTTTTATACTTTTCAAACTGAGCTATGAGTTTCTCATTTACCGTGGGCGGTTCATCTTTGTTGAAAAAATAGGAATACCCGCCGACTAATATAACGCTCAGAATCAGAATATCTGTAAATTTCATATGTCATTCCTTGCCAAACAGGTCCGGTTGATACTTACGCTGTTCAAGCCTGCGCATACGCCTGATGGCTTTATACACTGTTTTGTAGGTCACCTGATAGCGTTCAACGAGTTCAGGGATATTCTTCCCGGTAAAATCACGCCAGATCTTCATGTCCCGGATGATGGTATTGAGCACCTCACCGCGTGGAAAATAGACCTGCATACCGCCAATCTGGCTGCTCATGGCGTAAACCAGCTCCAGTGATAACCGTGGATCAACACCGTGTTTTTCCAGCTCGCTGCGCAGCAGCGCATTCAGTTGAGACAGCAGT
>NZ_JMTB01000136.1 GCF_000734965.1 Trabulsiella guamensis ATCC 49490
TTGAGAAAGCCGCGCGGGTCTTTGCCATCAACGAGCTGACCCCTGTGATGGAGGCCATGAAGCACGTCAATGAATGGCTTGGTGAAGAAGTCATCCGGTTTAACCAGTATGCTTTGCTTGAATCAAAGTGACACGATACTGACGGCGCAGGTCTGGTCATCAGACCTGCAGGTTAAGTAAACCGGTTTTAAGTTTTTCCGGTGACTTTCTCCCGATATATGTTGCCGGCGTCCGGCCTGAACCACCTGATTTTGTCCATTTGCGGTGGCGATGTAAGTGGATCACTTTTTACCCGTCGCTGACATGATAGTTCGTCACTGTATCCTGTTTATTTCATTCAGTAATTTTCACCATCACCCCATCAAATGTGATCACATTACTCTATTTTTTTCATCGTTTAACCCGTCAGCAGATAACGCCTGAGAGCCTCTACAGCAGGCGCAGTTTCACACCCGTGTCCTGCGCAGTCCTAAACCAATATAAGCCCTCAGAAGGCCGGATATTTGCCCGGAATAGCGATTTAAGGCAACCCCTTTCCGGGCCCTGTTTCGTGCGCTGTCCCCCCGTCGCCTGCGCGCAACTTTTGCTTCGTTTTTCGTGCATTCGTCGATCCTTGTTCAGACCGCGCCCGCGCTGGGCGGAAAAGGCAAAAATACCATCAAAAAAATTGTGCAAAATTGTGCACTATTGTGCAGAGCATGAAACGTTCCTGGAGGGTGTTATTATCGCGCGGGGTTGTCGTATACTTGCGCTGTGGATTTTGACAATGGAAGCGAAGATGAAAACTGTAACTGATGCTGAATTTCGCGCAAATCCCGGAGAGATGCTTGATGAATTTGACGGATTTTAAGTCACCGACACCTGATAAGCCGCCAGCAATTGGCGGCTTATCATTTAGTCGCGCCACAAATATCAAACTTTCAGTGACGGTAGTTGCTGTTATTTCTCGATAAACTCAACGTCCTCATCGCTCAATACGGCGTTTTCTTTGATCGCTTTCAGCCTGCAGGCTGCGTCGTACCTGTTGACCGCGTAGAAAAAACCAGTGAATTGACTGCCATCAATCTGATACTCAAACGATGACCGATACCACCAACGCCCGTTCACGAATACCCTTTCTTTCAGAACAATCTTCATTTTATTCGCCACCTTTATTGTTGATGTCAGCAGCGCGGTCAATACGCTCGATTTCTGCCAGAATGAGGGCACCGGCTTTCACCAGATCACGCCTGGCACCTTGCTGCTTAAACCACTTTGCTTCCCACGGCCAGCTAAGTGGCAGAACTGGATATATATTGGTGTGCGCATACCGTGCATAGGAGCTTGCGGCAATAGCCATTTCTCCATTCGAATGCTCGTCATCATGCTCAGGCGTCCAACCTTCGGCAGTGATCTGGCGCTGGCGTTCTTCCAGCACATCAGTTGCTGCCTTGCTCATCGGCGCTGGCTGGGTGGTGAAAAGCGGAATAATCCTCAGCGGATCGGCATTAGCAGATATTGGCTCAACTGAAAACATCTCAGCGAACCCATATCTTTTTACATCGCGCAATTCTTCTGCATCAGTCCACGCAACAGGCTCCGCTTCGAGCGATGCCAGCGCCATCCGCGCCAGATCAACCATGTGCCAGGGTGGAACTGAGATGAGCTTACCTCTGTCGAAGCTGTTGAGTTGCACCTGTTCTGCCGCGTGCAGATAGTGCTCAATCTCTTCTCGGGTAATAGTAGTCATGCTGTTGCTCCTTCCTGATACTGTTCAAACCAGAACACCACCGGCTTTTCGATCACCTCAACCAGCCCGAAGCGCTCTGCCGTGCGGAAATTCATGCTGCTCTTGCGCCCTCGCTCGACCTGAAGAGATACCTGCTTTCTGAACATTTCCAGCGAGTAGGACGTTTTCAGTAAGTTGCAGGGCGCACATGCAGGGAATAGGTTTTCGAGGTACGCATGCGTGATTCCGTACTGCCTAACCCATGCCGCCACCGCTGCGCCGTTCACTCTGGACTTGCTACCGACCCTGATGGTCGGCATTGCCAGGTGGTCGATGTATCCGCCCTGTCCAGTAATGAGCACAAGCGCACCACTACATCCAGGGTCAATTCCTAAAAAACTACTCATCGCAATTTTCACCGTTTGAACAATCTTTCAGCCATTCAGGACGCTCACCTTTACCCAGGTAGAAATCGATAATATCCAGCAGGCGCGGATAGAACTTGAGCGCATTACGCCCATCCATCTCAGCGATTTCCTGCTTGCTGTATTTACGCCACTCTTCTGCTGTGTGGTTCTGGCAGCCAGCTCGCACATATTCACCATTCGTGATGCTAATGAAGTACTTCTCGCCAATGATTGCGAAAGTGAGATCAGG
>NZ_JMTB01000137.1 GCF_000734965.1 Trabulsiella guamensis ATCC 49490
CTGACGCCCGACAGCAGCCGCTGGTTATGGCTGTACAGTGCATTTCCGGCGCATGAAGGAAATATACTGGATTTACGGGATATTGAGCAGGGGCTGGAAAACCTCCAGCGTCTGCCCACCGTCCGGGCTGAAATGGAAATCGTTCCGGCAGACCAGCCCGGTGAAAGCGATATCATTATTTCCCGCCAGCAGAGTAAGTTCTGGCGGCTGGGGCTGTCGCTTGATGATTCCGGCACCACCTCCACCGGGCGTTATCAGGGCGGTCTGACACTTTCGCTGGATAACCCGCTGGCGCTGAGCGACCTGTTCTGGTTTTCAGTGAACCATGATTTACAGACCGGACGCGAAAAAGGTAACCAGAACCTCAGCGCCCACTGGTCTGTTCCGGTGGGATACTGGTCATTTGGTCTTACCGGCAGCGACTACCATTATCATCAGACGGTTGCCGGGTATTATGAGGATTACCGCTACAGCGGTAAAAGTCAGAGTCTCACGGCACAACTGAGCCGGGTGCTGCACCGCAGCAGTTCGCAAAAAACCACCGCCTCCCTTGACGTCCAGACCCGCACCACACGCAACTATATCAATGACACCGAAGTGGAAGTGCAGCGCCGCCATGTCTCCTCATGGAAGGCCGGACTTTCACACCGGCATTATATCGGTCCGGCCACGCTGGATGCGGGTATCAGTTACCAGCGGGGCACCCGCTGGTTCGGGGCGCAGCCTGCCCCTGAAGAGTTCTTTGATGAAGCCACGGCACTCAGCCGTATTCTGCGAACCGATGCCCGTCTGAGCCTGCCATTTTCTTTCGCCGGACAGACCTTCCGTTTTGATACCGCCTGGCAGCGCCAGACCAGTAACACGCCGCTCACATCTCAGGACCAGTTCTCCATTGGTGGTCGCTATACCGTACGCGGTTTTGATGGTGAGCGTACGCTCAGTGCCGACCGGGGCTGGCTGGTGCGTAATGACCTGTCGTGGCAGACACCGCTGCCGGGGAGCGAGTTTTACTGGCGGCAGATTACGGCGAAGTCGGCGGTAAGGGGACCGAATATCTGACCGGAACGCATCTGGCTGGCGGAGTCGCCGGACTGCGGGGCCAGGTCCGGCAAACCGGCTACGACCTGTTTGCCGGTGTGCCTTTCTCCCGTCCTGACGGTTTTAAGACCAGCCCCGCCACGTTTGGCTTCAGCCTGAATATGGATTTCTGACCATGCGCTGTGGCGATTATACCGTACAGGCTCCGCTGCTTCTGGGCGGACAATTCTCTGAGGCAGAGATACTTGGCGCAGCGGTCTGGCTGTGGATGCATTCTCCCGTGCACCGGGATGCGCCGCTGAGTGTGTTGCCCACGGTACTGTTACCGGTCATCAAACTTGAACAGTATGTGCTGGTTTCACGGGGAGGACGCCCTGTCTGTTTTCTGAGCTGGATGTGGCTGAATGTGGAGTCAGAAGCACGCTATCTCACTGAACCGTCAGTGATGATAAGGGACGAGGACTGGTGCAGTGGTGACCGTATGTGGTTCCGGGACTTTATTGCCCCTTTCGGTCATACACCGGACATGTTGCGTCTGCTGCGCCATGACGTCATGCCCCAATTTTGTGCCCGTTCGCTCTGGCACCGGGGAGGAGCCGTGCGCCCCTGCATTAAAACCTTCCGGGGAAGTCACATCACGCGCGAGGAATTTCGGGCATGGAAGTCGCTCAGCCCTCCGCAGACCGGATTGATTCAGTGCTGAGTGATGTATCACTGTCAACAAAAATGAAACTCACGTCATAACGAGACAAACAGCAGAACGATAAATACCGGAAGGGAGTAATACCCATGAACAGGCTGTTATATCGCATCATTTTTAACAAAGCCCGCGGCATGCTGATGGTGGTCGCGGAAATTGCCCGCGCCTGTTCAGGACTCTTCCCCTTCTTCCGGCATCGGTCATACGCATTCACGTCTGATCAGTCGAATCAGTGCCGTCAGCTTCAGCCTGTGGCTGGCATCCGGTGTTATACAACCGGTTCAGGCAGCCATTATCGCGGACAAATCTGCGCCAGGCGGACAGCAGCCCACCGTTATCGGCACCGCAAACGGTACGCCGCAGATCAATATTCAGACGCCATCAGCCGGGGGCGTGTCACGTAACACCTACAGCCAGTTTGATATTGACCAGCAGGGCGCGATCCTCAACAACTCCCGCAAAAACACGTCAACACAACTGGGCGGAATGGTGTCCGCTAACCCGTGGCTGGCAAAGGGTGAAGCGAAGATAATCCTCAATGAAGTGAATGCCCGCGATCCGAGTAAACTGAACGGCTATATTGAGGTGGCAGG
>NZ_JMTB01000138.1 GCF_000734965.1 Trabulsiella guamensis ATCC 49490
CGACGGCGTTCGGTTCCGGTTTGAGCAACAACGTGAAAATCAACGGAATCGCCCGCAAAGGCGAGACGAATTCAACGGTGGATCTGGAGCTGGTCGGTACAGCAGGAACGCAGATCACAAACGGTTCGGTTAAAGATGACAATAACGTTATCTGGAACCTTCCGGTCACTGTAGTTATTGGCGTTGATGGCACCGTGACGGTAACAGCGACTTGCGCAAATAGTGGCGCTGTGGCGGCACAGGCTGGCGCCATTACCACGATTAACACACCTACCCGCGGATGGGTGTCGGTAACCAACCCGGCTTCGGCTACTGTCGGTTCTCCAGCCGAAACCGACGCAGAACTGCGCATACGGCAGGGGCAGAGTGTCGCGCTACCATCAATCACACCGTTTGAGGGTGTCGACGGTGCAATCGCGAATGTTGCTGGCGTGACACGGCACAAGCTCTACGAGAATGACACTGGTTCTGTTGACGCTAACGGACTTCCTCCGCATTCAATTTCGGCAATTGTTGACGGCGGAGACGTTACCGAAATCGCTCAGACCATCAGGGGTAGTAAAGGGCAGGGTACCGCAACCTACGGAACGACATCCGTCACGGTTCCGGATACCTACGGTAACCCGCATGTGATTAGTTTTTCACGTTCTACTGACGTTCCGGTATTCGGGAGCATAACACTGAAAGCCTTCACGGGTTACACCTCCCAAATTGGGGCACAAATTCAGCAGGCCGTGGCGGACTACATCAACGGGCTGAAGATCGGCGAGTCAGTACTGTTGAGCCGGATTTATTCACCGGCGAACCTTGGCGTAGTCAGCGGAGGAAGCGCACGTTATTACGACATTCAGGAATTGCTGATTGGAATTGCGCCTGATGCGCTGGTGGCGGAAAACATCGTAATAGCGTATGACGCCGCGGCATCCTGCCAGCCGGAGAATATCGTTATCACGGTGGTCGCATGAGCAAATATACCGATCTGATTACTAACTATCACGCGACGAAACAAAAGTTCTTCGATCACATCGACTTGTCTACGCTACCGTTCATCGATGTTTCTGCCGCTATGTCCGGGCTAATCACTGCTTTTGACATTGATGAGGCTGTCGGCGTACAGCTCGACATCCTTGGCTTGTGGATCGGACGCAGCCGGGTAGTGAGCCAGCCTATAAGCGGCGTTTATTTCAGTTGGGATACTGATGGGCTCGGATATGATCATGGGATCTGGCAGGGACCATTTGATCCTGATGATGGCTATACGACTCTGAGCGATGATACCTATCGCGTCATTCTGAAAGCGAAGATCGCTATCAACAACTGGGACGGTCGCAATGATTCGCTGCCGCCTATCCTCGATGCTGCGACGGCCGGCTCCGGCCTGCGTATGCAGATTGTCGACAACCAGGACATGACGATATCCGTCTGGGTGTTCCCGGAAACGGATATTGCTGATGTCTCTCTCGAACTGATAGCCGCTATCAGACAGGGCTATCTGACTGTAAAAGCCGCTGGTGTATGGGCTGGTGACGTTCAGACGCCATCAATAGAAACACCATCTGCGGGGACTAAATTTTTTGGGTTCGATCTGGATAACGAATACATCGGCGGGTTCGATGTTGGAGCATGGGAGAAAAAACTGTAATGGCTACAAACGATTTTAAACCGTTCGCCACTGGTGCCGGCGCTAACGTGACATCTCAGGCGGACTGGGAATCCCTTCCGGCGCTGCCGACTGGGTTCACGGCCGGGAAGGCGTCCAGTGCGCAGGTCAATAAAGCATTGCGCCAGCCATCAACGATCGCGGCAATGGTAGGGCAGTTTATTGCCAATGCGAATCTCGATGCGCTGGACAATGGTGATCTTGATACGCTGGTGGAAAACTTCACAAATTCGCTTATCGCAAACCTTGGTTT
>NZ_JMTB01000139.1 GCF_000734965.1 Trabulsiella guamensis ATCC 49490
ACAGGGGGCTGCCGGTGGAGACATGAATGCGGCGATCGCGGGTGCGGCAGCGCCTTATGTTGCTGAAGTCATCGGACATCAGTCTGGTCTTGAGGGCATGAGTAAAGTGGCAGCCCATGCCGTGGCAAATGCGGTCCTGGCGTCCATGCAGGGGCAGAATGCGCTGGCGGGTGCGGCAGGTGCCGCTACCGGTGAACTCGTCGGGATGATAGCGCTGGAAGTGTACAACAAACCGCTCAGTGAACTCAGCGAAACAGAGAAACAGACCATCAGTGCACTGGCAACCATCGCATCCGGTATAGCGGGTGGGCTGGCAGGAGACAGCACCTCATCTGCGCTGGCCGGGGCCCAGTCAGGCAAGACAACTGTGGATAATAATGCGTTATCTAACTGGGGAAGTTTAATTCCACCAAGAGTTGAGCAGGATGCTTCTTTGGCTTTTGATCTTGGGATGAAAGGTCAGAAAACAGAGGAGATTGGCAATGCTATAGATGCTTCGCATATGGGACCTTCATGGGGAACAACTGCAAAAGTACACCCTACAGGACAAATTAGTGGGGATTTTGCAATAGGTACAGTAGGGCATACTTACTCTGCGAGTGTAGATGATAATCATCTGTCTATTAATGGCGGAGATGTGTACGGGCTTGGTGCTCATGGAGGTGCCACCATAGGGCTATCATTTGGTCCATATTTCCCCGGTATTGTAGGCTCTCCAGCGCATGATTATTCTGTTAATGCAGGGGCTGGCGCAATATCATTGGGATTATCTGGTAGTAAGGATGGTGTAGGTTTTACATTTGGTGTTGGTCCATCCTGGGGGTTAAGTGCAACTAAAGTTGGTGACGTTGATATCAATGCCAACACCTCAGAGGAGCTATATCGCTATGATTTCAAATAACTTTTATTATTACGCACTCTTATTCACCTCAGTGTTTTTTATGTTGCTTTTTTTTGTTTTTTTTGTTCTCTTTATATATAAAGAATTGGGGGGAGTTAAGATAGGTCGGGATTCTTTTTTATTTTTCGATTATATGTTATTTGGCACCGGCTGGAAGGCTAACATCCCAGCCCTGTCAGTATTTTTTATTACATTTTTGAGTGTAGTTCAGGATTACATACTGAATTCTGATTTCAAAGCCATTCGAGCAAATGTCATAGGTATTTTGGCGGCTTTTTTATTATTTATTCATTGCAGATATTTATCTGGCGTGCATTATAACAATGATGGAAAAATCAAATTCCTAAAGGAGTTTTTTTTTGGGGGGGGGGTGAAACTGCATTTTGTAGTTTTATGGTTATCTCGATTGTTATATATCGCATTTTTTATTTTGCATTATTACAAGGATGGATATTAAAACAAATATTTGGCGGAGTCATAGCAGGTTTTGTGTGTTGATGCATATATTTCTGGAATAGAAAAAAACAGGAGATTAAAAATGAAAATTAAATTACTGGCAGTATTACTGTTATCATCAATGGTAAGTGAGATAGCGTTTGCTGATAATCATTCTGTATCTATTGGTTATGCCCAAAGCAAAGTACAGGATTTTAAAAACATCCGTGGCGTAAATCTGCAATATCGCTATGAGTTTGATTCCCCGCTGAGTGCTCTTGCTTCATTCTCATATATGAGTGGTGATGATAAGCAAAACTATTTCCTCTCCGGCGACTCAGTTGATAACCGCATTGATGCCAAATACTACTCTCTTCTGGTTGGCCCTGCATATCGTATCAATGAATATGTTTCATTGTATGTACTGGGCGGTATTGCTCACGTCAAAGCAACAGGAAAAACTCGCTGGATAAATGTCAATGATGATTATGTGAATCACGAAAACACC
>NZ_JMTB01000140.1 GCF_000734965.1 Trabulsiella guamensis ATCC 49490
CGCCGGTCAGGTCGGTCGACCATTGTTTCAGCGGTTCGCGGGAATCACCGGCAATGAATTTTTGCGTCTCATCCATCAGCATCTTGTCAAACTCAATGGCTTCCGGATATTCCTGCTCGATGTAACCGTAAATCTCAGAGGCGGTAAGCGCCACGCCGAACGCACCGGCACCTCTTCCGGCAACCCCGAGCGCCGCTGTGCCCAGATTAGCCAGCCTGCCACCCGACCCCGGTTTACCGCCAGTGCCCGGACCGGTTTTACCACCAGAGCCGGGCAGGCCGTTACCGTTACCCATACCACCTGCGCCCATATTCACCACATAGACGGGCATGACACCTGAGCCAAACACATCAGCCATGCCACCGGCAGCACCACCTTTACCGCCTTTACCTCGCCCACTAATGGTGCTGAAGATATCCCATGCACCACGGCCAAGCTGGAATGCCTTGCGGGCGGCAATAACACCACCAACAACCATCGCTATCTGTTTGCCGGTTTTCAGCCAGTTCTGAACCGTTTCATGATCAACAGAATTGAGGGCATCAGCCAGCTCCTGAATGGGCTCAGCCAGTTCGCTTTCGGCAAAACGCTGCCATTCATTATTCAGCGCCTGCATGGAGGAGTTAAAACTTTCGGCATTACGCTGTGCGGCTTCCTGCGTGGATCCAATTTCAGCCGTGCCGTAAATCATATCTTCCAGGAGCTTAAGGTTTTCGGGCTTGAGCAGGGAGGTAATACCCTGCATACCTGTCTGGTCAAAAATATCCTGTAATTTAACCGGATCGTTTTTGGCCTTTTTGAGTATCTCCTTCATTAACTCAAACGGGAGTTTTAGTTCGCGTGTTCCCTTTTTAAATACGTCTATTCCATTCGATTTCAGAAACTTAATATTGTCTTTATTTGAAAGCGCGGCATACATCGCCTGGATACTGGTAGTGGTTTCCTCGGCGCTGCCTTTGTTTTTTGAAAACACCTGGAGAAAGGCCCCCATCTGAGAGATGGCGACCGGCCCCTGATCCTGAATAATGGAGAACAACTTTGGCGCAACTTTAGCGAGGTCGGCAACACTGACAGAGCCGACCGCAAACTGTGCATAGAGCTTGTCAAGCATAATGCTGACATCGTTGCTTCCCTTGATGCCTTTCTCCCAGAACTGCGCCAGCAGACCCGCAGCGGTCTGACCGTCAACACCGAACGCCTGCATCAGCAGGCCCATATTACGCAGGTTATCCTGGACAAACTGGTAATCGCCGGTCTTCCCCAGCAGCTCACCCGCACCACTACCCAGGTCTGGAGCTGCAATACGAATATCTTTCATATTGGAGACGTCGCGGATTTGCTCCCGCAGCGCGTCAACTTCTTCCAGACTAAGCTGCGCGTCGGTTCCCATGCGGCGCATCTGCGCGTCAAAGTCGGCCACCTGCCTGACAGCCAGGCTACCGCTGACACCGGCAATCAGCCCCATATAGCGGTTACCGAGTGCGTCAATACCCCGGCCAGCCGCTTCAGATGTTGACCTGACGATGGACATTGCCCGCTGGTTGCGGGCCGCAAACTCGCTCATGTTTGCCCCGTACTGGCGCGCCTTGGCCGTCAGGTTACCGGCAAGGTTTATCAGGATTTCAGTGCTCAGGCGGCTTGCCATGTTGTTTCCTCAGTTGTCTTACCAGCACGAGCAACCGCCGCAGTGGCAGTTGCTCCAGTCGACCGGCATCAAAACGCGAAGAGAGATTAATCAGCAGTTGGTTAAGTGCCGCTGCCAGCGGCATCAGGTCGCCCCCGG
>NZ_JMTB01000141.1 GCF_000734965.1 Trabulsiella guamensis ATCC 49490
ACCGGTCTTAACCGTTACGCCAGCCGCATGGAACAGTTTGGTGCCAAAATTCGTGCATCGCGGGAGATGGCTGAAATCTGGGCGGCAAAACTCGGCTCTGCGCCGACGTCCGACGTCGGCAAGCTGCTGCTGGAGTTTGTCAAAACCCTCGCCTTTGAAACCTCGATGTCGCTGTCCGAGGGTGATGTTGTGGAGCCCAAAGCACTCGGCCAGCTGGCGCTGGTCGCTCACCGTCTGGAGTCGGCAGCGATGGTGAGCCACAAGCGCGAGAAAGAAATCCTTCAGGAATTTGCGCGGGAGGCGGCAGAAAAAGCGGAGATTATCGCCACAAAAGCCGGGCTGTCGTCCGAGTCTGCGGCAGTGATCAGGCGTGAAATCATGGGGATCGCATCATGACATTTAACGCCAGTGACGTACTGCTTCCTTATCAGAAACGGTGGATTGCGGATGATTCCCCCCTCAAGATTGCCGAGAAGTCCCGCCGTACCGGCCTGACGTGGGCAGAAGCATCCGATGCGGCGCTGACCGCCTCCCTGCGAAAGGTGGATGGTGGCTCAGATCACTTTTACATCGGCACCACGAAAGAGATGGCGCGTGAATTTATAGACGCCTGCGCCATGTGGGCAAAGGCGTTCAACGCGGCGGCCAGTGATATCGGTGAGGAGGTCGTGAAGGATGAAGACAAGGACATCCTGACCTTTGTGATCAACTTCGCCAGCGGATTTAAAATCAAGGCGCTGTCAAGCAACCCCAGTAACATCCGTGGGATGCAGGGGAATGTCACCATTGACGAGGCGGCATTCCATGAGCGGCTGGATGAACTGCTGAAAGCGGTCACCCCGCTGCGGTCGTGGGGTGGAAAAATCCGCCTTATCTCCACGCACAACGGCATTGATAACCTGTTTAACCAGCTTATCCAGGAGAGCCGGGCGGAAAAAAAAGATTATCGGATCCACACCATCACCCTGGATGACGCCTGTGATGACGGTCTCTACCGCCGTATCTGCCAGGTGCGCGGGCTGGACTGGTCACCTGACGCGGAGGCGGACTGGAAAGAGGGCCTGCTACGTAATACCGCGACGCGCGACGATGCGCTGGAGGAATATTACTGCGTGCCAAAAAACGGCAGCGGCGCGTATATTCCCCGCTCCCTGCGTGAGCGTGCCGCCCGTGGCCCGTGTGTGGTGTTGCGCTTTACCGGCACGCCTGAGTTCAGCGCCATGCCGGAAGGACAGCGTCGCATTGATATGCAGGACTGGCTGGAGACCGTTGTTCAGCCCGAACTGGATAAACTGCCGCCCCATCTTCGCCATTGTCTGGGTGAAGACTTTGCCCGTAATGGTGACCTCACGGTATTTGCACCGGTGACGGTGAATGAGAACACCACCCGCACCGTGCCGTTCCTGGTCGAACTCAGCAACGTCCCGTTCAAGCAGCAGGAACAGGCGCTGTTTTATATCTGTGATCGCCTGCCGCGCCGCGACGGCATCAAGCTCGATGCGCGCGGTAACGGTCAGTATCTGGCTGAGCAGGCGGCAGAACGGTACGGCACCGAGGTGGAACAGGTGCAGCTTTCCGTTCCGTACTACCGCGAAAACATGCCGCGTTTCCGGGCAGCCTTTGAAGACGATGAGATCATCCTGCCGAAACACGAAGACATCATCACCGACCTCGGAGCCATCCAGCTTTATCGTGGTGTGCCGGGCATTGATGATGCCCGCACCACCGGCACCGATGGTCGCAAGCGTCACGGC
>NZ_JMTB01000142.1 GCF_000734965.1 Trabulsiella guamensis ATCC 49490
TTTTCATCAGACAATCTGTGTGAGCACTTCGAAGGCAGGTTCTTTCAGGTAAGGAGGTGATCCAACCGCAGGTTCCCCTACGGTTACCTTGTTACGACTTCACCCCAGTCATGAATCACAAAGTGGTAAGCGCCCTCCCGAAGGTTAAGCTACCTACTTCTTTTGCAACCCACTCCCATGGTGTGACGGGCGGTGTGTACAAGGCCCGGGAACGTATTCACCGTGGCATTCTGATCCACGATTACTAGCGATTCCGACTTCATGGAGTCGAGTTGCAGACTCCAATCCGGACTACGACATACTTTATGAGGTCCGCTTGCTCTCGCGAGGTCGCTTCTCTTTGTATATGCCATTGTAGCACGTGTGTAGCCCTGGTCGTAAGGGCCATGATGACTTGACGTCATCCCCACCTTCCTCCAGTTTATCACTGGCAGTCTCCTTTGAGTTCCCGGCCGGACCGCTGGCAACAAAGGATAAGGGTTGCGCTCGTTGCGGGACTTAACCCAACATTTCACAACACGAGCTGACGACAGCCATGCAGCACCTGTCTCACAGTTCCCGAAGGCACCCCCGTATCTCTACAGGGTTCTGTGGATGTCAAGACCAGGTAAGGTTCTTCGCGTTGCATCGAATTAAACCACATGCTCCACCGCTTGTGCGGGCCCCCGTCAATTCATTTGAGTTTTAACCTTGCGGCCGTACTCCCCAGGCGGTCGACTTAACGCGTTAGCTCCGGAAGCCACGCCTCAAGGGCACAACCTCCAAGTCGACATCGTTTACGGCGTGGACTACCAGGGTATCTAATCCTGTTTGCTCCCCACGCTTTCGCACCTGAGCGTCAGTCTTTGTCCAGGGGGCCGCCTTCGCCACCGGTATTCCTCCAGATCTCTACGCATTTCACCGCTACACCTGGAATTCTACCCCCCTCTACAAGACTCAAGCCTGCCAGTTTCGGATGCAGTTCCCAGGTTGAGCCCGGGGATTTCACATCCGACTTGACAGACCGCCTGCGTGCGCTTTACGCCCAGTAATTCCGATTAACGCTTGCACCCTCCGTATTACCGCGGCTGCTGGCACGGAGTTAGCCGGTGCTTCTTCTGCGGGTAACGTCAATTGCTCTGGTTATTAACCACAACACCTTCCTCCCCGCTGAAAGTACTTTACAACCCGAAGGCCTTCTTCATACACGCGGCATGGCTGCATCAGGCTTGCGCCCATTGTGCAATATTCCCCACTGCTGCCTCCCGTAGGAGTCTGGACCGTGTCTCAGTTCCAGTGTGGCTGGTCATCCTCTCAGACCAGCTAGGGATCGTCGCCTAGGTGAGCCGTTACCCCACCTACTAGCTAATCCCATCTGGGCACATCTGATGGCATGAGGCCCGAAGGTCCCCCACTTTGGTCCGAAGACGTTATGCGGTATTAGCTACCGTTTCCAGTAGTTATCCCCCTCCATCAGGCAGTTTCCCAGACATTACTCACCCGTCCGCCGCTCGCCGGCGGGAAAGCAAGCTTTCCCCCGCTGCCGCTCGACTTGCATGTGTTAGGCCTGCCGCCAGCGTTCAATCTGAGCCATGATCAAACTCTTCAATTTAAGTTTGATGCTCGTAGAATTAAACTTCGTAATGAATTACGTGTTCACTCTTTGAGACTTGGTATTCATTTTTCGTCCGAAGACGTCAAGAATCCATGTCACTCCGAGTGCCCACACAGATTGTCTGATAAATTGTTAAAGAGCAGT
>NZ_JMTB01000143.1 GCF_000734965.1 Trabulsiella guamensis ATCC 49490
TCAGAAAGCGCAGGTTGTCATTGCGAACCCGTCGGGGATCTCCTGTGACGGCTGCGGCTTTATTAACGCCGGACGTACCACGCTGACCACCGGCTCGGTGCAGATGCAGAATGGCACTATCACCGGATATCAGGTTGATCGCGGTGACATTGTGATTGGCGGCAAGGGAATGGACACCACGCGTCAGGATCATACCGATATCATTGCCCGCGCCGTGAAAGTCAACGCGGCCCTTCACGCAAATGACCTGAAAGTCACCACCGGACGTAACCGGGTGGATGCGGCGCATGAACAGACAACCGTTTCAGCAGACAACGGCACGGATAAACCACAGTTTGCGCTGGATGTCTCTCAGGTCGGCGGGATGTATGCCGGTAAGATTCGTCTTCGCGGCACGGAAAAAGGCGTGGGGATGCGCAGTGCCGGGCATATCGGCGCATCCGCCGGAGAGGTCAGGATCACCGCTGACGGTATGATTGAAAACAGCGGGGCCGTTTCCGCAAAAGGCAATACTGTTATTGCCACGAATGCCAGTGTTAACAACAGCGGTTCGCTCTGGTCCTCATCAGATACCGACATTTCAGCAACCGGTCATGTACAGAACAGCGGCTCCGTCGCGGCCTCCCGTCATACCCGCGTGCAGGCGGCCAGTCTCACCAGTACCACCACCGGGACACTGGCCTCGGGTATCTCGTCCGACGGGAAAACCGGTAACAGCGGTGATTTAACCCTTTCCGCAGCAGGACGGCTTGAAACTCACGGCCTGAATGTGGCGGGCGGTAACATCAGCGCGTCCGGCCAGGGACTGGATGCGTCGGGCAGCCGGACACAGGCGAAAAATATCACCCTTGATGCGAAACAGCAGAGCCTCAGCACTGCCGGAGCGCAGGTTATTGCCGAAAGCGGGCTGAAAGCCTCAACCGCAGGCACACATAACAACAATGGCGGTTTACTGGCGGGGGATACACTCAGTCTGTCTGCAAAACGCCTTCAGAATAACAGCGGGCAGATTGTCCAGAGCGGCACACAGGCGCTTACGCTGAGCCATCAGGACGGTATTGAAAACCGGGAAGGAACGATTGCCACAAATGCGCGTGACCTGACGCTTCAGACTGCTGCGCTGGATAACCGGGATGGTGAGATTATCCATGCCGGTAACGGCACGCTCACGATGACATCAGCCACTTTCACCGGAGACCGGGGGAGCCTGGCGTCATCGGGTACGCTGGCGCTGAAGGGGCGCGACCTGGTACTGGACGGCAGTACTACCACGGCTAAGGGTATCCGGATTGACGCGGATAATCTCTCAAATCGCGGGGGACAACTGGTCCAGAGCGGCAACGGAACGATGGCGCTGGATGTGCGTCACAGCACCGATAACCGTGGCGGACAGATTGCGGCAAACGGCAGCGTGGCGCTGAACACCACAGACCTGGATAACCGGCAGGGACAAATACTGGCGGCTGATGCCGGAAGCCTTTCCGTCCGGGCCACCGGGCAGACCGACAGCCGGGAAGGCGTACTTGCCGCC
Source organism: Trabulsiella guamensis ATCC 49490 (assembly GCF_000734965.1). Lineage (GTDB taxonomy): Bacteria > Pseudomonadota > Gammaproteobacteria > Enterobacterales > Enterobacteriaceae > Trabulsiella > Trabulsiella guamensis. The sequence goes on from NZ_JMTB01000143.1 coordinate 1,532, forward strand.
GCCAGTAATGTGACCGTGACCACCGGGCAGCTCAGCAACGACAGCGGACTTATCAGCGCAGAAAAAGGTCAGATGGTGCTGACCAGTACAGGACAACTGAGTAACACCGGCGGACAGATAGCCGCCGCCGGAGAGATGACCCTCACGGCGGGAGGGCTGG
>NZ_JMTB01000144.1 GCF_000734965.1 Trabulsiella guamensis ATCC 49490
GGCATTGATATTAATGACGCCGGATTCATCATTGATGGCGGAACCACCGTTGATCACACCCATACCAATCAGCTGGTTATCCGCAGAGGCGGTCACGCCCTCGTCAGCGGTGAGATTGATGGTGCCCTGGTTGGTGACGGTGCCGCCGTTCAGCGCCAGCATCCCGAAACCTTCGTTGTTGACGTTGATGGTGCCGGTGTTCAGACCGGTGGCGTTACCATAGCCGGTATCGGTGGAGCCGGTAATCACCCCGGCGCTCATGGTGGGCAGATAACCGGTACTGTAGAAGGACTTCGCGGTGATATTGCCGTCTTCATCGAGTGTGGGAATAAAACCATCGACGTTAATGGTTCCGGCGTTGGTAGCAGTGCCTTTAGCGGCTGCCACACCATAGAGACCTGCACCGTTGAGATTGATGGTGGCTCCGGCATCATTTTCCACGCTGCCGTAATTTGTTGCCAGCAACGCGTAGCCGGTATTTTGGGACCAGAAAACCGGGGTTTTAGCGACGCCGCCATCCAAATACGGGGTATAATCAGAAGTAATACTGATTGTTCCACCCTGCGCATTTATTGCACTGGAGCCTGTTCCTGACGCTTCAAATGCTCCTGCCTGTGAAAAAGAGGAGTTTGACAAAGCGGGTGACATATCAACTGTTCCGCTGTTATTTATCGTTGCCCCACCAGAAACGCGCGCAATTGTCGTACCTGTGGTGGCGTTTATAACCCCTCTGTTGTCAATACTGCTACCCGGGCCTGACGCTGTCATGACGGCACCCTCGGCATATCCCCAGTCAGAGGCAGCATGGTAATTGATATCCAGTACAGAATCTGAATTGAGTACCAGGTGGCCGCCATCACTGAGCGTTGCCAGGCCAGTTGTCGCACCGACTGATCCGGTGATGTCTACCGTCGACTGACCGCTGACGTTGACAGTATTATTCCCGGTGACTGTGACACCATAGGCATTGTGTCCCATCCGTGCATCATCATATTTTTTGTCAATGCTGGAGGTGCTGACATTCACTCCACCGTTGATGTTTATCGTATTTTCGTTCCCGGTAACGGCGATCCCTGTTGCCGTAAAAGCGTTGATATCATTTTCATGGGTACTGTCCAGCGTCATATTCACTGCGCCATCCAGTGTCACGGTATTTCCGGTGCCGGAAACTTCCACGCCGGTTAAAGTCCCTTCGGGTGCAACGACATCGGACTCATCCATTGAACCGGAAATCGCCACATCGCCGGTAATGTCTGTCGTGCCGTTATTCCCCGCCACGCTGACCCCGGTCGCGCCCTGGTAAACGCCGTCCGCGTTTTTCTCCGCATGCACATTCACCGTGCCGTCGAGCGTCACGCTGGCGCTGTTGCCGGTAATGCTGACGCCAGTGCCGTTCAGGCTGCTGTCGATGGTGCCGGTGTTGGTGAAGCTGGCAGTGTTCCCGTCAATGGCGACGCCGGTTGAACCGCTGTCCACCGCCGTGATACTGCCCTGATTGGTCACACTGGCGGCATTGCCGGAAACCGTCAGCCCGGTCGCCCCACCGGAGGCATAGATATCACCGTTAATGGTGGTCCGGGTGTCGTCGCCCGTCACCACCACGCCGGTGGCGCCGTCGGCGGCGGTAATGTCGCCATCAAGGGTGTTGACCGTGTTATCC
>NZ_JMTB01000145.1 GCF_000734965.1 Trabulsiella guamensis ATCC 49490
GGTTACTTCACGCAACGCGTGCACTGCGAGGACTGGATCTGCTGGAAGAAGTCGTTGCCTTTGTCATCCACCAGGATGAACGCCGGGAAATCTTCCACTTCGATTTTCCAGATGGCTTCCATCCCCAGTTCCGGGTACTCCACGCACTCCAGGCTCTTAATGCTGCCCTGCGCCAGTACCGCCGCCGGGCCACCGATGCTGCCGAGATAGAAACCGCCGTGTTTATGACACGCGTCGGTCACCTGCTGGCTGCGGTTGCCTTTCGCCAGCATGATCATGCTGCCGCCTTCTGACTGGAGCTGATCCACGTAGGAATCCATACGACCGGCGGTGGTTGGCCCCAGCGAACCGGAGGCATACCCTTCCGGCGTTTTGGCCGGACCGGCGTAGTAGATCGGGTGATCCTTGATGTACTGCGGCAGCCCTTCGCCTCTGTCCATCCGCTCTTTCAGCTTCGCGTGGGCGATATCACGCCCGACGATGATGGTGCCGGTCAGCGACAGGCGCGTGGACACCGGGTACTGCGACAGCTGCTTAAGGATTTCGCGCATCGGGCGGTTCAGGTCCACTCGCACCGCTTCACCCTCGCCCGCCTTACGCAGCGCTTCCGGGATGTATTTGCCCGGGTTGTCTTCCAGTTTTTCCAGCCAGATACCGTGACGGTTAATCTTCGCTTTGATGTTGCGGTCTGCGGAACAGGAAACGCCCATGCCGACCGGGCAGGAGGCACCGTGGCGCGGCAGACGAATCACGCGGATATCATGCGCGAAATATTTACCGCCAAACTGCGCGCCGAGGCCGAAGTTCTGCGCCTCTTCCAGCAGCTCTTTTTCCAGTTGTACGTCGCGGAACGCCTGGCCGTGCTCGTTACCTTCCGTCGGCAGACCGTCATAGTATTTGGTCGAGGCGAGCTTGACGGTTTTCAGCGTGGCTTCCGCTGAGGTGCCGCCAATCACAAACGCAATATGATACGGCGGGCAGGCTGCGGTCCCCAGCGTGCGCATCTTTTCAACCAGATAGTTTTTCAGTTTACCCGGCGTCAGCAGTGCTTTGGTTTCCTGATACAGATAGGTTTTGTTGGCCGAACCGCCGCCCTTGGCGATGCAGAGGAATTTGTACTCGTCGCCATCAACGCTGTAGAGGTCAATCTGCGCCGGCAGGTTGGTGCCGGTGTTAACCTCTTTGTACATGTCCAGCGCGGCGTTCTGCGAGTAACGCAGGTTGTCTTCGATATAGGTGTTGTACACCCCGCGGGCAAGCGCCGCTTCATCACCGCCGCCGGTCCAGACGCGCTGGCCTTTTTTGCCGGTGATGATGGCGGTACCGGTGTCCTGACAGGTCGGCAGAATGCCCTTCGCGGCGATCTCAGAGTTACGCAGGAACTGCAGCGCGACGTACTTGTCGTTCTCGCTGGCCTGCGGATCGTGCAGGATATCAGCGACCTGCTGCTGATGTGCCGGACGCAGCATAAACGAGGCATCGTGGAAAGCGTGTTGCGCGAGCAGGGTCAGCGCCTGAGGGTCTACTTTGAGGATCTCCTGCCCTTCAAATTCTGCGACAGAAACATAATCGGAGCTGAGGAGATAGTATTCGGTGTCATCCTTTGAAAGGGGGAAAGGATCCTGATAATGAAAGGGTTTGTTCGACATTGTT
>NZ_JMTB01000146.1 GCF_000734965.1 Trabulsiella guamensis ATCC 49490
GATGCCGCGATTGCTGTCTTCTGGGCTTTCTCGCCAGCCGTGAAGAGTGTCGCCGCTACGAGCTGCACCGGCTGTACAAACCCAACCGTGATAACAAACGTAACGCCCGGCCTGACGAGGCTGACGGTCACCGTCAGTTGCGTATTACGCGGGGTCTTAAAAACCAGCGGGGATTACTCTGATGTTTAAACAGTTAACCGGTGCCGTTCGTCGGCTCTTCAGCGCATCCAGTGGTGAGACAGTGACGGTCCGCCAGGAAGAACTCGCACAGCCGCAGGCCCGCGCCCGTACCATCAGCGTGCGCACACCCTCTCCCGGCATCAGCGTTGCCAGCACCCTGTCACCGGGCAGGCTTGCCGGGATATTGCGCGAAGCCGCGAACGGCAATACCCGTGATTTCTTTATCATGGCCGAAGAACTGGAAGAGCGTGACCTTCACTACGCCAGCGTTCTGCGTACCCGCAAGCTGACGGTGGCCGGGATAGAGCCGACCGTTGAAGCCGCCAGCGATGACGCCCGCGACGTGGAGATTGCTGATGCAGTGCGTCTGGTTATCAGTCAGCCGCAGATACCGGAACTGCTGTTTGATTTGCTCGATGGTCTGGGTAAAGGCGTCGGCGTGTGTGAAATCCTCTGGGATACCAGCAGCCAGTTCTGGCAACCCCGCGATTATGAATGGGTTGATCCCCGCTTCCTGAAAACCGACCGGGAGACGTTGCGTAGTTTCCAGTTGCTGACGGACAAAAATCCCATCGACGGCGAGCCGCTGACACCGGGTAAATATGTTGTTCACCAGCCCCGCCTGAAATCAGGTCTTCCTGTCCGTAACGGTCTGGCCCGCCTCGTGGCCGTGATGTACATGCTGAAATCGTTCACCATCCGTGACTGGTGGGCGTTCGCCGAGAAATTCGGTATTCCGGTGGTGGTCGGTAAGTACGGTCCCAACGCCAGCCCCGAACAGATCCAGACGCTGCTGGATGCCATTGCCTCGCTGGCATCGGATGCCGGTTGCGCCATCCCTGACAGCATGCTGCTTGATATGAAGGAGACGGCCAGCCGCAACAACGGCGGCGCGTTGTTTAAGGAGATGGCCGTCTGGTGTGATGAGCAAATCAGCAAGGCCGTTCTCGGTCAGACCATGACCACCGATGACGGCAGTTCCCGCGCACAGGCCGATGTGCATGACCGGGTGCGTATGGACGTTGCCCGCTGGGATGCCCGCCAGCTTCAGAACACCCTCAATGAATTCCTTGTGCGTCCGTTCGTCATCATGAATTACGGACCGCAGACCGCCTATCCCGGTGTGGTGCTGCGCCTCAGCGAGCCGGAAGATCTGAAGGCGCTGGTCGAGGCGCTGACGCCGTTGATTGACCGGGGGCTTGAAGTGCAGATGTCGGAAGTGCGGGACAAGTTCGGGTTGTCTGAGCCGGAGAAAGGCCAGTATTGCTGACGCCGGTGACCCGCGCTGAGGCTGTCGCACCGGTGGCGCTCAATCGCGAGCAGGTGGCGCTGAACCGAAGCCAGCCCGACGCGACTGACCTGCTGGTGACGGAAGGATTGCAGGACTGGCAGCGTACCGGCGATGCGTTCACCAGTCCGGTGCTGTCGCTTGCTCAGGCGTCGGACAGCTTCGATGAGTTTCT
>NZ_JMTB01000147.1 GCF_000734965.1 Trabulsiella guamensis ATCC 49490
GAAGCCAACCGCGCTGAACTGACCCGCGACGGCAAAACCAAGACGGCCAACCTCACGACGGGTGAAGTTCGCTGGCGTGCCCGCCCACCCAGCGTCACTATTCGCAAGGTTGAAGATGTTATTGCGATGCTGAAAAAATTAAGTCTGGGTAAATTTCTTCGTAATAAAGAAGAGATTAATAAAGAGGCTATTCTTGCGTCACCAACTGAAGTTAAAGGTATTGCCGGAATAGCGATTAAAACAGGAGTGGAAGATTTCGAAATAATCCCGTTTGAACAGTCTGTAACTGACTGATTAATTCTCTTTAAACATAGCGTCAATTAATACGGCATGCCTGCCGGGGCTTCGTGCGCCCGCAGGCAGCCAAAAGCGATGAGGTTTATATGAATAACTATGTAATCAGTAATGCCGTTTCTGATGTGCTGGCAGAGCGCCAGCGCCAGCAATCAGTAAAGGGGTTCAGTGTACAGCAGGACGATACTTATATTGAGGGCGAACTGGCTGCTGCGGCCATCAGCTATATCGAACCAATGGAAGCTGGAAATTACTGGCCTGCTGACTGGCCCGCTGCCAGCTTCAAACCGTCTGACTATCGCCGCAACCTGGTGAAAGCCACCGCGCTCCTGCTGGCCGAGTTAGAGAGGATAGATCGTCAGCAACCGTGTGAAGGGGCGCCTACAAAATGAGCAGATTATCACCGAAAGAAATCTACGTGGTTCCTGACTGGATGAGGCAGTATCTGCCGCTCTTCAACAACACGGGAGGTAATGACATTGAAGAACTGTTGCACGATGACAGCACCACGCCGTTCGCAAATATAGTGCGCTATATGCTCATCGTTTCTGTCCGTTCGCAGTTCGACTTACTCGTGAGGGTGCGTAAGAGCTGGATGGAAGCGCTGGAAACTCTGGATGGAGTCAGCCTGACAGAGGTCTATCGCCAAGCCTACGAGGAAGCCCGTCACGATAGTCTGGTTAATCATGAAGCCGCCTGCTCTCTGGTTGAAGAGAACGAAGAGCTGAAACGCAGGCTGGAAGCCGCAGAGAAGCGCATAGCAGAACTGGAGCGTAGCGAAAGTCAGCTTATTGCTGAGCGCGATAATGCTGAGTACGCGTTAGCGGATATATACGAGGCAGGCACGGGAGAACGTCCTGAGTGGAGCAACGCATTCGGTTTTTGTGATGCCGTTGATGAGGTCAGGGAAAATGTTGACTCGTGGATACGCAGAGCGGAAGCCGCAGAGAAGCGCATAGCAGCATCGGCAGCTCCGCAGTCAGTACCATCAGTGTCGGATTTAAGGGCGCGTTTTGAAGCATGGGTGCCGTCCACCGGGAAGAGCACCAGACGCTACCCTGTTTCTGGCTTTTATATCGAGCGTCAGATAAGGCTCGCATGGAAGGCTGTACTTGCCTGCCACACCACCACGCCCGCCCATCCGAAACCAGGGTCTTCCAGTGTGCTGCATGATTTTTATGTTGCCTGGGATGCATGGCTGGATAACGGCGCTGTGGGTGATGATTTCGGTCGCGATGTCGGGTTGTGCGTAAATCTGGTTGACTGGTGCGACCGTCATGGTCTGGATTCAGCACCGGCGCTGCATGAGATCCATGATGCATTTACAGCCGCCGGA
>NZ_JMTB01000148.1 GCF_000734965.1 Trabulsiella guamensis ATCC 49490
TTCAACATGGCGAATTTTGCCCGGCACCACGGCCAGTTGCAGGTGCCCGCTTTTTAAATCCTGCGCGGGGGCCAGCACGCGGGACGTGGTCCAGCCGTGTGAAATCATCCGGTTCTGAAGCGTGCTCATCAGCATATTGATGCCCTGAGTCCCGAGACAGTGTCCCACTGCCTGATTTGCCAGGCGTTGCAGGGGTAACCAGCGGGGAAGGTCATTGTGCCCCGTCAGGGTGACCGAGTGGAGGGGAAAGCACGGGGTTTCAGCCGGAAAGACGAGCCGCCCGGCGGAATGCTCCGAAGGGGATAAACGAATATCAGGAACCGGTGGCGTCAGTTGTTGCTCCAGTGCCTGCTGACGCTGCTGTTGCAGAATAAACTGTTCGTCACCGGGTGCTGCGACTGAAGTGAACGAAATGCCGGAAAATACCGCTGAAACACAGAGTGCGGGTAAAAGATACTGATGTCCCCGTGACCGGCGGCGAAAATCCATTTCGGCATAACTCCTTACATAAGGACATTGTTTGTTTCAAAGTGGAATAACCGGACTAATGTAATGGATTAGGCTGTATGATTTCTATCAGATATTACCCATGTCACTCTGAAAAATGAGATATATTCTTAATTGTGTTGACTATTCTTAGTTGTGCGTAGAATTACGTGATGAAAATGTGGTATCGATAACCATTGTCAGTCAGATTTATTCCGGAGCATTTTATGCTTACGGATTTCCCTGAAAAATTCCAGTGATGCACTTTCAGACGGCCATCTACTGACAAAACAAAATGGTTCGGTACTACACATATGAATTTTTTTGTTCTGGCTGACAAACTGTATTGTTACATCGTGGTGGTGTGCCACAACTGTCGGGCTCTTCCCCAACCAGAACCTCATAACTGATTTTGTGCCGTGTCAGATGTGTATACGGTTGGAGGGTTGGTAACAGTTTCAGCCATTCAGGATTTATTCAACACAGATTTCAGGTTAAGGTGCCAGAGGTTTTGTAAGGACTGGTGTTTTCGGGTGAAACAGAATCCCGGCAGGTTTGCCCCTGCCGGGAACTTTGCTGGCGGGGACTTTACGCCCTGGTTTGCTGATGAACATAAATGTAAGGCGCAATGAATCCTTCACGGTTTATGTCAAGGTAATCAGACCACCACTGCATCATTTCCATGCGTTCATCAAGGTGTTCTGCTTTATGGATATAAGCTGCGCGGACATTATTGCGTTCGCGGTGGCTCATCTGCCGTTCGATGCAATCTTTTGACCAGAGTCCCGATTCGTTCAGGGCACTACAGGCCATTGTTCTGAATCCATGTCCGCAGATCTCGGTTTTAGTGTCATAGCCTATGACGCGCAGCGCCTTGTTGATCGTGTTTTCACTCATTGGCTTATCCAGTGAGTGAGCGCCGGGAAAGACAAATTGTGAATCTCCGGTTAACGACTGGATTTCTTTTAACAGTGCCACGGCTTGTACCGACAGTGGCACCAGATGTTCATCTTTCATTTTTGCACCGCGTTCAGAGAAGCGAACACCTTTGACGAATTTACGTTGTGCAGGGAGCGTCCAGATACGGGCCCTGAGATTAAATTCATCCCAGCGGGCAAGACGTAACTCACTGGAGCGGA
>NZ_JMTB01000149.1 GCF_000734965.1 Trabulsiella guamensis ATCC 49490
CATCGGCAGGGCTCGTCTTCTCGCTGGCGATACGCTGGCGGGTCTGGGATTCCACCACCGCGCCGATACTCTCCAGCAGCTCCTGCTGCAGTGACTGATCAGCCAGTTTTTCAATCGCGCGCCGGATGTCCTGAAGCTGACGCTCGCCACGCACTTCAACGGTGATACCCATCACAGCACTCCCTTGAGGTTGTTACGCGTGAAGAGGCGTCGGTTATCGCTCACGATAATCAGCCGCCCGTTGTCAGTCTCCCCGACCGGCGTGTCTGACGACAGACCAAGGTCGCGGGAGCCGTTCGCAATTTCGCGCAACGTGCGCAGGGCTTCGTCGTAGCGCTTCTGGATCTCATCGGTTATCTGGTTGTCCCGTTCGGACAACCAGTAGAACGCGATGGAGACCGCCGCACGACGTAACGGACTCGGGAGCGCGGGGAGGTTCAGCGGCAGCCGGTAGCGCTTCGCCAGAAAGGAGTTAATTTCCGCGTCAGCATCATCGGTTGCCCGCTGGATCTTCGCCTCGTCGAGCTGCTGCGTCTCCTTGTCAAGCGCCATATTCCAGACACGCTCGGCATCGGTTGCCAGCAAATCGTCCCGCGTCACGTAGATGCCCATTACGCGTCCTCCGCTCCGGGCGCTGTGACTGTCGCAAGCTCCGTCACAACCAGCATTTTTTCTGCCTTCAGGCGCGCCGCGTCGGCGGTGCTGATGACGCAGCCATACAACGGCTGACCACGGTCATCTTCAATAACCTGCTCGTCCGGGTTATCGCTGACAAAAACATGCACACCGTGATGCGGCCAGAAGCGCCCGGCACGGTGGAAACCGCCTTCCGGGATGGCGCGCACCTCCAGTACCGTGACGGTCGCATCGTCATTGTTCGCTGTGTCCGGAGCGGTGCCGGTTGCCTGGCTCAGTCCGGCAGCAGGCACCGGGTCAGCAGTGCCGGCTGGATCGGTAGCGACAGGTTGTGACTCCGGACCGTTAACATCAGAAGCCGGTGCCAGCGGTGCCGGGTCCGGCGCGCCAGCCTGACTCTGCACGCCTTCGGCATCTTTGCTGACCGGTGCCGTTGCGGAATGTCCTGCGGGCTCACTGGTTTTCTTTTTCGTTTTTCCACTCACGTTTCAGACCTCTTTTAACGGGCGTTACAGGCGGCGTTAATCCGGCTGTAACGCAGGGTGATGGTGTTTTTCAGGCCAGCAGATCACTCTTCAGGCGCCGGGGCAGGTGGCGCTGGCGGATTTTTCACGAACGGCGAAATCAGCAGCTCAACATCCTTGTAATAGATGTTGGAGCCGCCGCCGTCGGCGGTGATGGCTTCGATCAGCGCCTTCGCCGCGCCACGGTTGTTCTTGCCGACAACCAACAGCGTCGGGTTCATCCCCAGCGGATCGCCGTTTGAGTTCGGAATACCCATCATGGCGGACACGGCCGCTTCATAGTTCGCTCTGGTTAGCGCGGCTTTAGAGCCCACACAGGTCTGCCAGAAACCGAAGCCGACGTTGCTGCGCCCGTCAGTGCCGTAGGCGAATTCGTTCTGCAGGAACACGCGCTCGCTGGTGAGGTCGTCAATGGCGACAAAGTTGAACGGACGACGCTCCTGGTAAATGATAGG
>NZ_JMTB01000150.1 GCF_000734965.1 Trabulsiella guamensis ATCC 49490
CCACCAAATCTCCATTTGTGCGCCGAATGAAAATTCGTCGTCATTACCACGGCTAAACTGGTGCTGATTGTTGTCGCTGTATGCGATACCGGAAGTGTAGTTTGCATCATTGTCAGTAGCATATCCCCAGTTTTCATCCCATTTCGCATAGGTGGCAAATAAACGGAGCGCCGGGCGAGACCAGATACTGTTTCCTGCCTGCCATTGTTGCGCTAATGTAATTTTATATTGACTGTTGTGGTCGCCAGTTTGCTGAGATTTGACGTTATCGTACCCCACTTCTAATAACGTACTCATGATTGGTGTCCATTTATACATAGAACGCAGACCCGCCGTGTACCAGGTGGCGCCATTATTGTTTTCACGATCGACATCCTGATACATTGCAACATACATCAAACCCCATTCATCGTTGAAATCAATAGCACCATGGTCAAGCACCCGAACCATATGACCATTATTATTGATGGATGCCCCTTCACTGCGGCCATTATTCTGTGCAGTCATAGAATCGTTAGCGTACTGAATTACAAATTTGTTGTAACCATCCAGAATGCTTTGCGTATGTTCTGCTGTGAACATCCAGCCGTCTTTACTGGCACCATCAGCAAAACGGTAGTTATCCTGGGCATTAGCCCGCCCGTAATCTACACCTACTTCGAGAACGCCTCCCGGATTGGTTTCAAGCCCTGCCAGACGGATATCGAAGGTATCGTTGACCGTTGGACGCAGATCCCACTCATTATCAAGATAGCCATACGAGCCGCCGGATTCGCTGTTACGAGTCGCGGCCACCGAGAGTTTACCGAAACCCAGATCGATATTTTCCAGTCCGGCGCCAGGACCGGAAATATCCCAGTAATACAGGTCGATCATATGAACATCATGTCGTTGATAGAAGCTTTTCCCTGCCCAGAGAGTGGCGCCTGGCAGGGAATCAATCAGGTTTTCGCCTCGCACAGAGGCTATACGAAGTGCCGGACTTGTTGATTCAAAATCCGTTCTTTGCGAAACAGAGTAGGCCAGAAGGGAATCAAAATAGAAACGTTTATTTCCCTCTTTCCAGACTTCTTGTCCCAGCCCAAATTCCGCATATGTTTCACATTCATTTCCGAGTCGATATTTACTTTGTGCGCCCGTTGCCTGGAAGCATTGCTGCTCTCCACCACTGCCAGTCCAGCCGATACCTGAACGGGCATAACCATGGAAATCAACCGCCATTGCCTGGGTGGATACGAGACTTGCTGTAAAAATCGCTGCCACGGTAAGTTTACGTAAAATAATCATTATTCCTGCTCTCCTGCGAGTATTGATTTTTGTCATCCGTTTACTACGTTTCGTGTTTCAACTGAGGCTGCATGCTAAAAATCAGCCTTAAATAATCTGCAACGAGCCCTGGCGAAGTTTGTGCTGATAGATAAACGCGGTTAATGCTACTGGTACGATAATCGCCACCAGCATCGCGACCGCGAACACTTGCCAGTAAGTTGGCTGGATGGAGAGAATGCCCGGCAGACCGCCGACGCCAATGCCATTTGCCATCACACCGTTAAGCCCGCACAGCAGCGCTGCCAGCCCGGAACCCACCATCGCGCACAGCATCGGGAAT
>NZ_JMTB01000151.1 GCF_000734965.1 Trabulsiella guamensis ATCC 49490
GTGCCACGCATCAAACGCCCAGGCGCGGCTGACACCTGACATTTCACGCGCCCAGATAACATAATCATGCACCGCACCACCCACCGGCGGATTACGCTTTCTGAATAACAAACGGTCAAGCAGCTCGGAGACGGGCTCGATATCTGCACCGCCTGTAAGTCCGCCAGTACCGACCAGACCGTTACTGTCAACGCCGGGAACGGGAGATAACAGCGTCAGGCTCTCGCCTTCCGGGAGGTTTCCGGCGGTGCCGGTATCGCTGGCCTGAATGGTGACCGTGATGGTGTTGTTCTCAGGAACGCCAGCAGCGGTGATCACAAAGACAGCCCCGGAAGTTGTCTGCATTTCAGTATCAACCGGCAGCGGCGCGGTGCCGGTAAAGACTGCCGGGCCTGCCGAGAACGTCGCCTGCTTGCGGATAACACCTTCGCTTGCCGCCGTCTCAATGATGGTATCGTCGTCTGACTTCACCGACGGGATAATCTGGTCTTTAATCCAGCTCTGGTGGTCGTAGACGTCACGAACTTCGCTGCTGAAAGCAACATTCAGCGCTTTTTCCACCCCGACCGGCGGTAACACCGATAAACCGAGTTCAAAGGCGATCTCTTTTTCACCGTCAGTGATGAGCTTGCGGAGAGTGGGAACGTTATAAGGCATTCGCGGTAGCCTCCCAGCGTTTGCTGATGTCAATCCGGAGGTGCGATTTATCCGGGCGGGTGAGAATAACGATAAAGTTGATGCGGTCATAACCGCTGACAGTGGCCGTGACTGTTGCGCTGCGGGCATAACCCGCACGCAGCAGGGGCTCCATGGACAGGCTGGCATAATCCTCGACACGCTGACGGACAGACCCGGTCAGTTTTTCACGGTCGAGCAGCCAGAGCTTTGACCCCCACGGCGCATCGCTGAATGTATCGCCCGGCCAGCCGCGCGGATCACCGGAACCGTCCGGGATAATATCGTCAGCGTCAGCACGGGCATCCGTGAACAGACAAATCAGCACCAGCGTCACCAGCCCGTCATCACGGGAAAGACCGTCATGCGTCACCGTAATTTCGCCCTGCGATAACTGATTATTCCAGTGAATACCGATAGTCATTATTGAGGCACCGTTGTATTTTCACCGTCGCCGTCAATGTGGATATGCTGAAGGAATGATTTACTCCCGACGGTAATATCCTGAGAAAATTCAGACGGCCCGTTAACTTTTAACTGTGCTGTAGTTATTTCAAATAATGCCGACGCAGTGTAATTAACCGAATTCCCTGTGACCTCAATAACGCCACCTGACTTCAGCGTGATATATGACTGACCATCAGCGTGATATAAACGAACCTCACCAGCCTCCAGCCCCTGCGGCCGACAGCGTTTGTCCTCGACCGCAACCGCGACCAGCCCTTCACGTCGACCACCTACCGAGAGTACCAGCGCCTCCGAACCGACGGGCGGGACGGACGTCAGCCCGTAATTCTGGAATCGCTCCACATCGTCGTTGGTTGCGTCTGCCAGCGACTGAATCTGGAGGTTCTGACGCCCCAGACTGTCGTTAACAATACGCACGATCGCGCGGTCAACCAGCAGGCGCAGGCGACGCCCGAGCCCCTCTA
>NZ_JMTB01000152.1 GCF_000734965.1 Trabulsiella guamensis ATCC 49490
GGCCCGCAACCAGCGGGCAATGTCCCTCGTTAAGGCAACATCCGAAGCGGCTGGCCGGGGTATTGACGCACTCGGTAACCGCTATGTCGGGCTGATAGCAGGCTTTGCCGGTGGTGCCGCGCTGAAAGAATTTGCGGTGACGGACAGGAAGTTGACGCAGCTTGGCATTGCCGCCGGAAAAACCCGCGAGGAAATGCGTGACATTTTTTCCGGTGTTCAGGATTCGGCAATCAAGTTTCGTGTCGATGATGCTGAGTTAATGGCCGCGCTGGAAAGTGTGAACAAAGTGACGGGTGATCTGGATTTCGGTATCAAGAACCAGGACAACCTTGCCGCTTCTTTAGCAGCATCCGGCGCTGGTGGTGAGTCTATTGGCGCATTATTTGCGACTTTCCAGAAATTTCAGATGAAGAATACCCAGGAGACCCTTCAGGCAATGGACATTGCCAATAGTCTGGGTAAGGAAGGCGCGTTCGAATTAAAGGATGCGGCGGAAAAAGCAACGACTGCGTTATCAATGTATGCGGCAGCCGGTGGTAAAGGTGTGGAAGGCATCAAAGAGGGACTGGTGGTACTCAACGTCGCAAGGGACGCAACAGGAGATCGCGACAAAGCTGCCACCGCAACGGAAAACCTGATTAGAGATCTACAACTACCAAAAGCGGTCGAGACCTTGCGCAAGCAAGGTATCAATGTCTATGGCGATGATGGTCGAATGCGTGAGCTATCGACCCTTTTAGCTGAAGTGGCTAAGAAATCAGGTAGCAAAGGGGCTGCTGAGCAGAACAAAAGACTGCTGGAGGCGGGTTTTAACCAGGACAGTATTCTACTGATTAGTGGCGTTACGTCAGGGAAAGGCGCTGAAAACCTTAAACGATACCAGTCTGTTGTGGCAGACGGCTCCGGCATTATGGCGGACGCTAAATATGCAGCCCAAGATTTTACGTCTGCTATGGAAGTGCTGGAGACAACCTGGAGCAAATTTGCCAACAATAATCTGGCAGGTCCCGTCCAGGATCTTGCTGATGCAATTAACTCTGTAGACCAGGAAACCGCCCAGAACTGGCTGGAAACCGGCAAGCAGGTTGCGATAGTTGTCGGAGGTGCCATTGCTGCCCGCAAGGCGTTCAAACTCGGTAAAGACGCGATGGATCTCTTCGGCAGCATCCGTGGTAAAGGCGGTAAAGGCGGTGCGGCCGATGTGCTTGGCTCCGGTGTCATGCCCGTCTACGTGGTGAATATGGGCGCAGGTGGTATGGGTAACGGTAACGGCCTGCCAGGCTCTGGTGGTAAAACCGGTCCGGGCACTGGCGGTAAACCGGGGTCGGGTGGCAGGCTGGCTAATCTGGGCACATCGGCGCTCAGGGTTGCCGGAAGAGGTGCCGGTGCGTTCGGCGTGGCGCTTACCGCCTCTGAGATTTACGGTTACATCGAGCAGGAATATCCGGAAGCCATTGAGTTTGACAAGATGCTGATGGATGAGGCGCAAAAATTCATTGCCGGTGATTCCCGCGAACGGCTGAAACAATGGTCGACTGACCTGACCGGTG
>NZ_JMTB01000153.1 GCF_000734965.1 Trabulsiella guamensis ATCC 49490
ACGTGAGGGGCTGCGAGTGCGTAAAGCCGACAGCAGCCTGCTCGCGCCGGCAGGGGAAACGCTGGACGTCACCGCTTACTGGCGTCGCCGCGAAAATGAAGGTGACGTGGTGATTACCGCGTTGCCGAAAGTCAAAACCAGAACTGACAAGGGAGAGGCGTGATGTCAATCGGCAACATTCCTGATGATCTGCGTGTCCCGCTGGTCGTCATCGACATTGATAATTCACTGGCGATGTCTGCCGCCCCGGCACAGTCGCGCAAGATCCTGGTAGTGGGTCAGCAGCGGGCGACCGCCAGCGTGGAACCACTCACCCTGAACCGTATCACCGGCGACAGCATGGCCGACAACCTGTACGGACGCGGCTCGATGCTGGGCGAGATGCTGAAAATCCTGCGCAAGGGGAACAGCTATACCGAGACGGTTGCCATGGGGCTTGCAGAACTGGATGCCGGTAACGCGGCCACCGCCAGTATCACCATGCTCGGCACCGCGACCGCCGCCGGGACGCTGGCACTGCTGGTAAACGGCGTTTCAGTCCAGGTGGGCGTCGCTGTGGCGGATACAGCGGAGATCGTTGCGCAGAACATCGTGAATGCCATCACCGCAAAACCGGCCACGCAGGTCACCGCCACCATTGATGCGGAGTCCTCAGCGAAAGTCGTGCTGACCGTCAACTGGAAAGGTGTCACCGGCAACGATGCTGATGTCCGTCTCAACTATTATTCCGGCGAGAAAACGCCTGCCGGTATCAGCGCCACCCTGACCGCGTTTACCGGCGGCACGGGTACGCCGGATATCCAGTCGGTGGTCGCGGCGCTGGGTGACGAGTGGTACACCGATATCGTTTTCCCGTACAACGACACCCAGAGCCTCAACACCATCCGCGACGAACTGCTGGTTCGCTGGGGACCGCTGAAGATGATGGAGATGCAGCTGTGGACCGCGTTTCGCGGGACGCATGCCCAGACCGGCACCTTCGGCGATGCCCGTAATGACTGGCTGATTTCCTGCCTGGGCACCAACATCGCGCCGGAACCGTCGTGGTTATGGGCGGCGAGCTATGCCGGCATCGCCTCTTACCAGCTGGCGCTCGACCCGGCCCGTCCCATTCAGACGATGATACTGCCAGGCATCAAGCCGCCTGCCCGTGCTGTCCGCTGGGATATGCCGGAACGCAACCTGTTGCTGCATGACGGTATGGCAACCCATTACGTTGATGCCGGTGAGAACGTCTGCATTGAGCGTGAAATCACCATGTACCGGGTGAACCGCTACGGTGATACGGACATTTCGTATCTGGATGTTCAGTCACCAGCCACGCTTGGTCGTATCCGCTACATCATCAAGAACCGGTTCACCAGTCGTTATCCACGTCACAAGCTGGCCGGGGATGATGTGCTGGATAAACTTGATGCCGATCAGCCGGTGATGACCCCCAAAATCTGCACCGCCGAGCTGCTGGACATCGCCCTGACCGAGCTGGTTCCGGCCGGACTGGTGGAATATTTTGAGGATTACAAGGCCACGTTGTCCGTCACGCGTGATT
>NZ_JMTB01000154.1 GCF_000734965.1 Trabulsiella guamensis ATCC 49490
GCGTGCGGGGTTGCGTGTGCGTAAAGCCGACAGCAGCCTGCTCGCACCGGAAGGGGAAGCGCTGGACGTCACCGCTTACTGGCGTCGCCGCGAAAATGAAGGTGATGTGACGATTAGTCCGTTGCCTAAGGCTAAAACCAGAACCGATAAGGGAGAGGCGTGATGTCAATCGGCAACATTCCTGATGACCTGCGTGTCCCGCTGGTTGTCATCGACTTTGATAATTCGCTGGCGATGTCTGCCGCACCGGCGCAGTCACGCAAGATTCTGGTGGTGGGTCAGCAGCGGGCGACCGCCAGCGTGGAACCACTCACCCTGAACCGTATCACCGGCGACAGCATGGCCGACAACCTGTACGGACGCGGCTCGATGCTGGGCGAGATGCTGAAAATCCTGCGCAAGGGGAACAGCTATACCGAGACGGTTGCCATGGGGCTTGCAGAACTGGATGCCGGTAACGCGGCCACCGCCAGCATCACCATGCTCGGCACCGCGACCGCCGCCGGGACGCTGGCACTGCTGGTAAGCGGCGTTTCAGTCCAGGTGGGCGTCGCTGTGGCGGATACAGCGGAGATCGTTGCGCAGAACATCGTGAATGCCATCACCGCAAAACCGGCCACGCAGGTCACCGCCACCATTGATGCGGAGTCCTCAGCGAAAGTCGTGCTGACCGTCAACTGGAAAGGTGTCACCGGCAATGATGCTGATGTCCGTCTCAACTATTATTCCGGCGAGAAAACGCCTGCCGGTATCAGCGCCACCCTGACCGCGTTTACCGGCGGCACGGGTACGCCGGATATCCAGTCGGTGGTCGCGGCGCTGGGTGACGAGTGGTACACCGATATTGTTTTCCCGTACAACGACACCCAGAGCCTCAACACCATCCGCGACGAACTGCTGGTTCGCTGGGGGCCGCTGAAAATGATGGAGATGCAGCTGTGGACCGCGTTTCGCGGGACGCATGCCCAGACCGGCACCTTCGGCGATGCCCGTAATGACTGGCTGATTTCCTGCCTGGGCACCAACATCGCGCCGGAACCGTCGTGGTTATGGGCGGCGAGCTATGCCGGCATCGCCTCTTACCAGCTGGCGCTCGACCCGGCCCGTCCGCTCCAGACGCTGGTGCTGCCGGGTATTAAACCGCCAGCCCGTGCCATCCGCTGGGACATGACAGAGCGCAACCTGCTGCTGCATGACGGTATCGCCACCCATTATGTGGATGCCGGTGACAACGTCTGTATCGAGCGTGAAATCACCATGTACCGCGTGAACAGCTTTGGCGATACCGACATTTCCTATCTCGACGTGCAGTCGCCGGCGACGCTGGGGCGTATCCGCTACATCATCAAAAACCGGTTCACCAGTCGTTATCCGCGTCACAAGCTGGCCGGGGATGATGTGCTGGATAAGATTGATGCCGATCAGCCGGTGATGACCCCCAAAATCTGCACCGCCGAGCTGCTGGATATCGCCCTGACCGAGCTGGTTCCGGCCGGACTGGTGGAAGATTTTGAGGATTACAAGGCCACGTTGTCCGTCACGCGTGACA
>NZ_JMTB01000155.1 GCF_000734965.1 Trabulsiella guamensis ATCC 49490
TTATCCGCGCCCTCAATGTTACTGCCGGTGAACACGTTGTTGAAAGTCATGCTCGTCGCTGCGGTACCGCTGGTGAAGCCGGTATCCACCGTGACATTCTCCAGCGCGATATTGCTGGCGGTGAGCGTCCCGGCGCTGCCGTCAGCGTTGGTACCGACCGTGTAATTGCTGACCACCTGCATACCACTGTCTGCCGGCGGTGTCGGTACGCCCCCCTGCGACGGCGTTTTACTGGCATCCGGCACGGTGATGTCTGCCACCCCGGAGTGGTCTTCCTGCGTTCCGCTGGTGCCTGGCGCAAAGATACCGCAATTCGTCTCACACAACAGATTTACTTCACCGTTGTTGATGAACTGTTTTGCCGTCCCGCCAAAGGCGTATGAGTCTTCGGCATAGACGTTAATCACCCCGCTGGCAGTGTTATTCACCGTCGTGCCCTTACCGCCGCCCTGAATACCCGTCAGCCCGGTGCCGTTGCTGCCGTCTGACTGACCTGCCTGCGTTCCCACGTTCAGGGTGCCGCTGTTCACCAGATACTGTGTATAAGATGTCCCTGAGCTGGCGATGCCCACGGCGTTGTCACCCTGTACCGTCATGGTGCCTTCGTTGGCAAAGTTATAACCGCGGTTGACATACACCAGCGGCGCCTGCGCGTTACTGCCACTGATGACGCCGGTGGCTGAGTTAATAAACCACTTTGAGGCATCCGTGGTTCCGGTCTGTGCCGTGGTAATGGCGCTGTAACCGTTCTGCGCCAGCAACGTACCGTCATTGACGATGACGGTGTCGGCGCTGGAGGTGCGGGTGATATTGATTAGCGCATTTTCACCCCCTTCAACGGCCTGCCCGGTGTTGGTGATGGTAGCCCCGGCCTGGTTGTAGATATTCGCCGCACCGCTGAACGCCGCAGCGCCATCTTCCGTCACAGTCATTGTGCCGCTGTTCACCAGATTATTGGTGTAACTGGCAGCGGTGACGGTGCCGGTGAAATCCCCTTCGTTGAAAAATGAAACGTCAGATTTGTTCAGGTCCAGCTGTTTCGTGACGATACTGCCGGTCGCCCGGTTGTAGCTGTTTCTGCTTATCGTGATGTTGTCCGCAGTCAGGGTGCCCTGATTTTCCATACCACCGCCGGACACGGTTAAGGTACCGTTCACGTCCAGCACGCTGTCAGCCCCTTCGTTCCACAACCAGCCCATGGTCTGCAGATCGCCATTAAGCGTGGCATTGCCGTAGTTGGCGCTGCCGGTTCCGACGTTCTTAAAGCCGGTATCCGAATCCAGCACCACGGTTTCGCCGGCAGAAGCGATAACGGAAGGCAGCAGTGTGGCATCGGTGGGTTGTGAACCCATATGTGCGTCGTCATCCGCCATGGGTTCACCGCTAAGGTTGATTTGCCCGTAGTTCACGATGATACCGGTGCCGTCGTTGTAGAACGCCTGGCCGTAATC
>NZ_JMTB01000156.1 GCF_000734965.1 Trabulsiella guamensis ATCC 49490
GGCAGCAACTTACGGGATACCTTCAACTGGTCAAAAACGCTGAGCTTTGCGGCATTGTATTTAATGCCCTTGATTTCAAATTCCATCGGTTAAAACTCCCCGAGCAGGCCATCAACTTTGCCGCAGTCGAACACCCATGCGACAGTACCGGCAACTTTTGGGTTATTCCAGTCAGGCTGTTTCTGGAATGCGCAGGATCGGGCTGTGAAGAAATCCCCCGATGCCTTGTTACGCACCACGATCACGTTATTTCCCCAGGTCGCAGAAGACAGACGCTGTGCGTTATACATCAGCGACAGTTTTTTGTTCACAGGGGAGGTTTTCAGCAGTGTGACCGTCAGCGTCCCGCTGTTACCGCCGTGCAGGCTGTGCATCACTTCGCCATCGGCACCGATTGTCATGGTGTTTTTGGCTTCGGTCATTGATACCGTAATGCCCTCTTCGGAGTTAGCGGATCCAGAACCAAGGTCTATAGCTCCGGTCGGGCCCGTCAGGGTGCCCGATACATCGAGAAAAGAATACGTAGACATTTTTTCTCCTTAACGCACTACGGTAATTGCGACGTCGCCGTAATGAACAGCGCCAGCCAGTTTTGCAGCAACCTGAATCGGCACACCTTTGCGCGCTTCGCGATCGGTCTGCAACTGGTTATCCACGGTATCTGCCCATGTGTAATAGCCTTTCGTCAGGGTATCGCCCGTATTGAGCTGTCCCATTGGGCCGCCACTCCAGACGCCCGGGGCAAACATGCCGTTTCGTTCTGCCACATCGAGCACCTTCTCAATGTTGGCGATACGGGTGGTTGTCCCTGCGTCGGTCTGCGGGATCTTCGTGGTGCTGGTATACAGCGTGTTGTAGTCGGCGGTCTGAACCGCGTTCTGCAACCAGTCGAGGCCGTGGCGCTCATCGAAGAAATCACCGTTACACATGACGCCCTGCTCAAGAATGGCTGTATCGTTTTCGTAGTACACGTATACGTTACAGTTTTTATCTTCGAGCGCGGTCGCCTGAGACGTGCCGAGGGTTTCGTAAGTAACACCAGGCAATTGCTTGAACTTCAGGGTGATGGTGGTGTTGCTGCCGTTGAAATTGACCGTAAAGGCACGGGCAAAAGAGGACAGCGCAGCGTAACGGCTGGTGGACGAATACTGGATATAGGTCCGGCTGTACTTCGCCGCTTTCAGTCTCGTTGCCAGATCCGTCGTATCTGTCACAACCATAACACGCACATCGTCAGTGGTGATCGCAAGGATGCGGGAAACCGTCGCTGATTCCACAGCTGCCGATACGGTGATCAGGTCAGTATCTGCCGGATAATCTGCCTCAGGCACAGCGAGGTGCAGCCCGTACCAGTTGTTGTAGTCCAGCAGCGCGTTCACTGCCTCCAGCAGGGTTTCAGTCTCTCCGGCTTCACCAGTGGCGAGTGTGTCCACCCAGC
>NZ_JMTB01000157.1 GCF_000734965.1 Trabulsiella guamensis ATCC 49490
ACGTGCTCCCTTCGCCTTTCTCAGTTCCCGGCTGTACGGGTGATGTGCTTCCTGTCAGCCCCGTGCCGTCGCCTCCATGCGCTTCGCGCATAAACCACGGCGCGGGACAGGTGACTGACGGTCGTGATGACGGAGACACGTCCGGCAGCCACGTGGATGTAAAACCGCCTGCCAGGGAATGCAGGCGGTTTTTCCTTATTCCCGCACCAGTGACGCCCTGCAATCCGTTGCAGGGCCGGAAGCGTCAGAGCGCCATCAGATAGCGGTGCGCTTTTGATGCGGCACTGGCGGCGCGGAAAATATAACGTTTGTCATCGCGCAGTTTTTTCAGCCATGATGCAATGTAGCTTGCATGCTGTACGTCGCCACTGATACCCATATCAGCCATCAGAAACGCACTTCCCAGCTCCGCTATCATTTCTTCGAAAGCATATTTCTCCGTACCAAAGCGCCCTTTCATTTCGCGGTTGAGACGGTTTCTGTGACCGCTCCAGTGAACCAGCTCATGCAGACCGGTGGCGTAAAAGTCTTCGGCACGGCTGAACAGATGACGCTCAGGCAGATAAATCCTGTCAGTGTCTGGTCTGAAGAAAGCGTGCTGACCGCGTTCGGTGATGTCTGCACCGCTGCGCGTAAACAGCGCTTCAGCCTGCGGTAACGGGTCAAAGGGGGTATCCGTGTTGTCTTCCGGCTGAATATCATCACCTGACGGCAGTCCGTCGATTTGCTCAGCGTTGAACAGCGTAAAGTGTTTCAGCATCGGGATATGTTCGGTATCACCGAATTCGTTTTCTTTCTCCAGCGTTTTATAAAAGACTGCCATTGTACCGCGTTCACCCTTGCGGACCTGAGCACCAATTGACTTAGCCTGGTTATATGTCATCCAGCGTGAGTCCTGAAAACCCTGCTGCGCCGCACTGCTCCAGAGCAACATGATGTTAATGCCGCTGTAGGCTTCATGCGTGGTGTAATTTGAGGGGATACCGGACACCAGGCCGTTACGCTTCCACGGGCATTTCCACGGCTTCACACCGGATTCCAGCGCTTTAATGATGCTGTCGGTGACCGCCTGGTGAATATCCGTTTTGTTTTGTGAAAATTTCGTGTTTGAGGAGCCTGACAGGTCCAGCGGGGATACGCTGGTCGCCGCTGCGGTGTCAGAAGTGCCAGTTTGGGTATGCAGGTTCATCGTCATGGTATTTTCTCCGTCAGTTGAGTGGGTTTTCGTCTTCGTATCGCCTGACGGTTCGTTAAACCGGAGTCGTTCTGGTTTGCAGGGGCGCGGAACGCGTGCCATTTACCCTTGCAGACCAGGTTGTGACGGGGAACGATGACCGGAAGCTGATACGAAAGAGAAAACACACGGGGAGAAAATAACGACGGGGCATACCCGGACTCAGCACGTCGACGATTGCAGCGGTGAAA
>NZ_JMTB01000158.1 GCF_000734965.1 Trabulsiella guamensis ATCC 49490
TCGGAGGTTGCGGGGTCATCTGGAGGTAAATATGAAACTGTTACGTGAAATTAAAGCACTGCGTCGCATGCACACGTATAACGGCAGCGCCGGTGATATCTGCCGGTTCATTAATGTGTGCAGTGGCGAAATGTATCTTGACGTGTATGAGCTGGTTGTCAGCTGCGCCGGAAAGCGGGCGCTCAAACGCCAGTTTATCTGGGAATACAACCCGAATGTGGTTGATGTGTGGGAGTTTATGAAATACCGGGTTCCTCTTTCAGATCGTGCGTCATTCCATTTTGCCTACGGGTTCCTTCGTGGTCTGGTCTCCCGGCTGCTGCGGGACAGTAAGCGGTACGGCGTTGAAGAAGCCTGTCGCCGGTGGGTGGGTCTGGATGTCAGGTTTTTACTGAGCGTGTCTGAGCGTACCGGCTGGCAGCATTTTTGCCGTCGTCAACTGGTCTGGAGGTAATCATGGCTAAGCAAACCATCACTATCATCCTTGAGGATGATACCGAAATGAAGGACGGCGAGATTGTTAAAACGCCGGAGAACTCCGGAAAGCTCGGGATCAGTTTTCACGTGAGCAGCAAAGACGATGACGGCTCATTTTCCTTTCTGGTTGCGGAAGGTCTGACCGCTATCTTCCCGACCGCAGTCCAGCACGTTATTGAGTTTGCGAAAGTAAAGGCTGAACGGGATAACCGTAAAATTGTTAAACACTGAGGTCATCACTATGAATATCAAACCAGGAACAATGTATTACGACAAAATACAACAGCGTCTTATTTATATTCCGCTTAAAGGTAAAGTAAGGGCGGACGTCTGCCGCCCGGATAATCAAGTGGAATCAGTCAAGATGTTTCCACGTATCTTGAACGCGCTGATACAGCGTCTCAATAAGCTCCATCGTCATTTCAAAAGAATCTGATTCAGGACGGGTGCTACCTTTCAGTCTGATATCACCATTACTGATGAACGCTGATGCCAGTTGGATCGCGTGCGCATAAGCAACTTCTTTAGGGAGGCGATTATTTTCTGTAGACATACTGAACTCCTTATTAGCTTTAAGTGAAACAACGAACAACTTAACGACATTAGCAGTAAAAACGATCTAAAAACAACAACTTGAGGTTGACATGAAAGCACCTAAAAAACCACGAACCAAAGCTGCTGCGGCAGTGGCCGTTCCCCAGTCCCGCGAAGACGTTATTAATGATATCCGCAAGATTGGTGATATATCCCGCGTTATTCTGCGCCGCGAAACGGAGCTGAATGACCAGATTGCCACACTGACAAACGATGTCGCACCCGGTATTGAGGCGCTGAAAAAAGAGCTTGAGCGCCTGCAAACCGGCGTTCAGACGTGGTGT
>NZ_JMTB01000159.1 GCF_000734965.1 Trabulsiella guamensis ATCC 49490
CGCAGCGCCATGTTCACGGTCTGGCTGTGCATGTGCGCCGTGTTTCTTATTCGCCCCGGAAACAGAAACGGTGTGTGTCCGCTTACAGGCCGGAGTTTATCCAGCAGTACCAGCATTTCCGGTGATAACGGGATATGGTGGATGCGCCGCTTTTTCATCCGCTCAACCGGCAGCGTCCACAGTTTTTTCTCCATATCAATTTCACTCCATCTGGCACCGGCGGCCTCTGCCGGACGGACCAGCGTCAGCAACTGCCACCAGATGAGCATACGTGTCAGCATCGCCAGATTGGCATTCTCAATGCGCTGTACCAGTTCCGGTAATCTCTCCGGGCGAATGGTTGGCATGTGTTCTTCAATGGGGGTCTCAAATACCCGGCTGACACGGCTGAGCGGATTCGCTTCCAGCACGCCAAGATTGATTGCATAGTCCATCACTTCATTAACCCGCTGAACCAGCCTTCTCAGGGTCTCCAGTGCGCCGCGTGCCTCCACCGGTTTCAGGGCCATAATCAGATCCGGCGCTTTCAGCGCAGTAACAGGAATATCGCCAATATGAGGAAGCACATTCTTTTCCAGTGATGACCAGATTTGCCGGGCATGTTTTTCCGTCACACTGCCTTTTTTGGTGCTGAACCATTTCTCCGCAATGGTCAAAAAGCGGCAGTCAGTACGCTGGCGGACAAGTGCTTCGGCCCTGCGGGCTTCTTCTGCCGGATCGAGCCCCTTTGCCAGTAATGACAGCATTTTCTGATGCGCCTGCCGGGCATCTGCCAGCGAAACGTCAGGGTACTGACCAAGACTGACTTCTGTTGTCTTGCGTGTCGTGGGCCGGGTGTAACGGCAGCGCCAGAATTTATTACCGTTTGGTTTGACGTAAAGACACAGTCCCCGACCATCAAAGAGATAGTACGGTCTGACTGTGGGCTTTGCCTTATGGACTTCTGTTGCAGAAAGTGGACTGGTAACAATAGCCATTGATAACTCCCTGATTCATGGGACCTGAAGGTCCGTGTGGATTAAGGTGTCGTGGCTGTATATACCTGATAACGCAGGGAACATTCAGCAAGAAAATCAAAATGAGTGTACGAAGAAAAAAACGCACATCGATACACTCATTTATCAACTCATTATCTCCGGCTTCACCGGTACTGACCGGGAAAGACCAGGACGAAAAAAAACCGCAAGTCGATGATGACTTTGCGGTTTCTTGTTTTCTAAGGACCTGTACGGACGCCTTAAAACACTGAGTTGGTTGCGGGGGCCGGATTTGAACCGACGACCTTCGGGTTATGAGCCCGACGAGCTACCAGGCTGCTCCACCCCG
>NZ_JMTB01000160.1 GCF_000734965.1 Trabulsiella guamensis ATCC 49490
TTGGAGGTTGCGGGGTCATCTGGAGGTAAATATGAAACTGTTACGTGAAATTAAAGCATTGCGTCGCATGCGCATGAATAACGGCAGCGCCGGTGATATCTGCCGGTTCATTAATGTGTGCAGTGGCGAAATGTATCTTGACGTGTATGAGCTGGTTGTCAGCTGCGCCGGAAAACAGGCGATCAAACGCCAGTTTATCTGGGAATACAACCCGAATGTGGTTGACGTGTGGGAGGTCATGAAATACCGGGTTTCTCTTTCAGATCGTGCGTCATTCCGTTTTGCCTACGGGTTCCTTCGTGGCCTGGTCTCCCGGCTGCTGCGGGACAGTAAGCGGTACGGCGTTGAAGAAGCCTGTCGCCGGTGGGTGGGTCTGGACGTCAGGTTTTTACTGAACGTGTCTGAGCGCACCGGCTGGCAGAATTTTTGCCGTCGTCAACTGGTCTGGAGATAACAATGGCTAAGCAGACAATCACTATCATCCTTGAGGATGATACCGAAATGAAGGACGGCGAGATTGTTAAAACGCCGGAGAACTCCGGAAAGCTCGGGATCAGTTTTCACGTGAGCAGCAAAGACGATGACGGCTCATTTTCCTTTCTGGTTGCGGAAGGTCTGACCGCTATCTTTCCGACCGCTGTCCAGCACGTTATTGAATTTGCGAAAGTAAAGGCTGAACGGGATAACCGTAAAATCGTTAAACACTGAGGTCATCACTATGAGCATCAAACCAGGAACAATGTATTACGACAAAATACAACAGCGTCTTATCTATGTCCCACTTAAAGGTGAAAAACATACGGGGAAAATTACCGCTTACGCATGGGCTTCCGGACTGATTGAGTTCGGCAAGGTTGTGCCCGACGGTGCAGTGCCGGTTATCACTGGCGATGAATCACGTGTCAGAGAGCTGATTGGTGTGTGGGCCCGTCATTCCCGCGTCAGCGATCAACTGCTGGTTCCCGGCGTACCTGAAGCGCCAGACCAGCATGAAGGGATGGATGCGCTGATTAAATTCACGAATCACATTACCCGCGAATATGTTGAACACTAAAACTGAGGCTTATATGAAAGCACCTAAAAAACCACGAACCAAAGCTGCCGCGGCAGTGGCCGTTCCCCAGTCCCGCGAAGACGTTATTAACGATATCCGCAAGATTGGTGATATCTCCCGCGTTATTCTGCGCCGCGAAACGGAGCTGAATGACCAGATTGCCACACTGACGAACGATGTCGCACCCGGTATTGAGGCGCTGAAAAAAGAGCTTGAGCGCCTGCAAACCGGCGTTCAGACGTGGTGC
>NZ_JMTB01000161.1 GCF_000734965.1 Trabulsiella guamensis ATCC 49490
TATAGGACGCATGCTCGCGATTAATGGCGTAAATGTAGAAGGAATATTTACGCTTATCGCTGTCAGTAAAATAAACATCAAACAGTCGCCAGGTGCGGCCTTCAACTTCAACCTGTAACGGAAGAGTGCAGGTACGTGAGATGGGTTTCATTACTCTCCCTCCGCTAGCGGGGCACTGAGTATGCTGGTTAGGCAAATGCAGGGAGGTGTAAACCCGATGACCTGATCCCCTTCCACAACAAGGCGAAGTAACATGGCTAAGTTATCGATGAGTTCATACTCGACTTTTCGCCATTCTTCCCGACCTTCGGTGAAGTGAATGACCGCCTTAATAACCTCACCACTTTCCTCAGCAACCTTGTTCAGCACATAGTTGGGTTGAGGGTGTTTGCGCATCGCTTTATCAGCTCTGACTCTTGCCGCCTCTACCAGTGCCGCGAAATAATCAGGCACTGATGGTACTGGCGGGGCGGCATATAACTTAGTCCATTTAGGCGCCTTATCGCCCTCTGAACGCTGATACCAATTGCCGGGTTCAGCCTCATAGAACTCACCAACAGGCTCAGCCTCCAGCGATGCCAGCGCGATACGCGCTATTTCAATCATGTGCTCAGGTGTAACAGTGATGTGTTTCCCTTTGTCGAAGTCGCAGGTTTGAATCATTTTTGCCGCCCGCAGATAGTGCTCAATCTCTTCTCTGGTGATGTTGCTCATTTTGTGGTTTCCCCTTCACACGGTTGCTGACGATCTATCCTCTCTAACTCGGCCAGCAGGAGCGCGGTAGCTTTCACCAGGTTGCGGCGATAGTCAGACGGTTTGAAGCTGGCAGCGGGCCAGTCAGCAGGCCAGTAATTTCCAGCTTCCATTGGTTCGATATAGCTGATGGCCGCAGCAGCCAGTTCGCCCTCAATATAAGTATCGTCCTGCTGTACACTGAATCCCTTTACTGATTGCTGGCGATGGCGCTCTGCCAGCACATCAGAAACGGCATTACTGATTACATAGTTATTCATATAAACCTCATCGCTTTTGGCTGCCTGCGGGCGTACGAAGCCCCGGCAGGCATGCCGTATTAATTGACGCTATGTTTAAAGAGAATTAATCAGTCAGTTACAGACTGTTCAAACGGGATTATTTCGAAATCTTCCACTCCTGTTTTAATCGCTATTCCGGCAATACCTTTAACTTCAGTT
>NZ_JMTB01000162.1 GCF_000734965.1 Trabulsiella guamensis ATCC 49490
ATCTGGGTTAAATTTCCAAATGGGTTTCTGATACAACGTGGTTCTCTTGCGAATACAAATCCATCATCTGGTATAGATATCACGTTTCCAACACCTTTTATTAACTCGCCAAGTATCAGTTTAAATGCAACAGCATCAGTCTCGATTAATACGAATTTCACAGGGGTAAGTAACATTAAGATATCGTCAGTGTCGACGTTCAACTCCTCAGGTGTTTCTCAGGCAAACGGTATTTCCTGGATAGCGATAGGGTTTTAATATGAGCGATTTTAACTATTCTTTTTCCCCCTCAAACTGTGCGTTTTATGCGAACTCACTGAAAGAAACCTATTACGCGCCTGCCAATGACTGGCCCAGCGATGCTTTTGAGGTTTCAGACGATGTCACTAATGAATTTACAGCGCAGCCACCCAATGGAAAGAAACTGGGAGTAGTTGACGGGCTACCAGCATGGATTGATATTCCACCACCAACGCGCGAAGAAGCTATAGTGGTGGCGGTTCAGAAAAAAACTGAGTTACTGAAGGCAGCACAGGCCACGATCATAAACTGGCAGAGCAAACTCCTTTTGGGTGTCATCAGCGATGATGAGAAGACCAGCCTGATAGCCTGGCTGGCCTATATTGATGAACTGACCGCTGTCGATACTACAGATCCTAATTGGCCTGTTCCTCCGGCTCTGTAAAATCGTTTCCGTCATACAAATAGCCCGGCTGCACATAGTCCGGGCATTCAACCCAAACCAGAGAAGGATGGAACCGTCCAGTCGGATCGATATCAGTTAATTCAACTACAGTATTGTTTTCTATTCTCGCCCACATATTTACCACCTGATAATGATTATGCCGTTGCCACCACGACCACCTTTCCCGGCTACAGCTGGCACACCGAGTGCGGCTCCGCCGCCTCCACCTCCGGGGCCATAGGCATCAATCCCGTCATGGGTAGATGAGTCAATAACCCCTTGTCCTCCTGGGCCACCGCCAGTACCACCAACGAAACTGGTAGAGAAAGAAGAGCCAGGGTCACCAGCGCCCAGCGATGAATTAAAGTCACCACCAATGCCAGTACCACCGCCGCCACCTGATGGCGTTGCACCACCTGCGCCACCTGTTGCAGACAGATAAGAACCAAACGATGTTGATCCGCCAACGCCGCCACCGATATTGTTTGTTCCCGCTGCCG
>NZ_JMTB01000163.1 GCF_000734965.1 Trabulsiella guamensis ATCC 49490
GGGAAATGCGCAATTTATTGTCAACAGAGGCAGGAACGCGAACGGATTTTTTGAAATATGGAGCGACGGCTCAATCGTAATGTATGGGCATACGGGAGCCCCGGTTAATGGCGTAGGTACCGTAATATATCCAATCGCACTCCCTGAAGGAGCGATCCCCGTTATTATGGTTTCAGACATGATTTCATCTGACCCGGGCGATACACACGTTATTCATCAATCAATAGTAATCAACTCAACTAGGACAAATACCGGTTTTTCAGTGCGTCAGAGATCAACTGGCACAACAACCCCAGCTAATGGGTTTGCGTGGGAGGCAAAATATGCGCCTGTTTAATCCAGTAACAATGACAGAAGTTATTCGGGGTTTTCATGATATCAAGGGAGCTATAGAGTTACCTGATGATTTTTGGTTCTTTACGCTGTCGGAAATTCCAGAGGGGAAAATGCTCGCCGTTAATGACTATGGCGAGCCTATATTGATTGATGCTACACCGAAGGTGGAACAGGCCAGTTAGGTTTTGTTGTATCGACAGCGTTCAGAGCGTCTATGTAGGCCAGCCAGGCTATCAGACTGGCCTTTTCAGCGTCATTGATGATGCCGAGCAGTAGCTTACTCTGCCAGTTGCTAATTGTGGATTGTGCTTCAGCAAGCAGCTCGGTTCTCCTTAGTTCTGCCATTGCAATAACTTCTTCTGAAGTTGGTGGCGGGTTTAAAATGGCATCAACTTCTTTTGCAGTGACTGGTCTTTTATTCCCGATAAATTCATCTTGTGAACCATCATCTTCGTAAGCATAAATTGTGCCGGCCTCATCAATAAAATACTTCATCGTAATTCCCCCCAGTTTGCAACCGTACCTTGGTTAACCTGATAAGTTGAACCGTTTTTTACTATTGCAGAAAGTTGACCTCGTATAGCGGCACCTGCATCAGTAAAATTTGATTGAGCACTGGAACAAATGGTAACGCCGTCAACAAACAGCGTCGCAATTTTAAATGAGCTATTTGTAATAATTGATGCCGTAATATAGATCGCTTTTCCAGTCGTGTTTGTATACGTGACCCCTGTCTGCCTCTGAGATGTTAGATCCCTCCATGTCTGATTCTTACCAAGGATGTATTCCGCCAAACCAACGAATGAGGTGACTAATTTTTGTTCACGTGAAAGGTTGGTTT
>NZ_JMTB01000164.1 GCF_000734965.1 Trabulsiella guamensis ATCC 49490
CGGTATTTGAGGTTGATGCCGTACATCGCCGGTTCGGTGACGCCGAGAAAAGCGGAAATGGCGGCCGGGACGGAGATTTCACGTTCGTTGTGTTTGCGGCTGACGATAATGATGCCCACCACCGCCGAGGCCTGCGCGATGTTAGAGAGCGCAATCAGCGGCCACACCGGCGTACCGCCCATGCTCTGAATCATCTGCATATCAATTGCCAGCGTGGTCTGATGCACGCCGGTGATCACCAGCGGGGCATACAGGAAACCAAACAGCGCGGCGCCAATCGGGGCGAAGCTGCCGGTCATCAGATGGCGCACCGCGAAAGCCACGCCGTCACCAATCAGACGTCCGAACGGACCGATCAGCGCATGCGCGAGGAACACGGCGAGGATCAGTGAGCAAACCGGCACGACAACCAGATAGAGGTAGTCAGGAACAATTCGCTTCATGCGAGTTTCAATAAACCCGAGCGCCAGACCCGCCAGCAGGGCCGGAATGACCTGTGCCTGATAGCCCACTTTAGCGATGGTGAACAGGCCAAAATTCCACACTTCCGGCGTCTGTTGACCCAGCAGGTAAGCGTTCATCAGTTGCGGCGATACCAGCGTGACGCCCAGCACGATGCCGAGGATCGGCGTGCCGCCCATTTTTCTTACTGCAGACCAGCAGATGCCGACCGGCAGGTAGAAGAAGATCGCCTCGCCGATCAGCCACAGGAAGTCATAGATCGTTTTCAGCGCCGGGGACATTTGCGCCAGAGTCTGACCGTTACTCATCGGCACATCGCCGATCACGTTGCGGAAACCGAGGATCAGACCGCCGCTGATGAGGGCAGGCAGCAGCGGGAAGAAGATCTCGGCGAAATGGGAAATCAGCTGTTCGTGCCATTTCATGTTCTGGCGCGCCGCTTTTTTCGCCTGCTCTTTATCGGCAGCCGCCTGGCCGGTGGTGGCCAGCAGAGCCTGATAGTAGTCGCCGACGTTAGTGCCGATGACCACCTGGAACTGCCCGGCGTTGGTAAAGCAGCCTTTGACCATCGGTAATGCTTCGATGGCTTTCGGGTTAGCTTTCGCGGGCGAGTTCAGGACGAAGCGCAGACGGGTAATACAGTGGCTGACAGTGGCGATATTCTCGCGCCCGCCAACCAGCTCGATCAGGTTATCGATGTCCTGCTGATTTA
>NZ_JMTB01000165.1 GCF_000734965.1 Trabulsiella guamensis ATCC 49490
ATCAATGTCGGCGAAAGTCCCCTCTATGCCACCACCGGGCTTCGTAACTACGGTATCTGGGCCACCGGGAATAAGTCTGCTGCGGCTCTTACGGGTGACCTCAATCTGACCGGGGATGGCGCTGTGGGTGCCTATGCTGAAAATGGCGGTACGGTAATAGTTGCCGGGAACGGGGCTGTTAATTTCAAAGATGGTGAAAACCAGCTTGGCTATTATGTCTACGGACCGACATCTACAATTATTAACAGTGGCTCTGCAACTCAGGATGTCAGTACTGATGGCTCTGTTTTGTTCAGGATGGACGGCGGTGCCTCCTTTGCCGGTGGTTCAGGGGCCTCTTCTGTATTTACTGCATCGGGACGCGGGACGACTGCAGTTGTTGCCAACGGTAAAGATTCCTCCAGTAGTAAAGTAACTTCAGTTAACTCGGGCGCCATGACTGTTAATCTTACCGGTGGAGATGCTATCGGGGTACACATTACCGGTGGTGCTCAGGGTAAAATCACCAGTGACGCGACTATCAATCTGGATGCTGTAGGGGCTGTGGCGGGTATTGCTGACGGACAGGGTTATGACATGAATGATAACCCGCTGGGCAGCCCTGTTGCAGGTGTTCTGTCGGATGCCACGAAAGATGCCGGCGCATCCGGGTTTGGTACGGGCACCATTCTGGTATCAGAAGCTGACCTGAACTCTTCTCTTGATGAGGTTACCGGATACATTGCCTATAACGGCGCAGAAGTCAGTAATTCCGGAAATATCGTCTTCACGGGTGCACATACGACAGGATTACAGATTCAGGCAGGTTCCCGGGGTGATAACACAGGCAGTATCACAGTCGGTGCGGGTGGTGTGGGGATTGAAGCTATTGACCCTGAAGGTAAGACAACCACAGTTGTGAACACATCCGGCGACCTGGTGCTTAACGGAGGAAGTGTTTCCGACCGTACGACCGGGATTGTTGCCAGCGGTGAAAAAACTACGGTCAATATGACCGGCGGGAAAATCATGATGAATGGTGAAGGTGCCGTCGGTGTCAGTGCGTCCGATGGTGCCACCGTTAATCTGTCCGGTACGGCCACACCTGCGTTTTCTTCCACTGCGAAAGACCAGATTATGCTGAATGTGTCCGGTGCCGGCACATCCATCAACACGGATGTCCCGGCGGGTA
>NZ_JMTB01000166.1 GCF_000734965.1 Trabulsiella guamensis ATCC 49490
ATCAATGTCGATGGTGATGGTCCAGCTGCTACTGTTGGTAACGTTACCTGCCGGATCTTTCGCCGAAGCGGTGAAGGTATGGTTGCCTTTACCCAGATCAACAGACGGTGTGAAACTCCAGTTACCGTCAGAGCCTGCGGTGGTGGAGCCCAGCACGTTGCTGCCATCGGTGATGGTAACCACGCTGCCGGCCTTCGCCGTACCGGTGATCTCCGGACGGGTGTCGTCCGTCACGCCGTTCTGCGCGACATTAGCAGTGACATCGCCCACGTCATCCTTAATGGCGGTGATTTCAGCCTGGCCCGGGGTGACGTCAACGATAATGTTCACGTGCGTCCCTTCAGGTCCGGTGTTACCCGCCGTATCAGTCACTTTCGTGGTGATGTCGTGCGGACCATTCGCCAGCGGCGCACCCGGTGTGAAGCTCCAGTTACCGTTGATATCTGCAACCGCGGTGCCAATAACGGTACCGTTGTCGATGATGCTCACCGTACTGTCCGCTTCCGCCTTGCCGCTGATGGTCGGGGTGTTGTCATCGGTGGTGTCACCGTTGTTCACCGGTCCCTGATAGTTACCAACGTTATCGGAAACCAGCAGATCGGAAGCCGCAGACGGCACAGTGGTATCCACAACGATGTTGAAGCCACCGGTTGCCGGGCTGACACGTCCTACGGTGTCAGTGACGGTCGCAGTGAAGTTATGGTTGCCGTCGTTCAGCGCCGTACCCGGCGTGAAGCTCCAGCTTCCGCTGCTGTCGACCATCGCGGTGCCAATCAGCGTACCGTTGTCGTACACACTGATGGTGCCGTTGGCCACACCCGTACCACTGAGGGTCGGGGTGTTGTCATTGGTCATATCACCTTTCTGCAGGAAGTCCACACCCGGTGCTGCGTCGTCGTACACTTTATCCAGCGTCGGTGCCTGCGGCCCTTCAGTGGAGACTTTGATGGTGTATTCGTTGGACGGACCCGCTTCGTTACCGACTTTATCGGTTTCCTTCGCCGTCAGGACATACGTACCGTTCGGCAACGGTGAAGACGGTTCCAGTTCCCAGGTACCATCGGACTTGACGGTGGTGGAACCGATCACCTTATCGCCGTTGTAGACGGTGATGATGTCACCCGCTTCTGCGCCAGTACCCTGGATCAGCGGACGGGTATCAT
>NZ_JMTB01000167.1 GCF_000734965.1 Trabulsiella guamensis ATCC 49490
CCTGTCGATTGAAAAATACGCAGTCACCAGCGCACGCCACGCGGAATTCGGTGGTGAAAATCGCGACCAGCGCAGTTTTGCCTTCTGGTGTACGCAGTGGATGAGTAGGGCCACCCGGCTTGTGCGTCCTGGCGGCTACGTCATGATTTTCTCGGACTGGCGTCAGCTTCCGGTGATGACCGATGTGCTTCAGGCAGGCGGTGTGCTCTGGCGCGGCATTGTTGTCTGGGACAAGGCAGCGGCAGCCCGCGCCCCGCACACCGGCTATTTCAGGCATCAGGCGGAATATGTCGTGTGGGGAAGCAATGGGGTGCTGGAGAAAGTGCCGGGCGGTCCGTTCCCTGGTGTCATCACTGAGCGCGTGAAGCCTGCTGAAAAACTGCACATGACCGGGAAGCCGGTCAGGGTGATGGAAGAGCTGGCCCGACCGCTGGCGGATAATGCCCACGTCCTCGACCCGTTCATGGGCAGCGGCACCACCGCGCTTCCTGTTCTGGCACGCGGTGGTAAGTTCACCGGCATTGAGCTGACGAACGAATATTTTGACATCGCCTGTCAGCGTATCGAGCAGGCACAGACGTCAGGGGACGGTAACCTTTATGACAAATGAACGCCAGACACGCGGCCGACCGTCAAAGATTGACCTGCTGCCGGAATCCATCAGGGATCAGCTTCATCAGATGCTTCGCGATAAACGCCACACCCAGGAAGAGATCCGCGACGCCATCAACGAGCTGATTGACAGCCACAATCTGCCGGAAGATATGCAGCTCAGCCGCACCGGTCTTAACCGTTACGCCAGCCGCATGGAACAGTTTGGTGCCAAAATTCGTGCATCGCGGGAGATGGCTGAAATCTGGGCGGCAAAACTCGGCTCTGCGCCGACGTCCGACGTCGGCAAGCTGCTGCTGGAGTTTGTTAAAACCCTCGCCTTTGAAACCTCGATGTCGCTGTCCGAGGGTGATGTTGTGGAGCCCAAAGCACTCGGTCAGCTGGCGCTGGTCGCTCACCGGCTGGAGTCGGCAGCGATGGTGAGCCACAAACGCGAGAAAGAAATCCTCCAGGAGTTTGCGCGGGAGGCGGCAGAAAAAGCGGAGATTATCGCCACAAAAGCCGGGCTGTCGTCCGAGTCTGCGGCAG
>NZ_JMTB01000168.1 GCF_000734965.1 Trabulsiella guamensis ATCC 49490
AACGTCGGTACTATCGGCCACGTTGACCATGGTAAAACAACGCTGACCGCTGCAATCACTACCGTACTGGCTAAAACCTACGGCGGTGCTGCTCGCGCATTCGATCAGATCGATAACGCGCCGGAAGAAAAAGCTCGTGGTATCACCATCAACACCTCTCACGTTGAATACGATACCCCGACTCGTCACTACGCACACGTAGACTGCCCGGGCCACGCCGACTATGTTAAAAACATGATCACTGGTGCGGCTCAGATGGACGGCGCAATCCTGGTAGTAGCAGCGACTGACGGCCCGATGCCGCAGACTCGTGAGCACATCCTGCTGGGTCGTCAGGTAGGCGTTCCGTACATCATCGTGTTCCTGAACAAATGCGACATGGTTGATGACGAAGAGCTGCTGGAACTGGTAGAGATGGAAGTTCGTGAACTGCTGTCTCAGTACGATTTCCCGGGCGATGACACGCCGATCGTACGTGGTTCTGCTCTGAAAGCGCTGGAAGGCGACGCAGAGTGGGAAGCGAAAATCATCGAACTGGCAGGTTTCCTGGATTCTTACATTCCGGAACCAGAGCGTGCGATTGACAAGCCGTTCCTGCTGCCGATCGAAGACGTATTCTCCATCTCTGGTCGTGGTACCGTTGTTACCGGTCGTGTAGAGCGCGGTATCATCAAAGTGGGTGAAGAAGTAGAAATCGTTGGTATCAAAGAGACTGCGAAGTCAACCTGTACTGGCGTAGAAATGTTCCGCAAACTGCTGGACGAAGGCCGTGCTGGTGAGAACGTAGGTGTTCTGCTGCGTGGTATCAAACGTGAAGAAATCGAACGTGGTCAGGTACTGGCTAAGCCGGGCACCATCAACCCGCACACCAAGTTCGAATCTGAAGTGTACATTCTGTCCAAAGACGAAGGCGGCCGTCACACTCCGTTCTTCAAAGGCTACCGTCCGCAGTTCTACTTCCGTACAACTGACGTGACTGGCACCATCGAACTGCCGGAAGGCGTAGAGATGGTAATGCCGGGCGACAACATCAAAATGGTTGTTACCCTGATCCACCCGATCGCGATGGACGACGGTCTGCGTTTCGCAATCCGTGAAGGCGGCCGTACTGTAGG
>NZ_JMTB01000169.1 GCF_000734965.1 Trabulsiella guamensis ATCC 49490
GCAGCAGCCTGCGGCAGAACTTCCGTATATTCCAGCAGCAGGACACTGAGGCCATCACCGCCACCCTGCTGGCGGAAAACGGCATCACCGACTGGACCCCGTGGTGTTACGGCGAACACCCCGCCCGGGAGTTCTGCGTGCAGTACGGGGAAAGTGACCTGGCCTTCCTGACCCGCCTGTGGTCTGAGGAGGGCATCTTCTTTTATGACCGTCCGTCAGCCGGGGGAGACGGCCTGGCGCTGAGGCTGACCGATGACGAAGCCGGGCTGTACCCGGCCGGGGAGATGGCGTTCAACCCGGACAGCCGGGCGGACACCACAAATCCCTGCATCAGTGAATTCCGCTATCAGGTGCAGGTTCGCCCCTCCTCTGTCGAAACACAGGACCACACCTTCAAATCCCCATTGTGGGATGCCCGCTTCGGCCGTGACGCAGAGTACCTGAACGGGCAGTACGCACAGTATGAAATCTTCGACTACCCGGGGCGCTTTAAGGATGAACAGCATGGCCGTGACTTTGCGCGTTATCAGATGGAAGGCTGGCGTAATGATGCGGAAATGGCGGTCTGCGTCAGTAACTCACCAGCCCTGTGGCCCGGCACCCGCTTCACCCTGACCGGACATCCGTCAGACCTGTTTAACCGGGACTGGCAGGTGGTGAGCGGCGTGCTGAGCGGGGAACAGCCGCAGGCGCTGCACGGCAGCCGGGGTCAGGGCACCACCCTGAGCAACCATCTGACAGTGATACCGGCAGACCGTACCTGGCGGCCACGGCCGGCCGCGAAACCGAAAGTGGACGGTCCGCAGAGCGCCATCGTGACCGGCCCGGAAGGCGAGGAAATCTTCTGTGATGAGTACGGCCGGGTGCGGGTGCGTTTTCACTGGGACCGGTACGCACCGGGGAATGAGGACAGCTCATGCTGGATACGGGTGTCGCAGGCATGGGCCGGTGCCGGGTTCGGCAACCTCGCCCTGCCGCGGGTGGGCCAGGAGGTGATTGTGGATTTTCTCCACGGCGACCCGGACCAGCCGCTCATCACCGGGCGGGTCTGGAATGACATCAGCCTCCCGCAGGGCAGCCTG
>NZ_JMTB01000170.1 GCF_000734965.1 Trabulsiella guamensis ATCC 49490
CTCGCCTTTGAACTGCTGTGCAAGGGCTTCAGCGCCACGTGCTATGACGGCCAGTATTTCTTTGACACCGACCATCCGGTCGGCACTACCACCGTTTCCAACGTCGTCGGTAACCCGCTGACGGACACCGGTGAGCCGTGGTTCCTGGTGGATGCCACGCATGCCCTGCTGCCCATCATTTATCAGGAGCGTCGTCCGTTCAACTTTGTTGCCATTGACGATCTCACCAGCGAGCGCGTGTTCCTGCAAAACGAATTCGCCTACGGTACTGACGGGCGCAGCAATGTCGGTTTCGGTTTCTGGCAGACCTGCGTGGGCTCCAGAGCTGCACTGACCAAAGCGAACTATGAAGCGGCCGTGTCCGCCATGATGGGTATTCCGAACTCAAACGGCGATCCGCTGGGGATGAACCCGACGCTGCTGGTTGTCGGCAAGAACAACCGTGGCGCGGCGAAGGCGCTGATTGAAGCCATCACCGCCGACGGCGGCGGCTCCAACATCTATTACAAGGATGTTGAGCTGCTGATTTCGCCTTTCGTGAAAAATCCGCCAGCGCCACCGGTCCCACCGGCACCTGAAGAGTGATCCGCTGACGTAAAAAGTACCATCATCCCCGCGTTACAGCCGGATTAACGCCGCCTGTAACGCCTGTTAAAAGAGGTTTGAAACGTGAGTGAACAAGCGAAAAAGCAGACCCGAGGATCGGCCGGACGTTCCGCAAAGGCACCGGTCAGGAAAGATGCCGAAGGCGGGCAGAATCAGACTGGCACGCCGGTCCCGGCACCGCTGGCACCGGCTCCTGATGTTAACGGTCAGGTATCACAACCTGCGGGTACCACTCAGGT
This sequence comes from Trabulsiella guamensis ATCC 49490, assembly GCF_000734965.1. Classification (GTDB taxonomy): domain Bacteria; phylum Pseudomonadota; class Gammaproteobacteria; order Enterobacterales; family Enterobacteriaceae; genus Trabulsiella; species Trabulsiella guamensis. The sequence continues at coordinate 846 of NZ_JMTB01000170.1, forward strand.
CATCGCTGCTGACCCGGTGCCTGCTGCCGGACTGAGCCAGGAAACCAACGGCGTCGCAGACAACGCGTCCGGCGACGGTGCAAACCTTCAGTCCGGTGAGGCCACGCTGGTTACCCAGATACAGCAGGACCATGAGCGGGCATTCAGCACGGTGGCTGACGTCACGGTACTGGAAGTGCGAGCCATTCCGGAAGGCGGTTTCCATCGTGCCGGGCGCTTCTGGCCGCATCACGGTG
>NZ_JMTB01000171.1 GCF_000734965.1 Trabulsiella guamensis ATCC 49490
AGGCCGAAAGCCAGCATAGGCTGCACACCATCAGTATGATGCGTATTCCGCTCTGATCGATCATGTTTTCGCGTGGAACGTCGATCAGCGATTCGCAGCTGATCGATCATCCGGGGGACTTAACTTTTCTACTGCTTTTTAACCTGTTTTTTCTGCGCTTTCCAGCACCGGTTTATTTTTCCTCATGGATTCCCCCTGAAGCACCGTAACGTTACTATCGTTTTTCCGCAACAACCAGATGAACCGGGGAAACAGATGCCGGCAAACTGAAATACAGCGAAAAGATGCGTTACCCGTAATGTTGCGTATTACCACTCACAGAGATTACCCAATACCCTGAAAAACGCCGCCAGACCGTGATCGATTCTGGTGCCATTTTGCAGTTTATGCGCGAAGCGCATGGAGGCGACGGTACGGGGCTGACAGGAAGCACATCACCCGTACAGCCGGGAACTGAGAAAGGCGAAGTGAGCACGTCACCCCACGCCCTGCCGGACCAGACTTCGCGGGCAGGGCTGTCACAATGCGCAGCAGGGTACAGCGGCGGGCACGGGGACAGGCAGACGGAATACCGTCAGCCATTAATCAGACACCGGCTGCTTCAGTGCCGCCAGAATTTTTTTCATGTCTGATAATATACCTGTGCTGACTGCCCGGCTCAGTCATTCATACGGGGTCTGATGATTCTTTACAGAATAATCCGCAGCTTTTTCAGGTTTACAAAATCAGACCCGGTTTCATCTTTCAGAAGAAGGCGGCAGGGGCTGCATTCTTTATTCTGCTGCTTTTTTCTTTTTGTGTTATTTTATGTTGATATATTAATTATCATCAGATTTCAAATGTTTTTACTTGTCTTTTTTTTTGCTTTATTGCCCTGTATTCCATGGTTGTTTTGTGATTCTTTTTGAAATGTGCTTTTTATTTTTCATCAGGAGCGGGTGGTGCCGGGAAATAAATTAATGCCTGCCAGGTAATTTGCTTGTTAATAACAAATAAAAACAGTAATACAAAATATAAATAATAAAACACACAATGTAAAACAGG
>NZ_JMTB01000172.1 GCF_000734965.1 Trabulsiella guamensis ATCC 49490
CCCACCGTCGCGAGACTGTTAACACCGCCGCCGCTCTGGCCGTCGTCCACCGCAAAGCGCTGGCTTCCGGCACCCGCCAGTGTTGCGCTGCGCTGGCTCTTCGCATAACTCAGGTTCGGGCCGCCTTCCAGAGTGGCGCTCGCTCCCCAGCCATTTTTCCCGGCATAATCCAGCTTCATCCCGACGATGCTGTCCACCGCCGTTTCACTGCCGCTGTTCATGTTCAGGTTGAAGTCTCCGGCGTTACGCTCCTGATAGCCGTCTTCCAGCGTGTGGCGCAGTTTGACACCCGCATACGGCGTGACGGTCAGTGCCTCGCTCAGTTCAAACGTCTTCGCCCCTTCACTGCGGAACTCCAGATACTGCTGTTTCGCGCTGCTGTCAGCGGTTTTGTTCGTGTCGCCGTAGGAGACGGAACGGTTGCTGTCGAGGTTATGCACGTCATAACGCAGGGCGTTGTTCCAGCTCAGGCCGTTGTCAAACGCCATCTGGTGCTTCAGGCCGAAGAACTGGCTGTAACCGCCGGTGATGCCGTTGTTACCGGCACTCTGGCTGCCGCTGCCGTCGAGGCGCGCGATACCGTACTCCATCGTCAGGTTCTGGCTGTCCGTGAGGTCGAGCTTCTGACGCAGGGCCATCATATCGTAGTCGGTGCTTTTGCCGAGTTCGGCACGCGGGTCGCCTTTCGCCACCACGTTGAATGCCAGACCACTGCTCACCTGCGGGGCCGCGTCGGCCAGCATGTCAAAGCGGTTGCTCAGCATCCGTGCTTCGCGGAACACGTTCGTCGCCTGGCTGCCGCTCACCTGTTTCAGGGCGCTGTTAAGTTCAGCGGTCGAACCAACGTTGAGGCTGTTGTACAGCTCATTGTTGGTGTAGCCCGCATCCAGCGCGGTTGCCACGCTGCTGACCGAACTGTCGGTCGCCACATCAGCATAGGCGTTTTTGGTCATGGTGACGTCCACGTTGCCCTGGGCGTCAGTGCTGCCCTGCGCGTTCCACACGACAGAAGTGGAGGTGATG
>NZ_JMTB01000173.1 GCF_000734965.1 Trabulsiella guamensis ATCC 49490
AGCTGAAGTTAAAGGTATTGCCGGAATAGCGATTAAAACAGGAGTGGAAGATTTCGAAATAATCCCGTTTGAACAGTCTGTAACTGACTGATTAATTCTCTTTAAACATAGCGTCAATTAATACGGCATGCCTGCCGGGGCTTCGTACGCCCGCAGGCAGCCAAAAGCGATGAGGTTTATATGAATAACTATGTAATCAGTAATGCCGTTTCTGATGTGCTGGCAGAGCGCCAGCGCCAGCAATCAGTAAAGGGATTCAGTGTACAGCAGGACGATACTTATATTGAGGGCGAACTGGCTGCTGCGGCCATCAGCTATATCGAACCAATGGAAGCTGGAAATTACTGGCCTGCTGACTGGCCCGCTGCCAGCTTCAAACCGTCTGGCTATCGCCGAAACCTGGTGAAAGCCACCGCACTCCTGCTGGCCGAAATCGAAAGGGTAGACCGCCAGAAACTGTGTGAAGAGGAGCCCACAAAATGAGCAACATCACCAGAGAAGAGATTGAGCACTATCTGCAGGCGGCAAAAATGATTCAAACCTGCGACGTCGATAAAGGGAAACACGTCACTGTTACACCTGAGCACATGATTGAAATAGCGCGTATCGCGCTGGCATCGCTCGAAGCGAAACCTGTTGGATACTATCGAAAAGGCGGTGACGGCTATTATCTTTCCAGCCCTACAGAACAGAAACAAGGAACCACTCCGCTATTCGCCATCCAGCCAGCGCCAGCACTATGGCTGTCTGATTTAAGTAATCGCTTTAAAATGCGGGTGCCGTCCACCACCACGCCCGCCCGTCCGAAACCAGTGTCTTCCAGTGTGCTGCATGATTTTTATGTTGCCTGGGCTGCATGGCTGGATAACGGCGCTGTGGGTGATGATTTCAGTCGCGATGTCGGGTTGTGCATAAATCTGTTTGACTGGTGCGACCATCATGGTCTGGATTCAGAACCGGCGCTGTATGAGATCCATGATGCATTTACAGCCGCCGGA
>NZ_JMTB01000174.1 GCF_000734965.1 Trabulsiella guamensis ATCC 49490
TTGTGCCGTCCCGGTTGTCGAGAAGGTGGCCGCCGGTATCAAGCATGACGCCGTTACCCTGAATCAGCCCCTGCCGGTTATCCGTATCGCTGCGGGTGGTCAGTTTAAGCGTCTCCAGCGTGACAAGGGTGCCGCTGATATTGCTGAAATGTTCCGCATCCAGTATGGCCTGTTTCCCGGCGAGCAGCAGGCCACGGTCACTGAGCAGCGCGGTGGCGGTGACTCGCATGTTGCCCTGACTGGTGATGCCTCCCGTGTCACCGCTGTTGTGGTTGCTGATATCTCCGATGGTAAGCGTCATATCCGCGCCGCTCTGCACCAGCCCGCCGTTGTCATTGTCCAGTCGCTGGCCGGTGAGCGTCAGGTTACCCTGCGCGGCCATCTGTCCCAGGCGGTTATCGGTCTGCCCGACGGACAGCGCGGCATGGCCTCCGGTAACCAGCACGCCCTGCGTGTTATCCAGGTGTGTGGCGGAAAGCGACAGATTATCGCCTGAACTGACCACGCCATCCCGGTTATTGAGCGCCCCCGTCAGCGTCAGTGCAAGGTCAGATGCCGCACTGATGGCACCATCCCGGTTATCCACCGTCTGTGCATTCAGCGACAGGGCATCCTCCGACGCCAGCACGCCATTGCGGTTGTCCACGGTGGTGCCCTGAATTGTGGTATTCCTGGCACCAGCCAGCAGCCCGTTCTGGTTATCAAGCGCGCCTGTGGCCACATCCAGTTGCCCGAAGCTGACGATCCCGCCTGCATCCTGAGTGTCACGGTTGTTGAGGATACCGCCATGCGTATCAATACGCATGCTGTCGCCGGACTGAAGTAATCCGGCATCGTTATTCAGCGCTCCGCTGCTGATAGTGAGGGTTTTCCGCGCAGCGATGACACCATCCAGGTTATTCAGTTTCTGGTTATCCAGTGACAGGGCGATATTTTCACTGACCAGTAATCCCTGCCGGGAATCCAATCCTCCCGCCGCGATGGTCATA
>NZ_JMTB01000175.1 GCF_000734965.1 Trabulsiella guamensis ATCC 49490
TTGTGCCGTCCCGGTTGTCGAGAAGGTGACCACCGGTATTAAGCATGACGCCGTTACCCTGAATCAGCCCCTGCCGGTTATCGGTATCGCTGCGGGTGGTGAGTCTCAGGGCATCGAGTGCGACAAGGGTACCGCTGATGTTGCTGAAACGTCCCGCATCCAGTATGGCCTGTTTCCCGGCGAGCAGAAGTCCCCGGTCATTCAGCAGCGTGGTGGCGGTGACACGCATGTTCCCCTGGCTGGTAATGCCGCCAGTATCCCCGCTGTTGCGGTTACTGAGTTCCCCGACGGCAAGCGTCATATCCGCGCCGCTCTGCACCAGCCCGCCATTATCGTTGTCGAGTCGCTGGCCGGTGAGCGTCAGGTTACCCTGCGCGGCCATCTGTCCCTGGCGGTTATCCGTCTGTCCGACGGACAGCGCGGCATGGCCTCCGGCCACCACCACACCCTGCGAGTTATCCAGGTGTGTGGCGGAAACCGACAGGTTATTGCCGGAGCTGACCACGCCATCCCGGTTATTGAGCGCACCCGCCAGCGTCAGCGCCAGGTCAGACGCCGCACTGATGGCTCCATCCCGGTTATCCACCGTCTGTGCATTCAGCGACAGGGCATCCTCCGACGCCAGCACACCATTGCGGTTGTCCACGGTGGTGCCCTGAATCGTGGTATTCCCGGCACCGGCCAGCAGACCGTTCTGGTTATCAAGCGCGCCTGCGGCCACATCCAGTTGCCCGAAGCTGACGATCCCGCCTGTATCCTGAGTGCCACGGTTGCTGAGAGTACCGCCATGCGTGTCAATACGCATGCTGTCGCCGGACTGAAGTAATCCGGCATCGTTATTCAGCGCTCCGCTGCTGATGGTGAGGGTTTTCCGCGCAGCGATGACACCGTCCAGGTTGTTCAGTTTCTGATTATCCAGTGACAGGGAAATATTTTCACCGACCAGTAATCCCTGCCGGGAATCCAGCCCTCCCGCCGTGAGGGTCATC
>NZ_JMTB01000176.1 GCF_000734965.1 Trabulsiella guamensis ATCC 49490
GAGGGTTTAATCAGTTGTTTCATCGGTCTGACCTTCTCTTACGTTAATGATGTCCGGGTTATCAGATACCGGCTGACCCATAACAGCCCCCAGACGCAGGAAGTCCGGCAGCGTGGCAAGGTCAATATCGTCATCCAGCCGGAACTCCTGATCCCACGTCACCACCCACATCGTGATGCCGAGGCTGTCGAGGCTGCCGGAATAGATGTTTTCGGCGTTGATATTCTCCGCAAGGCGCTCGGCTTTCATGGCCTGCGGCGCATCACGCGAGGAGATACGGCGGGCCAGCAGGGCCACCAGAACTTCACAGCGGACATCACGGGGATATCCCCAGGAGTCTGTCACCATGATGTAGGCTCCCCACGTCACCAGCCCGGTCATGCCGTGCCGGCTGGTGATGTTGCGGATGCGTAGTGCCGCAAGGCGCACACAGCCATTGCCGGCAGACAGATGACGCTTCACCTCATCCGCCGTGCTGAACTGGCCGATGTGGCGCTCCACGGACTGCACGCGGGCAGGCGTGTCGCCTTCAATCTCCGGCCGGAGCCAGGCAATAATATTGTCGGCGGCACTGACCGTACTGCCGAGGGTAACCAGTGACGGGCGTTGTTCGCTCATGGTAATACCTCATTCCAGAAGTCCCCGATAACGTGTAAAAGCGCCTGGCGGTTGTCTGCTGACAGGCCAAGAAACTCACGCTGCGGAATGTTCAGGGCACGCTGGTGCGCCCCGACCGTCTGCCAGACGCCATGCTTCAGCGCACGACCGAACGCCTGCGTGATGAGGCGCTTGTGGGAGGAAACCGACACCTGACCGGAGAAACCTTCATTATGTGTACGGCCATAATCCAGCGGCGTCCCCACACGAACGTGACCACGGGAGACGATGTACTGGATGCTGTCGAGCAGATCGCCGTTGCCCTGTAACAGACTCTGGTTCCCGTGCCGGGTGGCGGCGTACCCCTCAGACCAGTCCTGCCACTTCT
>NZ_JMTB01000177.1 GCF_000734965.1 Trabulsiella guamensis ATCC 49490
AAATGCCGGACGGCCATGAACGTTACAGAACAGGAGAGACAAGCCCACAAGCACAATGATGGTCCAGCCTGACTGCCAGACTGTCAGCAGTGCGAGTTTCAGCCAGCCGGTATTAAACGATTTAAACACAATGTTTTTCCTTGTATTTCTGGCACTGCCAGATGATGTCTCGCGTGTCAACGGACGACCAGCCGCGCAGGTAATAGCTGCCGTGCGTGCCGTCATGCCCCTCATAGCTGGTCGGGACCGGTGGCGGACCACCGGCCATGCGGTGAAGCACTTCCTGCCGCAGGCGGTCATGACGACCGCGTTTCAGTGATGCCTCCCATCCCTTGCCCATACTCAACTCCCGGCGACCGAATACCGGAAACCGGTGATTTCCCGGCAGGCATTCGCCAGGTTATCAAGGCGGTTAAACCAGCCATTGAGGTATTTGCCCTGTGACGGGTTGGCTTTGATGATGTCGGCGTAATAACGGGAACGGCGGACGAACAGGCGGTTAAGCAGCCAGTCGGGGTCAGCACCGGCGACGGCTGCACGTGTCTTCTGACCGGCGATACCGTCAACGTCCTTGCCCGTAAAACCGGCGGCTTCCTGGAGCAACTTGATGGCTTTTTTAGGGTTGTGCTGAACCGCTGAATCAAAGACAAACAGGGCGATGTCGTCAGGCCACAGCGGGCAGTACGCGGGGTACCAGTAATCGCGGAAATAAATCTGCCCGGCCTGCGCCACCGTCAGGTCACGGATACGGGTATCAGGTTTGCCATCGCCATCGACGTCGGTCATGCCGTCGGCAACGCCGTCGCGTTTGTCAGAGATACCGAGGCTGGTCTCGCCGCCCCGGTCGGTGGGGTCGTTAACGTAGCCGCGCTCGGCGCGGAGCACGAACGCCAGCGCATTCTGGAATGCGGGAGAATCAGGGGTGTTGTTCATAAAACGGCG
>NZ_JMTB01000178.1 GCF_000734965.1 Trabulsiella guamensis ATCC 49490
AAAAGCCTGGCGGCCATAGAAGTTACAGTACATCAGGGACAAGCCAGCCAGCACAATGATAGTCCAGCCAGACTGCAAGACCTTCAGCAGTGCGGGTTTCAGCCAGCCGGTATTAAACGATTTAAACACAGTGTTTTTCCTTGTATTTCTGGCACTGCCAGATGATGTCTCGCGTGTCAACGGACGACCAGCCGCGCAGGTAATAGCTGCCGTGCGTGCCGTCATGCCCCTCATAGCTGGTCGGGACCGGTGGCGGACCACCGGCCATGCGGTGAAGCACTTCCTGCCGCAGGCGGTCATGACGACCGCGTTTCAGTGATGCCTCCCATCCCTTGCCCATACTCAGCTCCCGGCGACCGAATACCGGAAACCGGCGATTTCCCGGCAGGCATCCGTCAGGTTATCGAGGCGGTTAAACCAGCCGTTGAGGTATTTGCCCTGTGACGGGGTGGCTTTGATGATGTCGGCGTAATAACGGGAACGGCGGACGAACAGGCGGTTAAGCAGCCAGTCCGGGTCAGCACCGGCGACGGCTGCGCGGGTCTTCTGACCGGCAATACCGTCAACGTCCTTGCCCGTAAAACCAATAGCCTCCTGGAGCAACTGAACAGCCTTTTTAGCTCCATGCTGGACGGCGGAGTCGAAAACAAACAGGGCGATGTCGTCAGGCCACAGCGGGCAGTACGCGGGGTACCAGTAATCGCGGAAATAAATCTGCCCGGCCTGCGCTACTGTCAGATCACGGATACGGGTATCGGGCTTTGCCGTCGCCATCGACGTCGGTCATGCCGTCGGCAACGCCATCGCGTTTGTCAGAGATACCGAGGTTGGTTTCGCCGCCCCGGTCGGTGGGGTCGTTAACGTAGCCGCGCTCGGCGCGGAGCACGAACGCCAGCGCATTCTGGAATGCGGGAGAATCAGGGGTGTTGTTCATAAAACGGCA
>NZ_JMTB01000179.1 GCF_000734965.1 Trabulsiella guamensis ATCC 49490
GTAATACCACTGTGACCCAGCTCCAGCATGGCGGACTGGATGTGTGCGGTGCCGATGGCTTCCCCTTTTCCCTGCGCGTAAATACCGGCCAGCGGCAGAATATGGGACAGGGAACGCAACGCCCCTGGACGGCGGGCAATAGCCTTCAGCAGCTTACGTTCGTCATCACCGGTGACATGCCAGGCATCGCAGAAACTCTCCACGTCACCAGCGGAAACCGTGTTGATAACGAACTTCTTGGACACGCGGGAGAACAGGCGGGCGAAGTCGACGCTGCGCTGACCGCCGGTGAGACGGTCATAGACCTTATGGTTGCCAACCAGCGCCAGCCCGACACCACATTCCTCCTGGAGAATGCGCAGCTCTTCCACCGCGTCCAGGCTGAGCCAGTCAGCCTCATCCACGACAATCAGGCCACGCGTGCCCGGCAGACGTTCACGCAACAGGCGGGAAAGCGCGCCACGGCGGTATGGCGCATTGCTGATGCCCATCTTCAGCGCCAGCTCGTAGAGGGTTTCCAGTTCGTTGCTGCGGGATTTGCTGGCGGTGATGTGCCAGACGTTATTACCGCAGTCAGCGTAATGGCGGATAGCTTTTGTCTTGCCGACGCCCGGATTGCCGTAAACGAGTACGATCGTTCCGGCCAGTTGCGCCCACGTCAGGGTGGTGACGATTTTCTGTGCGGTCGGCGTTTCCACAAAGTCCGGGGCCACCGGCAGGGTGGTTCTGGCCGTGTTGCGATTCTCCAGCCAGACCGACAGGCTGGCAGCGATGGTATCGTTATCGCCCTTATATTTCCCGCTCAGAAACTGGGAAACAGTCGCGTTGGAAGTACCAATTTCACGTGCCAGCGCGGCACCGGAAATAACTTTATTGTCAGTTAATTCGCGAACTGCACTACGAATAGCATCATGGTTAATTTGCGTCATGGTAA
>NZ_JMTB01000180.1 GCF_000734965.1 Trabulsiella guamensis ATCC 49490
GTCCGGGCTGCCGGAGCTTCAGAAACAGCTGGAGCCTGACGAGTTTGCGCGCCAGCTCGCCCTGTTGTGCTTTAAAGCCCGTGCGCTCGGAGACGTAAGCGATGCGTAAGCCCGACAAATTCACGCTGGTCCCGGAAGAAGCGCTCGCCTGGCTGAAGGCGAAAAAGCTGAAACCCGGATTCGATTACCGGGATGTCTGGCAGGACGAACACCGCGCGGCGTTCACCATCGCGAAGATGACGCAGCTGGATTTGCTGGCCGATGTCCGCCAGCTGGTTGAGGCGGCGCTGGAGAACGGCCGGACGTTTGCACAGTTCCGGGCTGAGCTGGAGCCATTGCTGATTAAACGCGGATGGTGGGGCCAGAAACTGACGGATGATCCGCTGACCGGCGAAACAAAGCTGGTGCAGCTCGGCAGCGACCGTCGTCTGCGGGTTATCTACGACACCAATATGCGCACGTCACGCGCGGCGGGACAGTGGGAACGTATCGAGCGAACGAAGCGGGCCATGCCGTATCTTATCTATACGCTGGGTCCGTCGCGGGAACACCGCGCCGATCATGTTCGCTGGGCCGGTGTCTGCCTTCCGGTTGATGATCCGTTCTGGAATACCCACATGGGCCCGAACGGCTGGGGCTGTAAATGTGGTGTGCGGCAGGTCAGCCGTTACGAGTACGACCAGATGAAACAGAACGGCAGCATTAAAACCTCTGCCCCTCCTGAGCGATATGTGAAGTGGGTCAATAAGCGCACGGGTGAGGAAGAGTCCATTCCGGAAGGCATCGATCCGGGCTGGGCATATAATCCCGGCACGGCCAGAGGGCGAGAACTGGATGCTGCTCTGGCGCAAAAACAGACTGCATTCGACAGTTACACTCCACCCCGTCAGTAAACCACCTCAGACGCCTCAGGTGACGTTATCGC
>NZ_JMTB01000181.1 GCF_000734965.1 Trabulsiella guamensis ATCC 49490
CCACGTCATGCGGCCAGAAGCGCCCGGCACGATGGAAACCGCCTTCCGGAATGGCTCGCACTTCCAGTACCGTGACGTCAGCCGCCGTGCTGAATGCCCGCTCATGGTCCTGCTGTATCTGGGTAACCAGCGTGGCCTCACCGGACTGAAGGTTTGCACCGTCGCCGGACGCGTTGTCTCCGACGCCGTTGGTTGCCGGGCTCAGTCCGGCAGCAGGCACCGGGTCAGCAGCGATGTCCTGAGTGGTACCCGCAGGTTGTGATACCTGACCGTTAACATCAGGAGCCGGTGCCAGCGGTGCCGGGACCGGCGTGCCAGTCTGATTCTGCCCGCCTTCGGCATCTTTCCTGACCGGTGCCTTTGCGGAACGTCCGGCCGATCCTCGGGTCTGCTTTTTCGCTTGTTCACTCACGTTTCAAACCTCTTTTAACAGGCGTTACAGGCGGCGTTAATCCGGCTGTAACGCGGGGATGATGGTGTTTTTCAGGTCAGCGGATCACTCTTCAGGCGCCGGGGCAGGTGGCGCTGGCGGATTTTTCACGAAAGGTGAAATCAGCAGCTCAACATCCTTGTAATAGATGTTGGAGCCGCCGCCATCGGCGGTGATGGCTTCGATCAGCGCCTTCGCCGCGCCACGGTTGTTCTTGCCGACAACCAGCAGCGTCGGGTTCATCCCCAGCGGATCGCCGTTTGAGTTCGGAATACCCATCATGGCGGACACGGCCGCTTCATAGTTCGCTCTGGTCAGTGCAGCTCTGGAGCCCACACAGGTCTGCCAGAAACCGAAGCCGACGTTGCTGCGCCCGTCAGTGCCGTAGGCGAACTCGTTCTGCAGGAACACGCGCTCGCTGGTGAGGTCGTCAATGGCGACAAAGTTGAACGGACGACGCTCCTGGTAAATGATGGG
>NZ_JMTB01000182.1 GCF_000734965.1 Trabulsiella guamensis ATCC 49490
TGATCAGGCGTGAAATTATGGGGATCGCATCATGACATTTAACGCCAGTGATGTACTGCTTCCTTATCAGAAACGGTGGATTGCGGATGATTCCCCCCTCAAGATTGCCGAGAAGTCCCGTCGTACCGGTCTGACGTGGGCAGAGGCATCCGACGCGGCGCTGACCGCCTCCCTGCGAAAGGTGGATGGTGGCTCAGATCACTTTTATATCGGCACCACGAAAGAGATGGCGCGTGAATTTATAGACGCCTGTGCCATGTGGGCAAAGGCATTCAACGCGGCGGCCAGTGATATCGGTGAGGAGGTCGTGAAGGACGAAGGCAGGGACATTCTGACCTTTGTGATCAACTTCGCCAGCGGGTTTAAAATCAAGGCGCTGTCCAGCAACCCCAGCAACATCCGTGGGATGCAGGGGAATGTCACCATTGACGAAGCGGCATTTCATGAGCGGCTGGATGAGCTGCTGAAAGCGGTCACCCCGCTGCGATCGTGGGGCGGGAAAATCCGCCTCATCTCCACGCACAACGGCATTGATAACCTGTTTAACCAGCTTATCCAGGAAAGCCGTGCGGGCAAAAAAGATTACCGGATCCACACCATCACCCTGGATGACGCCTGTGATGACGGCCTTTATCGCCGTATCTGCCAGGTGCGCGGACTGGACTGGTCACCTGACGCGGAGGCGGACTGGAAAGAGGGCCTGCTGCGGAATACCGCGACGCGCGACGATGCGCTGGAGGAGTATTACTGCGTGCCGAAAAACGGCAGCGGCGCGTATATTCCCCGCTCCCTGCGTGAGCGGGCCGCCCGTGGCCCGTGTGTGGTGTTGCGCTTTACCGGCACACCTGAGTTCAGCGCCATGCCGGAAGGACAGCGTCGCATTGATATGCAGGAC
>NZ_JMTB01000183.1 GCF_000734965.1 Trabulsiella guamensis ATCC 49490
CTCAACAGGTTTGGCCTGACCCCAGCCCTTACCGCCAATCACCCCCGTCCAGTGCAGCTTTATACCCAGCATCGGGATGATCCCCATCGGGTCATCAGGTTTGACTTTGAAGCGGTAACGGTTAGGCACACCACCTGACAGCCATTTGCTGGCCGCCGGACGGGTGTTATCGATGGTCATGTGCGTCGGCTTGCCATACGTGCGCAGCGTGTCCATGAGCGACAGGCGAATGCTGTCCGTGTTCTCAGACACATCAGTGCGCCAGCCCACAATTTTGCGGCTGTGAACGTCCTGCCAGAACCATGTTTTAGGACGGATGATGTCGCCATTAAACCAGCGCACAAACACGTTGTGCTGGTAACCGTCGCCGTTGATCCACTCCATCGCATGCAACTGTGCAACCGTGCGCTGCTGTGACGGATACATCTGCGCCAGCGCGTTCTCACCTTCGCGGGTAGCGACAATGATGCGGGGATCGACTTCACGCTCCAGCTTGCGCCTCAGTGTGCGCTCCGCCGGGATTGTCCAGCCATGCGCCGCAGCAGCGAGCTCAAGGCGCTCGTAAGATTTTGAGAAGAACGGGGCTTCATTGCGCAGGTAATCGCCAAGAAAGAACTGCCATGCGTCATCGGTGATGTACGCCGTGCGGCCACTGTCGCATTTCTCGCGCAGACGCTTGTCGAGAAGCACACAGTTCCACAGGTCAGGACTGTAGTCTTTCACCCGGTAGTAAAGATTACGGATGGTACCTTCGCTGATTTGCAGTTGTTTTGCGGCCAGCTTTATCGCTTTACGATTGCCGATACCTGACGCCATCAGCTCAGCCACCAGCGCGGCGGCTTTGACCCGACGTTCGGCATGTAACCGCTGCTCGCCGTTCGCGCTCTCCCAGC
>NZ_JMTB01000184.1 GCF_000734965.1 Trabulsiella guamensis ATCC 49490
CGGCGAGCAGCGGTTACATGCCGAACGTCGGGTCAAAGCCGCCGCGCTGGTGGCTGAGCTGATGGCGTCAGGTATCGGCAATCGTAAGGCGATAAAGCTGGCCGCAAAACAACTGCAAATCAGCGAAGGCACCATTCGCAATCTCTACTATCGCGTAAAAGACCACAGCCCTGACCTGTGGAACTGTGTGCTTCTCGACAAGCGTCTGCGCGAGAAATGCGACAGTGGCCGCACGGCGTACATCACCGATGACGCATGGCAGTTCTTTCTTGGCGATTACCTGCGCAATGAAGCCCCGTTCTTCTCAAAATCTTACGAGCGCCTTGAAATCGCTGCTGCGGCGCATGGCTGGACTATCCCGTCAGAGCGCACCCTTCGCCGTAAGCTGGAGCGTGAAGTTGACCCGCGTATCGTTGTCGCTACCCGCGAAGGTGAGAATGCGCTGGCGCAGATGTTCCCGTCCCAGCAGCGCACAGTTGCACAATTGCATGCAATGGAATGGATCAACGGCGACGGCTACCAGCATAACGTGTTTGTACGCTGGTTTAACGGCGACATTATTCGTCCTAAAACGTGGTTCTGGCAGGACGTTCACAGCCGCAAAATCGTTGGCTGGCGTACCGATGTATCCGAGAACAGCGACAGTATCCGCCTGTCTCTGATGGACACCCTGCGCACGTACGGCAAACCGTCGCACGTGACAATCGATAACACCCGTGCTGCGGCCAACAAATGGCTGTCTGGTGGGGTGCCGAACCGCTACCGCTTCAAAGTCAAGCCTGATGACCCTATGGGGATCATCCCCTTGCTGGGGATAAAACTGCACTGGACGGGCGTGATTGGTGGCAAGGGCTGGGGCCAGGCCAAACCTGTGGAA
>NZ_JMTB01000185.1 GCF_000734965.1 Trabulsiella guamensis ATCC 49490
CACTCTGGCAGGTGATGCCCCGTGGCCGGGCATGGCCCCGTGACGATAACGGTGATTTAAACCGGTTTTTACGGGCCTTAGCGAGGCGTTTAAGCCAGGCCGAAACGGACGCCGATAGCCTGTTGCCGGAGATGCGGCCTGAGACGACGTTCCAGTTGCTGGAGGAATGGGAGGCATACCTTGAGCTGCCGGAGTGTGGACAGGCAGCAGGCACGTTTGAAGACCGCCGTCGGGCGGTAGTTGAAAAATACCACCGTAAGGGCGGACTCGCGCCCTGGCAGATTGAAGAGGTGGCAGCAGCGCTTGGCTTCACTATCAAAGTCACTGTCATACTGCCGCACCACTGCCTGAGGAGCTGTATGTATCCGCTATACCCGGCCCGTTATCGCTGGGTATTGCAGATTGACGTTCTGGGTATCAGTGGTGGTCGTTTTACGTGTATCGATAACGTTATGACGCCGTTGCTCAACGACCGTGCGCGCGAGCTGGAGTGTGTTCTGACCAAATACAGGCTGGGTGGCACCGCCTACGAATATTTTTATCAGGAGACAACTGATGTTTTACGTTGATAATCCAAGTGGCGTTCCTGTGATGCCACCACCGTCACCTGTCTCCAGTGAGGCAGACCTGTTTTTCACCGAGGGCGGCAATGGGATCCCGCCGACATATCCGGGGCCGGACTGGTTCAATACGTTTCAGACCGAGCTGATAAACGTCGTCAGGGCGGCCGGGCTTAACCTGGATAAATTGAACAATGCCCAGCTACTGACAGCGCTTGGCCTGCTCTCTCTGAGCCGACAAAACCCGTTTGGCGACATCGCCGCTGATGGTCCTGAAGCGATAGCGACTGCTCTCGCAAACCTTGGTTT
>NZ_JMTB01000186.1 GCF_000734965.1 Trabulsiella guamensis ATCC 49490
GGCAACTGGAGCGTCGGCGTTCCGGCAGCCGATGTGACTGCCCTGCAGGACGGCACCAGCACCATCAGCGTGACCGTCACCACGGCTGCGGGTAACAGCGGTTCCGCCACGCACGACATCAACGTTGACTCGTCTGTGGCAAGCATCAGCTTTGATGCCATCAGCACCGACAACGTGCTGAACGCCGCCGAAAAAGGGCAGGATCTGATTCTGAGCGGTACCAGCACCGGCCTGACAGCAGGCACCACCGTAACGGTAATGCTGAACGGCACCGCGTACACAGCAACGACAGACGCCACCGGCAACTGGTCCCTGACCGTCCCGGCAGCGGATCTGGCTACACTTGGCGAAGCGGATTACACGCTGACAGCCAGCGCCACCAACAGCACCGGTAACAGCACCAGCACCACCGCGAACCTGCTGGTGGATGCGGCAGCACCGGTGATCACCATTAACACCCTGGCCGTGGACGACATCCTGAATGCGACCGAAGCGCAGGCTGACCTGGTGATAAACGGCATGACCACCGCACAGGCCGGTCAGACTGTCACCGTCACTGTCGGCGGTATCAACTACACCGCACAGGTCCAGGCGGACGGCAGCTGGAGCGTGACCGTTCCGGCTAACGACGTGGCTGCGCTGAACGACGGTAACGCCACCGTTACGGCGTCTGTCTCTGACATCGCCGGTAACCCGGCGTCTGCCAGCCACAACCTGACCGTCGATACGGCGGCTCCGGTAGTGACAATTAACACTGTTGCCGGTGACGATATCCTGAACACCACCGAACACGGTCAGGCACAGGTCATCAGCGGTTCTGCAACCAACGCCGCAGCCGGTGATACCGTGACCGTGACCCTGAACGG
>NZ_JMTB01000187.1 GCF_000734965.1 Trabulsiella guamensis ATCC 49490
CCGGAGATGATCACGCCGATGGCGTCATTGCCACTGGCGGTGGTGTTATCAGCCAGCGTATTACTGGCGCCATCCTGATCAATAATTTTCGTTTCTGCCGTCGCAAACCAGAATTTCCCTTCGCTGTCGTATTTCCAGTAATACCCGCTGGCTGGCTGTACGCCTCCCATCACCGCGTTATTTTCATTGGTGACGTATTTCTGGTTAATGACCAGCGTGCGGCCATCCGGCGCGGTTAAGACATAATTGTCGCCGTCCTGCACGTAATGAAAGGTCACGTTATTCCAGCTTTCGCCGTTAAGCGTGACCGTGTCAAAGGTGAGCGTCTGTGTGCCGGTATCCAGCGTGACGTTGTTGTTGTAGGTGGTGAAAGATGGCGCTGGTGGGGTCGGATCGCCGCCGTCATCGCCACCATCATCCGGGTTCGGCGGGGTCGGGTCACCGCCGTCATCGCCGCCATCATCCGGATTGGGTGGGGTCGGGCCGGTATCGGCAGAGGTGTGGCTGCCGCCATCGTCGTCGTTATAGACGGCAATGCCGACCGCCGCACCCACGGCAGCGAACCCCGCGGCGACCCACTCAAGCAGGTTGCCGTCGTCTTTCGGGCACTGCGCACTGAATTTTTCTTTGTCGGCAGCGCTGAGTTTGCTGCTGTCATCGCTGCAGTTGATGGTCTGCTGTTCGTTGCTGTTAATATCGTTCGTATCTGCCGCCCAGCTGTTGCCGCTTAAGGCCATGGCAATACATAACGACAGAATACTGCGTTTCTTTTCCATTAAAAGCTCCTTTCCGTATCGGATTATTTTGCTGGCGACAAAGGGTGTTTAATCCAGCATGAAAATATTATTTT
>NZ_JMTB01000188.1 GCF_000734965.1 Trabulsiella guamensis ATCC 49490
TACCGGACGAAGAAGTTCTCCTTAAGATATTTAACCATCCGCTCCACTTTGCCTTTGGTTCTGGCCCTGCGTGGGCGGCAGGCCCGTGGCAGGAAGCCATAGTGGTCGGCCAGCAACAGGAACCCGGAGTTGAACACCACCTTTCCATTGTTATTTTTCAGCACCGCCGCCTTCTGGTTATCAACCAGCACCGTTTTCACGCAGCCACCGAAGTACCGGAAGGCGCGAACCAGCGACTCATAGGTGTGCTCAGCATCCTGCTTTGGCGCAGCGAAGACATGGAAGCGTCGGGAGAACCCCAGCGTATTAACCGCGAAGTTAACTTTACACCGCTGCCCGGCAACCTCTACCTCGACTTCGCCCCAGTCGTGCTGGAGCTGGTATCCTGGCTGGGTTTCGAAGCGAACCGTTCTTTTTGACGGCCGCATTTTACGTTTGGGCTGGATGTAGTAACGCAGCATGGAACGTCCGCCCGTATAGCCCATTGCCTTAATTTCCGCGAGGATAACCTCACTATTCCAGACATTCTCTGCCAGGCGCATGTCGATGTAATCCATAAACGGTTTCAGCTTAACCATTTTGTGGCGAGTCTTTCTGGCTGGCGGTTCAGGGTATTTGAGGTAGCGTCTGACAGTCCGTTCAGAGCAACCAACCTGAGTCGCAATATCGACAATGTACGCACCCTGCTGGCGCATTTGCTTTATCATGTAAAAGTCCTCTCTGCTCAGCATGTTGATGTCCTTTCTGGTGTGAGAACCTCAAGGAAACAACATGTTGGGTGGAGCGGACAATACTAATGGTGAATTACCGTCTTATATCACTGGCGCTAACAC
>NZ_JMTB01000189.1 GCF_000734965.1 Trabulsiella guamensis ATCC 49490
GGCCGGGCTGCCGGAGCTTCAGAAACAGCTGGAGCCTGACGAGTTTGCGCGCCAGCTCGCCCTGTTGTGCTTTAAAGCCCGTGCGCTCGGAGACGTAAGCGATGCGTAAGCCCGACAAATTCACGCTGGTCCCGGAAGAAGCGCTCGCCTGGCTGAAGGCGAAAAAGCTGAAACCCGGATTCGATTTCCGGGACGTCTGGCAGGAAGAACACCGCACGGCTTTCACGGTAGCGAAAATGACGCAGCTGGATTTGCTGGCCGACGTCCGCCAGCTGGTTGAGGAGGCGCTGGAGAACGGCCGGACGTTTGCACAGTTCCGGGCTGAGCTGGAGCCGTTGCTGATTAAACGCGGATGGTGGGGCCAGAAACTGATGGATGACCCGCTGACCGGCGAAACAAAGCTGGTACAGCTCGGCAGCGACCGTCGCCTGCGTGTCATCTATGACACCAACATGCGCACATCCCGCGCAGCAGGGCAATGGGAAAGGATCCAGCGGACAAAGCGGGCCATGCCATATCTCATCTATACGCTGGGCCCGTCGCGGGAACACCGTGCTGATCATGTCCGCTGGGCCGGTGTCTGTCTTCCGGCAGACGATCCGTTCTGGGATACGCATATGGGGCCTAACGGCTGGGGCTGTAAATGTGGCGTGCGGCAGGTCAGCCGTTACGAGTACGATCAGCTGAAACAGGATGGCACCATCAAAACCGCCGCCCCGCAGGAGCGGTATGTGAAGTGGGTCAATAAGCGCACGGGTGAGGAAGAGTCCATTCCGGAAGGCATCGATCCGGGCTGGGCATATAATCCCGGCACGGCCAGAGGG
>NZ_JMTB01000190.1 GCF_000734965.1 Trabulsiella guamensis ATCC 49490
AAAAAATCGTTAAACGTTTCTGCGCGTTTTTAAACGGTGTTTAAACGGGGTTACGCCACGCATTAACAATGAAGCGGGTTAATCCACCTTTATATTCCCTTTCCGCCATGCTGTCCGGAGTCACTGACGACAACGGACAACATCATGAACCCGACCAATGTGGAGCTGCTGGCACTCTGCTTTCAGCTTCCTGACCTGACTGACGACACACTGCCGGAATGGCTGCCGATGATACCGGCGGGCCAGTTCACGGGTCGTGACGGCCGTTCGTGGGTGAACAACCAGCCGGACGCGGTTATTCGTGCCTCGCAGACCTATCCAAAACTGCCGTTTGATATTGAACACTCCACCGAGCTGAAAGGTCCGAAGGGCGAAGAGGCCCCGGCTTATGGCTGGATTGACGGTTATCGTGTCAGTGATGGTGTAGTGGAGGCGCATGTTACCTGGACTGATGACGGTGCGGAGAAACTGCGCAGCAGGAAGTACCTCTATTACAGCCCGGCATTTCGGTTCACTGCGGACGGTCAGGTCACCCGCCTGTCCAGCGCCGGGCTGACCAACAAACCCAACCTTGATTTACCCGCTCTCAATTCAGAGGAAACCACGATGACAGTACCTGTCCAGATTGTGACGGTGCTTGGCCTTGCGGCCACCGCCACAGCAGACGACGCAGTGAAAGCCATCCAGCAGCTGAAAACCAGCGAGCAGGTGGCGCTGAACCGCGCTGAAAATCCCGATCTCACGAAGTTTATTCCGGTCGAAACTCACCAGCTCGCCCTGAACCGCGCGACTGACGCGGAGAAGAAAC
>NZ_JMTB01000191.1 GCF_000734965.1 Trabulsiella guamensis ATCC 49490
CATGTGCCGGACGAAAAAAAAGCCGGATTAACCGGCTTCATTGAATGAGATATTAATGCTGGCTAAACAGTTTCTATGCTGCATGAAAATGTTAACACTGATCCGATCGTACGAACAAAAATACTATATGGTTTTCCACCAACATCACCGGAAGCTCGCAATACTCCTTCTTCATCTTTACCAGCAGCGAGGGCATTCTGGAAAACGGAGAATACAGCATCTCGGATAGTGGGCGTATCATCATCCGTTACTACTATGGCCAATTGATTGCATTGACTCAAGGCAAACGCAGCATCAATTTTCACCTCTTTCCCTTCGGTCAATACCATCACATTAGCTTTATCCTTCCCCAGGTGCCACAGACTCTGGAATAACGTATAATCTTTACGAATAGAATATACTTGGACACCATCAACAATGTTATCTTTCTTCCAGCTATTTCGTTTGATAATGTCATATTTATCAAACTGAGAAATAAGTCTTTCATTGACTGATGGCTGGTTTTCTTTTTCATATAGAAACTTACCTGTAACAACGACAATAAAGCCAAGAATTAAAGTATTAATAAATTTCATATGTCATTCCTTGCTAAACAGGTCCGGTTGATACTTACGCTGTTCAAGCCTGCGCATACGCCTGATGGCTTTATACACTGTTTTGTAGGTCACCTGATAGCGCTCAACGAGTTCAGGGATATTCTTCCCGGTAAAATCACGCCAGATCTTCATGTCACGGATGATGGTATTGAGCACCTCACCGCGTGGAAAATAGACCTGCATACCGCCAATCTGGTT
>NZ_JMTB01000192.1 GCF_000734965.1 Trabulsiella guamensis ATCC 49490
GATGTGCCGGACGAAAAAAAAGCCGGATTAACCGGCTTCATTGAATTAGTGCTTTATTGCTGAACAGGATGTTTTCCCTAACTCACGTCGAATGCTGATATCCCACCCATAAATATTCTTATGCGGAACACCATTGTCTGTTTCAGCACTGATGGCTTCATGAACAGTATTGGCATCCATAAACTCAAAGCCATCAGACTCATCTTTGCTCCAGTCTGTCACAGCCTTGAGCTTTTCAGCAGGTAAAATTGTATCTCTCAAAACCAGATGGCAGCGCTGGGTTGTATCGCGCATGAAAACATCCATATCCTTGATGAAATCACTTTCATCTATCTCCGATTTAATATGGATTTCATTGGTTTTTACAGCGACTTTTATCTTCTGTTTAAAGCCACGGTATTCACCTTCGTACTCAGCAAAATCAGTATCGCCCTTTTTATACCAGTCAGTAGCATCTATGGGGGTGAATCCAGCAAGAGACTCTTTGACCTTAAATAACAAAGAATCCGCAGCCATGACGGATAAAGACAACATACATAATGGAATAAATAACCACTTTTTCATTTACAGAGTCCTTTGATTGTCAAACAGGTCCGGTTGATACTTACGCTGTTCAAGCCTGCGCATACGCCTGATGGCTTTATACACTGTTTTGTAGGTCACCTGATAGCGCTCAACGAGTTCAGGGATATTTTTCCCGGTAAAATCACGCCAGATTTTCATGTCCCTGATGATGGTATTGAGCACCTCACCGCGTGGAAAATAGACCTGCATACCGCCAATCTGGCT
>NZ_JMTB01000193.1 GCF_000734965.1 Trabulsiella guamensis ATCC 49490
CCCCGGCCGGGCTGGTTTTCTCGCTGGCGATACGCTGGCGGGTCTGGGATTCCACCACCGCGCCGATATTCTCCAGCAGCTCCTGCTGCAGTGACTGATCAGCCAGTTTTTCAATCGCGCGCCGGATGTCCTGAAGCTGACGCTCGCCACGCACCTCAACGGTAATGCCCATCACAGCACTCCCTTAAGCCTGTTACGCGTGAAGAGGCGTCGGTTATCGCTCACGATAATCAGCCGCCCGTTGTCAGTCTCCCCGACCGGCGTATCTGACGACAGACCGAGGTCGCGGGTGCCGTTCGCGATTTCACGTAACGTTCTCAGGGCTTCGTCGTAGCGTTTCTGGATCTCATCGGTTATCTGGTTGTCCCGTTCGGACAACCAGTAGAACGCGATGGAGACCGCCGCGCGACGTAACGGACTCGGGAGCGATGGAAGCTCAAGCGGCAGCCGGTAGCGCTTCGCCAGAAAGGAGTTAATTTCCGCGTCAGCATCATCGGTTGCCCGCTGGATCTTCGCCTCGTCAAGCTGCTGCGTCTCCTTATCGAGCGCCATATTCCAGACACGCTCGGCATCGGTTGCCAGCAAATCGTCCCGCGTCACGTAGATGCCCATTACGCGTCCCCCGCTCCGGGCGCTGTGACTGTCGCAATCTCCGTCACAACCAGCATTTTTTCAGCCTTCAGGCGCTTCGCATCGGCGGTGCTGATGACGCAGCCATACAACGGCTGACCACGGTCATCTTCAATAACCTGCTCGTCCGGGTTATCGCTGACAAAAACATGCA
>NZ_JMTB01000194.1 GCF_000734965.1 Trabulsiella guamensis ATCC 49490
TTACTACCGGAGCCGCCGTATCAACGGTCAGGTTATGGCTGGCGGTGGCCGGGTTACCGGCAATGTCAGAGACAGAAGCCGTAACGGTGGCGTTACCGTCGTTCAGCGCAGCCACGTCATTAGCCGGAACAGTAATGCTCCAGCTGCCGTCTGCCTGCACCTGTGCGGTGTAGGTGATGCCACCGACAGTGACGGTCACGGTCTGACCGGCCTGTGCGGTGGTCATGCCGTTAATCACCAGGTCAGCCTGCGCTTCGGTGGCATTCAGGATGTCGTCAACGGCCAGGGTATTGATAGTAATGACCGGCGCTGCCGCATCCACCAGCAGGTTCGCGGTGGTGCTGGTGCTGTTACCGGTGCTGTTGGTGGCGCTGGCGGTCAGTGTGTAATCCGCTTCGCCAAGTGTAGCCAGATCCGCTGCCGGTACGGTCAGGGACCAGTTGCCGGAGGCGTCTGTCACTGCAGTATACGCGGTGCCGTTCAGCATTACCGTTACGGTGGTGCCTGCTGTCAGGCCGGTGCTGGTACCGCTGAGGGTCAGATCCTGCCCTTTTTCAGCGGCATTCAGCACGTTATCGGTGCTGATGGCGTCAAAGGCCAGCGTCGGTGCCGTGGCATCGACATTCACGTCGTGTGTTGCTGAACCGCTGTTACCGGCGGCCGTGGTCACCGTCACGCTGATGGTGCTGGTGCCGTCCTGCAGGGCAGTCACGTCAGCTGCCGGAACACCCACGCTCCAGTTGCCGTTCGCATCAATGACAGTGGTGTAGCTGTTG
>NZ_JMTB01000195.1 GCF_000734965.1 Trabulsiella guamensis ATCC 49490
CACAGAAGCATCTGGTGTATCAGAACGAGGACGAATACCGGGCTATTACCCGTCCCCCGATGGATGCTACCGGGCTTCCTCCCGGTATGGCAATATGCAACCAGATTGCAGACTGGCACCAGAGTCGATCATGGTCTGATATCGCAATCAGTTACTGTTGGTGGTGTGATCGAACAGAGAGGAACAGGCAGGCATATCGTGGATGATGTTAGGAATGCCGCACTCTGCCTGCTCAGACTGACATTTTCCGCCGCAGATAAAGCAGCCGTATGGCTTCTGCAAAATCATCATCCAGCGTGTAGAAATAGCACTCAGGTACATCCAGAACCCAGGTTGAAGCGCCAAACCATTTTCCACTGCAAATGATTTCAACTTATCATCGTCGGCGAAAGGATGCTTGAATGATGACCAAAATTTTTCAAACGAAGTATAATCCGGCACTATCGGCACTGGCGGTGCGGTGAATAGTGGAGCGATATTTCTTTCCAGGTCGGTAATTACGCTCCATACCGGAATAGATTCAACACCCTGCTTAGCCATATCGCGGTAACCATTTGCATAGGCCAGCACCGGATTTCGCCCTGAATTATTAGCTTCGAGCGATGCCAGCGCGATACGCACCAACTCAACCATGTGTCAGGGTGTAACTGAGATGAGTTTCCCTTTATCGAACCCGTTGAGTTGTACCATTTCTGCCACGTGCTGATAGCACTCAATCTCTTCTCTGGTGATAGTGG
>NZ_JMTB01000196.1 GCF_000734965.1 Trabulsiella guamensis ATCC 49490
CCAGGGTGGAACTGAGATAAGTTTCCCTTTATCGAAGCCGTTGAGTTGCACCTGTTCTGCCGCGTGCAGATAGTGCTCAATCTCTGCTCTGGTAATAGTGGTCATGCTGTTGCTCCTTCCTGATACTGTTCAAACCAGAACACCA
This sequence comes from Trabulsiella guamensis ATCC 49490, assembly GCF_000734965.1. Lineage (GTDB taxonomy): Bacteria > Pseudomonadota > Gammaproteobacteria > Enterobacterales > Enterobacteriaceae > Trabulsiella > Trabulsiella guamensis. The sequence goes on from NZ_JMTB01000196.1 coordinate 146, forward strand.
CCGGCTTTTCGATCACCTCAACCAGCCCGAAGCGCTCTGCCGTGCGGAAATTCATGCTGCTCTTGCGCCCTCGCTCGACCTGAAGAGATACCTGCTTTCTGAACATTTCCAGCGAGTAGGACGTTTTCAGTAAGTTGCAGGGCGCACATGCAGGGAATAGGTTTTCCAGTCTTTCAGCCTCTGGCCTGTAGAATTCACCTGTCGCCTTCAGTTTGAAAATGCCTTTCGCAGCAGCCTTCATACACTGCTCAGATTTTCGCAGCACCGCCTCAACGTGGTCAGCATGCCAGCCCTTTTCGGGAAGTTCGCAGCCACAATAAGCACACCGACCACCGAACTTCATGCGCAACTCAGCGCGCTGTTTTTTGCTAAGAGCCATATCACTCCCCCTTTGGCGTACAAACACCGCGCAGAACCAGATTGCCATTGTTCAGCTTCTTCACAGCGGCAAGCGCGTCCAGGCATGCTTTCTCGCTGTGGAACTCCTGCGTTTCAACCTGTAGGGTTGGCTGCGATGCATCGCTCAGAGCTATTGAGTACGGTTGCGACATCCAGAAAATTAGAATCCACATGCTCAATC
>NZ_JMTB01000197.1 GCF_000734965.1 Trabulsiella guamensis ATCC 49490
TGCCGCGCGCCAGGCAAATCGCGACACTTTGACAAAGAAAAATGGATCGCTGCCGCGATCCTGTTTTAAGAGTCAATAACTAGATCGTCGCCGGAAATTTTTTATACAGTGTCGACATACCGACATCATAAATAATCGCCACTCGCTGCCGTGATTCACCAGCTGCTATCAATCTACCAGCTTGAGCCCATTGCTCAGGTGATAGCTTTGGTCTTCTCCCACCTATTCGTCCTTTGGCTCGCGCTGCGGCAAGTCCGGCAAGTGTTCTCTCCACAATAAGTTCACGCTCCATCTCAGCCAGCGCGGACATGATGTGGAAAATAAATCTGCCCATCGGGCTCGATGTATCGATGCTGTCTGTCAGGCTGCGAAAATGGACGCCGCGCTGGCGTAGCTCGTCGACCAGTAGCACGAGGTTGCGCATGCTGCGCCCAAGCCTATCAAGCTTCCAGACGACCAGAGTGTCCCCTTCGTTAAGGGTTCGAAGGAGCTTTTTTAGAGCTGGCCGGTTTGCCACCGTGCCGCTCATTTTTTCTTCAAAAATCTGCTCACATCCTGACCGCTGAAGCGCTTCCCTTTGTAGATCTGTGTTTTGGTCATTTGTTGACACCCGTACGTAGCCAATTTGCATACTTTTTAATCACTCTCTTGTATGTGGTGGTGGTGATTTTATCGGCAAATTAATCGGGCTCTAAAGCCTCTTAAACGTTGGTTT
>NZ_JMTB01000198.1 GCF_000734965.1 Trabulsiella guamensis ATCC 49490
CTGAGCGCGATACGGCCCTTACTGCACGTCATGGAGTGTAAATGCAAAAGCAGATAATCGGAAACGCCACGCTGTACTGCGGTGATGTGATTGACGTTCTGCCGCTGCTGGAGCCGGGGTTTGATGCGGTCATCACCGACCCGCCGTACAGTTCCGGCGGCCTGCACAAAAACATGCGTACCCGGCTACCGTCAGAAAAATACGCAGTCACCAGCGCACACCACGCGGAATTCGGCGGTGACAATCGCGACCAGAGAAGTTTTGCATTCTGGTGTACGCAGTGGATGAGCATGATCCCCAGGCTTGTTCGTCCGGGCTGCTATGTCATGGTTTTCTCGGACTGGCGGCAGCTCCCGTTGATGACTGATGTGTTTCAGGCGGGCGGTGTTAGCTGGCGCGGCATTATCGTCTGGGACAAAACATCGTCAGCCCGTGCGCCGCATACCGGCTATTTCAGGCATCAGGCGGAATATATCGTGTGGGGAAGTACAGGCATGCTGGAGAAAGTGCCGGGTGGTCCGTTCCCCGGCGTCATTACTGAGCGCGTGAAGCCAGCGGAGAAACTGCACATGACCGGGAAGCCGGTCAGGGTGATGGAAGAGCTGGCCCGACCGCTGGCGGATAACGCCCACGTCCTCGACCCGTTCATGGGCAGCGGCACCACCGCGCTTCCTGTTCTGGCACGCGGTGGTAAGTTCACCGGCATTGAGTT
>NZ_JMTB01000199.1 GCF_000734965.1 Trabulsiella guamensis ATCC 49490
TCCCTTGCCGATGCCAGCGGCGGCACGTTCAGCCTCGCTTTGTTCCCAAAACCACCGGTGCAGTTCCATCAGCTCTTTGTCGAGTGGATCGTATTCCCGGTCAAACCAGGCCTGAGCGTCTTTCTCATCCTCGCTGGGTAGTTCACCGGGACCAAACAGCGTGTTGTAAATCCATGCCAGGCCGTTCTTAGCGTCGCCAGTTACCTGCCATTCGATAATTGCAGCCTTCATTACCAGCAAATTTTTACCAAGCAGCAGATCGACTTCTTTAAAACGCTTGCGAATGTATTCATTCTCACTCTGTAATTCGGTGATGCGCTTCTCTGCGGCTTCCAGCTCATACAGCAACGCCAGCACGGTGGCGGGGTTGGCGGCGGCGATGAAGTTACTGTTGTCAGCCGTAACGTCGCCAGCCAGCAAATTGACTACGCGAGTGTGTTTTTCTGCTGAAATCTCGGCATCCATGAACGGTGTCGATTTGAGATAGCGCCACGGCCCCGGCGTCGCCTTCTCCGCTGCTTCACGCAGCGCCTGTTTGTCGATGTTGCTCATTTGGTGGCCTCTAGTTTTTCAGCCTTCAAAATCATGCGAGAACCATCATCAAGCTCCCAGCCAATTTCACCACCCTCCGCCATCACCAACTGCCACACGAGTTGCGCGGCTTCGTTGGTTACATCACGTCCACGGTCATTGCCGATACGCATACG
>NZ_JMTB01000200.1 GCF_000734965.1 Trabulsiella guamensis ATCC 49490
CTGGTCTGGTGGCTGGCGCTGTCCGGGGTTGTTCTGATCGGGTTCAGCATCGTTCTCGGCAACCTCCCGTACCGGCTGATTCAGCCGACGGTGAAAATCAGTCGCCATGCCGCTTTCTGGGCGTGGGTTGTCTGGGGTTGCGGAGTGGTTCTTCTGCTTTCCGCCAATCTCTTTGCTTACCCGCTTATCACGCTGTTACTGGAGCCGGTCGGCGCAGTGCTTGGCGTCATGATCTGCCGGTGGGTTTCACGTAAGGAGTTACTGAAATGGATCCATTAACCCTTTCCACCGTGGCCTCGGTGGTGCTGAAAGCCGGGCCGTCACTGCTGCGCACCATCGGCGGCTGGTTTGGTGGCGATACAGCGAAAACAGCGGATTCCGTGGCCGGTATTGTTGAGAACGTCAACAGCGTTATCAACCCGCAGGATCAGCAGCGCATTCTTGAGCAGAAGCTGGCGCAGCTTCCGCCCGAGCAGTTCGTCCAGCTGGAAGCGCTGAAAGTCCAGCTTGAGCAGGTGCAGCTTGAAAAACAAAAGGCGGTACTGGCAGACCGTCAGTCAGCTCACCACGAGCAGCAGGAAACTATCCGTAACGGCGACAATGCCACGGACGAGTATGTCCGCAGGACCCGTCCGCTGATGGCCCGTCTCTCGCTCTATAGCTGCATGCTTTACGTCATGCTTCTGGCCGCCGGTCAGATGG
>NZ_JMTB01000201.1 GCF_000734965.1 Trabulsiella guamensis ATCC 49490
TCCACCTTCTACATCGCGCATTTTCGCCAAAATGATTGTTTTGCTCAGCGGAGAAAAACCGAGCTGAAGTTTTGCTGCATTGCTCATGCTGCCCCGCCTTTGTTCAGTCTCTCATTCAACTCTGCAACACAGTCGCGGCCTGCCTGCTTGTAGGCTTCTGCCGCGTCGCCGTCATATTTGTCGTCAACGGCGTCTTCAAACTCTTCAATGGTGCCAAAGAAGCATCCAGCCGCGATTTTGAATTCTGTGCCAGTCCATGCTGCAAAGATGGTGCGTTCTGAATAACCACAGTTCCTGCGATATGCGATATTGCTGATGCATTCAGCGTCGAGATAAAGACCGGTGCACGAAAAGTTGTCCGGCAGCGCGGTGATGCCGGTGCCGCGCAGGTAGAGCGAGCCGCCCACGGTCAGATTGTCCGGCAGGTTAGTAATGCGGGTGCCTTCCAGGTCGAGCGAGCCGCCCACGGTCAGATTGTCCGGCAGCGCGGTGATGCCGGTGCCGCGCAGGTAGAGCGTGCTTGGCACGGTGATGCTTCCATTATCTGCAACAGTATATTTAATGTGTTTATGGTCAAGAATGCTGATGAATTCATTAATTATCGCGCTCATGTTTATCTCCATTATTTTTGTTTTTAATAAATGTAATTAATGCATTAACTCAGGAGCATCATCATTGCTGGCTGGTGCATT
>NZ_JMTB01000202.1 GCF_000734965.1 Trabulsiella guamensis ATCC 49490
CCCCCCATGCCCTGCCGGACCAGACTTCGCGGGCAGGGTTGTCACAACGCGCAGCAGGGTACAGCGGCGGGCACGAGGACAGGCAGACGGAATACCGTCAGCCATTAATCAGACACCGGCGGCTTCAGTGCCGCCAGAATTTTTTTCATGTCTGATAATATACCGGTGCTGACTGCCCGGCTCAGTCATTCATACGGGGTCTGATGATTCTTTACAGAATAATCCGCAGCTTTTTCAGGTTTACAAAATCAGACCCGGTTTCATCTTTCAGAAGAAGGCGGCAGGGGCTGCATTCTTTATTCTGCTGCCTTTTTCTTTATCGCACAGTTACATGTTAACATATTAATATATCATCAACGTATGGATGGTGTTTTTATTTCTGTTTTCTTCTGATTTCATTATGCTGACTTTCAGGGCTGGTTTGTTATTTTATTTGTGTAATGCTGGTTTTTTTTGCACTCTGCAATTCGGGAGTTTAAAATAGAACAATGTCTGCCTCGGTGTTTTATTTGTTAATAACAAATAAAAACAGTAATACAAAATATAAATAATAAAACACACAATGTAAAACAGACATGCCATATTCTGGTTCAGAACGGTGTTCTGAATTATTTTCACACTTTGTTTTACCGCTGATGGAGTCATACCATAGAGTCAGGGGATGGAGTCAGGGGTT
>NZ_JMTB01000203.1 GCF_000734965.1 Trabulsiella guamensis ATCC 49490
GACTCCATCATATGACTCCATAAGCTGACTCCATAAAACCACAGAACAGAGTGAGTGACGTTGCCACTCATGCCCGCAGTCCGCGCTTTCACGACACCGCCGACCCGTGGTCGTCGGTCCCGTGAAACGCCCGTCAGGCGGGCAACGGCGTGTTTCCTTCTGTCCTGTCTGGACGCCATGACAACCGGAAACAGGGGGGGCAATGTCTTCGCTGGACGCGGCGTCAAAGCCCCCAGGGTCAACGGCGGCACACCGTCGCACGCTACGCGCGACCAGGTCCTTTAAGACGCCCGTTTTCACCGTTATTTTCTCGCACACTCGAAAATGCCGGAAACGTGGCTTTAAAGCCCCTGGTCTCGCCACGCCGGAATACCGGCTTAGCTGCGACGGTGTGCGGGGCAGGCCCCCCACAAAAACCGGTGCGTGGGCGCACCTTTTCGCTCACCGGGGTGGCGAAATTTTTGCGGCTCCCCCCGGCCTGCTCAATTTGCTTTGGGCAAATGTTCGCAGGTGGGCACGGTCCCTGAAAATTAGCCGTTTCTCCGGAACGGAATTTTCTGTCCGCGCGCCACTTACTGATTTCCCGTCTTAACAGTTCCTCCGGAACTGAAGCCGCAAATCAGTAAGCCTTAAATTCACCGTCTGCCGGTA
>NZ_JMTB01000204.1 GCF_000734965.1 Trabulsiella guamensis ATCC 49490
GGGCCGGGGTGGCGCTGGTGTATGGCGAGAATATCCTTGCCGCCCGTGGCCGGTTCAGCTGGCGCGAGCGTAACAGCCAGTACATCGTCAAGGGCACCAGCAGCGCGGGCGGCAGTACGTGGGATGACCAGCCGGTCAGCGTTATCGGCGGACGTCAGACCATCGTCGACGACAGCGAAATCAACCGTTACCGCCCGAAGATCCTGGTCAATGAAGACAGCCTGACCGTGGGCGGCGCGAGCACACGCGGTGAATGGTACAAGGCCCGTATGCAGGGCGAAGCGAACAGTACTGAAATCACGCTGGCAGGCTGGCGTGAGAACGGGGATACCGGTCCGTTGTGGAAGAAAAACCAGCAGGTGGATATTGACGATCCTGTCCAGAACCTGAAGGTGACATGGCTTATCAAGAGCGTGACCTATACCGAAGGTGAAAACGGCCGCCTCTGCGTTCTGACGCTGGTGCCACCGGAATCTATGGATTTGCCGAAGGTCAGCGACAAGAAGAAAGGCGGGAAGGGTAAAGGTAAGAAAGCGAAAACGGTGGCGACATGGGACTGAATCCGGCGAATTTTTCACGCACAG
>NZ_JMTB01000205.1 GCF_000734965.1 Trabulsiella guamensis ATCC 49490
TTGTGCGTGAAAAATTCGCCGGATTCAGTCCCATGTCGCCACCGTTTTCGCTTTCTTACCTTTACCCTTCCCGCCTTTCTTCTTGTCGCTGACCTTCGGCAAATCCATAGATTCCGGTGGCACCAGCGTCAGAACGCAGAGGCGGCCGTTTTCACCTTCGGTATAGGTCACGCTCTTGATAAGCCATGTCACCTTCAGGTTCTGGACAGGATCGTCAATATCCACACGCTGGTTTTTCTTCCACAACGGACCGGTATCACCGTTCTCACGCCAGCCTGCCAGCGTGATTTCAGTACTGTTCGCTTCACCCTGCATGCGGGCCTTGTACCACTCCCCGCGTGTGTTCGCGCCGCCCACGGTCAGGCTGTCTTCGTTGACCAGGATCTTCGGGCGGTAACGGTTGATTTCGCTGTCGTCGACGATGGTCTGACGTCCGCCGATAACGCTGACCGGCTGGTCATCCCACGTACTGCCGCCCGCGCTGCTGGTGCCCTTGACGATGTACTGGCTGTTACGCTCGCGCCAGCTGAACCGGCCACGGGCGGCAAGGATATTCTCGCCATACACCAGCGCCACCCCGGCCT
>NZ_JMTB01000206.1 GCF_000734965.1 Trabulsiella guamensis ATCC 49490
CCGCCGCCATCGCCACCGCGATACGGTCATGGACTGACGATGCCTGCGCCAGACTGGGATATTGCGCTGATGCTGGCAACGCCATCGCTGGGGTATCTCGGTTTCCGTACGCTGGACGGTTTCGCCCGCTTCAGTAAATCCAGCAAACATAAAGTGGCGGCGGGCAGTTGATGGCCGATGAACTTGATCGGGTCAGTGACCTGGAAATGGCGTACCGCGAACGGGCCTTAAATGCCCATTTAACCCGCGTTACAGAGGTGGTCATCATCGACGGTTACTGCAACGACTGCGGTGAAGCCATTGAACCGGCCCGGCTTGCGGCGGTGCCGGGCGTGGTGACCTGTATCGACTGCCAGCATCGCAGAGAGCGGAGAGCGTGAATGAAGTGGGAAATCATCAGGAATTACTGGGCCATTATCTGGGCGCTGCTGATGTCCGGTATCAACATCATCCAGTTACTGCTGGCAAAAACCTACGCCCGGCGCGAGGAGCTGGAGAGGGTCAGCAGTCGTCTGAACATTCTTGAGCAGGCGGTTGAGGGG
>NZ_JMTB01000207.1 GCF_000734965.1 Trabulsiella guamensis ATCC 49490
CTGTTGTTAATCTGGTTTCCTTCTGTTTAATATATTTGCAATTGCCAATTATTAGGGCGTTCATTATTTCCTGCGCTGTCGCCACAACAGACTTACCTTACAGAAATTGAAAATATATCATCTACTCAGCAGACTCGCTAAAATTACAGTTCACTTACTACTCCTGGGATAGTAACTCCTGAAAGTAATACTGTTATCCTGCTTAATCCCCATCGCTTCCTGCGTGGCTATCGCAGCCCGGTTAATTGCTCCGATATCCAGTTTATTATCATGGCGTGGTGATGCTATCATTGATAAACAATATTTACGTCTCTGGCTGATCCATTCCCGCTGAGCATCCGTAGCACAATGTTGCATCACATCCAGCCATCGGGCAGCAGCGCGTCGCCAGAATCCCCTGGCTTCGAGTTTTTCTGCAATTGTGTCATTCACCATTCCATCACCACGCCAATCATCGGTAAGTCTTTTTACTATTATCAGTTTCGGATTTTCCGGTAAACAAACAGCACAACCAGTGCGCCAATCACCGCCACGATAAAA
>NZ_JMTB01000208.1 GCF_000734965.1 Trabulsiella guamensis ATCC 49490
ACGCCAGCAAAGAGACACTGGACAAATGTACCAGTGCCGGGGCTACTTTTGGTGATGTTGTCGGTAGTGTGCTGAATTTTCTTCTGACACCTGCCAAAGCCCTGCTTGATGCGCTCGGATGGATCCTTGAAAAGCTCGGGGTGTTGCCTGACGAGGCCGAGCGTGCAAGGAAGAAGATTGAAGATACGCAGCGACAGGCGCTGCTTAATGACAAAATCGCTCTACTGCAGGGGGATATAACAAAGGTCGCCCCGAAAAAAACCGATCCCGTAAAAAATGAATCACCCGGTGACGGTGAATGGAATTCATCCTTTCTCTTTCCTGGCATGAAGCCTTTTTCACCTTTTGGAAATGGCAACGGAACCAGCAAAGGGACGGAGACGGGAACGGAAACTAAAACGGGAAAAGCATCTGGCACAGATCTTACCGGGCACAACAAAACCGGCCGCAAGCTGGGTGAGATTGCCGACAACACCAAAGGCATGCTCGATGAGACCAGAAAACGCATCGGCCCCGGCGATATCGTCTTTAAGGATCTG
>NZ_JMTB01000209.1 GCF_000734965.1 Trabulsiella guamensis ATCC 49490
AAACCAGTAAAGAGATGCTGGACAAATGTACCAGTGCCGGGGCTACTTTTGGTGATGTTGTCGGTAGGGTGCTGAATTTTCTTCTGACACCTGCCAAAGCCCTGCTTGATGCGCTCGGATGGATCCTTGAAAAGCTCGGGGCATTACCTGACGAGGCCGAACGAACAAGGAAGAAGATCGAAGAGACACAACGGCAGGCGCAGCATAATAACAAAATCGCTTTGCTGCAGGGAGATGCGACGAAGGTTGACCCGAAAAAAACCGATCCCGTAAAAAATGAATCACCCGGTGACGGTGAATGGAATTCATCCTTTCTCTTTCCTGGCATGAAGCCTTTTTCACCTTTTGGAAATGGCAACGGAACCAGCAAAGGGACGGAGACGGGAACGGAAACTAAAACGGGAAAAGAATCGGGCACAGATCTTACCGGGCACAACAAAACCGGCCGCAAGCTGGGTGAGATTGCCGACAACACCAAAGGCATGCTCGATGAGACCAGAAAACGCATCGGCCCCGGCGATATCGTCTTTAAGGATCTA
>NZ_JMTB01000210.1 GCF_000734965.1 Trabulsiella guamensis ATCC 49490
TTAGTGAGATTGCCACTAAAGAAGCGGAAACGCTTGTTGATGCCGCCATTGCCGCCGGGAAAGTGGCTCCGGCCAACCGTGATATGTACCTCGCGACCTGCCGCTCTGAAGAAGGCCGCACACAGTTCGCCGATTTTGTGAAAGGCGCGCCTGTCATCGTAAGTCAGGATCCGGCAAAGAAAAAGGATCATGGTAATGGCGATACCACCACGTTGTCCGATGAAGACCTTGCCGTGTGCCACGCGATGGGCATCAGCAAGGAAGAGTTTATTTCCGTTCGTAAGCAGGAGAGCTAATCCATGCAGGTATCCGCAGAAGTATTGCATGCTCTGACCACGGCACTGAGTGCCGCCTTTACCCGTGGCGTCGGGCGTATTACCCCTCAGTACCGATCCATTGCCACCGTCATTCCCAGCACGTCGGCATCAAACACCTATGGCTGGGTGGAAGATTTCCCGACGATTAAGGAATGGATTGGCGCGCGCCAGTTAGCCGAGTTATCGCAGGCCGGTTATGTCATCACCAACAAG
>NZ_JMTB01000211.1 GCF_000734965.1 Trabulsiella guamensis ATCC 49490
CCTGTTGGTGATGACATAACCGGCCTGCGATAACTCGGCTAACTGGCGCGGGCCAATCCATTCTTTAATCGTCGGGAAATCTTCCACCCAGCCATAGGTGTTTGATGCCGACGTGCTGGGAATGACGGTGGCAATGGATCGGTACTGAGGGGTAATCGCCCGACGCCACGGGTAAAGGCGGCGCTCAGTGCCGTGGTCAGGGCATGCAATACTTCTGCGGATACCTGCATGGATTAGCTCTCCTGCTTACGAACGGAAATAAACTCTTCCTTGCTGATGCCCATCGCGTGGCACATGGCAAGGTCTTCATCGGACAACGTGGTGGTATCGCCCTGACCCGGATCCTTTTTCTTCTCCGGCTCCTTGCTTACGATGACCGGCGCACCTTTCACAAACTCGGCGAACTGCGTGCGGCCGTCTTCAGAGCGGCAGAGCGCCAGATACATCTCACGGTTGGCCGGGGCCACCTTTCCGGCGGCAATCGCGCCATCAATCAGGGCTTCCGCTTCTTTAGCGGCAATCTCACTGA
>NZ_JMTB01000212.1 GCF_000734965.1 Trabulsiella guamensis ATCC 49490
CGGGTCTGAATATTGCCGTCGCCTTTGCCTTCCACGCGGGTGCCGTTGGCTTCTTTGTGCGAATCCGCCTTCACGCCCATCCAGGTGACCTGGGCTTTCGGCTGGATGTACAGCGCATTACGTTCGCTGAGATCTGCCAGTTTCCAGGTGTAGCCGGACTCAACAGACGCGGTGAAGCCATCGGAGTCATACGCTTCAGACTCAACACCATGACCGGAGACGGTGTTATCAAACCAGTTGTACTGCGCCCAGCTGTCAACGTATGCGCCTTCCAGCGTGTCGTTATCCTGCAGCCAGGTGCCGTAGACACCGACGCTGTAACCGCTGATGCTGCCGTCAGCACGGTTGCCGTTACGGTGGTTAACCGCGCGGCTCTTCTGGTTGGCATAACCCGCCATCACACCGAGGTGATAACGGTCAGCGTTGTCCGAACTCCACTGCGCGATATCACCGCCCAGTTGCATCACATAGCGGTTGCTCTGCATGTTCAGCTGACTGGTGCTGTCTTTCTGACGGGTATGCCCGCC
>NZ_JMTB01000213.1 GCF_000734965.1 Trabulsiella guamensis ATCC 49490
CTCCGGGCGTCGTGGCAAATCATAAAGGTTGGGTTAGGAATGATTCGCATGAACAATTTAACAACAAATTCTTCATCTCCGCAACTCCGGGCAATCCCGGTGCCTGGCACCATCATGTACCGCTATATGCGCTGGTGGTGTGGCAGGTGGATCCCGTGCAAGCGTAGTGACGCTGATCGCGAATATAAAGCCTTCAGCAGGAGGGGCTAACGATGGTACAGACAATCAACGGCGTTAATGTTCCGGCGGCGATGCCGCATTTGCCGCACGGCCAGTTAACGATGAGCAGCCGCGAGATAGCGAATCTTGTAGAGTCTCGCCATGCTGACGTATGCATCACTATTGAAAGGCTGATGAATTCAGGCGTTATCGGGGGGTATACGGCATTGCCGTACACCCATCCGCAGAACGGTCAAACCTACAAAGAGTACCAGATCTGCAAACGCGACAGTTACGTAATCGTTGCTCAACTGTCACCGGCGTTTACTGCCCGTCTGGTGGATCGCTGGCAGG
>NZ_JMTB01000214.1 GCF_000734965.1 Trabulsiella guamensis ATCC 49490
TGGCTGGAGACCGTTGTTCAGCCCGAACTGGATAAACTGCCGCCCCATCTTCGCCATTGTCTGGGTGAAGACTTTGCCCGTAATGGTGACCTCACGGTATTTGCGCCGGTGACGGTGAATGAGAACACCACCCGCACCGTGCCGTTCCTGGTCGAACTCAGCAACGTCCCGTTCAAGCAGCAGGAACAGGCGCTGTTTTATATCTGTGATCGCCTGCCGCGCCGCGACGGCATCAAGCTCGATGCGCGCGGTAACGGTCAGTATCTGGCTGAGCAGGCGGCAGAACGGTACGGCACCGAGGTGGAGCAGGTGCAGCTTTCCGTTCCGTACTACCGCGAAAACATGCCGCGTTTCCGGGCAGCCTTTGAAGACGATGAGATCATCCTGCCGAAACACGAAGACATCATCACCGACCTCGGAGCCATCCAGCTTTATCGTGGTGTGCCGGGCATTGATGATGCCCGCACCACCGGCACCGATGGTCGCAAGCGTCACGGT
>NZ_JMTB01000215.1 GCF_000734965.1 Trabulsiella guamensis ATCC 49490
ACAGAATAGAGGCTGCCATCAGGTGGCCTTTTTTTATTCCCCTCGTTCAGAGAGGATTTACAGCAATAAAAGAGGGGGCTAAATGTCCGATCCTGTTTCCGGTACTGCCGTTGCGGCCGGAGGGCTGCTTGGTGCAAGTATGTACGGCCTGGCGACAAGTACTGATTTTGGCGTGGTGTTTGGTGCATTCGCTGGCGCAGTGTTTTATGTCGCCACGGCAGCCAACGTTACCATGCTCAGGCTGATTTTTTGTTTCCTGACATCTTTCATCGTCGGCGTGCTGGGGGCTGATCTGTTCGGTTCAATGCTGGCAGCGTGGACAGGGTACAATGACAAACCGTTAGATGCGCTGGGAGCTGTGATTGTTTCGGCGATCACTATCAAGGCGCTGACCTTTATCAATGTGCAGGGGCTGGACTCGCTGTTAGACGTTCTTTCGCGATTGCGCGGAGGGGGTAAAGATGGTGACAAGTGACCTGAC
>NZ_JMTB01000216.1 GCF_000734965.1 Trabulsiella guamensis ATCC 49490
CACCCCACGCCCTGCCGGACCAGACTTCGCGGGCAGGGCTGTCACAATGCGCAGCAGGGTACAGCGGCGGGCACGGGGACAGGCAGACGGAATGCCGTCAGCCATTAATCAGACACCGGCTGCTTCAGTGCCGCCAGAATTTTTTTCATGTCTGATAATATACCTGTGCTGACTGCCCGGCTCAGTGATTCATACAGGGGCTGCATTCTTTATTCCGCAGCCTTTTTCTTTCTGTGTTATTTTATGTTGACATATTAATTATCATCAGGTTTAAAATGTTTTTTATTTGTCTTTTTTTTGCTTTATTTACCTGTGCTTCATGGTTGTTTTGTGATTCTTTTTGACATGTGCTTTTTTATTTTTGTCAGGAGTGGGTGGTACTGACAAATAAATTAATGCCTGTCGGTGGTTTATTTATTAATAACAAATAAAAACAGTAATACAAAATATAAATAATAAAACACACAATGTAAAACAGA
>NZ_JMTB01000217.1 GCF_000734965.1 Trabulsiella guamensis ATCC 49490
TGGCCGAAAGCCAGCATAGGCTGCACACCATCAGTATGACAGGCAGTTATTGAGTCAGGTAAGAGATTGCGGAGTACGCCACACCCGCTCAGGACGTCAGGTTACTGTGCAGGGTGATCGCTGAACCGGTATGACGGGAACGGCAGTAACTCGTTCAGTCTGTCTTCCGGCCATGATGGCAGACGCTTAAGCACATCGGTCAGCCACGCATGCGGCTCCAGGCCGTTCATTTTCGCTGTTTCCAGCAGCCCCATCGATTTGCGCTGCTCTTTCACCCGCAGCCAGAGAGCCTGCGAACAACCAACTGGCGCGACCCATCGCCACCGGTCTTATGGCCCGTTCGGCACGGTTATTTTCCATGGGAACCCTGCCATCCTCCAGGAAGCGGATCAGCGACGGCCACGTTCTTGGTGCCGATTGCGCTGACGTTTTTCCTGCTCGTAGGGACTGGCGGTCAACTGT
>NZ_JMTB01000218.1 GCF_000734965.1 Trabulsiella guamensis ATCC 49490
CCGTGCTGGACGCATCCGGGGAACGCTCGACACTGTTCCGTCTGGAAGGTGAAGCGGTAATGGACGGGGATATTCAGGTTGCAGCCAGTGGCAAAGACGCCACCGGGGTCTATGTGACTGATGCCGGGACAGAGGCGACGATTGGTGGCGGCAGTGTTCTGGATATCAGTGGTGATGGCGCCACAGGCGTGTTCTCTACCGGAGGTGCAAAAGCCACTATTGAAAGTGGTGCGTCTGTCACCATCACCGGTAGTGGTGCAACGGCAGGAACCGTTGATGGTAATACCTACGATCTGGATGGCACTGTTGCGGAAGAGGATACCGGGGCAACACTGATTAACGCGGCATCCATCAGTTCGTCTGTTGCTGATGCGACTGCATTCACGGCAAAAAACAGCGGTACGCTGGAAAACTCAGGCGATGTCCTGCTGACCGGAGCAAACTCCACGGCCATTAAAG
>NZ_JMTB01000219.1 GCF_000734965.1 Trabulsiella guamensis ATCC 49490
CAGTACTGGACGCATCCGGGGAGCGGTCGACACTGTTCCGTCTTGAAGATGGTGCTGTCATGGCCGGGGACATTCAGGTTGCTGCCAGTGGCAAAGACGCTACCGGAGTTTATGTGACCGATGCCGGGACAGAGACGACGATTGGGAGCGGAAGTATTCTGGATATCAGTGGTGATGGCGCCACAGGCGTGTTCTCTACCGGAGGTGCAAAAGCCACTATTGAAAGTGGTGCGTCTGTCACCATCACCGGTAGTGGTGCAACGGCAGGAACCGTTGATGGTAATACCTACGATCTGGATGGCACTGTTGCGGAAGAAGATACCGGGGCAACACTGATTAACGCGGCATCCATCAGTTCGTCTGTTGCTGATGCGACTGCATTCACGGCAAAAAACAGCGGTACGCTGGAGAACTCAGGCGATGTCCTGCTGACCGGAGCAAACTCCACGGCCATTAAGG
>NZ_JMTB01000220.1 GCF_000734965.1 Trabulsiella guamensis ATCC 49490
GATATCATTCTACCTGCTGTACCGCATCACCAGTCTGCTTGATGGCCGTCGTCTGGTCATCTTTATGGACGAGTTCTGGAAGTGGCTGCGTGACCCGGTATTTAAGGACTTCGCGTATAACCGGCTGAAAACCATCCGTAAGCTCAACGGGATGCTGGTTGTCGGTACACAGTCACCGGCTGAGATTATTCAGGACGATATTGCCCCGGCGGTGATTGAGCAGTGCGGGACACAGATACTGGCGGCCAACCCCGGCGCAGACCGTGTTCACTACGTTGACGGCATGAAGTTTGAGCCGGAGGTGTTCGACGTAGTGAAACATCTCGATCCGCAGGCCCGTCAGTATGTTGTTGTCAAAAACCAGTTCCGGCGCGGGGATATCCGCCGCTTTGCTGCCCGTGTGACGCTCGACCTGTCCGGTATCGGAAAATACACAAAAGTGATGAGCGGC
>NZ_JMTB01000221.1 GCF_000734965.1 Trabulsiella guamensis ATCC 49490
ATGCCGACCCGGCAGGAGCTGCACAGTCTCCAGCTTGACATGAGCAACCTGCGTGGCGAGATACGCGAATTCTCCGGCACGCTCAGGCAGGCAGCCCGCATCAGCGATCTGCTGCTGGAAAATGAACTGAAAGACAAGAATTAAGAGGTATGAGCATGCGCGAAATTCTCGACAGCGATCAGCGTCTGGTTATTCTGCGTCCCTGATGGAGTGTGGTGACAGCGCGAACGAATCCATTTTACAGACCTGTCTCCAGACCTACGGCCACCGGGTTTCCCGTGACAGCGTACGCACGCATCTGGCATGGCTGCGTGAACAGGGGCTGGTCAGCCTTTCGGATGTGTCAGGGTGTTACGTTGCCGCCGTCACCGGTCGCGGTGAAGATGTGGCGCTGGGGCTGGCGTCTGTGCCAGGCGTAAAAAAACCACGTGCGCGGGAGTAGCTAT
>NZ_JMTB01000222.1 GCF_000734965.1 Trabulsiella guamensis ATCC 49490
ATCTCGGTTTCCGTACGCTGGACGGTTTCGCCCGCTTCAGTAAATCCAGCAAACATAAAGTAGCGGCGGCAGTTGATGGCCGATGAACTTGACCGGGTCAGTGACCTGGAGCTGGCGTACCGTGAACGGGCCTTAAATGCCCATTTAACCCGCGTTACAGAGGTGGTCATCATCGCCGGTCACTGCAACGACTGCGGTGAAGCCATTGAACCGGCCCGGCTTGCTGCGGTGCCTGATGTGGTGACCTGTATCGACTGTCAGCAACGCAGAGAGCGGAGAGCGTGAATGGAGTGGGAAATCATCAGGAATAACTGGGCCATTATCTGGGCACTGCTGATGTCCGGTATCAACATCATCCAGTTACTGCTGGCAAAGACCTACGCCCGGCGCGAGGAGCTGGAGAAGGTCAGCAGCCGTCTGAACATTCTTGAGCAGGCTGTCGATGGT
>NZ_JMTB01000223.1 GCF_000734965.1 Trabulsiella guamensis ATCC 49490
GGGCCATGCACGATGGGCCTCGCCTGGGTATACGACGACCGTACTGACATCACCCCGACCGCGCAGGACAGAGCCGATATGGAGGTGTATCTGTTCCGTCATCCCGATCCGGCAACCGGTAACCTTGTCGGCAAGCCTGGCGGGATCGAGGTATGGCCTGTCGCGCTGGAGCTGTCCCCGCTTAACCCGCAAATCAGTCTGACGCCGGATACGCCGGCAACACGTGCGGCTGTTCAGGCGAAACTGCTGGCCCTTCAGAAAACCCATTCTCCGGGCCAGACCATGCTCATCACCGCACTCAGAACGGCCATTGGTACGGCATCAGGTGTGACGGACTATATGCTCAGTCTGACTGCCGATATTCCCTGCGGGCAGAATGAGCTTATCACTGTCGGAGAGATTGAATGGCTCACAGTGTAGATGAATGGCTGGCCG
>NZ_JMTB01000224.1 GCF_000734965.1 Trabulsiella guamensis ATCC 49490
GGACCATGCACGATGGGCCTCGCCTGGGTATACGACGACCGTACTGACATCACCCCGACCGCGCAGGACAGAGCCGATATGGAGGTGTATCTGTTCCGTCATCCCGATCCGGCAACCGGTAACCTTGTCGGCAAGCCTGGCGGGATCGAGGTGTGGCCTGTCGAGCTGGAGCTGTCCCCGCTTAACCCGCAAATCAGTCTGACGCCGGATACGCCGGCAACACGTGCGTCCGTTCAGGCGAAGTTGATCGCCCTTCAGAAAACCATATCGCCCGGACAGACCATGCTCATCACCGCACTCAGAACGGCCATTGGTACGGCGTCAGGCGTGACGGACTATACGCTAAACCTGACTGACGACATCCCGGCTGAGCAGAATGAGCTAATCACTGTCGGAGAGATTGAATGGCTCACAGTGTAGATGAATGGCTGGCCT
>NZ_JMTB01000225.1 GCF_000734965.1 Trabulsiella guamensis ATCC 49490
GGGTTGAGTCATTCAGAGAAAATGGATCACGTGCCGACCTGCGCGATGCCAACCTGCGCGGTGCCAACCTGCGCGGTGCCGACCTGCGCGGTGCCAACCTGTACGGTGCCGACCTGAGCGGTGCCAACCTGTACGGTGCCGACCTGCGCGGTGCCAACCTGTACGGTGCCGACCTGCGCGGTGCCGACCTGCGCGGTGCCAACCTGTACGGTGCCGACCTGAGCAGTGCCAACCTGCGCGGTGCCAACCTGCCTGATCTCACTTTCGTAATCGTGGGTGAGAAGTACTTCATCAGCATCACGAATGGAGAGTATGTGCGAGCTGGCTGCCAGAACCACACAGCAGAAGAATGGCGGAAATACAGCAAGCATGAAATCGCTGAGATGGATGGGCGTAATGCGCTCAAGTTCTACCCGCGCCTGCTGGACATTATC
>NZ_JMTB01000226.1 GCF_000734965.1 Trabulsiella guamensis ATCC 49490
CATGCCTGTTATGGCAATCAGCAGATCCTCAGTAACCCAGTCGTTTGGTTCAATCTGAATAATTGTCTGCATACTTACCCCGCATTCGCTTTTCTTTTCCGGCGACGCACATTCACAGTTGGCCTCACGACTGGCTTACTCACTATCGGCCTGGCGGGAGGCAATACAAACAGGCGTTCGCTGATACGCCGACGACTGTTCATATTCCAGACAAGCCATGCAGTCCAGTCCCGGCCATCGTCTGTGATCACCGAAGCGCCAGCGCCGATCTCAACGTCATCAATAAAATCTTCTTCGCTCACAGGCTCCCCCTGTATCCTGATCCAATGCCGTTCTTTCCTGGCATATGTCCGACATGATAATTTCCACAAAACTGACACCGATAAATGCCGATCTGCCCCTGATGTCCGTGACGTTTACGAATAAGCCG
>NZ_JMTB01000227.1 GCF_000734965.1 Trabulsiella guamensis ATCC 49490
CAGTGAATCCGGCGCTTTCGTGCCCGACCTGTGCGATAAACATCGCGATATCTGCCGGTGCTGTAATCCCGAACTCTCTCAATGCCGCATCGACTGGCTGAAACCAGCGCGCAGCTAACCCGGCGCTGATACCAGCCGCCTGCTGAAATTGTGATTGGTTCATTAGTGCCTCAGTGCAGCTATGATCCGCGCCACGTTTCCCCGGTACCAGAGAACAACCGCGCAGGTTAAGGCGTTTCCGGTGACTGCCAGCCAGTTCGAATCATGGTAGAGACCAAATACAAAACGAAACGGAATAACGGCGTAAATCAGAACAAGAACATACGCCAGAACGGAAATTAACGGGCGATTACGTGCACCGTGCCGCTGACGCTGATAAAGCATCAGTGCCAGAACAATCACCGCGCAGATAACAGCATTAAAAAGCGAT
>NZ_JMTB01000228.1 GCF_000734965.1 Trabulsiella guamensis ATCC 49490
GCCCTTGATCAGCGGCGTGTTGTCATCGGTGACACTGCCGGAAACCATATTACCCGTGACCGAGCCCGCATCATCAACCACGCTGGTGATGCTGACCTTGCTGCTGTCAGGTGCGGTGAAGTCCAGGATCAGCTCGAAGTTATCCGAGGCAACACCGGTGTTACCAGCCTTGTCGGTGGCAGTCACGTAGAACTGGTGGCTGCCTTCGCTCAGACCTGCGGTCGGCGAGTAGCTCCAGGTGCCGTCAGCGCGTGCGGTGACGGAACCCAGCAGACCGCTCTGATCGTAGATCTTCACGATGCTGCCCGCTTCCGCCTTACCGTTCAGCGTCGGGGTCGGGTCATCAGTCAGGCCATGGTTCGCCAGCGACGACTGGACAGCCCCCACATCGTCAGTTGCGCTGTCGATGGTGGGTTTCATCGGTGCG
>NZ_JMTB01000229.1 GCF_000734965.1 Trabulsiella guamensis ATCC 49490
TCGGACTGGCGGCAGCTTCCGGTGATGACCGATGTGCTTCAGGCTGGCGGTGTGCTCTGGCGCGGCATTGTTGTCTGGGACAAGACAGCATCAGCCCGCGCCCCGCACACCGGTTATTTCAGGCATCAGGCGGAATATGTCGTGTGGGGGAGCAATGGGGTGCTGGAGAAAGTGCCGGGTGGTCCGTTCCCCGGCGTCATTACTGAGCGCGTGAAGCCAGCGGAGAAACTGCACATGACCGGGAAGCCGGTCAGGGTGATGGATGAGCTGGTCCGACCGCTGGCGGATAACGCCCGCGTCCTCGACCCGTTCATGGGCAGCGGCACCACCGCGCTTCCTGTTCTGGCGCGAGGCGGTTCGTTCACCGGCATTGAGCTGAAGAACGAATATTTTGATATTGCCTGTGCACGTATCGAGCGGGCA
>NZ_JMTB01000230.1 GCF_000734965.1 Trabulsiella guamensis ATCC 49490
TAGTTCAATCAGCGCATTATCGGCAGTTTTGTGCCGTCGCTTATGTCCGCACTGTTTTCGCCGGATACGTCTTTTACTTGACATCACACCTCCTGCTTCGGTGCTGCTGCAATCATGGCCCGGTAAACGCCACCTGGATAATCATCGCCTGCCAAAAATCCGGCACGAAGCATTTCTGTTGTCGGCTCAACCGGTACCACCACGTAACCATCCGGAATTACCGGAGAGTTTCCAGTGCTCAACCTGACAACTTCCGCAAGACATGCGTTCCACGTATCGCGAAACGTTGTTGCCACGAGCCATTTTTCATAGCCATCCAGGCATGAAGCGAGGTTTTCAGGTGCGCGTGGTGGCAGTCTGGTACCCACAGGCTCCGCTTCGAGCGATGCCAGCGCGATACGCGCCAGATCAATCATGTG
>NZ_JMTB01000231.1 GCF_000734965.1 Trabulsiella guamensis ATCC 49490
CATAAGACGCATGCTCGCGATTAATGGCGTAAATGTAGAAGGAATATTTACGCTTATCGCTGTCTGTAAAATAAACATCAAACAGTCGCCAGGTGCGGCCTTCAACTTCAACCTGTAACGGAAGAGTGCAGGTAATACCTTCCTGGACGGGTGTGGTGTCACGGAAGCCTACAATGTCATCAGGCGCAAGTTCGGCAGTGCGCTTAATATCCTCAACGACATAAGACGCATGCTCGCGATTAATGGCGTAAATGTAGAAGGAATATTTACGCCAGTCGCTGTCTGTAAAATAAACATCAAACAGTCGCCAGGTGCGGCCTTCAACTTCAACCTGTAACGGAAGAGTGCAGGCACGTGGGATGGGTTTCATTGTTCGTTGCCCTCAGCAATACGGGCGCGTACCCAGGCAACGCGCTCT
>NZ_JMTB01000232.1 GCF_000734965.1 Trabulsiella guamensis ATCC 49490
CTGTTAATATTAAAACCATCAACCTTACCAAAACCAAGTAATGTACTTCCCCAGCCACCAACGACTGCACCAACAATGCCCAGAATGACGGTCATGAAAAAGCCACCACCGTCTTTACCGGGCATGATCCATTTAGCGAGAATACCTGCTATCAGACCAAATATAATCCACGAAATAATACCCATTTTAACTCTCCTACGTTTTAACTGACTTTCCATAGATACATTTTCGATATGAAGAGGGAAAATGTTTCTATAAAGATCAGAATCTATAACCAACACCAACATTGAAACCGTTGATGGAGCGATTACCGTCCAGATTAGCCTGAGTACCTTCATATCCAGCGTTTATTGATAAATTGTCGACAGGATTAAAAGTTACACCAAAGCCATAAGCAAAACTTGTCGATTTTTCTGA
>NZ_JMTB01000233.1 GCF_000734965.1 Trabulsiella guamensis ATCC 49490
CCGTTTCAGTACCACTCAGTACAGAACCGTTCACCCCGCCAACATCGTCAATCACATCCGTGATGGCGAGTTTGCTGCTGTCAGGTGCGGTGAAGTCCAGGATCAGCTCGAAGTTATCCGAGGCAACGCCGGTGTTGCCAGCCTTGTCGGTGGCAGTCACATAGAACTGGTGGCTGCCTTCGCTCAGACCTGCGGTCGGCGAGTAGCTCCAGGTGCCGTCAGCGCGTGCGGTGACGGAACCCAGCAGACCACTCTGATCGTAGATCTTCACGATGCTGCCCGCTTCCGCCTTACCGTTCAGCGTCGGCGTCGGGTCATCAGTCAGGCCATGGTTCGCCAGCGACGACTGGACAGCCCCCACATCGTCAGTTGCGCTGTCGATGGTGGGTTTCATCGGGGC
>NZ_JMTB01000234.1 GCF_000734965.1 Trabulsiella guamensis ATCC 49490
TTATCCAGAATACTGTCATCCTGGATATCACCGAAGAGATCGTGCTGTTGGTCAGTCATACGCGTACCTTCCTTACCTTGCGGGTAAACAGGTCGTTAATGGCGTTGTAACCACGATGATCAAGAAAGGCCAGGTCGCGGGGTGACAGCACTGCGGTCATCTCGCGAAGATGCCACTGTTTCAGGCTTTCCAGCACCGTCATCAGCGTATCGCCACGGCACCACGCCAGACTGGCGATCCCCTTGCCGTGGTTGAGCCTGACAGTGATTTTTGCCACGAACGCGTCAAGCGCGCTGTCGCTGCCGTCATGCACAAAGCCATCCGCATGCATCTGGTGCCAGACATGGCGAACCTTAGCGGTGACATCGGTTTCACGATGACGCCGTGCCGGAGAACG
>NZ_JMTB01000235.1 GCF_000734965.1 Trabulsiella guamensis ATCC 49490
CTATCCAGGATACTGTCATCCTGGATATCACCGAAGAGATCGTGCTGTTGGTCAGTCATACGCGTACCTTCCTTACCTTGCGGGTAAACAGGTCGTTAATGGCGTTGTAACCACGATGATCAAGAAAGGCCAGGTCGCGGGGTGACAGCACTGCGGTCATCTCGCGGAGATGCCACTGTTTCAGGCTTTCCAGCACCGTCATCAACGTATCGCCACGGCACCACGCCAGACTGGCGATCCCCTTGCCGTGGTTGAGTCTGACAGTGATTTTTGCCACGAACGCGTCAAGCGCGCTGTCGCTGCCGTCATGCACAAAGCCATCCGCATGCATCTGGTGCCAGACATGGCGAACTTTAGCGGTGACATCGGTTTCACGATGACGCCGTGCCGGAGAACG
>NZ_JMTB01000236.1 GCF_000734965.1 Trabulsiella guamensis ATCC 49490
CGATTAAACGGGTAGATAAGGAGTTCATATGTCTGGTTGGTTCGAATTAAGTAAAAGCAGTAATGAACAGTTCAGATTTATACTTAAAGCAGGTAATGGTGAGATTATTCTTACAAGTGAGCTTTATACCACAAAAGCTGCTGCTGAAAACGGTATCGCATCTGTCCGGACGAATAGTTCCCTGGATGAACGATATGAAAGGAAAGTTGCAGCGAATGGTAAGTTTTACTTTAATTTAAAAGCCGCAAACCATCAAATTATTGGTACGAGTCAGATGTATCTCACCACGCAATCCCGTGACGTGGGGATTGCTTCAGTGAAGAATAATGGTAATACTGGAAAAACAAAAGACAATACGTAATATCTTCCCTGGGGAAACCAGATT
>NZ_JMTB01000237.1 GCF_000734965.1 Trabulsiella guamensis ATCC 49490
TCGGACTGGCGGCAGCTTCCGGTGATGACCGACGTGATTCAGGCTGGCGGTGTGCTCTGGCGCGGCATTGTTGTCTGGGACAAGACAGCATCAGCCCGCGCCCCGCACACCGGCTATTTCAGGCATCAGGCGGAATATATCGTGTGGGGAAGTACAGGCATGCTGGAGAAAGTGCCGGGTGGTCCGTTCCCCGGCGTCATTACTGAGCGCGTGAAGCCAGCGGAGAAACTGCACATGACCGGGAAGCCGGTCAGGGTGATGGATGAGCTGGTCCGACCGCTGGCGGATAACGCCCGCGTCCTCGACCCGTTCATGGGCAGCGGCACCACCGCGCTTCCTGTTCTGGCGCGAGGCGGTTCGTTCACCGGCATTGAGCT
>NZ_JMTB01000238.1 GCF_000734965.1 Trabulsiella guamensis ATCC 49490
GCCGGTCTTAACCGTTACGCAAGCCGCATGGAACAGTTCGGCGCCAAAATTCGTGCATCGCGGGAGATGGCCGAAATCTGGGCAGCGAAGCTCGGCTCTGCGCCGACGTCCGACGTCGGCAAACTGCTGCTGGAGTTTGTCAAAACCCTCGCCTTTGAAACCTCGATGTCGCTGTCCGAGGGTGATGTTGTGGAGCCCAAAGCACTCGGTCAGCTGGCGCTGGTCGCTCACCGGCTGGAGTCGGCAGCGATGGTGAGCCACAAACGCGAGAAAGAAATCCTCCAGGAGTTTGCGCGGGAGGCGGCAGCAAAAGCGGAGATTATCGCCACAAAAGCCGGGCTGTCGTCCGAGTCTGCGGCGG
>NZ_JMTB01000239.1 GCF_000734965.1 Trabulsiella guamensis ATCC 49490
TCTTTATCCGTCATCTTCAGTCACCTCTGTGTTGTCTGTTATCATGTCAAGGATATCTAAACAACCTGAGTGTAAAGCAATGCTAAACATAGCACCAGTATTTACAACTGATGGTGTTGCTATGTTACCTGCCCGTCTTAAAGCCGCCCGGTTACGGGCAAATCTGACTCAGGAAAAATTAGGGGTGCTTGCCGGAATTGAAGAAGCCACGGCCCGCTCACGGATTTCTCAGTATGAAACCGGCATTCATCGCCCGACGTTTGAGATGATGTGTGCAATAGCCAGCATCCTGGACGTACCGGAGAGCTATTTCTACACGCGGGATGATGATTTTGCAGAAGCCATACGGCTGCTTTATC
>NZ_JMTB01000240.1 GCF_000734965.1 Trabulsiella guamensis ATCC 49490
AACCTCTGGAGGTGTAGAACCATGCCGCCGAACGTGCAGCATGCAGTTCCTGTTCGAGCAGTTCAGGCGTGGCAACCAGGTCGAGCTTGAGCGCAGCACCACAGCTACGGTAGTTGTTCAGCCCGGTGACCTGAATCAACCCGCGACCGCGATATTTCCAGCCGTCACCATTAGCCTTGTTCCCGAGGTTTTTGTAACCCCAGTCCCCGCCATAAACCAGGTTGGCAATCGCATCCGGACGTGCGGGCTGTTCTGTCGTTCTGCCCAGCGCATTAGCCTGTTGTTGAGTAATCCGCCTGGCACCGAATATTCCCACCAGTTTATCGGCGCGGTAATTGAGATTTTCCGTGACAA
>NZ_JMTB01000241.1 GCF_000734965.1 Trabulsiella guamensis ATCC 49490
CGCTGGTTGAAAACTTCAACTACAGCGTGAAAGCGCTCCGCGATATATTTTCTAAACGGCTGAGCGATGATCAGATAAATCAACTCGGTCGGAAACAATATGAGAAGTCGTTACCGCCGGAGCGCCAGCAAGCGATCGCTAATCTGGTGTACAGTAAGCGCCTCGGTAACAAAGGGGCAGGTGATGGCTGGAAATACCGGGGAAGAGGGTTAATTCAAATCACAGGACTCGATAATTACCGGGTCTGTGGCGCTGCGCTCAAACTCGACCTGGTTGCCACGCCTGAACTGCTCGAACAGGAACTTCAGGCAGCACGTTCGGCGGCATGGTTCTACACCTCCAGAGGTT
>NZ_JMTB01000242.1 GCF_000734965.1 Trabulsiella guamensis ATCC 49490
TGATGGAAAATAAAATTATTCTGGCTATTAACAGCGGAGAAGGAAAAACACGCTTGCTCACCGCTGATGCTGGCAAGGCAGTCAATGTTAAACTTATCCCGGGTAATAAATATCTGTTAAAAAATGTCAATGATGACTTCGCACCAGAAAATATTACAATAAAGCGAGTTGGGAAGGCCCTGCATATTATTCAGGAAGGAGATACTGAACCAAGTATTATCATTGATGACTATTTTGATGGCGGCCCTGACAAGCCCGTGCTGTTAGGGATGGCGGAAGATGGTCAACTTTATGCCTATGCTCCTCTGTCCGGTGAGAGCTACGATACGGGTTACTTAGTTGCTGA
>NZ_JMTB01000243.1 GCF_000734965.1 Trabulsiella guamensis ATCC 49490
TTACAGCAGTAAAAATCTCTGCAGGCTTGTAGCTCAGGTGGTTAGAGCGCACCCCTGATAAGGGTGAGGTCGGTGGTTCAAGTCCACTCAGGCCTACCAAATTCTTGCTGATGCTGCGTTGTGGCGACACTCACATACTTCAGTATGCTTCGTGTCACCACGCCTTGCCTCAACAAGAATTGCGGTTCATGAGGTTTGACTACGATGGGGCTATAGCTCAGCTGGGAGAGCGCCTGCTTTGCACGCAGGAGGTCTGCGGTTCGATCCCGCATAGCTCCACCATCTTTTACTGCGACACAAGAAAACTTCAGAGTGTGCCTGAAAAGGTTCACTGCGAAGT
>NZ_JMTB01000244.1 GCF_000734965.1 Trabulsiella guamensis ATCC 49490
CCGGCAGCTCTGCATGCTCAGCCTTCGGCAGCAGGTCATTCACCTCAATCGCCGTCATACGGTTCAGAGCCTTAGTGGCTTTCTTCGTACTTTTGATCATCTCGCGACGGGCACGGTTGTGTTCACGCCCGGCTTCGGTATCGCCAAAGGCAACGGCGGCGCGACACTCAGCCATGCAAAGGAAACGGCCATCGAGGTCATAACAGGCGACTTCTCCGTGCAGGTTGCGTGGATCAAACCGGACGGTGATTTTGCGCGAACGGTGGCTGACGAGCTGTTCACTCCAGTAGGTGTTTTTGCGGCCAAACAGCGAACCGCCGGATTCCATAGTGAA
>NZ_JMTB01000245.1 GCF_000734965.1 Trabulsiella guamensis ATCC 49490
CGAACGATCCGAACCGCCTTAACTTCATCTGCCACCCGAACCTGGTGAACCAGCTGCGCGTTCTGGCCGGTCTCATCCAGTTCAAACTGTAATAAGGAAGCAGCATGGCAAACATTCTGGGTATGGCGGCCATCCGTATCAACGGCCGCGAAATCAAAACCGAAGGTAAATCCACCCTCAATCCGGGCGGCTTCGCGCGCCAGCAGCATATGGGGGCGGTAAAGTCTGGGGCAACTCGCGCAAGATGGCCGCGCCTTCCATCAAGCTGACCATTGCCGCTGATCAGGACGTCGACGTGATTGAAATCAGTAACTGGGAAGACGTC
>NZ_JMTB01000246.1 GCF_000734965.1 Trabulsiella guamensis ATCC 49490
GATAATATCCAGCAGACGCGGATAGAACCTGAGCGCATTACGCCCATCCATCTCAGCGATTTCCTGCTTGCTGTATTTACGCCACTCTTCTGCTGTGTGGTTCTGGCAGCCAGCTCGCACATACTCTCCATTCGTTATGCTGATGAAGTACTTCTCACCCACGATTACGAAAGTGAGATCAGGCAGGCTGGCACCGCGCAGGTCGGCACCGTACAGGTCGGCACCGTACAGGTCGGCACCGCGCAGGTTGGCATCGCGCAGGTTGGCATCGCGCAGGTCGGCACCGTACAGGTCGGCACCGCGCAGGTC
>NZ_JMTB01000247.1 GCF_000734965.1 Trabulsiella guamensis ATCC 49490
TTGATCTGAAAGCGAATGCCAACCCCGATTTTGCGGTACAGGAAAAAAGCTGGGATCCGTATCAGACAAGGGACAGTTCTAAGTACGAGATCCCCCAGTACGGCACACTTATGGAAACCTTCCGTGATGTTCTTAACGAGGTCAATGACCTTAACATCGAGTCAGCGGGCGCATGGGAACTCTTCCGCAATCAGCAAAACAACCAGGCACTGTTACCGCCGGTTCCTCAGGAGCTTAAGGGGGAACTGCGGGTGATCGTCGAAGGTGATGCGCGCGTGAAGAGCGTTAAAATGAACCAGCCC
>NZ_JMTB01000248.1 GCF_000734965.1 Trabulsiella guamensis ATCC 49490
ACTACCGAGACAACGCCATCACATACAAAGGCCAGCGGGACGCCGCCAGAAATGAACTGGCGCTGGCGAACTCGACAATTACTGACATGCAGACACGTCAGCAGGACGTTGCCGCGCTGGATGCGAAATACACGAAGGAGTTGGCAGATGCAAAAGCTGAAAATGATGCTCTTCAGCGCAGGCTTGATAATGGTGGCAGGGTGCTCGTCAAAGGCAAGTGTCCAGTGTCAGCCTCAACCGAAACCACCAGCACCGCCAGCGTGGGCAATGATGCCACCGTCGAACTCTCTGATGTTGCTGG
>NZ_JMTB01000249.1 GCF_000734965.1 Trabulsiella guamensis ATCC 49490
GTTTCGCCACCCAGCAGATTCCGCACTCTCTCCACCAGTTCATCCAGGCTGTTATCACACATCCCGAGTTTCCGCAGCTCCTGATCGAGCGAGAAAAGATACTGTGCGTTGGTGCCGAGGGGTCCACTGGCAGCGGCAATCAGCGGCGCGATGACCTGCACACTGGTGTCAGATTCATACAATGGATGTCGGGGATCCATAATAAACACCAGCGCGTTAACGGTGCGACCATCGTCAAGCGCCAGCTTGCACCAGCTTGGCAAATAACAACCAGTGATCATCTCACGCTTCCAGAGCAG
>NZ_JMTB01000250.1 GCF_000734965.1 Trabulsiella guamensis ATCC 49490
TCGTGCAGACCAGTAATATTTACCCGTCTGGTGATAATCTGTCATTCATCCGGTTTATTAAAGAACGCTTTACCCGGAAAATAAACCGGATGAAAATAAACCATAAGGATGACGGTACAGATGCAGGAGGGGAAGCGAAAAATAAAAAACGGTAAAAAAATAAAATATTCTTAATGCTGACGGAGTAAAACAGCCGCCGCCAGGCATCACGGTTTGCCATTCATCATTGCTCGCGGTCTGGCCTGTACCTGTCTGAACTCAGAATGGCATTTTCCGCTGAA
>NZ_JMTB01000251.1 GCF_000734965.1 Trabulsiella guamensis ATCC 49490
CCCGGCCAGCACCTCTTCAATCGTCTGACCCTGATCCCGGCGATAGTTATAGTAAAAACAGCAGGTGATATCGAACCGCTCACGGTTGATACGCTTAAGCAGCTCCAGCATGCTGTTGGTGCCGCCGCCCCACTCCTTGCCACTGTCAAAAAGCAAAATTTTCCGTCGCTGTGGCACCATGACTCTGTTCTCTGTCCGCTAAACCAACTGGCATTATAAAGATTTCGGATGGATATTCAGCGTTTTTGTTACAAAAGCAGCTATTATTAAAATCAGAA
>NZ_JMTB01000252.1 GCF_000734965.1 Trabulsiella guamensis ATCC 49490
CCCGGCCAGCACCTCTTCAATCGTCTGACCCTGATCCCGGCGATAGTTATAGTAAAAACAGCAGGTGATATCGAACCGCTCACGGTTGATACGCTTAAGCAGCTCCAGCATGCTGTTGGTGCCGCCGCCCCACTCCTTGCCACTGTCAAAAAGCAAAATTTTCCGTCGCTGTGGCACCATGACTCTGTTCTCTGTCCGCTAAACCAACTGGCATTATAAAGATTTCGGATGGATATTCAGCGTTTTTGTTACAAAAGCAGCTATTATTAAAATCAG
>NZ_JMTB01000253.1 GCF_000734965.1 Trabulsiella guamensis ATCC 49490
CGGGCGCGTGCGTTTAAAGCCTTTGTCCTCCAGTGCCTTCAGTACGGTCTCCAGTTGCCCGACGCGCAGATCACGGCAGCTCTGTTTCCCCGTGATATTCATCAGCAGCGACCGATAGGTGTCGTCGTCGAGCTGTAGCCTGCGGCTGGCAACATGGATTAATTTAATCAACGATGACCGGCTCATTTTATGTCTCCTGGTCAGGTTCTTTATCGCAGAAACCCACAATGTCATCAGGCGAAAGTTCGGCAGTACTTTTTATATCTTCAACGA
>NZ_JMTB01000254.1 GCF_000734965.1 Trabulsiella guamensis ATCC 49490
AAGACAATATGGTGAGGTGTCCGAGTGGCTGAAGGAGCACGCCTGGAAAGTGTGTATACGGCAACGTATCGGGGGTTCGAATCCCCCCCTCACCGCCATATTTAAAGAAGAGCTCGCATGCAAATGCGGGCTTTTTTTTCGCATGTAGCGCCGCACCAGGGGGGATGAGAATCCCCGACCGGGGTTCGACAACGTGCTGTAGCACGTTGGACAGACCGTGAACGCAGTGAGCGGGCTGCCCGCAGGGCGAGCGAAGCGAGTCAATCCCCCCCT
>NZ_JMTB01000255.1 GCF_000734965.1 Trabulsiella guamensis ATCC 49490
GGGAGGTGAAGCTTCGCGAACTGACGTCAAAGGACATTATCGATGCCCAGCTGGCGGCTGAGCGTGTGGTTATCGGTGCGAACGGCAAAGCCGTGGCGTACTGCTCTGAGGTTCTGATGGGGCTGGAGCTGATGCGCCGCCAGATTGCACTTATCGGTACCATCCCCGGCCCGCTGGACATGAAACAACTTCATTCCCTTCATCCGGAGGATCTGAAGGCGCTGACGGAAAAAGCCGCCGCGATGGACAATATGCTGGAGGAGACGGCAGA
>NZ_JMTB01000256.1 GCF_000734965.1 Trabulsiella guamensis ATCC 49490
TGCGGCAGAAAATGTCAGTCTGAGCAGGCAGAATGCGGCATTCTTGACATCATCCACGATATGCCTGCCTGTTTCTCTCTGTTCGATCACACCACCAACAGTGACTGATTGCGATATCAGACCATGATCGACTCTGGTGCCAGTCTGCAATCTGGTTGCATATTGCCATACCGGAAGGAAGCCCGGTAGCATCCATCGGGGACGGGTAATAGCCCGGTATTCGTCCTCGTTCTGATACGCCAGATGCTTCTGTGAAAAAAAAGTGTG
>NZ_JMTB01000257.1 GCF_000734965.1 Trabulsiella guamensis ATCC 49490
CCGGAGAAAAGCTGTTATATACAGCTATTGCTGTATTGTTGGCATCGTGGATAGCCAGAGCCACCAGCGCCACCATCTGTCCATCTTTACTGTCCGGATCCAGATACGCATCACTGCCGTAAATCTGCTGAAAATAGCCTGTTACGGTGTCGAGTATCGTCTGATAATCAGGCGCACTGATCCCCTCAGCGGTTACCGTTGCCGATAAGCCGAGTGTGTCGAGGTTTAGGGCCATCACGCCTCCGATGTGACTGTTGTTGTCCC
>NZ_JMTB01000258.1 GCF_000734965.1 Trabulsiella guamensis ATCC 49490
GGAATACATGCAGATTAAGCTCCAGTGCCAGACGTGTCAGCATTCGACCTTTGTAGCTGTCGATCTTCTCCAGTAACTCGGGAAGTTGTCTGAGGGGGAGGGCCGGGTGATGACGGGTTACTACCTGGGTCACAACCCCATCAAGGTCGTAAGCCGGGTTATATTTCAGCGTTCCCTGCTGTACCGCATGACGCATAATTTTTGTCAGGTACTGACGTACCCGCCCGGCAACATCATGGACACCTTTATCATCAATAGC
>NZ_JMTB01000259.1 GCF_000734965.1 Trabulsiella guamensis ATCC 49490
TTACCATGCTCAGGCTGATTTTTTGTTTCCTGACATCTTTCATCGTCGGCGTGCTGGGGGCTGATCTGTTCGGTTCAATGCTGGCAGCGTGGACAGGGTACAATGACAAACCGTTAGATGCGCTGGGGGCTGTGATTGTTTCGGCGATCACTATCAAGGCGCTGACCTTTATCAATGTGCAGGGGCTGGACTCGCTGTTAGACGTTCTTTCGCGATTGCGCGGAGGGGGTAAAGATGGTGACAAGTGACCTGCC
>NZ_JMTB01000260.1 GCF_000734965.1 Trabulsiella guamensis ATCC 49490
TTACCAGCAATCAGATAAGGCTGAGCAGCTTCCAGACCAGCATGATTACACAAGCGCCAGCTATGACATGCCAGAAAATGCGGCGTATTTCTCGCGGAGTAACATTGATTATTTCCATTACTACCCCTGGTAATTTCAGTATCAATCGGCTATTCTTTATTCGCATCGTGATGCTTTCCAAGGTGTATTACATGTGAATCTGCCAATGGCAGAAACAGAAAACCCCGACTGTTGGCGCAATCGGGGTTTTCG
>NZ_JMTB01000261.1 GCF_000734965.1 Trabulsiella guamensis ATCC 49490
GACGAACGAATATTTTGACATCGCCTGTCAGCGTATCGAGCAGGCACAGACGTCAGGGGACGGTAACCTTTATGACAAATGAACGCCAGACACGCGGCCGACCGTCAAAGATTGACCTGCTTCCGGAATCCATCAGGGATCAGCTTCATCAGATGCTTCGCGATAAACGCCACACCCAGGAAGAGATCCGCGACGCCATCAACGAGCTGATTGACAGCCACAACCTGCCGGAGGACATGCAGCTCAGCCGC
>NZ_JMTB01000262.1 GCF_000734965.1 Trabulsiella guamensis ATCC 49490
AGGGGATTCGGCTTTTGGCTATAAAAACATGATTGTTTTTTCTGCGCCGGGAGTAACCAACTGGGCAGTCCCTGCTGAGTTGCAGAACGGAAGAAAATGCTATGTGGAGATCGTAGCTGGCGGTGGTGCTGGTGGTCGTGCGGCTGGCGGTGGTGGAGGTGGTGGTGGCGGTATCGCCAAGTCATTACTGGATTTATCCGGTATCACTTCGGTTCAACTAACTGTTGGCGCTGGCGGTATCCCCA
>NZ_JMTB01000263.1 GCF_000734965.1 Trabulsiella guamensis ATCC 49490
GCGCGATAATTAATAAATTAATCAGAATTCTTGACCGTAACTGCATTAAATATACTATTGCAGATAATGGAAGCATCACCGTGGGCGGCAGGCTCTACCTGAGCGGCACCAGCATCACCGCGCTGCCGGACAATCTGACCGTGGGCGGCTCGCTCGACCTGCGCGGCACCGGCATCACCGCGCTGCCGGACAATCTGACCGTGGGCGGCTCGCTCGACCTGCGCGGCACCGGCATCA
>NZ_JMTB01000264.1 GCF_000734965.1 Trabulsiella guamensis ATCC 49490
GCAAACTCGCTCATGTTTGCCCCGTACTGGCGCGCCTTGGCCGTCAGGTTACCGGCAAGGTTTATCAGGATTTCAGTGCTCAGGCGGCTTGCCATGTTGTTTCCTCAGTTGTCTGACCAGCGCGAGCAACCGCCGCAGTGGCAGTTGCTCCAGTCGACCGGCATCAAAACGCGAAGAGAGATTAATCAGTAGCTGGTTAAGTGCCGCTGCCAGCGGCATCAGGTCGCCCCCGC
>NZ_JMTB01000265.1 GCF_000734965.1 Trabulsiella guamensis ATCC 49490
TTAATCCTGTATGTTTATTTCTGCTGTATGGTTATTACGCCGGTTAACGGCTCCTGTTTGTTTATCTGAAAGACGACGCTCACCACGTCGTCTTTTTTTATTTCCGTGACCGTTTGGCCTGATTAATGAAATTCTGAAATATCACGTCGTTTTCGTTCTGCGTTTCCTGAATATCTTCCACGCGTTTGACGGTATTCCCCAGGGTAAAGACCCGCTCCACCACATGCCGAT
>NZ_JMTB01000266.1 GCF_000734965.1 Trabulsiella guamensis ATCC 49490
CTGCTGCTCTGAAGCAGGACATCATCAAGGTAGTTACGGCTGATACGGTGCTGTAATCCACCGGTCAGCGCCGTTTTAATATCGCCGTTGCGGAAAATGACATGAGACAGGTTCAGACGGTGCGTCTGCGTGTCCCCTGTGGAGCGCCACGGCCAGCCGTTGTTATCAATGGTGCTGAGGTAGTTGCTCCAGGAATAACTGTAATCCAGCAACGTGTAACCATATGG
>NZ_JMTB01000267.1 GCF_000734965.1 Trabulsiella guamensis ATCC 49490
GGGTTGCAAACCAGACAGAACGCGTACCGCCGTTATGTGTTTCGGTGATGCGGTTTGCACTGCGCACCAGTTCTGACGGCGGGCAGGCGATTTCGAGCAACGGACGACGCATGAACACACGAACGTCAGTCACGCGACTGCCACGCGCACGCAGCCAGTCCTGCGCCGCTTCGGCCATGCTGATATGTTCCGCAATACGTTCGGTGATCATGGTGTTATTCCTCC
>NZ_JMTB01000268.1 GCF_000734965.1 Trabulsiella guamensis ATCC 49490
CAGGGATTACGCTTCACGCTGGATATCGACGGGCAGATGCCGGAGACCTTCGCCGTTGTCCGTTTCCGCCTCACCCAGGCACTGTCCACCCCCTTCACACTCGAGGCGGAAGTGGCCAGCAACCGGTTCCGCCAGGCCGCGGACGCACTGCTGGAAAAGACTGCCGTCCTGACCGTCTGGCAGGGCATGACCGCACTGCGCCGGGTCTCCGGTGTGGTGGCGG
>NZ_JMTB01000269.1 GCF_000734965.1 Trabulsiella guamensis ATCC 49490
GCGCTTAATATCCTCAACGACATAAGACGCATGCTCGCGATTAATGGCGTAAATGTAGAAGGAATATTTACGCCAGTCGCTGTCTGTAAAATAAACATCAAACAGTCGCCAGGTGCGGCCTTCAACTTCAACCTGTAACGGAAGAGTGCAGGCACGTGAGATGGGTTTCATTGTTCGTTGCCCTCAGCAATACAGGCGCGTACCCAGGCAACACGCGCA
>NZ_JMTB01000270.1 GCF_000734965.1 Trabulsiella guamensis ATCC 49490
GGCATGTGCATCCTCAGTACGATGAGGCGATAACTATTCTGACTCCGGGGGCAGGCGTTCTCTCTGAGAGATCATACACGCAGGGTCAAATTATCGCATAATAAAATGAGAAATCTATCTCAGTCATTATAAATCAACGTTCATCCAGGAATTGTCTTTATGCAAGATTAAACTTAACCAAATGTCGTTTCTGGTGCATAATGATACTGTTGTGTGTGAT
>NZ_JMTB01000271.1 GCF_000734965.1 Trabulsiella guamensis ATCC 49490
TGTGAAGCGTTTCGTCCGTGGTGCCTTTGCCGGTGAGCAGACCGTGCGGCAGGGTGAAAGTCAGTTCTGCCATCGCTTACACCTTCACACACTGCTGACCGATGAAGTTCGCTGTCACCGTTCCGGCGTCTTCGTCCAGTTCGGCCGGGTTGTCGGTTGCCGCGCGGGTCATCATATAATTAAGGCCGTTGTCACCGTAGAACATCACCGT
>NZ_JMTB01000272.1 GCF_000734965.1 Trabulsiella guamensis ATCC 49490
ACGGTGATGTTCTACGGTGACAACGGCCTCAATTATATGATGACCCGCGCGGCAACCGACAACCCGGCTGAACTGGACGAAGACGCCGGAACGGTAACGGCGAACTTCATCGGCCAGCAGTGTGTGAAGGTGTAAGCGATGGCAGAACTGACTTTCACCCTGCCGCACGGTCTGCTCACCGGCAAAGGCACCACGGACGAAACGCTTCACA
>NZ_JMTB01000273.1 GCF_000734965.1 Trabulsiella guamensis ATCC 49490
ATAGTCACCACCACCGGATCTGACCAATCAGATACCCAACAGCCGCGACAAAAAATACCAGCCAGAGCATGACAAATTTCCAGGTTGGTAATTGCTGAATCATTAGTCGCAACTCCCGTATTAGTTTGCTAAAATCAATCACAGGTTCCTCGTTAGTCCGGTAACGCTGGAAACAGAAAACCCCGACTGTTAGCGCAATCGGGGTTTTCG
>NZ_JMTB01000274.1 GCF_000734965.1 Trabulsiella guamensis ATCC 49490
TGAATCCTGTATTTTTGATTTGCACTGTTTGATTTTGTTTATTTCCAAAGCGGCGATCTCAACGCCGCTTTTTTATTTGTGTACCCGTTTAGCCTTCTTAATAAATTCCTGAAAGATCACATCGTTTTCGTTCTGCGTTTCCTGAATTTCCTCCACGCGTTTGACGGCATTCCCCAGGGCAAAGACCCGTTCCACCACGTGCCGTT
>NZ_JMTB01000275.1 GCF_000734965.1 Trabulsiella guamensis ATCC 49490
GACTTTTCTTGAGATCGTCAGTGAAGGTGTCGCCATGTTCAATGCGAAGACCGGGCGCGATACTGAGATGTGCCGGGGTGAGCTGTCGTTTGATCAGGCATTTGAGCGCAGCTACAGCCAGTCCGCTATCACCCGCATGGTCGAGGAGCAATTACGCCAGTTAATGCTGCCCGCCGAAGCGGTGCGCGTGAAACCCACCGGCGAA
>NZ_JMTB01000276.1 GCF_000734965.1 Trabulsiella guamensis ATCC 49490
CTCGCCAGTGGGTTTCACGCGCACCGCTTCGGCGGGCAGCATTAACTGGCGTAATTGCTCCTCGACTATGCGGGTGATAGCGGACTGGCTGTAGCTGCGCTCAAATGCCTGATCAAACGACAGTTCACCCCGGCACATCTCGGTATCGCGCCCGGTCTTCGCATTGAACATGGCGACGCCTTCGCTGATGGTTTCTAGGAATGTA
>NZ_JMTB01000277.1 GCF_000734965.1 Trabulsiella guamensis ATCC 49490
GATGAGGCGATAACTATTCTG
Source organism: Trabulsiella guamensis ATCC 49490 (assembly GCF_000734965.1). Taxonomy (GTDB): domain Bacteria; phylum Pseudomonadota; class Gammaproteobacteria; order Enterobacterales; family Enterobacteriaceae; genus Trabulsiella; species Trabulsiella guamensis. The sequence continues at coordinate 22 of NZ_JMTB01000277.1, forward strand.
ACTCCGGGGGCAGGTGTTCTCTCTGAGAGATCATACACGCAGGGTCAAATTATCGCATAATAAAATGAGAAATCTATCATCAGTCATGATAAATCAACGTTCATCCAGGAATTGTCTTTATGCAAGATTAAACTTAACCAAATGTCGTTTCTGGTGCATAATGATACTGATGTGTGTGAG
>NZ_JMTB01000278.1 GCF_000734965.1 Trabulsiella guamensis ATCC 49490
CCCATCAGTGAAGAGTTCTCCCGGCAGCAGAGGCCAGTAATTTATTAGCCTCATTCCACCCTTTTTTGTCGTTGTTTAACCATGCAATTGCAGCAAGGCGTTGTGCTTCACGGAGTCGAGTCCTGTTAATCATTTTCCACCTCAACTGCATCATGTTTATTCAGCCATTCAGGACGCTCACCTTTACCCAGGTAAAAATC